>CAZXAQ010000044.1:0-32050 GCA_964638635.1 uncultured Flavobacteriaceae bacterium
CCCACTGGATCATTTCGTAGGCGTTGCCGATGCAGTTCGCCGAGGTCGAGCAGGCGGAGGAAATCGAGTAGTTCACGCCCTTGGTCTTGAACCAGGTCGAGAGGTTTGCCGACAGCGTGGATGACATACCCTTTGGCACGGCAAAGGGGCCAATCTTCTTCGGGCTTTTCGTCTCGCGCGTGATGTCGGCGGCGGCGACGATCGCTTTCGTCGACGGGCCGCCCGAGCCCACGATCAGGCCGGTGCGTTCGTTCGAGATGTCTTTGGGTTCGAGGCCGGCATCCGCGATGGCCTGGTTCATCGCGATCCAGGCGTAGGCGGCGCCGTCGCCCATGAAGCGCTTGGCTCTCCGATCGACGCTGCTGTCGAGATCGATCTTCAAGCTGCCGTGGACTTGGCTGCGGAAGCCCATGCGTTCCTGGTCGTCCGCTTTGACGATGCCGGACTTCGCTCCGTGCAGGGAGGCGGTGACCTCTTGCGCGTTGGCGCCCAGCGAGCAGACGACACCAAGGCCTGTGACGACGACGCGTCTCATGCGACGATCCTTCTATCCAAAAGTCCCGCGAGCGTCAGGCGCCTCGCGTTTACGCTGCGGCGGGCGCGTCCGGTGCGAGGAGGACCCGCAAGTCCTTCGCTTCGTAGGCAAGCCTGCCGTCAATCTTCATGACGCCGTCGGCGATCCCGAGCACCAACTTGCGCGTGATCACCCGCTTCAAGTCGATGACGTAGGTCACGAGGCGCGCGTCGGGCAGCACCATGTCGGAAAACTTGACTTCGCCCACGCCGGCCGCGCGGCCGCGGCCCTTGCCACCCATCCAGCCCAAGAAGAAGCCCACCATCTGCCACATCGCGTCCAGGCCGAGGCAGCCCGGCATGATCGGGTCGGACTCGAAGTGGCATTTGAAGAACCAATGGTCCGGCTTGATGTCGAGCTCGGCGACGATCTGGCCCTTGTCGTTGGCCCCACCCCGGTCCGCGATGTGCGTGATGCGGTCGAACATCAGCATCGGCGGCAGGGGGAGGCGCGGGTTGCCGGGTCCGAACATCTTGCCGTGGGCGCAGTCCAGAAGCGCCTGAAAATCGAATGAAGCCAAATGCTTGACGGCACTCGTGATCGTGTCTGAAACGGCGGCGGCTCCCGGCTGGGCACTTGACATCGAGGGTTAACGCTCCGAGTTCCCTTGCGCGCAATTTTGAGCTATTCAAAACTGCAGCCCGAGGGGTGAGAATATCCCTTGGACATTAGGCGGTGCGGGAGGGGGTTTCAACCTCCCGGCGGAGAGGATTGCGGCCCTAGTCATGCGTTCCACAGGATCACAGGCCAAAGCGGCTTCGGGATTGGTTCAGCGCTTGCGTGCGGCCGGCCTCAGGCCCACGCGCCAGCGCATCGCGCTTGGGCGGTTGCTGTTCGGTGCCGACCGGCATGTCACCGCGGAATCCTTACATCTGGAGGCTGCAAAGACGGGAGAGCAACTCTCCCTCGCGACGGTCTACAACACGCTGCACCAGTTCACGGACGCTGGCTTGCTGCGCCAGGTCGTCGTCGACGGCGAGAAGACCTACTTCGATACGAACACCGGCGAGCATCATCACTTCTACGCCAAGGACCGCGAGATGCTGATCGACATCCCGGGCGAGGCCGTCGTGATTGACGGTCTGCCGAAGGCGCCCGCGGGGATGGAGATCGAGCGCGTCGAAGTTGTGGTGCGTCTAAAGCCTCGCGCATAGCGGACTCTCCCGTTTAGAATTGTTCTAAATATGTTGACTCGCGCTGTCCGGCGACTATGTTTCCGGCCGGAATAGTCGCGGCCATCGACGCTCGGTGAGCATCGGATGAAAGCGACAGTGCCAGCGAGTGAAGCGGCGCCGCCCAGCGCCCGCGTAAGAAATTGAACAGCGCAACTGGATCGATGAGGACAACATGACAAGCGAAAGCAAGTGCCCGTTCGCCAGCGGACCGACGAACCGCGATTGGTGGCCGAACCAAGTGGATATTTCTTGTCTGCACCGTTATTCGGCGCTCTCGAACCCGATGGGCGAGGCGTTCGATTATGCGAAAGAGTTCAAGACGCTCGACCTCAACGCCGTGGTCAAAGACCTGCACGCGGTGATGACGGACAGCCAAGACTGGTGGCCGGCGGACTTCGGTCACTACGGGCCGCTGTTCGTTCGCATGACGTGGCACAGCGCCGGCACGTACCGCATCGCAGACGGCCGCGGCGGTGGCGGCGCGGGTCAACAGCGCTTTGCGCCGCTCAACAGCTGGCCTGACAACGGCAACCTCGATAAGGCCCGCCGTATCCTGTGGCCGATCAAGCAAAAGTACGGCCGCAAGCTTTCATGGGCGGACCTCATGATCCTCGCGGGTAACGTCGCGCTGGAGTCGATGGGCTTCAAGACGTTCGGGTTCGGCGGCGGACGTGCCGACGTTTGGGAGCCGGACGAACTCTATTGGGGCCCGGAGGCGACGTGGCTGGGCGATAAGCGCTACACGGGCGACCGCGAGCTGGAGAACCCGCTCGGCGCCGTGCAGATGGGTTTGATCTACGTGAACCCGCAAGGGCCGAACGGCAATCCCGATCCGATCGCAGCGGCGCGCGACATCCGCGAAACCTTCGCCCGCATGGCGATGAACGACGAAGAAACCGTGGCGTTGATCGCGGGCGGCCACACGTTCGGCAAGGCGCACGGTGCGGCGCTGGAATCGAATGTCGGCCGGGAACCGGAAGGCGCTTCGATCGAAGAGCAAGGTTTTGGCTGGAAGAACAAGCACGGCACCGGCAAAGCCGGCGACACGATCACCAGCGGCCTTGAAGGCATCTGGACGACGACGCCGACGAAGTGGAGCAACAACTTCTTCGACAATCTGTTCGGCTTCGAATGGGAGTTGTTCAAGAGCCCGGCCGGGGCGCATCAATGGCGGCCGAAAGGTGGTGCGGGTGCTGGAACAGTGCCTGATCCGTTCGACAAGTCCAAGAAGCATGCGCCGACGATGCTGACGACGGACCTCTCGCTCCGGTTCGATCCGGCGTACGAGAAGATTTCGCGGCGCTTCCACAAGAACCCCGATCAGTTCGCCGACGCGTTCGCGCGGGCCTGGTACAAGCTCACGCATCGCGACATGGGACCGGTTGCGCGCTATCTGGGGCCGCTCGTTCCGAAGGAGCAGCTGATTTGGCAGGATCCGATTCCGGCGGTGAACCATCCGCTGATCGGGGAGGCCGAAATCGCGAGCCTGAAAGCGAAGATTCTCGCTTCGGGCCTCACGGTTTCGCAGCTGGTTTCGACGGCGTGGGGGTCGGCTTCGACGTTCCGCGGTTCGGACAAACGTGGCGGCGCGAACGGCGCGCGTATCCGCTTCGCCCCGCAGAACGACTGGGAGGCCAACAACCCGGCGCAGCTGGCGAAGGTTCTGCAGACGCTGGAAGGAATCCAGAAAGAGTTCAACGCCGGTGCGAAGAAGGTGTCGCTCGCCGATCTGATCGTCCTCGGTGGAACCGCGGCGGTTGAGAAGGCGGCGAAGGCCGGCGGCGTCGACGTGAAGGTGGGCTTCACGCCGGGCCGCATGGACGCGCGCGAAGACCAGACCGACAAGGACTCGTTCAAGCCGCTCGAACCGACGGCGGACGGGTTCCGCAACTACGTGCGCGGCAAGCCGCGTTATCCGGTGGAGGCGCTGTTGGTCGACAAGGCGCAGCTGCTGACGCTGACGGCGCCTGAGATGACGGTGCTTGTCGGCGGTTTGCGCGTGCTCGGTGCGAACGCGAACAAGTCGCCGCACGGCGTCTTCACGAAGCGGGTTGAGACGCTGACGAACGATTTCTTCGTCAACCTGCTCGACATGGCGACCGAGTGGAAGCCGTCGGCCACGGAAGGCGTGTACGAGGGCCGCGACCGCAAGACGAACGAAGTGAAGTGGACCGGCACGCGCGCCGACCTGATCTTCGGCTCGCACAGCCAACTGCGCGCGTTCGCGGAAGTCTATGCGAGCGCGGACGCGAAGGAGAAGTTCGTAAAGGACTTCGCCGCGGCGTGGACGAAGGTGATGGAGCTGGACCGGTTCGACATCGCGCGGTAGGCGCGTAAGGCCGTAAGGTCTATGCAATGTATGGGGCAGCGTTTCTAGCGAAACGCTGCCCTCTTTCTTTGGCGCAGCGGTGATGCCAGTAAGAAAGTCGTGGGTGGTCCGCCTTCGCGGACCATGACAGACATTTCTTGGGCGTATGCCGCTCCTGCGGCGGCCGTGCTCAGCGTCCGTTATCGTTCGCACGTACGCCCCAGAGGCGGTCGCGGGTGACGAAGCCGTCGTAGCCGCGGGCGGAGATTTCGCACCATTCGCCCTCGCAGGCGATCAGGTCGGCGAGCAGACCCGGGGCCGCGAGCGCGACCGCGTCGGCCTCGCCGTTCGGTTCGCTCAAGATCGCCGTGTTGACGTTGCCGGTAAACATCACGCGGCGGCGCCCGTCCAGCATGACGGACTTCACCCAGCCGGTTTGGCCGTCGATGTCGCGGATGCGGCGCCAGCTGTCGTACTCGGCGATGATTTCGACGGGAAGGCCGGGCTTCACATAGGTCCACAGCACGTCCTGCTCGAGCGATGGGCCGCGGCGGACGTTCACGCGCAGGGCCTTGATGGTGACCCAACGGGGAACGGGCATGCCGGTCGCCACAATCGGCGGGGGAACGGTTGCGAGTGCAACGAGTTCGGGCTTCGGCTGCGGCGCGGGCGTTCCCGCCGCACCGACAGAGGCCAAAGCCAGCCATGTGATGAGTGCCGCCCAGTTGCGCAAAGCCTGCCTCGTAACCGGGTCCCGATGGGGGCGCCGGCGCTCGTGCCGAAGGTAAGAAATGATGAGCAATATCAGCAGGTCGCCGCTTAACACTGCGTTATCGCGTGAAGAAAAAAAGACCGATGCTCGAAGCCCTTTGAACGGGCCCGGACCCCTGCTAGAGAGAGGAAATGCCCGGCAAGAAACCCCTCGTCATCGTCACCCGCAAGCTACCCGACGCGATCGAAACGCGGATGCGCGAACTTTTCGACGCGCGCCTCAACGTGGACGACACGCCGATGACGCGCGAGCAGCTGACCGAGGCGGTGCAAGCGGCCGACGTGTTGGTGCCGACGGTAACCGATCGGCTCGACTCGCGGATTCTGGCGCGTTCGGGCGAGCGTTTACGGCTGATCGCGAATTTCGGCGCGGGTGTCGACAATATCGATCTGGAGACGGCGCGGGCGCGCGGCATCACGGTGACGAACACGCCGGGCGTGTTAACGGACGACACCGCCGACATCGCGATGGCGCTGATCTTGGCGGTGCCGCGGCGCATCGTGGAAGGCTCCGGCGTGCTGGCGAAGGGCGACTTCAAGGGCTGGTCGCCGACCTGGATGCTGGGCCATCGCATTACGGGCAAGCGGCTCGGCATTATCGGTATGGGCCGGATCGGCCAGGCGGTCGCGCGCCGGGCGAAAGCGTTCGGCTTGCAGATTCACTACAGCAATCGCAAGCCGGTGCCGAAGCCGGTGGAAGAGGAATTGGAAGCGACGTACTGGGACAGCCTCGATCAGATGCTGGCGCGGATGGACATCGTTTCGGTCAACTGCCCGCATACGCCGGCGACCTATCACCTGCTGTCGGCGCGCCGGTTGAAGATGATGAAGCCGACCGCCTATCTCGTGAACACGTCGCGCGGCGAGGTGATTGACGAGAATGCGCTGGCGCGGATGCTGGAGGCGGGGGAACTCGCGGGTGCGGGGCTCGACGTTTTCGAGCACGAGCCGGCGGTCAATCCGAAGCTGCTCAAGCTGAAGAATGTCGTGCTGCTCCCCCACATGGGTTCGGCCACGATCGAAGGCCGCGTCGATATGGGCGAGAAGGTCATTATCAACATCAAGACCTTCGCCGACGGGCACAAGCCGCCGGACCGCGTGCTCGCGGCGATGCTGTGACGCCACGTCCGAAGGTTCGTCTGCAGCCCAAACACGATGCGCGGCTGCGCTCCGGCGCGCCGTGGGCGTACTCGAACGAGATCGCGATGAGCGCGGCCGTGAAGGCGCTGAAGCCGGGGACGATCGTCGACCTGGTGGACGCGAAAGATGCGGCGCTCGGGACGGCCTATTTCAACTCGCACAGCCTGATCGCCGCGCGCGTGCTTTCGCGCGAGACGGGCGCGAAGGTCGACGCGGGGTTTTTCCGCGACCGTTTCGAGCGCGCGCGGGCTTTGCGCGACCGGCTGGTTGCGGCGCCTTACTATCGCTTGGTCCATGCGGAAGCGGACGGTTGCCCGGGGCTCGTGATCGACCGCTTTGACGACGTCTTTGTCGTGCAGTCGGGCACCGCGGGCATGGACGCGCTGGAGGCGCACTGGATTGCGGCGCTGGAAAGCGAATTCAAGCCGCGCGCGATCGTCGTCAAGAGCGACTCGCCGTCCCGCGCGCACGAGGGCTTGAAAGACGACGTGCGCATCGCGCATGGCGATCTGGCCGGCGGGGTGCGCGTCGAAGAGGCGGGTGTCCGTTACGCTATCGACCCGATCAACGGCCAAAAGACGGGCTGGTTCTTCGATCAGCGCGATAACCGGGCGTTCCTCGCCTCGCTCGCCAAAGGCGCGACGGTGCTTGATGCGTTCAGTTATTTGGGCGCGCTGGGCTTGGGCGTGCTGAAAGCGGGCGCGAAGTCGGCGGTGCTGCTCGACTCGTCGCAGAGTGCGCTCGACGCCGCAGCGGAGACGGCGCGGGCGCACAAGCTCGATGCCGAGTTCCGGCGTTGCGATGTGATGGAAGAACTCGAAGAGATCCGTCCCGCGGGCGAGCGTTTCGACATCGTGTCCTGCGATCCGCCGCCGTTTGCGCGCTCGAAGAAGGATTTGGAGTCGGGCGCGCGCGGCTATCGCAAGCTCGCGCGTCTCGCGGCGCCGTTGGTGGCACCGGGCGGGTTCTTGTGCCTTGCTTCGTGCAGTCACGCGATCGACGCGCCGCGCTTCCAAACCGAGTGCGCGCTCGGCATTTCGCGCGCGGATCGCACCGCGCGCCTGATCAGGGCGGCAGGTGCGGCCGGCGATCATCCGGTGCATCCTATGTTGCCCGAAACCGCGTACTTGAAGTCGTTGACGTACCAACTCGATTGAGCCGCGTTATGTTGCGTTTCCGTTTGTTGCCTGTGATCGCCGTTCTCGCGCTCGCCGCGTGCACGACGACGCCCGAACGCGCGGCGCCGATCACGAAGGGGCCGGCGCCGGCCAGTGTCACCGGCGGTCTCGCGAAATACATGGACGAGCGGGCGCGGGTCGAGCGAGTGGGCTTCCGCTTGCGCAAGGCCGCCGCCGGCGACTGCGCCGAGCGCAAGCAGACGAAGGCCGATATCGGGCTTGTCGTGTGGTCGCTCGCGAACTTTCAGAACGCGGAAGATCGCGCGCGGTTGACGGGCGATTTCGGTCTCACGAATGCGGTGACGGTCGCGCTTGCCGTCGACGGTGCGCCGGCCGCGTCGGCGGGTGTGCGGAACGGCTTGATCGTCACGCATGTGAACGGCGAGGCGATCGGCGAAGGCAAGGGTGCCACCGAGCGCTACATCGCGCGCGCCGCGATCGCCGCGAAGCAGGGCGCCGTCCGCCTCAAGTTCAAGGATGGCGACGAGGTTTCCGTCACGCCGGAGACGGTGTGCGAGTTTCCGACGCTGCTCGTGCGCAGCGCCGACATCAACGCGGCTGCGGACGGTACGGTCTTGGCGATCACGTCGGGCCTCTTCGAGCTCACCGATTCCGACGATGAGGTGGCGCTGATTTTGGGGCACGAACTCGCGCACAATGTGCTGCGCCATCTGGCATTGGTGAAGACGGCGAAGCCTGCGCCGGGCACGCTGCTCGATGCGTTCGCCAAATCGGCGATCGGCACCGCCGTTGCGGCCACGATCAACCGCCCGTTCTCCGTCCAATTCGAGAAGGAGGCGGACTATGCGGGCCTCTATTTCATGGCGCGCGCCGGGTACAACATCGACGCGGCGGCGGCGTTCTGGAAGCGGCTCAACGAGGCCATGAAGGCGAAGGCGGTCGCGGCGACGCACCCGACCGGCCCCGAGCGCTTGCGCGCGATCGAAGCCACGACCGCCGAAATCAAAGCGAAACAGAAGAAGGGCTTGGCCCTGACGCTTACGCCGCGTCGATGAAGCCGCCGACTTGGCGGTTCCAGAGCTGCGCATAAGGCCCGCCGCGCGCGAGGAGTTCGGCGTGGTTGCCCTGCTCGACGATGCGTCCGTTCTCGAGGTAGACGATGCGATCCATGCCGACGATCGTCGACAGCCGGTGCGCGATCGCGATCACGGTGCGGCCGCGCATCAGTTCGAACAGCGCCTCTTGGATCAGGTGCTCGCTCTCGGAGTCGAGCGAGGAGGTGGCCTCGTCGAGCACCAGGATGCGGGCGTCTTTCACCAGCGCGCGGGCGATCGCGACCCGCTGGCGCTCGCCGCCGGAGAGTTTGATGCCTTGTTCGCCCACGATGGTGTCGTAGCCCGCCTCGCGGTTCGTGATGAAGTCGTGGGCGTGGGCGTCCTTCGCGGCCGAGACCACCAGTCGCTCGTCGGCGTCGGGTTTGGAGTAGCGGATGTTGTCGCGCACCGGGCGGTGGAAGACGCCTGGCATTTGCTGCACTTCCGCGATCGCCTCGTTGACGGAGTCCCAAGTCACGTCGGCGACGTTTTGGCCATCGATCAGGATGCGCCCGCCTTGCGGCTCGAACTGGCGGCGGAGGAGCTTGACCAGCGTCGATTTGCCGGCACCGGATTTGCCGACCAAGCCCACCTTTTCGCCCGCTTTGATCTTGAGGTTCAGTCCCTGGAAAACCGGGTGGCCGTCGGCGTGCGAGAAGACGATGTTTTCGAACGCGATTTCGCCCGCGCCGACGGCGAGCGGCGTCGCGCCCGGTTTGTCCACGATCTCATGCTTTTGCGTCACGAGTTCGAGCGCCTCGGCGAGCGTACCCAGCTGCTCGAAGAAGTCGAGCATGCGGTACGACAATTCCTGCACCGAGCGCGCGATCGTGATGGTCAGGAAGAACACCATCGTAAACGCACCGATCGTGATCACGCCCGATAGCGTGTCGCGCATCGCGAGAACCACGAGCCCCATCATCAGAACGAGCATCGCCGTCGACATGAAGACGCGCATGACAACGAGGAACCAGCGCAGCGACTGCGACGCGTTCATCTCGTCCGCGAGAAATCGCGACAGAAACCGCCGCTCATAAGCGGAACGCGCGAAGGCCCGCACCAAATCGGCGTTCGAGATCGCGTCGATCAACCGCCCGGTCGAGGTGGAGACCTCGTCAGAAAACGCCTTGGAGAGCACGACGCAACGCCGCGCAAGCCACGTCACGACGGCGAGATAGACGGCGGCCCATCCGTACAGCGTGAGCGCGTAGAATGCGTTCTCCCGCGCCAACAACACACCGCCCACGGTGAGCAGCACCGCCATCCGCACGCTGTCGAACGCGATGATGCTCAAGAGCGAGACCGTCGCCTGCCCCGCCTGCTTGACCTTCTGCCCGAGCTTGCCTGCGAAGTTCTCCTGAAAATAACGCGGGCTGTGGCCCATCATGTAGGCGAACAGATATTTCTGCGCCAACGCGCGCATGCGCGGGCTCATATAGATGTCGACCGCCTCGGCAGCGCGCACGACCACCGCCGGCAGGTACCAAACCGCCCCGAACAGCGCGGCATAGATCGCAAGTGGTCCGAAGTCGGTGGCCTTCGCGTTTACCGCCTCGGTCAGCGTGTTGATGATCAGCTTGAGCACGTAGGAGTTCATCGCCTCGATGCTCGTCGCAAGGACGACGAGCGCAACGAACGCGACCGCCCGCCACCGGTAATGCCGCCGGATCAGAAACCACAAGAACCCGAACGGTGTTCCCGGCACGCGCTCTGCGCGCGCGACCTCGGGCAACGCTTCAGCCTCGCTTTCGTGCGTGAGCAGGCGCTCCGCGAAGCGAGGCCTCATCTTGCGTCCAGACATGGGCGCAGTCATGACACCACCGGTTCTCAAAAAAGGGCCGCGAGGAATACGCCTCACGGCGCGCCCGCGCTAGGGGGCGCAGGCCGCTTCCATCGCAGAATGGTGCGACAGATCACGCAAAACGGCATCCGGTCCACAAAGTGCGCAGGTTGGGTCGGGTTTGACCTTGACCGTCCGGAATGTGCCGCCCAGGCCGTCGTAGAGCGTCAAGCGGCCCGCCATCGTGTCGCCGATATCGAGGATTTCCTTGATCGCCTCGAGCGCCTGGAGCGTGCCCATCACGCCCGCGAGCGCGCCCAAAATGCCCGCGTCCGTGCACGACGGCACGGTGCCGGGCGGCGGCGCTTCGGGATAGAGGCAACGGTAGCACGGATACGTGCGCTTGCCGTGCGGGCGAACGTGGGCCTTGAAGGTCGCGAGCTGGCCGTCGAATTGACCGACCGCCGCCGACACCAACGTGCGGCCGCCAAGGTAGCATGCGTCGTTGACCAGAAACCGCGTTGCAAAATTGTCGGAGCCGTCGAGCACGATCTCGTAGTTCTTCACGAGGTCGAGCGCGTTGTGGGCGTTGAGCCGCGTCGCGTGGCGGTTCACGTGCGTGTCCGGATTGATCGCGCGCGCGCTGTCGGACGCGCTCTCGACCTTCAGCCGGCCGACGTCGAGCGTGCGGTGCGCGATCTGGCGTTGCAGGTTCGAGAGGGACACCTCGTCGTCGTCGACAAGGCCGATCGTGCCGACGCCGGCTGCCGAAAGATAAAGCAATGCCGGTGAGCCCAGGCCGCCTGCGCCCACCACGAGCACGCGCGCGTCGCGCAGCCGCGCTTGGCCGACGCCGCCGACCTCGCGGAGGATGATGTGGCGCGCGTAACGCTCAAGCTGCTCGTCGGACAGGGCCATGGGGCGATCATATAGGCCAAGCCAGGTATCAGCCAGCGCTACAGCTGCAACGCCGCGGCCGACGCTCGCATCGCTTCTATCCGGGGCTGCATGTCCGCGATCAGATGCGGTTGGGTCGGGATGTAGAACAGGCCTAAGTCCATGCCCTTGAGTGCGATCTCGGCGCAGCGGTCGGGCATGATGAGTTCGAGGGCGGGCGGTGCTTTCGTGGGGTCGGGGAGGGCTTGGGCGACCAATGGCGTGTAGACGGCGCCCGGCAGCAGGACGTGGGTTTCGATCGGCGCGTCCTTCGTTTCGTCGCGCAGCCATTCGAGCATGATCAGCAGCGCGTGCTTCGTCGCCGCATAGAGGCCCAGGCCTGAGCCTTTCACGGCGCTGGGCACGCTCAGTGAGTTTTCCGACGCCGTGAACAGCATGCGGCCGCGCGCGTTCGTGGCGGTGAGCGTGGCCACATAGGCTTGGGCGAGGCGCAGCGCGGCGAACAGATTCACGTTGAAGAGCCGGTCGGTCGCGGCGTCGAGCGGTTCTTTCAGCAGGCGTTTGTTGCGCCCAGTGCCGGCGTTCGAGCAGACGAGATCGAGGTGGCCGGTGATCGCGCGGGCTTGCTCGATGAGGCGCGCGGGCACCAGCGGATCGGCGAGGTCGCAGGCGAGCGTGTGCGTGCCGGGGCCAAGTTCGGCGGCCGCGGTCTTCAGGTTCGCTTCGTTGATGTCGGCGAGGATGACCGTTGCGCCGCGCTGCTTCAGCGCGGCGGCGATCGCCTTGCCGATGCCGGAGGCGCCTCCGGTGACGAGGGCGGTCTTGCCGTGATGGTCGATCATGCTCGGGTCGCTCGTCCTGGGACCGCGGGCATCCTTGCCCGCCTTCTCCCTTCGAGCTTACCAATGTTGTGCCAATTGCCACCACCGCGAAGAGCGGGCAAGGATGCCCGCGGTCTCAGGGACGCAGTGCTTTAGGAGCGGCGCAAAGCGTGACCCGCGCGGGCTGTTGTCGGCTTGCCGTCTTGCGCGGTGAGTTCGCCGTTGCTGTAGACGGCTCTGATGCCCAAGGGCGTCTTCTTCGGATCTTCGAACGTGCCTACGTCGATGATCTTTTTCGGATCGAAGAGGACGAGGTCGGCGGCTAGGCCTGGGGCGATCACACCACGATCGTGTAGCCCGAACTTCTTTGCGGAGAAGCCGGTCATGCGGTGGATGGCTTCGGCCATGGAGAACAGTTTTTCGTCACGCGCGTAGTGGCCGATGACGCGGGCGAAGGTGCCGTAGAGGCGTGGGTGCGGTTTGCCGTCGAGCGTCGGGATGCCGTCGGAGCCGATCATCGTGCTCTTGTGGCGCATCACGGTGCGCACGTCGTCTTCATGCATCATGTGGATGATGATGGTGGCGCCGGGCGCGTCTTTCAGGACGCGCGCGGCGGCTTCGGGGGCGCTGCAACCCATCGCGATGCCAAGGTCGGCGATCGAGCGGCCTTCCCATTCGCCGTGGCCTTGGGCGGAGGCGATGACGATGTTCTTTGGGTCCGTCTCGCGGCCTGGGCCGCCGAAGGCGCCGGCGCGGAACACGGCGCCGAGCGAGGTGCTGCCGGCCGTGTAGGGGTATTGGTCGGCGTGAACGTTTTCGCCTTTCGCTTGTGCGTCTTCGATGAGTTTCAGCGATTGGGCGACGAGGCCCCAGGCGCGCTCGCCGGAGGCTTTGTGGTGCGAGATTTGGACGGGCACGCCGGCGCGCTCGCCGATTTCGATCGCTTCCGCGACCGAGGAGAGAAGGCCCACGCCTTCGTCGCGCATGTGCGTCGCGTAGAGCGCACCGGTGCCGCGCATGAGCGATGCGAGCTCGACGAGTTCGTCGGTGCGCGCGTGGCGGCCGGGGTCGTAGATCAGGCCGGAGGATAGGCCGACGCAGCCCGCTTCGAGGCCTTCGGTCACGATCTCCTTCATGGCCGCCATTTCGGCGCCTGTGGGCTCGCGCGCCTCGAGGCCCATGACGGCGTGGCGTGCGGTGCCGTGGCCGATCAACGTTGCGACGTTGACGGCGGGCGGGTTCGCTTCGAGCGTCTGCATGTAGCCGCGATAGCCCTCCCATTGCGGCAGCGGGCGCGGGTCGACCGTGGCTGCGAAGCGCGAGGCTTGTTTCCAAGGCGCGGCGCCGAAGCCGCAATTGCCGACGACGACGGTCGTGACGCCACCCAGCGTCTTGAACGCCATGTCGGGATGCAGCATGACCGCGAAGTCGTCGTGCGTGTGCACGTCGATGAATCCCGGCGCGAGCGCCAGGTTTGTTCCGTCGACGATTTCGCGTGCGGATTGTGCGGGCGTGCCGACGGCCGCAATTCTGTTTCCTTCGATCGCGACGTCGCCGCGGCGCGAAGGCGCGCCGGTGCCGTCAAAGATTTCGGTTTCGCGGATGATGAGGTCGTACATCGGTTGTCTCACAGCGACTCACGGTGTTGTGAGCGTAGCAGTGTGGCTGCGTGACGGAGTTTTTTTTCGCTGGTCGTGTGCGCTGCGCGGTTTTGCGATTTGCTCTTCGCGCGCGTTGCGGTTATCTCCATCACTGGGCCGGGGGGCAGTATGGGTAAGGGTGAGTTTGCGAAGGCTTTGGCGCGTGTGCACCCTTCGCCCAACCAAGAACTCCCTTCATTGAAGAAGAGCGACCGGCTTCTTCGCGCGCGGCGCGAAGATTATGCTGAATTGTGGGCGCTGACAGAGGCGGCGCGTGCGTTGCGGCTCGTGCATCCGGAATGGATCGCGGAAAAAGCGGCGCTCGGCGGCAAGCGGGCGGGAGTCGGTTTCCGGCAGAAGCAGCGCTTGATGCAGCGTTACATCGTGGAGGGGAAGACCGGCTTCTCGGCGCCGTTCATCACGCGAGCTTGGGCGCAGGAATTGAAAAGCGCGCTGACCGCGTCCGGCATTGCGGAAATGGGGTTTCCGGCGGCCGACCTCGCGGACCTGCAGACGAAGCTTGGGATTGCGCCTACGGCGGTTGCCGAAGACGTGCCGGAAGAGGCGCCGCCTCCGCCGCCTGTCATCGTGCCGGCCGACGGTTTGGCGCAGATGATTCAACACACGCTCTACGGCACTGCAGGCGGGCGGTATCTCAGCCGGCTCTCGGCCGACTATTGCGGATTGTACGACATCGTCGCGCGCGAGCGGAACGACAGCACGCGCGATCCGAACGGCGGGCATGCGATGCGGTCGTTGCTGGTCGTTCACGCGCAGGAGACGCCGCACGGGCTGCAGCACGTGGCGTGCGAGTTGGTTCCGCATCTGACGCCGGGGGCGGTCGCGCGGTCGTTCGTGGTGCGGTCGGGGTATGCGTTTCAGCTCGCGGGCGCGTGCGTGTGCGTGCTGTTCGACACGGCGGCGATGCCGGAGTTTCTGGCGACCGACGACGGTAAGGCGTTCAACGTCGCGGGCATGCCGAGCGGGCCCGGCATGAAGACGGTTTATCTGTCGGAGTTCGCGCCGGAAACACAGCTTGTGAAAGCCTCGCATCAGACGGCGTTCAGCGCGGGCGTTGCGGTGGCGCGCCGGCGCGAGGGCGCCGTGCACGATGGGAAGATGCGCGTGCAACGCGACGACCTGCGTGCGCTGCGGCGGTTTCCGATCGGCGAGGGCAGTGCCGATCCGGTCGAGAACCAGCTGATCCACGCGGCGCGGCAATTTCCGATGCTGCACACGACGATCGAAGCGGCACCGACGCTGCCGGTGGCGGCGGGGCTTCGGCGGTAAGTTACGCACTCAGTTTCTTCAGGATGTTCGGCAGGTCGTCGAGCGTAGTGAGTTTCGCGTGGGCGAGTTCGGCCTCCGGGCGCTTGGCGTGGTCTTCGCCCCAAAGGCCGCGGATGAGGAAGATTGCTTTCATGCCGGCGTCGCGTGCAGGGATGACGTCGTTGTCGAGGCGGTCGCCGACATAGGCGATTTCGGCGGCGCTGCATTTGGCTTCGGCGATGATGCGGGCGAAGAAGGCGGGGCTCGGCTTTTCGACGCCCCAGCGGGCGCTGGAAGCGATGATGTCGGCGGGGACGTTCATCGCGTGGAGGGCCGCTTCGGCGGTTTCGGGTTGGTTGCCGGCGAGGCCGATCAGGTAGCCGAGGCGTTTGAGTTCGCTGAGGCAGGGGCGCGCGTCGGGGTAGAGGTCGGCGGCCGTGTAGATGTCGGGCTTGCCCGCTGCGGCACGGGCGGCGCGTTCTTTGGCGCGGTCGAAGCCGGGCTTCAGCGTTTCGAAGACGCGCAGATGGTGTTCGTCGCGCGCGATGACCTCGCGTTGGAGCGCCTCGAATTTCTCGTATGGAACGCCGAGCCAGTCGGCCCACTCGCGCCACTGACGCGTCTCGTCAACGAGCGTGTAGCCGATGTCGAAGAAGACGGCTTTGATCGACATGGGTTGCGGAGACTCAGAAAGTGAGGTTCACCACGAAGGCACGAAGAAGGAAGGAATGACTCACACGATGGCACGATGGGACGATGAGTGAGCGTTCTTGGCGCGGAGCGCCGATCGGACTCTGATTGCGCGCTGACGCGCGCGAGTTCTTCCATCGTGTCATCGTGCCGTCGTGTGAGACCTCTTCTTTGTGTCTTCGTGGCTTTGTGGTGAATTCTTCTTACAGCCCGTCGAACAGCGCGGTTGAGAGGTAGCGCTCCGCGAACGACGGGATGATCGTCACGATTGTTTTGCCGGCCCACTCTTTGCGGGTGGCGATTTCGAGCGTGGCGGCGACGGCGGCGCCCGACGAGATGCCGACCGGGATGCCTTCGAGTTTGGCGACTTTGCGCGCGGTCGCGAAGGCGGTTTCGTTGCTGATCGTCACGATCTCGTCGATCACGCCCTTATCCAGGATCGCGGGGATGAAGCCTGCACCGATGCCTTGGATCTTATGCGGGCCGGGTTGGCGGCCGGAGAGGATGGCGCTGTCTTCCGGTTCGACGGCGATCATCTTGAGGCCGGGCTTGCGCTTTTTGAGCACGTGGCCGACGCCCGTGATCGTGCCGCCGGTGCCGATGCCGGAGACGACGGCGTCGACTTTGCCCGCGGTGTCGTTCCAGATTTCTTCGGCCGTCGTCTTGCGGTGGATTTCGGGGTTCGCGGGGTTTTCGAATTGCTGCGGGATGATCGAGTTCGGCGTTTCCTTCTGCAGCTCGTTCGCGCGCGCGACGGCGCCGCGCATGCCTTGGGCGGCGGGCGTGAGTTCGAGTTTCGCGCCGAGGATCAAAAGCATCTTGCGCCGTTCGACCGACATCGATTCCGGCATGACGAGGGTCAGCGGATAGCCCTTCGCGGCCGCGACGAAGGCGAGCGCGATGCCGGTGTTGCCGGACGTGGGTTCGATCAGCGTCGTGCCGGGCTTGATTAGGCCGCGCTTCTCCAGGTCCTCGATCATCGAGACGCCGATGCGGTCTTTGACGCTCGACATCGGGTTGAAGAATTCGAGTTTCAGCAGCACGTCGGCGACGGCGCCCGCTTCCTTCGCGAGGCGGTTCAGGCGCACGAGCGGCGTGTCGCCGATCGTTTGCGTGATCGAGTCGTAGATGCGGCCGCGGCCTGGGGTTTTCGTCATTGTTCTTGTCCTTTCTTCTAGATCGCGAAATCGGCGCGTTCACCCAAGGGTTCGGCGAGGCCTTTTTCCTCGGCGCGCCGGCAGAGGTCTTCGACGGTGATGGCGTCGAGTTGGCGCAGCAGGTCGAGGTGGATCGCTTCGATCGCGGGACGTACGACGGACGTGCCGATGGGGGAGGAGCCGTTCAAAGGCGGTTCGTCGGCGATCTCAAGCTCGGCGACGATGCGCACGACTTCGCCCGCGGTGATGCGGCGGCGTTCGCGCGCGAGGCGGTAGCCGCCGCGCGGGCCGCGCACGCCTTTGAGGACGCCGGAGCGCACGAGGGCTTGCATCACCTGCTCGAGATAGCGGTGGGGCACGTTTTGGCGGCGCGTGATTTCCTTCGACTGCACCGGCTCGGGGCGCGAGTTGCAGGCGATGTCGACGACGGCCTCAAGCGCCAAGATCGACTTGCGGGAGAGGCGAAGCATGCGGGTTAAACTCCTTTGACGCCGGTCGAGCCGAAGCCGCCGGACCCACGCGCGGTGTCGGTCAGGGCTTCGACGCGCTCGAAGCGTGTGTGCGTGACGGGCGCGACGACGAGCTGCGCGATGCGGTCGCCGCGTGCGATGCGAAATGGTTCGCGGCCGTGATTGATCAAGATCACCTTCACTTCGCCGCGGTAGTCGGCGTCGATCGTGCCGGGGGCGTTCAGGACGGTGACGCCGTGCTTCAACGCCAGGCCGGAGCGTGGGCGGACTTGGGCTTCGTAGCCGTGTGGGATCGCAATTGCGATGCCGGTGGCGACGGCGTGGACGGTGCCGGGGGCGATGGTTGTTTCTTCGGCCGAGACGAGATCGGCACCGGCGGCACCGACCGTGGCGCGTGCCGGCAGGTTCAGGCCGCGGCCGTGGGGGAGGGTCAGAACTTCGATGGCGACCTCGCTCACGCGCGCGCTCCTTTGAGATGAGCGGCGATTTTGGCGGCGAGGCGATGCGCCACTTCGCCCTTGGCGAGCTTCGGCCAGGTTTCGGTGTTCGCGGCGGAGATGATGTGGACGGTGTTTTCGTCACCGCCCATGACGCCGGTGGCTGGCGAGACGTCGTTCGCGACGATCCAGTCGCAGCCTTTCTTCGCCCGCTTGGCCTTCGCGTGTTCGATGACCTTTTCGGTTTCGGCGGCGAAGCCGACGACGAGGCGCGGGCGCCCGCTCGCGCGCGTCGCGAGCGTGTGCAGGATGTCGGGGTTCTCGACGAGCTTGAGTGCGGGCAGCGTGCCGTTGTCTTTTTTGATCTTCTGGTTCGCCGCGTGGTCGACGCGCCAGTCGGCGACGGCTGCGGCGCAGACCGCGACGTCGGCGGGGAGCGCGCTTTCGCAGGCGGCGAGCATTTGGTGGGCGGTCTCGACCTTCACGAATTTCACGCCGCGCGGGGCGGCGATGTTCGTCGGGCCGGAGACGAGCGTCGTCGTGGCGCCGAGGTCGGCGAGAGCGCCGGCGATCGCGTAGCCTTGCTTGCCGGACGAGCGGTTCGCGATGAAGCGCACGGGATCGATCGGCTCATGCGTGGGGCCTGCGGTCACGAGCGCGTGCAGGCCGGCGAGCTCTTGACTGCGCGTGAAGTGGGCTTCGACGGCGGTGAGAATCTCGGCGGGCTCGGCCATGCGGCCGGGGCCGAACTCGCCGCAGGCCATGTCGCCGTCGTTCGGGCCGATTGCGGTGACACCGTCGGCCTTCAGCTGTGCGAGGTTGCGCTGCGTCGCCGCGTGCAGCCACATGCGCACGTTCATCGCGGGCGCGATCAGCACGGGCTTGTCGGTGGCGAGCAGCGCGGTCGAGGCCAGATCGTCGGCGCGGCCGGCGGCCATCTTCGCCATCAGATCGGCGGTCGCGGGGGCGACGACGAGCAGATCCGCGTCGCGCGAGAGTTGGATGTGGCCCATCTCCGCTTCGTCGGTCAGGCTGAAGAGGTCTTGGTAGACTTTCTCGCCGGTCAGGCTTGCGACGGAGAGTGGGGTCACAAATTCGGTGCCCGCTTTGGTCACGATCGCGCGCACCTTCGCGCCGCGCTCGCGCAGGCGGCGGATGAGTTCGAGGCTCTTGTAAGCGGCGATGCCGCCGCCGATGACGAGCAGGATGCGTTTGCCGGTAAGCACGCGCGTTGGCTCCAATTTCTCAGAAGAGATGGAAATTAGCCCAATCCACGACAAGGGGCGTAGAAATTTATTGTGATGGTGAGGGGCGTAGGTAAACTGTTGATTTTGCTGGTCACGTTACCCTCATCGTCCATGGTGGTTGGGTTTGATACGGTACCGGGACGCGCACCGTGCCGCTCGCCAGCGTACCTGGAGGGGGGGTACCCCGGCGCGATTTGAGCGAACAACCCCATGTACCCGAGACTTACAGGGTGGAACGAGGCGTCCACGGGGGGCGGTCGGTCAGCGTGTTGGCCCCTTTGCGGTCGAATAAGGCAAGAATATATAGAACATAAGAAGAACAGTTGCAAGGCGCTTGTGGTACCAAGGCGGGCAAAAAGGCCGCTTCTTCAACGGTTCGCTTAACCAGCCCCCGCCTTCCGCGCATGTCAGGGATGCAGGACGCGCATTGGTGCCGCCGCAATCGGCTCCCATATTTGCGCGCCAGAAGCGGCACGCGAGCCCTCGCCCGCGCCGCTTGCAAGAGGGGCACTACGCTCGTATCACCGCCCGCGTTTTCGGGGCCACGCGCCGCTTGTTCTTGCGGCCTCCATGACCTTTCCCGACGTCTGGGCCTTTTCCAACAGAGGTCAAAATGTCTTCGGTTCAAACCGTTTCCGCGGGGCGCAGCTCCGTGGCTTTGCTCGCGCTCGGCGCGCTTGGGGTCGTCTACGGCGACATCGGTACCAGCCCGCTCTATGCGGTGAAGGAATCGCTTGCTGCCGCCAAGGCGTCGGGCGCGGAGTTGCAGACGGTCGTCTACGGCGTTCTATCGCTCGTGTTCTGGGCGGTCACGATCGTCGTGTCGGCAAAGTACGTGCTGTTCATCATGCAAGCCGACAACCGGGGCGAGGGCGGCGTGCTGGCGTTGATGGCGAAGGCGCTGCAGGTCAAGCCTGAAGATCGCGTGCGGCGGGGCATCATCGTGGCCGCGGCTATGGCGGGTGCGGCATTGTTCTACGGCGACGCCATGATCACGCCGGCGATCTCCGTTCTGTCGGCGGTCGAAGGTCTGGAAGTGCTCGCGCCGCAGCTTGAGACCATCGTCGTGCCGATTGCGCTGATCATTTTGATCGGGCTCTTCGCCATTCAGTCGCGTGGGACCGGCGAGATCGGTTTGATCGCAGGGCCGATTACTGGGATCTACTTTCTGTCGATCGGTGCGTTGGGGGTGGTGCAAATTGCGGAGCGGCCCGACGTGGTGCTCGCCGCGCTCAATCCGCTGAACGGTGCGGCGTTCGTCGTCGTGCATCCGCATGTCGGGTTCGTGACGCTGGGCGCCGTATTTCTTGCCGTGACGGGGGCGGAAGCGATCTACGCCGACATGGGCCATTTCGGGGCGAAGCCGATCCGTTGGGCGTGGTTCTTGCTCGTGTTTCCGTCGCTGTTCCTGAACTACGCGGGGCAGGGCGCGCTTGTGCTTTTGCATCCCGAGAAGGCGGAGAATCCGTTTTACCTGATGGTTCCCGGCTGGGCGTTGGTACCGATGATCATCCTGGCGACGTTGGCTACGATCATCGCCTCGCAAGCTGTGATTTCGGGCGCGTTTTCGATCACACGTCAGGCGATTCAGTTGGGGCTCTTGCCGCGTATGCGCGTGCTGCACACGTCAGACCGCGAAAGCGGGCAGATCTACATGCCGGCGGTGAACTGGCTGTTGCTTGCGGCGGTGGCTTGGCTCGTGCTTGCGTTCAAGTCGTCGACGGCGCTTGCGAACGCGTACGGCATTGCCGTGACCGGCACGATGGTTGCGACAAGCGTGATCGCGTTCTTCGTGATGCGCGACGTGTGGCATTGGCGGGCGTGGCAGGCGGCGGCGCTGACGCTGACGTTTCTGGCGATCGATGTGACGTTCCTTTCGGCGAATATGCTGAAGTTCATTGAAGGCGGGTGGTTGCCGGTCGCGACGGGTCTTGCATTGGTGCTCGCGATTTGGACATGGCGCGAAGGGCGGGAAATTCTCTTTACCCTGCGTACGAAAGGATCGATCCCGCTCGACGACTTCATCGCGACATTGAGCGTGGGGTCCGTGCACCGTGTTGCCGGCACCGCCGTTTACATGACGCCGGTAACGGACGCCGTGCCCAGCGCCTTGCTGCACAACATGAAGCACAACCGCGTTCTGCACGAGCGCGTCGTCATGCTCACCGTCCGCACAGAGGAGATTCCGCATGTCGAGGAGAGCCAGCGCGTCACGGTGGAGGCGCTGCCGAAGAAGTTCTATCGGGTGATCTTGCGCTATGGCTTCATGGAGAAGCCGGACGTGACCGACGGTCTGACGCGTTGCGATGCGCTGGGTCTTCCCATCGACATGATGCTGACGTCGTTCTTCCTCGGGCGCGAAAACCTGGTGCCGTCGGTGCATCCGCGCATGGCGCTGTGGCGGGAAAACCTGTTCATCGCGCTCAACAAGCTGTCGCAAAGCGCGCCGGACTTCTTCCGCATCCCGGCCGACCGCGTGATCGAGGTGGGCACGAAGGTGGAGATTTAGCTGCGTCTGGGCTTGGGGAGCGCGCGCCAAGCGCGCTCCAAGCTCTCGCGCCCGTCACGGTCAAGCGAGCGCTCAGATGCCGGTGCTGCTGCGCTCCGGCGCGTAGGCCTTGAACGTCAAGAACAAGGCGAGGCCCAAGAGCACCACTTCCGTCGCGAACGCGATCGCCGGGTCGCCTGCGCTCTGGCGGGCGGCCTCGGTGAAGAACATCCGCGCCAGACCGCCCGCGATGAAGAACCAGCCCACCAGCGTGAGCAGCACCGGCCAGGCCCGTGTCCACACATTGTGTGCGCGCACGATCGCCAGACCCGCGACGAACGCCATGAGGCCCGCTTGATAGACCGCGGGCGCGCTGACGCCGCGCCAGATTTCCGCGTTGACGATTTCGGAGAGCGTGACGGCGGCGAGGGCTGGGCCGACAAGGCCGGCGATGTAGCGTGAGTTGGGCATGGGGTGGCTCCTGGTGCGGTGGGGCGAGGGGAGCATGATTTTGGACGTAAGGGCGCTGATCTTGGTCAAGCTGGCGCGGTGTAAGGGAATGCGTATCGTGTCGCCCTATTCTTGTAGGACAGACTTATGACCTTTCGCTGCCGATACCGTTTCAAGCTTTTATCACCGCTTCATGCCGAGAAGGGCACGCCGCTGGATTTGACCGTGCCCGGTCTGGGCGTCGTGACTTTCGAGTTGGGAGAGGAAGCCCACCCCGTCGGCCACTGGGTTGTTGCAAAGATCGATGGTTTCGCGACCGAAGACGAGGCACGCCAAGCCGGCCAACGACTAGGAGATGTTCTTCTCATCGTCGGTGCGGTCACCCGGTTGGGCATCGACGTGGGCTTTAGCCGTTCAACGCTTCAGTTCAGCGAGGCTATCCACGCCGCTGTTCGCGAGCAGACCGGCAGGGAGCTGCGAACCGAAACCCATGGTCTCATGGTCTACAAAAAGGACAGCGTCTCCATTGTGGGTATGGAGGCACGCGGCAGCGTATTGATCGCCCCTCAAGTTCTTGAAGGCCGCCTCGCGCTAACTGGAGCAAACCGTCATCCGCTTTGACTGAGCGACAAAGGAACTGTGCGGCTCTCATCAATGACTCATTTTTCCTAACTCAGACTGAAGGCCAATTCATCTTGCGCGTTTCGGCGGTCGAAGCCCTATGCGACCAGACGGTTCGCGACGCCCGTTACGAGTCGGCTATCGAAGGGCTCGAACAACAGCTCGCCAGTCAAACCCTCGATGACGACATCCGCGAGACGCTGAAACGGATGCTGGCAAACGCCAAACGTGAGTCACTTCGGCAAGCCTATATGACCAAGTTCCGTGCCCTGCGATCTGCCGCTGAAGCGAAAACGTTCGATGGCTTATACAAGATGCGCAGCGAATTCGTTCACGACGGAATCGGCCGCGGTACGCTTAGTGAAGCTAACAATACGGCCCTGCAGCTAGCGACCGACCTGCTGGAAGCGGAACTGCGCCAGCCCTGACACAATCTGTCACCGGACAGCGAGTGTTTCGCTTACTTTCCGGACACTTGATGTGCCGAAATCAGGTATTCTGCCGGCAAATTTTTTCCGATTCCACGGGAGTATTGAAGTGGCATCTCAGAAAAAACTTGCCGCAACGATCTTGGTGAGCGATGGCGCTGGCGGAATGCGTGAGTTGTCGGACCACCGGTTTGACGTGGCTCACTGGCCAATAAATGCATCTATTCCCGCCGCACATGCGCATGACTATTTGGCTCACCTGCGCGCTGAATGCGGGGCGCGATCCTGGTCATCTGCCCAAATGAGTCAGCTCGACCCCGACGAAAACTCTGGGTCAATGACCATTGGCTTGGCTCCGGGACAAAACGTTCCAACAATTTTGATTGCTTGGGAGAAAGTTCGAGGTGGCGACCTTCACTTTTCCGCCAAACCAGGCGGAACTCCGGAAACACCTCTCAGCACTGTGCAGGAGTTCCTCGCCACGGTCGCGGATCGGCTTAAGCAAAAGCGCCTTGATAGGCAGCATCGCCGCGGTTGGCTTACTTACTTTGGCCGCCGGTGGGCGGGAGAATTGTGGCTCAACACGTCGCTCAGGCTGGGACCGCCTTCACGCGTCCCCAACTCGATATACGGACCGCAAGCCTTAATTATTGATGCATGGGTTGAAGGCATTGGTGTGGAGGGAGTGGTCGAACAATTCGATCGGCTGCGACGTGAACTCCGACTCGTTCTCAGCCCGATCCTGGGTATCCACCTTCAGTCCGAACAATCGGAGTATCAATGGACCCAGGATATCAATGCAGCAACGGGCGAAGTCGATTGCGTGCTAAGGCAAGTTGGTTACGTCGAAAATGGCCTGCCGCCTGCGTTTCCAAACCTCGGTGCTGCACCGACAATCTTGCGCCAACTAATTCAACGGCCCAATCTAGATCGCGCGATCACTGGAATTTCTGAATCGCAGATTGCAGTGCCACAGGACGTTGAGGACTTATGGCGTGCATTCACCATTTTGCCCGCGGACCTTCAACAGCAGTTTCTCAACTCATGCAACGCTTACTCGATCGCACAGTCGATGTGGCCTTCGCAACAGACCGCGTACGCTGCCTTCCACGTCGTCGCCTGTGAAGCGCTGAAGCCTCCTGGCAAGAAGTTCAAGGACGCAAACATCTACGATGTCGTGACAAGCCTGATTGATTCGGCGTTAGCGGCTAAGCTCTACAAGCTTCGCATGCGGCCGCAAACGGTGCGTAGCCAACACTTGCATCACGGCTCGCTCTTGGCCGATGAGCTTTCACTAATTTTCGGTGATCCATTCCGGGACCCATCGTTTCGCGAAACGATTGACCAACTCTCTATCACGACACGCGCGTGCATAATCGAGTGGCTTCGCCGAAGCGGACGTTATCAACTCAAGTGGTTTCCTCGGGGGCATGCACAAGGAAAGGCATCGAAGCTTTCACAGCGCCGCCGCACGCAGGCAAAGAACCGCCCATAGCAATGGAGCCCGAGGTGATGCGCCTGGCAATATGGAGCTGCATTACCTGTTCACATGATCACGCAAAAGGATCTGCCATCCGTCTGTTTACTGCGTTTCGCACCTATCGGTCCGTCTGGACCATTGAGGGCGAGTTCAGGCTAGGTCCATCTACACTCGGCAACCCGTCGCGGCTCAATCGTATGTCGAGCGGCCTGCGCTCCGAATGAGAGGTAAAGATGTCCACACCTATTGCGCCGACAGCGTGGCCTTTTTCAACTGTCGATGAGATGCTTCAGAAGGCTGAACGCGAGCTTGCGCGCCTCAGAGAAGCCGAGGTCGCCAACAATCGCACGAACGCGATAGACCATGCGATCAACGCCTGTGTTGCCGTGTGGCACGTCGCCGATTGGGTGCACGATCACAACCTCAGCACGCGGCACGCGAGCTGGGAGTCGTTCTGCAAGGACCTATGTGAGCGGTTCCCGTCTCTCCGGGCGTGCCGCGACATTGCCGACTTCTACAAGCACTCCCGCATCAAGCGACAGCGTGTGCTGGAAGGAGAGGGCGTTTCTATCGCCTACGCGGTTGACCTGTTGCCGGGCGCGTTCGCGCTTTGCGGCGGTGATTTGACCTTGGTGGTAAATGACGAGCCTCGCCTGTTGACGCCGCCTGACAACATAGGCGACGACGAAGCGCCGCAAGCGCAAATGGTGACAGTCGAAATTGAACGGGAGACGAATGAGCAAGGTGGCGGCACCGTTAGTGTAAAAATGCGGGTGCGGTCGGGTATAAAACGCGCGATCTCTGAGGTTGTACAGGAAGCGATAGGTGATTGGCGTCGCGCTATCGACAGGCGAGAGCTGTAGAACCGAAATGTGGTTACGGCATCAGGAGTAAGAAATAAAGGGACGGTATACCGATAACCTCAAGCCCACGTCTGATTGATGTTCGAGTTAGAAAGAGCGGGCTGGAAGCCCCCCCCCCGCCCCTGGGTGTTGGCGGCCTTGGGGGTGGCGGTTGTTTGGTTGAAGAAAGGGCCGGCTGGAAGCCGGCGGTCCCAGGCGGTTAGAGCTGCGCGATCGCTAGCGCGGCTAGCGCTAGCGCGCCGATCCAGATGGCTATGCGGGCGTGGGCGGTTTGGCGGGTTTGGGCTTCGGCGATGGCGCGGGTGGAGTCGGGGTGGAGTTTGACGCCGCCTTGAGAGAGTTGGGCCGCGATTTGTTCGGCGTTCTTCAGGACGTCGGGGAAGGCGGCGAGGGCGCGGCCGAGCGTGTTGAAGCCTTCGGCGGCTTGGTTTAGGCGCGCTTGTGGGCCTACTTGGTCGATCATCCATTGTTCGACGATGGGTTTGGCGGAGTCCCAGATCGAGTGTTCGGGGTCGAGTTGGCGGGCGACGCCTTCGACGACGACCATGGTTTTTTGCAGCATCGCGAGTTGCGGCTGCATTTCCATGTCGAACATGCGGGTGACTTCGAAGAGCTGCGTGAGCAGGCGCGCCATCGACATGTTGCTCGCGGGTCTTCCGAAGATCGGCTCGCCGATCGCGCGCAGGGCTTGGGCGAAGTCTTCGACGCTGTGGCGCGGGGGGACGAAGCCGACCGCCAGGTGGATGTCGGCGACGCGGCGGTAGTCGCGGCTCAAGAAGCCGGCCAGCGTTTCGGCCATGAAGCGGCGCGAGAGCGTGTCGAGGCGGCCCATGATGCCGAAGTCGACCGCGACGAGCTTGCCTTTTGCGTCCACGAATAGGTTTCCGGGGTGCATGTCGGCGTGGAAGAAGCCGTCGCGCAGTGCTTGGCGCAGGAAGCTTTGGATGACGTTCGTCGCGATGCGCTTTAGGTCGTGGCCCTTGGCGCGCAGCGTGTCGATGTCTTTGAGCGGGGTTGCGTCGATCCACTCGGTTGCGAGCACGCGGCGCGTTGTCAGGTCCCAATCGACTTCGGGGACGCGGAAGTCGGGGTCGTTTTTGATGTTGTTCGCGAACTCGGCGGCGGCAGCCGCTTCGAGGCGCAGGTCCATTTCGATGGCGACGGAGCGGGCGAGTGTGTCCACGCCGGCCGTCGGTTTCATGCGGCGGCCTTCGGCGCCGCCGAAATATTCGGCTTGGCGCGCGGCCCAGGCGAAGGCTTCCAGTTCGCGGGCGAAGTCGCGTTCGATGTTGGGGCGCAGGATTTTGATCGCGCGGAATTGTTTCGGTTCGCCTTCCTTCGTGCGCAGCTCGACCTTGTGAACTTGCGCGATCGAGGCGGCGGCGATGGCTTCGCCGATGTCGCCGAGGCGTGCGAGGTTGTCGCCGAGTTCCGCTGCGAGGATCTGGCGCGCTTGGTCGGCGGGGAAGGGCGGCAGGCGGTCTTGCAGTTCGGACAAGTCGCGGGCGATGTCGGGGCCGATGACGTCGGGGCGGGTCGCAATGAACTGGCCCATCTTGATGTAGCTGGGCCCGAGTTTCGTGAGGGCGCGGGCGAGGCGTTCGCCGCTGCGGCCCTGCGCGTCGGCTTTCGATTTGGGGAATAGGTATTTGAGGAGTTTCGCTTGCGGCGGGGCGAGGTCGGTCCATTCCGGCGGCGGCAGCACGCCATATTGGCCGAGCACGCGGCCGGCGCGCATCAGGCGGGCGATCATGGCGAGCGAGCGGAACATCAGGTGTCGCCCCGCTGCGGCTTCACGGCCGAAAGGGTTTCACGCGAAGCCGCGAACAGAAGAAAAGACGCGAAAGGGTGGTGCTCTTCTCTTGCGCCGCAGGCGCGATGAGATTCGGATTGCGCTTCGCGCGAGAAAAAGGCGACCGCTTGTTCGCGTCTTTTCTTCTGTTCGCGGCTTCGCGTGAAACTCTTGACCATGGCGCTAGCGCTTCCAGCCCGAGTGCATCGCGACGATGCCGCCGGTCATGTCGCGCCATTTCACCTGTTTGAAGCCTGCGGCGGTGATCATGTCGGCGAAGTCTTTTTGCGGCGGGAAGCGGCGGATGCTTTCGACGAGGTATTGATACGACGCGCGGTCGTTCGTGACGGCTTGGCCGATCAGCGGGATCGCGTTGAAGGACCAGAAATCGTAGAGCTGGCTCAAGACCGGATTGTCGACTTTCGAGAATTCGAGGCAGAGGAAGTGGCCGCCGGGTTTGAGCACGCGGTGGGCCTCGGCGAGTGCCTTGTCGATGTGGGTGACGTTGCGGATGCCGAAGGCGATTGTGTAGGCGTCGAAGCTTGCGTCCGGCATCGGCAGTCTTTCTGCGTCGCCGCAGGAAAACGTTACGCGCTCGGCTAAACCTCTGTCGCGGGCGCGTTCGCGGCCGACGGCGAGCATGTCCGGATTGATGTCGCAGACGACGGCTTCGCCGGGTTTGTCCTTCAAGCGCTCCAAGAAGCGGAAGGCGATGTCGCCCGTGCCGCCCGCGACGTCGAGCAGGCGCATGCCGGGTTCAGGCGAGAGCCAATCGATCAACTCGTCTTTCCAGAGGCGGTGCACGCCCATCGACATCAGGTCGTTCATGACGTCGTAGCGGCGGGCGACGCTGGAGAAGACTTCACCGACGAGGCGCGATTTCTCGTCCTCCGCCACGGTGCGGAAGCCGAAGGAAACGGTGGGTTTTTCGTCGGTCATGGAGTTCACCCTTACATAGTGCTCGCAAATTCCTTGAGCTAGGTTACACAGCGTCCCATGCCGGAATTGCCCGAAGTCGAAACCGTGCGCCAGGGGCTCGTGCCCGTGCTTGAGGGGCGCAAATTCGCGCGCGTGATCGCGCGGCGCGGCGATTTGCGCTTTCCGCTGCCACCAAAGTTTGCCGAACGGTTAACAGGGCGGCGGGTCGAGAAGCTGACGCGGCGGGCGAAATACATCCTCGCGTACTTGGACAGCGGCGAGGTGTTGATCATGCATCTCGGCATGTCGGGGCGGTTTTCGATCGAGGGTGCGAAGGTGGGCTCGTTCGTGCACGCGACGCCCGAAGCCGGCAAGCACGATCACATCGTGTTCGAGACGGACAAGGGCGCGCGCGTAACGTTCACGGATCACCGGCGCTTTGGGATGATGGACTTGTTCAAGGCGTCGGAGGTTTCGACGTACAAGTATCTCGCGGAGCTTGGGCCGGAGCCGCTGTCGAGCGATTTTTCACCGGCGATGTTGGATGAGGCGCTGAAAGGCAAGCGCACGCCGATCAAGGCGGCGTTGCTCGATCAGCGCGTCGTGGCGGGGCTCGGCAACATCTATGTGTGCGAGGCGCTGTTCCGGACGGGGATTTCGCCGAAGCGGTTGGCGTCGACGATCGTGGGCGAACGTTCGCAGAAGCTGGTGCCTGAGGTGAAGGCGGTGCTGCGTGCGGCGATCAAAGCGGGCGGGTCGAGCTTGCGCGACTACAAGCAGGCGAACGGCGAGCTCGGGTATTTTCAGCACAGTTTTCTCGTCTACGATCGCGAAGAGGAGCCCTGCTTGAAGAAGGGCTGCAGCGGCGTCGTGCGGCGGATCGTGCAGTCGGGGCGCTCGACGTTCTTTTGTGCGGCGTGTCAGCGTTAGCGGTCGCCGAGCAGTTTCGCCGCACCGATCGCGAGAAGTACACCGATCAACTGCGCCGCGAGGAAGCCCGGGACTGAGGACGGTGCGATCCCGGCGAATGTGTCGGTGACCGAGCGGGCCAGCGTCACCGCTGGATTTGCAAAAGACGTCGATGAGGTGAACCAGTAGGCGCCGACGATGTAGGCCGCGACTGTCGTGGGCACGGCCTCGGGCCTTGCGCGCGACGTGCCCCAGATCGTGAGGAGAAGGCCCAACGTTGCGACAACCTCGCCGATGAGTTCGCCTGCGCTGGCGCGGGTGTGCGTCGAAGCTTGAACCAGCGGGAGTTCGAACATCGCGTGCGCGACGATGACGCCTGTGATCGCGCCCGCTATGTGCGCCGGGACGTAAAGTATCATCTCGCGCCATGGTTTGCGGCCTGCGATGCATTCGAAGAGCGTGACGGCGGGGTTGAAGTGAGCGCCTGAGATCGGTGCAAATACGGTGATCAGCGCAACGAGCGCGCCGCCGGTCGCGAGTGCGTTGGCGAGCAAAGCGACGGCGTCGTTTCCTTGCGCCAGGCGCTCGGCCATGATGCCGGAGCCGACAACGGCGACGAGAAGGAAGGCTGTGCCGAGGGCTTCGGCGAAGGCGCAGCGCATTTAGTCCGGTCCGATTTCGTTGATGCGTTGGGCGAGGTTCGGTGTGGCGGCCGAGAGCGCGATCAGGCGGTCGATGGCGCGGCGGATGTCGGCGAAGATTTTCGCGAAAGCCGTGCGCCGTTCGGCCTCGCTGCCTTGTGCTGCGGCGGGATCGGGAAAGCTCCAATGTGCTTTTACCGGCGCGCCGGGCCAGATGGGGCAGGCTTCGGCGGCGGCGTTGTCGCAGACGGTGATGACGATATCCATTTGCGGTGCGCCGGGTTTTGCGAACTCGTCCCAGCTTTTGGAGCGCGCGCCGGCGATGGGGATGCCGGCGGCGCGCAAGGTCTCGAGCGAGAGCGGGTGGACTTCGCCCTTTGGCAGGCTGCCGGCGCTGAAGGCGCGGAAGCGGCCTTGGCCCGCGTGGTTCAAGTACATCTCGGCCATAATCGAGCGCGCCGAGTTGCCGGTGCAGAGGAACAGCACGTTTTGCGCGGGAATAGGCATAGGTAGGCTACCCGCAGCATGCTGGTGCCGCCGCTTTCGGTTGCGGCTCGGGTGCGGGCGGTGCGCATGCGGCGCCGCACGAGGCCGCTGGCTCGAGTTCGGCAGCATTTTCGCCGTAGGTCGTCGCGTCGCCGAACGTGTAGAACGTTTCCCAGCGGACGCCGGCGGGGTCGTTCACCCAGGTCTTGTCGCTCTTCGCGTAGCAGCAGGTGGTTGCTTCTTCGTCGAACGTCGATGCGCCGGCTTGCTTTAGACGCTTTGCGAGTTCGTCGAGTTCGACGCGGCTGTCGACTTGAATGTCGACGTGGTCGACGCCTTGTTCGCGCGCCGCACGGGTTGAGATCGCGAAGTTGACGCGCGGGTCCTCCAGCATCCACTTCGCGTAATCGGGTTGGCGCTTCGACGGCTGGGCGCCGAACAATGTCGAATAGAAGCGGATCGACTGATCGAGATCAGGCACGACGACGTGCACGTGTAGCCGTTTCATGGGACTTCTCCTTGGGCTTGGTTGCCGCGCAGGTGGCGCCCGCGCAGCAGTTTTCGGTGAGGAAATCGATGACGCCCCGCATGGCGTCGTAATCGGCGCTGTAGATCAGCGAGCGGCCTTCGCGGATCACCGTGATCAGGCCAGCGTGTTTCAGCTGGGCGAGGTGGAACGAGAGCGTGGGGGCGGGCAGGTCCAGCGTGTCGCTCAAATGCGAGGGCGTCAGTCCCCCGCGGCCCGCTTGAACGAGCGCACGAAAGACCGCGAGGCGATGTTCTTGGGCCAGGGCTTCGAGTGCGAAAATGACGGTTTTTGATTCCATAGTTCTATAAATATGGAAATATTGGCGACTGTCAAGGGGGCTGCAACACGGCGGGTTGGCTCGATTGCGTCAGCGGGCGCGCCGGGCGGCGAAGGCGGCTGCGAGCAAGCCGATCATCAAGACGATCGCGACGACCGTTGGGTCGTAATGCGAGCCGCCGTTTGGGAAGAGGCTATAGCTGACGTTGATCGTGGCGTGGAAAAGCGTCGCAAGAAACAGGCTCTTGCCGCCGCGGGCGTAGATGTAGCCCATGACGACTCGCATGAGTACCGTCAGTGCGGTTTCGCCGACGGCCCAACTCGCCGCGTGGCCTTGGATGACGATCCAGGGGATGAGGTGCCATGCGGCCCAAACGCCGCCAATGATCATGGCTGCAACGGGGACGCCGAAGCGTGCTTGCAGCGGCTCGGTGCAGTAGCCGGTCCATCCGACTTCTTCCAACGCGGCGCCGGCGAAGTAGGCGATGAACGCAACGGGAAGAGCGGCGATGTCGATGGTTGGGTTCGGCGGGAGCGGGAGGCCAACGGCTTGCATGGCAAAATATGCGACAGAAGTTGCGGCGGGCATGGTGAGAAACGCGAACGCCATCCAACCTGGGCTGTTGACGCGCTCGATGTCGAACACGCGCCGCCATAGCGCGGTGACGGCGGCGCGGCCGCTTTCTTGCAGCATCATCAGCGAGGCGACGAGCGCGGGGATCACGATCATGACCGCGGTGCCGGGCAGACCAAACGGCAAGCCCTTGATCGGATAGAAAACGCCCCAGACGTAGATGGGCACGGAAAGAACCAAGATCAGCCCGAGGGCTCGGAGCGGGCGAGGGGTCATTGTCGGCCGTTATGCGCGTTTGCGCGGACCGTCGTTGCGCCAAGTCAATTCAAGCCGCAAGCGCGCTGTGCACAGGAATTTGTGTGCTGGCGCCATGGATGCGCTTGGGCTAAACCGCTCGCCAAATTTCAGGCGGTGCCCTCATGACCTTCGAGACGATCAAGACCGAGACGCGCGGCGCGGTGTTGCTGATCACATTGAACCGGCCGCAGGCGTTGAATGCGCTGAATGCGCAGCTGGTGGGGGAATTGGCGAAGGCGCTGGATCAGGCCGCGGCCAATTCAGGCGTTCGCGCAGTTGTGATCACGGGATCGGAGAAGGCGTTTGCGGCCGGGGCCGACATCAAGGAGATGCAGCCAAAGAGTTACGCCGAGACCTATAGCGAAGATCTCTTTGGTGGGTTTCACGACCGGTTTACGGCGTTTCGCAAGCCCGTGATTGCGGCGGTTGCGGGGTTCGCGCTTGGCGGCGGATGCGAGTTGGCGATGATGTGCGATTTCATCATCGCGGCCGAGAACGCGAAGTTCGGTCAGCCGGAGATCAAGCTTGGCGTGATGCCGGGGATCGGCGGGACGCAACGGCTCACGCGCTTTGTCGGCAAATCGAAGGCGATGGAAATGTGCTTGACCGGGCGGATGATGGACGCTGCAGAAGCCGAACGCTCAGGGCTTGTAAGCCGGGTGGTGCCGCTCGCTGAATTGGTGAATGAG
>CAZXAQ010000045.1:0-30524 GCA_964638635.1 uncultured Flavobacteriaceae bacterium
TTCATCATCTTCTTCGGCTTCAACAAGTGCAACATCACGGCGGAAGCCGATGCGGTGTTGAGCGAAGCGGCTTCGGCTGCGAAGTCGTCCGGTTCGGCGTCGGTTCGCATCGTCGGCCACACGGATACGGTCGGCTCGAACAGCTACAACCAAAAGCTCTCTGAGTGCCGTGCGAACGCTGCGAAGGCCAACCTGGTCGGCAAAGGCGTCTCGGAAGGCTCGATCTCGACCTCCGGTAAGGGCGAGTCGGAACTCATGGTGCAGACCGGCGACAGCGTGAAGGAACCGCAGAATCGCCGCGCCACGGTCGACCTGAACTAGTCGATCCAAGCACGCGAAGTTCGAAGGGCGGGTCACAAAGGACCCGCCCTTTTTCTTGGCGAACACTTCCGCCAACGCCACGCCTGTTGCTCGACCAACACAATATCTAGGCCGCACACCACCACAGGTTGGGTCAAATTAACGAGTTATTAACCATTTCCCTTCATCCGTGGGGGCACCACGCGAAGGAGGGATACTTTCATGAAACTGCGAACTGCATTGCTTGCGGCGTCCGCCATGGCGCTCGCGTCGACGGCCAGCGCCGCTGAGGGCTGGTACATGAGCCTGGGGGCAGGCTGGAACTGGCTGACCGACACCGATTACGTCGTCGGCCCCACGAACAACACCTCGGCCGGCCAAGACGAGTTCGAAACCGGCTACATCATCGCTGGCGCCGTCGGGTACGATTGGGGCCGCTGGCGGGCCGAACTCGAAGTCGCCTACCGCGACAACAACATCGATTGCGTTTCGAACAACACCGGCGCGGGTCCGTGCAGCCCTCCGAGCCGGAACGATGGCGTCTGGGAATTCTCCCAAATGGTCAACGTTCTCTATGACATCCCGCTTGGCGGCCGCTTCAGCGCCTCCGTCGGCGCCGGCGTTGGCGGCGTTCTCGTCGTCGCAGACCAAGCGCTGATCTCGAACACCAACTCACAGCCCGATCTGGATGACTATGTTGTCGCCGGTCAGCTGATCGCGCAAGTCGGTTATGACCTTTCGGATCGCTGGCAGATCTACGCCGACTACCGTTACCTCTTAGCGGACGACCCGGAAGGCTTCTCGCCGCAAGAAGGCAGCAAGGTCACGTGGGAAAAGTCCGACCACAGCGTCCTGCTCGGCCTGCGCTTCGACCTGCAGCCCGACCGCGCTCCGGCACCGCCGAAGCCGCAAGTGCCGCCGCCGGCCCAGCCGAAGGCACCGAAGCAGTTCATCGTCTTCTTCGGCTTCAACAAGTCGAACCTGACGCCGGAAGCCCAACGCGTCGTGTCTGACGCGGCAGCGGCCGCGAAGGAATACGGCTCGGCCTCGATCATGGTCGTCGGCCACACCGACACCGTCGGCTCGAACCGCTACAACGACGCGCTCTCGATGCGCCGCTCGGCGGCTGTGAAGTCGGCCCTCGTCGACCTCGGCATTCCGGCGAGCGCTATCTCGACCGGCGGCAAGGGCGAGTCGGAACTCATGGTCCAAACCGGCGACGGCGTGAAGGAACCGCAAAATCGCCGCGCGACGATCGATCTGAACTAACCGCGAGCTAGAGCGGGACTACCAAGTAGTAGACTGAAGTGAACTATCCTCCGTGTGGTGTGAAGGGCGGCAGCGATGCCGCCCTTCTCTTTTTCTCCGCCGGTGTGCTCGCGCGAATTTACAGATGATTAAGCCTACCCGCGCGACAACGGTACGAACGCACGGCGCAACGATTCTCATGGAGCGCCGGCCGATGCGGAAGGACCAAACGATGAAGTTTCAATACACTCTGCTCGCCGGCGCGGCGTTCATCGCGCTCACATCGCAAGCGGGCGCAAGCGAACTGCGCGGAACCTACGCCGCGATCGAAGGCGGCGCCGGCTGGGTCGGTAGCGAGCGCTTCTTCCAAGCAACCGCCGTCACCGGCGTCATCACCAATAGCGCGACCTACGACGCCGACTTCGACACCGGCTGGGCGATCTTCGGATCCTTGGGCTACGCGTTCGGGAACGACCTCCGCGCCGAACTCGAAGTCGGCTACCGCCACAACGAAATCGAAAGCCTGCGCAGACTCGCGCCCGCGCCCGGCAATCTCGCGCCCGACGGCGACCTCAGCGAATTCACCGTGATGGCAAACCTGCTCTACGACTTCCACTTGGGCGATCGCTTGACGCTCAGCATCGGTGCGGGCATTGGCGCCGATCAGGCGAACCTCGACGTCGGCACACTCGGCTTCGACGACGACGAATGGGTCCTCGCCTACCAAGGCATCGCAGGCCTGAGCTACGCGATCGGCGACCAGACGCAGCTCTTCGTGAACTACCGCTACCTCCATGCCGACGCGCCGGAATACACGGCCGCAACCGCACCGAACACGGTGCAGCAGACCTCGTTCTTGGGCGATCTCGGCAAGCATACGGCAACGTTGGGTCTTCGCTTCGCGTTCGATGGCGGCCGCTCCCGTCCCGCACCGGCAGTCGAGGCGCCGCCCGCCCCTCCCCCGCCGCCACCTCCGCCGCCAGCAGCCGCACCGCCGCAGTTCATCGTCTTCTTCGGCCTGGATAGCGCGGAACTCGTGCCAGAAGCGCAACGTGTCGTCGGCGACGCAGCGGGCGCCGCGAAGGAATTCGGCGCGGCTGCGATCCACATCATCGCGCACACCGACAGCTCAGGCTCGCCGGGTTACAACCAAAACCTCTCCGAACGCCGCGCGGCAGCGGTCCGCAACGCGCTCGTCGGCATGGGCATCCCCGCCGCCGCCATCACGGCCGAAGGCCACGGCGAAGGCGACCTCATGGTGCGCACCGGCGACGGTGTGAAGGAGCCGCAAAACCGGCGCGCGACGATCGACATGAAATAGCCGCCGAATCGCGGCGATTCGCTGCGAATCAACGGAAAATCCGACAACCGGGAGTCGAAGAGCGGGCATCTGCCCGCTCTTCGCGTTTTCGTTTTCGCCGGAATTCCGCGAAATGCAACACCAACGAATCCTTGTATTTGACTTCGCACCCCATCGGTTGCACCCCGGACTCAAAGAAGAAGGGGCGGCCACCGCGCATGCGGCGGTCAGCAAAACAGATTGAGAAGGGGTGTCCTATGACTCTGAGAGCAACTCTCATTGGCTCCGCGTTCTTGCTTGCACTCGCGGGCAATGCATCGGCAGCGCACATCAATGGTTGGTACCTGGGCCTCGAAGGCGGCGCGAACTGGGTCGATGACTGGAAGAACAGATTCAACGGCGCGGCCCGAACGTCGACGTTCGAAACCGGCTGGCTCGCGCTCGCGACCGTCGGCTATTCGTGGAACAGTCACTTCCGCGTCGAGTTCGAAGCGGGCTATCGCGACAACGATCTCGAGAGCTACCTAAACCCCGTCGGCGTTCCCATCGCCGGCGCAGCGGGCTCGCTCTGGGAAGCGACCGCGATGGCGAACGTCCTCTACGACCTCACGCTGACCGACAAGATTTCCCTTTCGCTCGGCGCGGGCGCGGGCGGCGACTTCTCGAATATGGAATTGACACTGCCGGCAAACGGCACCGCGGAAGACGACAACTGGAACTTTGCCTACCAGGGCATCGCGGGCGTGAACTACATGATCGGTCAACGCACAGCGTTGTCGCTCAACTATCGCTATCTGCGCGTGATGGAACCCGACTACAGGATGATCTTCCCGTCCGGAGGTCCCGGCCCGGTCACACGCACGATCGTGGGCTCCGACGACTACGAGAAGCACGCCGTAACGCTTGGCATCCGCTACGCGCTGCAGTCGGCCCAGGAACCCTACGCCGCGCCGCCCCCGCCGCCGCCCGCGCCGACAACCCCCAGCGCGCCGCCGCGCCAGTTCATCGTCTTCTTCGGCTACAACAAATACACGCTGACGTCCGAGGCCCAGCGGGTGATTTCCGAAGCCGTCCAAACGGCCAGGCAAGGCGGATCGGCGTCGATCCTGATTACGGGCCATACGGACACGATGGGCACCAACGCCTACAACCAGCGCCTTTCCGTCCGCCGCGCGAATACCGTCCGGGCTGAAATGGTCCGCCAGGGCATCCCGAACGGCGCCATCACCAGCACCGGCCGGGGCGAAACCGAGCTGCTGGTCCAAACCGCGGACAGCGTGAAAGAGCCGCAGAACCGCCGGGCGACGATCGACCTGAATTAACCAACCCGGCCAGATTCAACCTAAAGTACGCATAAGGGCGGCCCTGCAAGGGCCGCTCTTTGTCTTTACGGGCACACTTCCCAGCCAAGTTAAGCGAATCTCGCGGATTCGTTTGACCCGTGCACCCTCATATTGCTGATTCGTCAAGGGGAAATTCGGCTCTCCGGCGAAGAAATGGCGCCGGTTCGCCGGATGAATGTTGGGGGACTTTCGATGTTTAAGAACGCGCTTTTGGCTTCAGCGTTGGGGCTGTCGATCTATGCGCTCGCGACAAGCGCTTCGGCCGGTCACCGTCCGCAAGGATGGTATGTCGGCCTCGAGGGCGGCGCGAACTGGGTGGACGACGCCGATCTCGATCGGGTCGGCGTAGGTCCGCTGAACTGGGAAGCCGAATTCGAATCCGGCTGGGCCGCCTTCGTGGAAGTCGGTTATCGCTGGGAAACGAACTGGCGCCTGGAGTTCGAAGCCGGCTGGCGAGAGAACGACGTAGATTGCATCAGCTTCGGCGGCCCCTGCGGCGGACCGCCCAACCCCGGCAGCATCGAACAGTTCACGCACATGCTGAACTTCGTCCACGACATCGACCTTTCGGAGCGTACGGCGCTGTCCGTTGGTTTGGGTGTCGGCGGCAATCTGATCGAAGCCGACTCGCGCTTCACGCTTCTCGACGACGACGATTGGGTCTTCGCGGCCCAAGCGATCGTGCAGCTGACGCATGAACTCACGAACCGCGTCGACTTCGTGCTCACCTACCGCTTCATGACCAGCGAGGAGCCGGAGTTCCGCGTTGCCGGCCTCGGCGGCATCGAGATGGAGAACGAGAACCACACGGTGACCGTCGGCTTGCGCTTTGACCTGCAGGCGGATGCCGAACCGATGGCGCCGCAGCCCGTGATGAGCGCACCGCCGCCGGCCCCGGCACCTGCGCCGCGTCAATTCATTGTCTACTTCGGCTTCAACAAAGCGAACCTGAACGCGAGCGCGATGGAAGTTGTCCGCGAGGCGGCCACGGTCGCCATGCGCGAAGGCTACGTCCAAATTCTGGTGACCGGACACACCGACACGGTCGGCTCGAACGGTTACAACCAACGCCTCTCGAGCCGCCGCGCGGGCAACGTGAAAAAAGCGCTGGTGAGCGAAGGCATTCCGGCGAACTCGATCACGGCCTCAGGCAAAGGCGAAACCATGCTCATGGTCCAAACCGGCGACCGCGAGATGGAAGCGCGCAACCGCCGCGCCGAGATCAACGTGAACTGATCGCGCAGGCGCTGAGCCAAAGAGAAAGGGCGCGTCCCGAAGGACGCGCCCTATCTTGTTTGACCTTATGACGCCTATTGTTGCGCCGGGGCCGGCACTGGCTCAGGCACAACCGCCGGAGTCGCACCCGCGATCTCCGGTTTCGCGCGCGGCATCGGAACAACTTTCCCGGTCGTCGACGCGGTCACCAAGGACGGCGTTCCGCAAACCTCTTGGCCGTGGCGGTTCGCCGCCGGTTCGTTCATCGCGAACTCCGGAAGCTTCGGCTTCTCAGGTCCCAGCAGCTTGTCGTACATCGCCGATGAATAGAGGCAGAATTCGGTGATGTTCGCGAGGCTGCGCTGCGAGGCCTCGTTCGCGGTGCGGGACTTGTAGTCCTCGAGCTTCGACTCGCGGCCGAAATACTTCATAAGCGCCTTGTGCGCCGTCATGAGATCCGGCCGGTAGGCCGTCACGAATTCGTTGTAGCGCGGCGTCAGCTTGCAGGATAGCGCGCCGACCACAAGTTCCGTCTGCAACATGCGCATCTGGAAGGCGCTAAGCACCTTGTCCTTCACGCATTTCGGCGCCGGCGGCGCCTTCTTCTTAGCCGCCATCGCGGGCCCGGCCACCATGGCCGCGACCGCAATCAACAAAGCTGCCCGTGAAAACTTCATAGAAATCCCTCCCCGACTCATCGGCGGCCATCATAGGCAGCCGTTAACGAGCGCGAAAGGTCCACACGCTGGCAATTTTCGAAGCCATTGCGACCGCAAGTAGTCTCCCGGCAGGATGCGAACCCTGGCAGGTACGACAAGGACCCGTCTCATGGCGCACGATATAGAAATCGCACGGCAAGAGGGCGCCGAATTCCGCTCCATCCAACTTCAACTGCAGGCCGACGGTGCGATCCGGATGCACGCCTACGACAGAGGCCCGACGGCGGCGTTGACGTTCGGCCGCGACGAGTACGAGTTTTGGGTGACGATTCCACCCGCGGAAGTCGCAAAGCTGGCGTTCGTATTGCTCAAGGAAAAATTCAGCGGGCGGTTGCAAGCGGTGACCGAATTGCGCGACTTTTGCAAAACACACGAAATCGTCAACGCGTTCGATACCTGGACCTGATGCCGCTATACTCACCCCAAGGGGGACACAATGCATAGGCACATCTTGCTGGCGGCGTTTGCGGCCGGCGCTCTGACCATGGCGGCGCACGCGGACGAGTGGCGCAAGGTCGATCCGGAAAACCTCGTCGTCATGGACACGAATTACGGCCGCATCCTGATCGAGCTTGCGCCCGAGTTTGCGCCGAAACACGTCGAGCGCTTTCGCGCGCTCGTCCGCGCGAAATTCTACGACAACAAAAGCTTCTACCGCGTCATCGACGGCTTTGTCGCCCAAGGCGGCATCGGCGAAGGCGACGACAAGAAGCTCCCGGAATGGCCGCCGCTGAAGGCCGAATTCGACCAGAAGATCACCGGCGACACGCCGTTCACACCGTTGGGCTCGCCCGACCTTTTCGCAAAGGAAGTGGGCCACATCGAAGGCTTCCCCGTCGGCCGCGACTGGGATGATGGCCGCATGTGGCTGGTGCACTGCCCGGGCACCGTCGCGATGGCACGCGACACGGATCCGGACACCGGCGGCACCGAATTCTACATCCCGATCGGTCACGCGCCGCGCCGGCTCGATCGCAACCTGACCGCGTTCGGCCGCGTCTTGGAGGGCATGCAGTACGTCCAAAAGCTGAACCGGGGCGACCCCAAAGTCGACAGCGGCGTCATCAAGGAGGAGGCGAAACGCGATCCGATTCTGCGCGCGCGCATGGCGGCCGACATACCCGCCGCCGAACGCCCGCGCATCGAGGTGATGGACACGGCCTCGAAGGCCTTCGAGGAGTTCAAAGCCCAACGCCGCAATCCGGCACCCGACTTCTACAAGCGCGTCGCCAAAAACCTCGACATCTGCGCCTTCAACGCGCCCGTGCAGCACCCGGGCGACAAGGCGGCAAGCAACCCGCTGCCGAAGACCGCGGAATCAGCACCGCCGTCCGGACGCAAGCTGAAACGCTCAAAGCCGAAAGGTTAGACGGAAAGGAGCTCCCATGCGCATCTTGTTCGCCTCAACCGCACTTCTCTTCGCGCTGTCTCTCGACGTCAGCGCCGCCCCGCGCCCCGCGGTCGCAGCCGCGCGCGACGCGTGCCGTGGCGACGTCACGATCCTCTGCCACGGTGTCAAACCCGGCGAAGGCCGCGTCCGCGCCTGCCTGTTGGCCAACCGAAAAAGACTCTCGCCCGACTGCCGCGTCGCCCTCGCAACGTTGATCAAAGCAAGACGCGCAAAAGTACGAAACGCCACACGCGTACCAAAGCCGAGCTAACCAGCGCTGATGTGAGTCTTGCCACACGCTCGAACGGTGGAGAGCCAGACAGAAGGAAAGAGCACCACGAAGAACACGAAGGTCCACAAAGCTGCACGAAGACGTTTGTGCAGCCTGAAGGATGATGCGAACACCAATTCCGATTGGCGCTTCGCGCCATAACCTTCCTTCGGCGCGGAGCGCCAATTGGATTTAGGAATCTCGAACCGACATCAAAACGACCCGAGCCTCTTGGTGCACCTTTGTGAACCTTCGTGCTCTTCGTGGTGCTCTTTCTTTCTGTCTTTCTGCTTAACGTCGCTCGAGCGACCGGTACGCCCGCCCTGGTGCACGCACCGGGCTAACCCCGAAACGCCGCCACCGGCACGCCACGCACGCCAGGCCGGCACGCGAACACGCTACCCGCGAGCGGCGCCTTGGCGAGCGCCGGTGCATCGAGACCGATCGCCGCCGTGGTGATGTAGAGCGTATCCAATTTCGCACCGCCGAACGCACAGCTGGTCACCTGCGGCACCGGCATTTTCATCACGCGCTCCACGCGGCCGTCCGGCGTGAACCGGGTGAGCCGCCAGCCGCCCCAATGCGCGAGCCAAACACACCCCTCCGCATCCACGCAAATGCCGTCCGGATAGCCGTCGCTCTGCGGCACACGAACGAACACACGCTCGTTCGTGGCGGCGCCGTCATCAACATCGTAGTCGTAAGCCCAAATGACACCACGCAGCGTCTCGACGAAATACATCGTCCGCCCGTCGGGACTCCATCCAAGCCCATTCGACAGGTTCACATTGTCCTTCGCGCGGCGGATGGTCTTCAAATCGCTCATGCAATAGAGCCGCCCCGACGCCTCGACCTCGTTGTCGTCCATTGTGCCCGCCCACAAGCGGCCTTGCGGATCGCACTTTGCGTCGTTGAACCGGTTCCCCGGCCGATCGGCGTCCGGATGCATCACGCCCTCGAACCGCTCGAACGGCACGTCGGTGCGTTTGATGCCGCTCTTGGCAAGCACAACGAACCCGCCGCGCGCGCGCGGGATCAACGCGCCGATACGCTCCGGCGCGGGCCAGCTTCGAACGCCGCCGGTCGCCGGATGAAGCGCGAAAATACCAAGGCCCTTGATGTCGATCCAAAAAAGCGTCTCTTCGGCGGCAACCCAAACCGGCCCCTCCCCCACCAACGCCTGCGCGCGTTGCACAAGCTCCACCGCGTTCTCGTTGTTCAAGGGACACCTCAATCCACAGCCGCACTGCGAGCGTTACGCTTCTTGCGCCCTGCGCACAAGCGCAGGTGGCAGCACGCGCGACATTGCGAAATCTTCACGCCACGCCGGACACGTCTTCGGATAGAGGCTGAAGGCAGCATCGGTGTGAGCGTTCGATGGAATCGTTTTTTGCCGCGCTCGTGAGCACGAGCCTGATCGTCACCTGGTTCGGGGCGGCGCAAGTCACGCCGGAGCGCGTCGCCGCGCTCTTCCCGAGTTGCAGCTATGGCCCGCGCTACGAGGCCAGCGCCGCGAAGAACGCGGCCTCGATCGGGACGGCGGAGCTGGCGCCGTTCGGCCGCGCGGAAACCGGCTGGCGCGTCTACGCGCTGCAAGCCGGCGCCACCATCGGCACCGCCTGCGCGCCCGACACCAACCGCTTCGCCGAAAAGCTCGCGAGGTGGCAATCGCACCACGGCGTGAAACCCACCGGCGCGATGGACGGCGCGACACTCGCAGCCCTCAAGCAAACCTGGCAAAGCGCGCGCCCGTTCATCGCCGCCTTCGCCGACGGATGCCCCGCCGCAGCCGCGGACCGCGACCTCGCCGACGCCAAGCCGCGCGAAGGTTGGCTCGGCAAACAGACGGAACTCGACGCCGACGCGCTCGACGCGCTCCGCCGCATGATCGCGGCCGCGCGCACGGACGACCGCCGCATCGCGCGCGACAAACACATGCTGACCATCGTCTCGGCCTATCGCTCGCCGGAGTACGACGCCGCAAAATGCGCCGGCGGCAAATGCAACGGCATCGCCAAGGCGAAATGCTCCGCCCACCGGACCGGCACCGCGGTCGACCTCTACGTGGGCGCTGCGCCAGGCTTCTCGCCCGTGAGCTCGGACGACGCGAACCGCCTCTTCCAAACGCAAACGCCAACCTACCGCTGGCTCGTCGCCAACGCCGCCCGCTTTGGTTTCGTCAACTACGTGTTCGAGCCGTGGCATTGGGAATGGACCGGCGACCCGAAACTGGTCGCCAAGTCCAACACCGCCGCCACGCAGGGCCGGGCACGGTAGGTTCTTCTGCCGTTATGCAGCCGTCCGCCGATACAATCGGGACGAACTACTGCTTTTGGAGCGGCGCTCCGCTTGGCGTGCCAGGTGGTGGGGTAAGCGTCACTTGATTCAACGGGATCATCGGTACTTGGAATGCATTCGGATAGTCATTCATCGCACCAGTGGCCGCATCAACACCAACCCCGATTATGCCGCCGAAAATCAAGTTCCCGACCGTCCATCCCTCGAAGTTTGAAGGGATGATGGCCGTCGCGTCTTGATAACCCTCTTTCGTGCAGCGGACCTGAATGTCTTCCTTGCTTCGTTCCACGGTGACTGACGCAGGCGTTGTGACTTGCCAACTGCCTTGAGACGAACTCAGCGTACAGTTTGCGCCGGTCACGGGGGGCGACGTAACGTTGATGGCCGCGGTCGAGCCCTTGATAATCGATGCGCAGGCAGACAATTGGGTTGCGCAAACGACGACAAACAAAACGGCAATACTTTTGGGACTAATCATCACGCCCTCCTCCGATACAACTAAGCGGTACCAAAGGAAAAGTCGTAAGGAAAGGTTTTAGTTTTCCTCCCCGCAACCTATCCCAGGAATGATGCGAATGGCCCACACTTTGGGCTTACAGGGGTGGCCTGTAGGGCAAGCGGAATCACTTAGTCCAGTGAGTGCCACTCGAAGCGAGGCGGCCCCACAGTGCCGAGCCAAAACCAACGGAGTCCTTGAAAGCCTGTGAGTCTGTCAAAAGCGATACCCTGCGAACAGGCCAAGCGTGACCTGCGTTTCCGACCCTTGCGCGGCGACAATCGGGCTGTCGGCAGCGTCGCCCGCGAGGCGGCTCACGCTAACAATGCCGGTCAACGACCATGCGTCATCGAGCGGCAGAACGGCGGTCAAACCCACGCCGTAGTCCTTGATCCCGCCCTCGGCCACATAAGGCGCATACCCCACGAATGAGGCTGCAGCTTGTGCGGGCGTGATCCCAAAATAGGTTTGTGCGTAATCGTCGTCCACCCACGAGATCTTCGGGCCGATCGAAATGACCGTACCCGCGACGCGTGTCTCGTAACGAAGACCAAGGGTCGCGATGAGGCCGGGATCATCGCCCGAAATACCTTGGCGCGCTTCTAGAGACAGTTTGATCGCTTCGATCTTGTATTCCGCAAAAGCACCGACTTCGAGTACGCCGTCAACGTCGCCCCAACCACGTAGCGCAACGTCGTCGCCTGCATCGCGATCGAAGCGGTACCCGGCAATCGCGCCCGCTTTGAACGCGCCGTCGTTGATGGCCGCGACCTTCAATCCCTCCGGAACCGAAAGCGTCACCCAATCCTGATACGCGATCTGGAAATATGGGAGCGCACGGAACCGATAATCGTCGGAGCCCTCGTAGTCGGGCGTGTACAAACCACCGCCGCCGACGGTGAAACTCCAATCCGCTTTGGGACCACCGCTCGGGCGCCCGTCGGCCAACGCGGCTGATACGAACCCAAACACCAAACCAACCACCAAAACTGCCCGCACGACGCCGGTCTCCCGAAGAACCAAGGGCGGAAACATGGATGCCGCCGCTCAAAAGGAAATGGGCCCGGCCGCCTCAAATGCGCGGAAATCCGAGGAAATCAACACTGGCGACGGCTCAGCTACCGCGTTGACCTAGGTCAAGGCTCGGCCATGCCCGCCCAGCCATCCTGAACAACACACACTGAGGGAGGCCGCAGTGGTTCACTCCGAGTCCATCCCGCGCTGGGCCGCCAAGAGCCCACTCATCATCCACGCGCCAGCCATGGACGACCCGTGGCGCTGGCTCAGCCGCGGCTGGCAAGATCTTTGGCGCAACCCGCTGCTCAGCCTCGGCTACGGCGCCGCGTTCGTCGTCGTCGGACTGCTGGTCACGGCGGGACTCTGGTCCGTGGGGCTCGAGTCGATGGCACCTGCGTTGGCGGCGGGCTTCACGCTGCTTGGTCCGGTGCTCGCGATCGGCCTCTACGAAATGAGCCGCCGCTATGAGACGGGCGAACCCGTGTCCTTGCGCGAAGTCGTGGCGACACGCCTGCCCTCCCCGCCACAGTTCGCCTTCCTCGCCTTCGCGCTGATGTTTCTGTTCCTGGTTTGGCTGCGGCTCGCCACGTTAAACTACGCGCTGTTCAGCTACGGCAACTACACGCCGATCGGCGACTTCCTCACCTTCGCGCTGACAACCGATCAGGGCCTGACGATGGTCGTCGTGGGCACGCTGATCGGCGGCGCGCTCGCGGCGATCACCTATGCGATCAGCGTCATTTCCGTGCCGTTGCTTCTGCGTCATGACGTCGACGTCCTGACGGCGATCTGGATCAGTTTCCAAACCGTCATCCACCATCCGGGGCCGATGCTGCTCTGGGCCTGGCTCATTGCTGTCCTGACCGCCATCGGGCTTGCCACGATGTTCATCGGCCTGATCGTCATCTTCCCGCTGATCGGGCACGCGACTTGGCACGCCTACCGCACGATCGTGGCCAGCGAACGCTAACGCGGCCGGTCGTCTTCGTCGTCGATCAGCACGCGGTGCGCCGCACCGTCAAGGTCGTCGTACTGCCCGCTCTTCAGCGTCCAGAAGAACAACAGAACGCCAATTCCGCCGAGCACGATCGCGGCAATGGTGAGGATTAAGAACGCGTCCATTACCTAGCTCCGCCCCGAGAGCCGAAGCGCGTTCAACATCACGATCAGCGACGACGCCGACATGGCAACCGCCGCGATCAGCGGCGTCACGAGGCCAGCCGCCGCCAGCGGCACGGCAACCGCATTGTAGGCCGCCGAAAACGCGAAGTTCTGGAACACGAGCCGGCGCGCCGCGCGCGCAACATCGACAGCTTCCGCGATCGGCGAAAGCTCGTTGCCCTGCAACACCATATCGGCCGCGGCCTGGCTCGCCTGCGCCGCAGCGGCGGGCGAAATCGAGACATGCGCCAGCGCAAGGGCCGCCGCATCGTTCAACCCATCCCCCACCATCAACGCCCTGTGACCGCCCGCCTTCAGCGCCTCAAGCCGCTCCGTCTTCTGCTTCGGATCGCTGAGTGCGCGCCAGTCCGTGATCCCAGCCGAGCGCGCGACAGCTTCAGCCGGCGCATTCCGGTCGCCCGATAGCATCTCGACGGCAAGCCCGCGCGCCCGCAACGCGGCGACCGTCGAAGCAGCATCGCCCTTCACAAGATCGTCGAACGCGAAACAGACCGCCGGCGCAGTTCCCTTCTTGAACCAGAGATGCGTCGTATCGCCCGCATCCGCCACGCCAACCCACGCCGCCCGCCCAAGCCGAACGCCAACGCCGTCGATCGTCGCTTCCAACCCCTCGCCGACCGTCTCGCGCACGCCCTCGGCCAAAGCCCCCGGACCCGCGGCCTGCGCCAGCGCCCGCGACAGCGGATGCTTGCTCGCGCGCGCCAATGACGCAGCAAGCTGAAGATCACCCGCCGCAACCGCCGCCGCATTTGCGAGCACCGGCCGCCCTTCCGTTAACGTCCCGGTCTTGTCGAACACGGCGGTGTCGGCTTCCGCCAGCCGCTCCAACGCATCGCCCGACTTCACGATCAGCCCCGCGCGGAACAAGCGACTGGTCGCCACGATCTGCACCGCCGGAACCGCCAAGCCCAGCGCACACGGACAGGTGATGATCAGGAGCGCTATCGCGTTCGTCAGCGCCGCGTGCACGCCGATCCCGAACGCCCACCCGCCGACGAACACGGCGAGCGCCAGCCCATGCACGACCGGCACATAGAGCGCCGCCGCACGATCCGCGAGACGCACATAGCGCCCGCGCGCCTGCTGTCCCGCTTCAAGCAACCGCGCCATTTCGGCGACAAGCGAGTCTTGCACCCGCGCCGTCGCGCGCACCGTCATCGGCTGCCCAAGCAACAGCGATCCCGCGCGCAACGTATCGCCTTGCGCCGCCACCACCGGCAGACTCTCGCCCGTCACCAGCGACACATCCACCTCGCCGCGCCCGGACTCGATCACGGCGTCGACCGGCGCCCGGTCGCCGGCAGCCAGGAGCAATCGGTCGCCGGGCGCAACATCGCCCGCCGCTACAACAGTGCCGCGTCCGTCGGCATCGAGACGCGTCACCGTGACCGTCTGCATCGCCGCCAAGTCGAGCGCAGCCGAACGCGCCTTGCGCCGGAGCAAGTGGTCGAGATAGCGCCCAATCAGAAGCAGAAACGGCAGACTCACCGCTGCGTCGAAGTAGGTGTACTTTCCGCCCTGAAGAGCCTCCGCAATGCTAAGGGCGAGCGCCAGCAAAATGCCGACCGTAATCGGCACATCCATATTCGCCCGCATCTGCGCCAAACTCGCAAACGCGGAGCGAAAGAACGGCCGCCCCGCGTAAAGCGCGCCGGGAATGGCGATCAAGCCGGAGATCCAGTGAAACAGCGAGCGCGTCCCCTCGCCCATCTCCCCGTCGAGCCCGGCCCAAACGCAAATCGACAGGAACATCACGTTCGATGCTGCAAAACCCGCGACTGCAAGACAACGCAGCAGGAAACGCCCCTCCTCGTCGTCCTGGCGCAGCACCGCCGCCGGATCGTAGGGAAACGCCTCGAACCCAAGCTCGCCGACCCGCGCAACGATCGCCTCGGCGCTTGTGCGCAAACCCCGCCAGCGCACCGAAAGTTTCGCCGTTGAGAGGTTAACGCGCGCTTCTTCGACGCCCGGCATCGCCGAAACGCCGCGTTCGATCTTCGCGATGCACCCCGCGCACCGCATACCCTTGACCGCAAGCTCGAGCTTCGACACCCCTTGCCCATCGCGCCGCACGAACGGCGCGGGATCGATACGAACCGCCTGACTGAACGTTGCGGCCGTCATTTGAGGATTACCCGCCGCTCAGCCTCGAACGCGACGCCACCATCTTTCGCTTGTACGACAATGTCCCAAGCCCCGGGCGCCAGATCGGCCACAACGGTTCGGTAGTTTCCATCGCCGGACGGTGTGAGCGTGATCGTCCGATCGAGGCCTGCATCCGTCGGCCGGCGCAAGACCGCCTCGACCGTCAAGACGCTCTTCGCCGCGCCGTCGCGGTCCGCGACATGCGCAGAGATCGCGGCGCCGCCGTTCGCCCGCGCAGCATCGATCGTCACCGTCCAGCCGAGCGCCGCCTGCGCCGCGCGTGCATCCAGCGTGCGGTTGTATTCGAGTCCGCGCAGATAGGGCTTCGACACGTCTTCGCCGGAAAACGTGCCGATCGCATAGACCGTCAACGCGACATTGACCGCAATCGTGATCCCGAAGAAGCCGAGCATCATGGCGAGCACGTGCCAGCCCTTGAGTTCGCCGCTCATCGCGCGCCTCCATCGGATAAGAACACCGTCGCGTTCGACCGCGTCTCGCCGCTGTCGCTCACCTTGAACGTCACCGGCACCGACGCGGCGGTCAGATTGGCGCCGGGTACCGTCAGCAACACGCGAAGCGTCCTCAGCCGGTCGGCATCGACCGTGATCGCAGCGGGAAGTTTCACGTCCTCGAAACCGATGATCTTCGTCGTAAACCCGACAGGCCCGTCAATGGCGAGGCGAAACGTCCGTGTTGCCGCCGCGCGATTCATAACCTTCACGATATAGGCGTTGCGCACCGACCCGTCCGAAAGTCGAACAAACGTCGGGTTGCGATCGCGCAACACGTTGAGATCGATCGTCGCCCGCGTCGAAAGGCCGAGCAGCATCACGGCCGCAACCGCCGCCAGCGCCGCCGCGTACAAAACCACGCGCGGCCGGGCGAACGTGAAGTGCGCCTTCTCGCCCTTGCTGCGCCGCTCGATGTTCTGCGGCGTGTCGTAAGCGATAAGGCCGGCCGGCAAGTTCACCCGCTTCATGACCACGTTGCAGGCATCGATGCAAAGCGCGCAATTGATGCACTCCAGTTGCTCGCCGTCGCGAATGTCGATTCCCATCGGACACGCCGCCACGCATTGATTGCAGTCGATGCAGTGCCCCCGGCCTTCCCACGGCTGCCCCTTCTTATGCGGCCCGCGGGGCTCGCCGCGATCACTGCGATAGGTCACCATCAGCGTCTCGCGGTCGATCAGCGCCGCCTGAATGCGCGGCCATGGGCACATATACGTGCACACCTGCTCGCGCATGTGCCCGGCAAGCCAATAGGTCGTGAACGTCAAGATGCCTAAGAACAAGTACGCCGTTCCGTCGGCTGTCCCCTTGAACAGATTGGCCGCGAGCGTCGGCGCATCGTGGAAGTAGAAGATCCAGGCCCCACCAGTCGCCGCCGCGATCAAGAGCCAGACTAGATGCTTGGCGGTCTTCTTGCCGAATTTGTCCAACGTCCATTGCGACTTGTCGAGCCTGATGCGCTCGTTCCGGTCGCCTTCGATCAATCGCTCGACCATGATGTAAAGGTCGGTCCACACCGTCTGCGGGCACGCGTAGCCGCACCACACACGGCCGAACAGCGACGTCACGAGAAAAAGCCCGAGCGAAGCTAGGATCAAAAGGCCGGTGACGTAGTAAACCTCCTGCGGCCAAATCTCGATCCAGAAGAAGTAAAACCGCTCCCTCACAAGATCGACGAGCACCGCTTGATCGGGTGCGTTCGGCCCGCGATCCCAACGCACCCACGGCAAGCCGTAGTACAGGCCCAGCATCACGGCCATGCCCACCCACTTCAGCAACCGGAAGCGGCCGTGCACGAGCTTTGGATAGATCGACTCGCGCGCGACGTAGTCGCGCCGCGTCGCCGCGCTGTTCGTCGCGCGTGCATCGACGCGTTGAACGCCATCGGCCGCGAGCGCCTGCGTCTCGGCCGCCACGGCTTTCAAAGTCGCTGTTATCGGCGCATCCATCGCGCCTCCTTGTTACTCGCCGCCGCCCAGCGAGTGCACATAAACCGCCAACGCATCGATCGTCATCGGATCAAGCCGTGAACCCCACGTCGGCATCACGCCGCCCCGCCCGTTCACGATCTGCGCTTTGATGTCTTCGCGCGTGCCGCCATAGAGCCACTCTTTGTCCGTCAGGTTGGGCGCCCCGAATTGGCGCAACCCCTTGCCGTCAGGAGCATGGCAGGACGCGCACTGCTCCGCGTACAACGTCGTCGCCCGCTGCACGGCTTGCGCGTCGGCTTTGCCGCCCGAAAGCCCGACGACATACTCGGTCAAATCGTTGATCTGCGCCGGCTCCAGCAGCTTATCGCGCCCGAACGACGGCATGACCGAAAGCCGCGTATCGGGATGCGTCGAGCGCACGCCGACGGTAATCGTCTGCTTAATGTCCTCGAGCTTGCCGCCCCAGAGCCACACATCGTCGTTCAAGTTGGGATAGCCCTTGAACCCTTGCGCACCGGACCCGTGACAGGTCGCGCAATTGTCGCCGAACGCCGACTTGCCCGCCTCGCGTGCGAACTGAAACAGGTTCGGATCGGCCTCGATCTGCTCCAGGGTAGCGCTTGCCAGCAGACGCCCTTGTTCTTCGCGCTGCGACTTCATCGCCAAGACCGCCTTCGCGACATCGTCGCGCTGCGACTGGTTCAAAATCCCCTGCGTATAGCCGGTCAGCGTTGGCCAAGCGGGATAAAGCACCCAATACCCGATCGACCAAATGACGCACGCATAGAACACCCATAACCACCAAAGCGGCAGCGGCGTGTTCAGCTCCTTGATCCCATCCCACTCGTGGCCCGTGGTCTCGGTGCCCGAGGTTTCATCGATCTCTTTGCGCGTGACCATCAACCTTGATCCTCATCGAGCGGCATGCGGGCGGCTTTGTCGAATGTCGCTTTGTTGCGCGGCCAGAATGCGTACGCGCAAGCCGCCAGGAACAGCACCATCAAATAGACGACGCCCCAGCTGCGCGCGAACTCTGCGAATGCGTGATAATCCATGGGGCCTACCGCCGGTTCTCAGGCGCATCCGCCTGATAGGTTTTGAAGTCGACCAGCGTACCCAGCATCTGCATGTAGGCGATCAGCGCGTCCATCTCCGTAATCTTGGCCGGGTCGCCGTCGAAGTCGCGCGCTTCGGCCTTCTTGTAGCGGCCTTGGAATGCAGTCACCCCGTCGGCATCCGGCGTCGCCTGCGCGATCAAGTCCGCCTTCGCGTTCTTGATCATGTCTTCGCTGTAGGGAACACCGACCATGCTGGTGGCCTTCAGTGTGGCTTCGATGTTATCGAAGCTCAACTCAGTCCTCTCAAGAAAAACGTAGGGCGGCATCACCGACTCGGGCACCACCGAGCGCGGATCGGCAAGGTGCGCCCGATGCCATTCGTCGGAGTATTTGCCGCCGACGCGTGCCAAGTCGGGACCGGTTCGCTTCGACCCCCATTGGAACGGATGGTCGTACATGCTCTCGGCCGCCAGGCTGTAGTGCCCATAACGCTCCACCTCGTCGCGCAATGGGCGGATCATCTGGCTGTGGCAGACGTAGCAACCTTCGCGAACGTAAATCTCGCGGCCCTTAAGCTCCAGCGGCGTATACGGCCGCATGCCCTGAACCTTCTCGATCGTGCTTTCGAGATAGAACAGCGGCGCGATCTCGACGATGCCGCCGATCGCAACCACGATCAGAATGCCAACGATCAGAAGCAGCGAATGGCGTTCAAGCATGCCGTGATTAAACATGGGTCCCGCCTCCCTTAAGCCGTCGCCGGCAATGGTTGTTTGGCAACGACCTCGCCGGCGCGAACATCGCCCTTCACCGTGCGATAGAGGTTGTAGGCCATGATGAACGTGCCGGTCAGATAGAGCAGACCGCCGAACGCCCGGATGATGTAGTAGGGATGCATCGCCTCCACTGTCTCGACGAACGAGTATTCGAGGAAGCCGAACTCGTTATAGGCGCGCCACATCAAGCCCTGCATGATGCCCGAGACCCACATCGCCGTGATGTAGAAGACGATGCCGATCGTCGACACCCAGAAGTGCCACTCGACGAGCGCGTGCGAGTAAAGCCGCTCGCGCCGCCACAGCCATGGCGTCAAGCAATAGAGCGCACCGAACGACACGAACCCGACCCAGCCCAGTGCGCCCGAGTGCACGTGTCCGATCGTCCAATCTGTGTAGTGCGAGAGCGAATTCACGGCCTTGATGGACATGACCGGCCCCTCGAACGTCGACATGCCGTAGAACGCGACGGAGACGACGAGCATGCGCAGCACGGGATCGGTGCGAAGCTTGTCCCACGCGCCCGAAAGCGTCATCAGACCGTTGATCATGCCGCCCCAGGACGGCATCCACAGCATCACCGAGAACGTCATGCCGAGCGTCTGCGCCCACACCGGCAGAGCGGTGTAGTGCAAGTGATGCGGACCGGCCCAGATGTAGAGAAAAATCAGCGACCAAAAATGCACGATCGACAGGCGGTACGAATAGACCGGCCGCTGCGCTTGCTTGGGAATGAAGTAGTACATGATCGCGAGGAACCCCGCGGTCAGGAAGAACCCCACCGCATTGTGCCCATACCACCACTGCGTCAGCGCATCCTGCACGCCCGCGAAGGCGGAATAGCTCTTGATGCCGACCCACGACACCGGCATCGCGAGATTGTTGACGATGTGCAGCATCGCAATCGTCACGATGAACGCGAGATAGAACCAGTTCGCGACGTAAATATGCGGTTCCTTGCGCTTCCAGATCGTGCCCAGGAACACCAACAGATAGACGACCCACACGAGCGTCAGCCACAAATCGGCATACCACTCCGGCTCCGCGTACTCGCGCCCTTGGCTAACGCCGAGCAGATATCCGGTGCCTGCGACCAGGATGAAGATCTGATAGCCCCAGAACACGAACCAACCCCAAAGCCCACCGGCAAGCCGGGCGTGGCATGTCCGCTGCACGACATAGAACGACGTCGCGATCAGCACATTTCCGCCGAACGCGAAGATCACGGCCGACGTGTGCAGTGGCCGCATGCGTCCAAAATTCGTCCACGGGAGATCGGGGAAATAGAACAGGTTCGGAAACGCCAGCTGCAGCGCGATGATCACGCCGACCAGCATCCCCGCGATCCCCCAGAACATGGAGGCGATCACACCGGCCTTGATGATGTCGTTCGCGTAGGGCGTCGTGTCGTCGGCGGGAACACCCTCGGCATAACGCCGGACGAGGTGGATCAGGGCGATCCCGACACCCGCCATGAACGTCCACGCCTGCATCCCCATCAGCGGGTCCGACGCCTGCGTGGCGACGTAGAACCCCAGAATCAGAAAGCAGACGAAGGTAGCTGGCACCGCGAAGAGATCGAGTCGCGGCAAATTCCGGCCTGTATTTGGTTGCATCGGCCCCTCGGGTCGCAGAAATTGAGGCCCGAGAGTGCGGCGCGGCATGAGTCGCCACCTTGACCTAGATCAAGACCCGATGCGGCATTTCAGGCCCAGAATTGCGTAGTCGTAGGGGCGGCCATGGCCCACCGGACAGTCCAAGAGTGGTTGCGCCGAGGCGGCCCTTGGGGGCAGTCGCCCGGCGTCGTCGAAACGCATGCGGCGACGGTCTTTCTGGCGGGCGGCTACGCGTACAAGATGAAAAAGCCGGTCAACCTCGGCTACCTCGACTTCAGCACGCTCGCCAAACGGCAAGCAGCACTCGCCCGCGAACTCGAACTGAACGCCCGCACAGCACCCACCACCTATTTGCGCCTCGTCCCCGTCGTCGAGAAGGACGGGCGCCTTTCGCTCGGAGGCGACGGCGACATCGTCGAGTGGCTGCTTGAGATGCGGCGCTTTCCCGACGGCGCGCTTCTCGCGCAAGCCGCCGACCGGGGCGAGTTGACGGAAGCGATGGTCGAGCAGCTCGCGATTCACGCTGCGCGATTTCACGATGGGGCCCGCGTCATCCCCGGCTACGATTGGCCTTCAGCTGTGGACCGCATCGCGCGCGAGAACACGACCGACCTGGAGAGCCAGGCGTCAACCTTTGCCGCGCGCGATCTCGCAACGGCCATTGCATCGCGGGAGTGGCATCGCGAGCACTGCGTCGGTGCGCTGGCGAAGCAATCGGGCGATGTTCGCCACTGTCACGGCGACATGCATCTCGGCAACGCTTTCTTGGATCAAGGTGCGCCGACGCTGTTCGACTGCATCGAATTCGACGATTTCTACGCGACGATTCCGCCGCTCTACGACATCGCGTTTCTTTTGATGGATCTGATCGCACGCGGCCTTAACCGGCACGCCAACCGTGCGCTCAACACGTGGGCCATCCACCGCGCACCCGAGCGCTGGCAGCCGGTCACGGAAAGCCTCGCCGCGCTGCCGCTCTACCTCGCCCTGCGCGCCGAGATTCGCGCGAAAACCGAAGCGCGCCGGCCGGGCGGTCAATCGAGCGCCCGACGCTACCTCGCCCTCGCAAGCAAACTCCTCGAACGCCGCCCTCCCCGTCTCATCGCGATCGGCGGCCTCTCAGGCACCGGCAAATCGTCGCTGGCGAAGGCCATCGCATGGCGCATCGGTGGCGGCGCGGGGGCCATGCACGTGCGCAGCGACGAGATCCGCAAACGGCTGGCAGGAATCGCGCTGGACCGCCGGTTGCCGGCAGACGCTTACACCAAAGAAACCTCCGATCGCGTCTACGCCGAACTCCTGGCGCTTGCACAAAGCGCGCTCAACGCAGGAGCATCGGTTGTCGTCGACGCGGTCTTCGCGCGTCACAGCGAACGCGCGGCGCTTTCAGCGCTTGGCAAAACCGCCAGCGTACCGCTTATCGGGCTGTGGCTCGACGCGCCTTCAAGCGTCCTGGAACAGCGCGTTGCTCAGCGACGCGGCGATGCGTCGGACGCTGACGCTACGGTTCTCAAGAAACAGCTCACGTACGACCTCGGCGAGATCACCTGGGCTCGCATCGACGCCAGCCGATCCCCCGCCGAGGTTGAACGCGACGCGCTGGAGCGGATCGGCTCAAGTTGACTCAGGTCAAGGGAAACCCGCGCTGCCCCACGCTACAAGCAGCTGCGGATGACCAAGATCAAGTACATTGAGCACGAAGGGACCGAGCACGTCGTCGACGTCCCGGACGGCATGTCGGTCATGGAGGGTGCCGTCCGGTACACGATACCCGGAATCGACGGCGACTGCGGCGGCTCTTGCGCGTGCGCCACCTGTCACGTCTATGTCGAAGACGGCTGGAAGGAAAAGCTCGCACCGATGAACGACCTCGAGCGCGACATGCTCGACTTTGCCTTCGACGTCAAAGACAACAGCCGCCTCGCCTGCCAGATCAAGGTCGCTCCTTCGCTCGAAGGATTGGTCGTCCGCACGCCCGCTCGCCAGTACTAGGCGACTCATTCTCAATCGCGAAGATCGCCGGCCCGCGTTTGATCTGCGTCAAAACCAATTCGTGACGGTCGCGTCATTCTCCATCACGAACATTCATCGTGAGGAGACCGCCATGACGGCCGCTGCCGCACCCAAAGTCGTGAAGAAGGGCAAATGGGAAGTCACCATGACGCCCGACGACATGTATCGCAACCCAATGGAGATCGCCTGGTCGTTCGACTACCTACTCGGCAAGGGCAAGGTCGAAGACCTCTACAAGCGCGCGAAACAGAACCAATGGGACTCCGACCAGCTGCTCCCTTGGGACACGAAGGTCGATCCATCCAGCCCACTGATCGCCGACCGCTCGTCGATCTTCCACAAAATGCCGTTCTTCAACAAATTGTCGAAGTCGCAGCGCGAGACGTTCACCGCGCACTCGACGGCGCAATTGCTGTCGCAATTCCTGCACGGCGAGCAAGGCGCGCTGATGACGGCGGCATGCGTCACGCATTCGGTACCGGACACGGCGGCGAAGCTCTATGCCGCGACGCAAACGATGGACGAAGCACGCCACGTCGAGGTGTACGCGAAGTACTGCGACAAGGTCGCCATGGTCTATCCGATGACGCCGTGGCTGAAGATGCTGATCGACGCGACGCTGAAATCCGACCGCTATGAAAAGGTCATGATCGGCATGAACATGATCGTCGAGGGCTTGGCGCTCGGCGCGTTCAACAACATGTATCACGTGACGAACTGCCCGCTGTTGAAGGCACTCACCTTCAACGTGATGCGCGACGAGTCGCGCCACGTCTCGTTCGGCCACATCTTCTTGCAGCCGGTAATCAAGAACCTGGACGAGGCAACGCGCGAAGAACTCGCCGACTTCGCGTTCAATGCGATTTACCTCATCGTGCAAGGCACGCAGGTCGGCGGCGGCCAGACGCTGGCCAGCCGCGCAGACCCGGGCTTCATGCAAGTGCTGGCGAACTCCGAGATCGACCCCGACGACTTCTTCAAGGGTCTGCAGGAAGCGGCCGACGACGGCATCCTAATGGACTTCCCGCCGGGACAGATCCACTCGCTGCACGATCTGATGCTGCCCGCCCTCGCCCGCGTCGGTTTGATCACGCCGCGAGTGCGCAAGAAATACGACGAGGCTGGCATTCAGATCAGCGAAGATTTGCGCGTCCTTCATCAGATGGAAGGCGGCGCACCGAATCTCGAGGCTGCTGCAGAGTAAGCTTCGAGGGAACCGACGCGCCGGCACTGCCTGTCCCCTCGGCCCCGGCGCCCGGTTCCACATAACTGGAGGGTGGCATGACGAATCTCACCCGCGAAACTGGCACGCCGACGACGGATAAGACGTCGCCGGCGTTCTTTCGCGCGCTTGTCGAAGGTGTGCCGGAGGCGATCATCGTCACGGCGCCGGACGGCACGATCACGTATTTCAATCCCGCCTCCGAGAAGCTCCTCGGCTACGCGCAGGCGGAGGTCGTCGGCCGCAACATCGTCATGCTCGTGCCCCAACAGCCGGACAGGCGCGCCGATGCGGTCAAATGGCTCGAACGCTGGGCCCACGAACCCGACGAGACGCAATCACGCTTCCTCGACTTCATCGCGCAGACAAAATCGGGCGCCCAGATGCCGGTCGACGTGCGCGTCGTCGAACGCAAGATCGACGCCGAGCGCCGCTATTTCATCACGTTCCGCGATAACACGGCCCGCCGCAAGGAACAGGCAGCGTTCCGCCAGGCTCATCTGCGCGCCTCGCGCATCCTGCAAGTCGCCGAAGACGGCATCGTCTCCGCCGACGCCACGCAAACGATCACATTCTTCAATCTGAAAGCCGAAGAGATGTTCGGCTACCGCGCCGAAGAGGTCATCGGCCGCCCGCTCTCGGCATTGATGCCGGAACGCTATCGCGCGCGGCACAAAGACGACGTCGAACGCTTCGGCACCGGCAAACAAGCCTCGCGCCAAATGAACGAGCGCGGCGGTGTCGTGGGCCAGCGCAAGACCGGCGAAGAATTCCCGATGGAAGTCGCGATCACCAAAGTCAACGTCGGCGGCGCACTTACCTACACCGCCCACATGCGCGACATCACCCGCCGCAAGCAGCGCGAAGAGCAGCTGCGCGAGAGCGAACGGCGCTTCCGTGCGATCTTCGAGCACGCGTTCGAGGCCATCGGCCTGCTCGCCCCCGACGGCACGGTTCTCGAGATCAATCGCGCCGGCCGCCAGATGACGGAGGGCGCGTCTGAACTCGTCGGCCTGCCGCTTTGGGATCTACCTTGGGCTGGCAGCGACCTCGCGCCCGACGACATCGCGCGCCAACGCCTGCGCAGCGCCGTCGCGCAAGCCGCCAACGGCGAAACGGTCCGCTACACCGCCGAACTCCGCCGCAGCGAAATGGATCTGCGCAAGATCGACATCTCGCTCACGCCCATCCGCGACGAAACCGGCAAGGTGATTTACATCGTCCCCGAAGGGCGCGACGCGACGCTCAGTACGTGAACTCGGCCGACAGCCACAGCTTACTCCGGTCGGCGAGAGCAGTGGTGCCAAAGCCATCGTAATCGGCGTATTTGACGCTCGCCGACCAATGGTCGCCGAACTTCGCGACGACCTCGACATCCCACTCCGAGCCGAGATCGGCGCTGCCGCGCTCAGCCTCGAAATCGTGATAGGTCACGGCCCCCGTGATGCCGGTCAGGGGCTCCGCATCGGTGATCTTCGTTTCGTAACCGAGCGTTCCGTACACATCGACGATGCCGTTCGCGGGCGTCACCAAGAACACGTCGGCATAGCCTTGGAACTTGTGCAGCGTGGCCAGTGGCGTCTGAAAGCGGTCGACGCCGTTACCCTCAAGCGACTCAACCCCGCCCAGCAGCTTGAACCCATGCGCTGCCACACCACCTTCGAGCATCCAGTAATCGACGTCGTAGTTGCGCGGGTTATTGCGGTAGTCGCTCTGTGTCGCGTACTCGGCACCATACAGAACAGTGAACTCTTCCGTGATCGGATGCTTGCCGGTAAAACGCAAGCCAAACGTCTGCGTCGACGGCAGCGTCGCCTGCGGTGCGTCCTCGAGATCGATCCAGTACGCGTAGCCGGTGAGCTTACCCCAATCCTTGATGTCGTAGCCCGCGTTGAAGAGGTGCGTGTCGCCCTCGAGCGCGCCTTGGAACGCACCCGCACCACCCGTGCCGCCTTCTTCGCCGAACACGCGGTTGATCTGGTTCACATAGATGTACGTGAGGTTCAAATTCTCGATGCTGGTGTTCGTGATGCGCGCCGCATCGAACGTCTGCTCGTTCTGACGGAAGGCGACGCCGCCGACGAAGCGCTGGTTGTCGAGGTTGATGCGTTGACGGCCGACCGTAATCACCGTTTGCGGCAAGCCGGAATACTCGACCTGCAAACGGTTGATCTGGAAGTCCTCCGGATCGGCGACGACCGGGAACGTCACGTGGTTGTTCGTCGTATCGTTGAAGTCGTCGCTGAATTGAACGATGCCCTCGCCTTCGACGAGGAATTGCAGATCCCACACTTTGCCGGTCAAGAAACCGACGCGGGCGCGAAGCGTGTTCGCGTTTGCGTCGTTCGCAATGCCGTCCTGATCGACGTGCTCATAGCGATAGCGCGCATCGATCAGCAGTTTTCCTTGGTCGAAGAAGTCGGCGAAAGTCCCCTCCGCCGAGGCGGCAAACGCGCCGAAGCTTGAAGCGGACGCAAACAGCAATGCGCTGGGCAGGGTTGAGGCGAGAAGGGTTTGTTTGAACGAATGCATGGCATCCCTCGTGAGCACAACAGCGTTTTCTGCATTTTGCGGCCGACGGATCAACCAATCGTTAACTGCAGCGATCGCTGCATCTCGCGCCTGATGCGAATTTCGGGGCGGTCAAGCCACGGCTTGACCGGCTTTGGCCACGGGTGTCACAAGCGCTGCCAGCCGTTCCAGCGATGCGATGTGTATGGTGTCCCCATCGGTATCGACGCCGTAGTCGCGCAGTTTCTTCAACGTGCGCGACAGCGTCTCCGGCTTGATACCGAGGCGCGTCGCAACCTCTTTCTTCATCCCCGGTAGAACGAGTGTTGCCGGACCCTTCGTTTTCTCGGTTTGCGTAATCAGAAAATGAGCAAGCCGCTCTGCCGCACCGTGCGTCTTGATTTCCTTGATCTGACTGATCAGCACCCGCCAGTGACGCGAAAGAACGCGCGTACACTGCGCCGCGAGCGCCACGTCCTGACCAAGCTGCTCGCGGAGCTTCGAGGCGGGGATCAACAGCGCCTGCCCGTCCGATGTGGCGCGCGCGCTCACCAGGTAAGGAAGGCCCAGCACCGCAGCGGGCAGGAGCACGCTTTCGCCGGGCCCGAAGAAGTCGATGACCGCCTCCTGCCCGTCTGCACCACCCACGAGGACAATGCCACCCTCTACGAAGCAGTAGACGAAATCAGGCTCCTCACCCTCGCGGAAGAGATAGCCATGGTTCGAGAAGCGCTGCAGACCCGATACCTCTGCAAGCCGCTCAAGACTGGCGGCCGGCAGCGGCGCAAAAAGCTCGATCCGCTTCAAGAACGGCACACGAGGGTGGCTCATCACCGCAATACTCCAACGACGGCTTACAACATGCGTCGCGGGAGCACCCATTGCCTTGATTCAAATCAAGCCGTTGTCGAGCCAACGCGATCCAGTCTCATGCAAGAAAATTGATAAAAATCAAGACATATAACGAGCAGTATCAAGCAAAAGCCATCCTGAACGGCGCGATGTCGCATCCCGTCTTGATCTCGGTCAAAGCCTGCCTCCGTTGCCGTCTGCATTCTCGCGTTCACCAACACACAGGACGCGGGGCCCATGACCACCACCACTGTCACGTCCGGCCAGCAGACCCAAGCGGTCGCTCTTTCGACCGTCGCCTTCACGATCTGCTTCGCGGTTTGGACGATTTTCTCGATCATCGGCGTGCAAATTAAGCAGGAACTTGGCCTGAACGAGACGCAGTTCGGCTTGCTCGTCGGAACGCCTATTCTCACCGGCTCGCTGATCCGGCTCGCACTCGGCATCTGGACCGATCAGTACGGCGGGCGCCTGGTGCTGGCCCTCGTCATGATCAGTGCCGCTGTCGCGACGATGCTGCTCACGCTCGCTTACGACTATCCAACCTATCTCGTAGCAGCGCTCGGCGTCGGCATCGCCGGCGGCGCCTTCTCGGTCGGCATCGCCTACGTCTCGCGCTGGTTCCCGAAAGAACGCCAGGGCACCGCGCTCGGCATCTTCGGCGCCGGCAACATCGGCGCCGCTGTCACAAAACTCGCCGCCCCCACTGTCATGGTCGCGTATGGCTGGCAGACCGTCGCGATGATCTGGGCGCTCGCGATCGGCGTAATGGGACTCCTCTTCTACCTGCTCGCGGCCGACGATCCCGATCTCGCCGCACGCCGCACCGAGAAGCGGCCACCCGTCAGCTTTTGGTCGCAGCTCGAGCCGCTGCAGAACATCCAAGTTTGGCGCTTCTCGCTCTACTATTTCTTCGTCTTCGGTGCGTTCGTCGCGCTGGCGCTGTGGCTGCCGCGCTACCTGATCGGCGTCTACGGCTTTGACATTCAAACGGCGGGCCTTCTGGGCGCCGCCTATTCGATCCCGGGTTCGCTGTTCCGCATCTACGGCGGCGTGCTGTCGGACCGCTACGGCGCGCGCACGGTCATGTACTGGACGTTCATCGTCTCGGTCATCGCGCTCTTCATTCTGTCCTATCCGCCCACGACCTACACCGTCGACGGCATCCAGGGACAGTTCACGTTCCGCCTCGCCATGAGCGCCACCGGCTTCACGGTCGTCGTCTTCATCCTCGGCTTCTTCATGAGCCTCGGAAAAGCGGCGGTCTATAAGCACATCCCCGTTTACTACCCGAACAATGTCGGCTCCGTCGGCGGCCTCGTCGGCATGATCGGCGGCCTCGGCGGCTTCGTCCTCCCGATTCTGTTCGGCGTGATGAACGATCTGACCGGCATTTGGCAAAGCTGCTTCATGCTGCTTTTTGCCATCACCTCGGCGGCGCTGATTTGGATGCATCTCGCGATCCGCCAGATGGAACACGAAGCGGTGGGCGACGTGCTCTCGAAGCTGCCGCAACTCCCCGAAATGCAGCCGATCCACAAGCCGCAACACCAGGAAGCGCTCGCCGGCCACGTGCTCACCGACTGGCGGCCTGAAGACAAGACCTTCTGGCAGTACACCGGCAAGCCGATCGCGAATCGCAACCTCTGGATCTCGATCCCGGCACTCTTGCTCTCGTTCGCCGTCTGGATGGTCTGGTCTGTGGTCGTGGCGAAGCTGCCGGCCGTCGGCTTCAACTACTCGACCGATCAGTTGTTCTGGCTCGCGGCTTTGCCGGGCCTCTCCGGTGCGACGTTGCGAATCTTCTACTCGTTCATGGTCCCTGTTTTCGGCGGCCGTCTTTGGACGACGATCGCAACCTGGTCGCTGATAATTCCGGCGCTCGGCATAGGTTATGCGGTGCAGGATCCGAACACACCCTATGTCGTGTTCTTGGGTCTGGCACTGCTCTGCGGCTTCGGCGGCGGGAACTTCGCCTCATCGATGTCGAATATTTCGTTCTTCTACCCGAAGGCGGAGAAGGGTAACGCGCTCGCGCTGAACGCCGGCCTCGGCAATCTGGGCGTCAGCGTGATGCAGTTCATCGTGCCGATCATCATCACCAGCGGCGTTTTCGGCTGGCTCGGCGGCGACCCGCAGAATGCGACGGTCGACGGCGCGGCAACCCAGCTCTGGTTGCAGAACGCCGGCTACATCTGGGTACCGTTCATCATCGCCTCGGCATTCGCGGCTTGGTTCGGCATGAACGACATCGCCTCGGCGAAGGCGTCGTTCGCCGAGCAATCCGTAATCTTCCAGCGCAGACACAACTGGATCATGTGCTGGCTCTACACCGGCACCTTCGGTTCGTTCATCGGCTACTCGGCGGGCTTCCCGCTGCTCTCGAAGCTGCTGTTCCCCGACGTCAACGCGCTACAATATGCGTTCTTGGGGCCACTGGTCGGCGCGCTCTCGCGTTCGATGACGGGCTGGGTCTCCGACAAGTTCGGCGGCGGACGCGTGACGCTTTGGGTGTTCGCCGGCCTCATCGCTGGCGTGGCCGCCGTACTCTTCTTCGTCGGCATCAAAGATCAGCCCGGCGCCTTCTGGGGCTTCTTCGGCAGCTTCCTGTTCTTGTTCTTCGTGACGGGCGTGGGCAACGCGTCGACGTTCCAGATGATCCCCGCGATCATGCGCCAGGAAATGGCACGCCTGATGCCGGACGCTGACGCCGAACAACGTGTGCGGCAAGGCGACAAGGAATCTGCCGCGATCATCGGCTTCACATCCGCGATCGCCGCCTATGGCGCGTTCTTCATCCCAAAAGCCTACGGCACGTCGATCGCGATGACTGGCGGTCCCGAGACCGCGCTGTGGGCGTTCCTCGTGTTCTACGTGAGCTGCCTCGTCATTACCTGGCAGGTCTACACCCGCAAAGGCGGCCTGCTTTACGACGTCGAGCACGGCGGCGGGTCCGCGCCCACGCTCAAACCCGCAACCGCTTGAGGCGACATCATGAGCCACTTCCTCGACCGCCTCATGTTCTTCAAGAAGGACGTCGGCACGTTCGCCGACGGCCACGGCCTCGTTACGCGCGAAGACCGCACGTGGGAGGACGCGTACCGCAACCGCTGGAGCCACGACAAAGTCGTGCGCTCCACGCACGGCGCGAACTGCACCGGCTCGTGCTCGTGGAAGATCTACGTAAAAGGCGGCATCGTCACCTGGGAGACGCAGCAGACGGACTACCCCCGCACGCGCCCCGACCTTCCGGATCATGAACCACGCGGCTGCCAACGCGGCGCCAGCGCAAGCTGGTATCTCTACAGCGGCAACCGCATCAAATACCCGCTGATCCGCAAGCGCCTTTTGAAACAGTGGCGCCAAGCCCGCACGACCAAGACACCGGTCGACGCCTGGGCCTCGATCGTCGAGGACAAAACGAAGCTGAAGGACTTCCGCCAGATGCGCGGCCAAGGCGGCTTTGTGCGCGCGTCATGGGACGAGGTGAACGAAATCGTCGCCGCCGCAAACATCTACACGGCCAAGACCTACGGCCCCGACCGCGTCATTGGCTTCTCGCCGATCCCGGCGATGTCGATGGTCTCCTACGCCGCCGGCTCGCGCT
>CAZXAQ010000046.1:0-30513 GCA_964638635.1 uncultured Flavobacteriaceae bacterium
CAGCGCGAGCGCACGCTCAACGTCAATATTCCGCAAGGCGTCGAAGACGGTACGCGCATCCGCCTTGCCGGCGAAGGCGAAGCGGGCTTACGCGGCGGGCCGAAGGGCGATCTCTACATTTTCCTCTCGATCGCGACGCATCCGCTGTTCAAGCGGGACAACGCGGATTTGCATTGCAGCGTGCCGGTGAGCTTCTCGACCGTGGCGCTCGGCGGCAATGTCGAGGTGCCGACGCTGGGCGGCGGGCGCGTGCGCGTCGCCATTCCGGAAGGCACGCAATCGGGCAAAGAGTTCCGCGTGCGCGGCAAGGGCATGCCGGGCTTGCGCGGCCAAGGTCCGCACGGCGATCTGATCGTCGAAGTGCTGGTCGAGACGCCGGTGAACCTGACCAAGAAGCAGCAAGATTTGCTGCGCGAATTCGAAAAGGCCGGCAGCGCGCAGAACTCGCCGAAGACGACGAGCTTCTTTGCGAAGGTCAAAGAGTTCTTCGGCGAGCAGAAGGACTAGTTTGCGTTTCGACCCCAACCCAATCGTCATGGCCGGGCTTGACCCGGCCACCCAGGGTCGCAGCGCCGACGTTACGAAATTTGCACCACAAAGCCGCAAAGGTCACGAAGCTGCTTCATGCGCCTCGTGACTGCGTGGCGATCCCTTTCAACGGTTGAAGCAGCGTTCCTGAGTGGCCGGGTCAAGCCCGGCCATGACGATCTAAGCTACGGGTACCACGGCCGCGTTGCCTTCTTCGTCGCCGATGGCGAGGTGGGTGCCTTCGGGGTTGAACGCAAGGGCAACGATCTTCGCCGCGTTCAGCATCACGAAATTCGTGCCGGGGTCGCCGATTTCTTCGAACCACACCGCGCCGTCGGTCGTGCCTGCTGCGACGATGTCGGCTTCAGGGTGGGCGGCCACGGTTTGGATCATGGCGTCACGCTGAGGGCCGATTTGGACGGGGTCGCGCTCCATCGGGCCGCCGCGGCCGGTGAAGGGCCAGCCGACCACGCGGTCGGCGCCCGCCGTGAACAGCGACCGGCCGCGCCTGTCCCAGGCCATCGACTTGATCTTCGAGGGGTAGCCGGACATGCGCATGTTGGCACCGTCTTCGATGCGCCAGCCGTGCAGCGCGCTTTCCTGCATCGAGGTGACGAGAAAGCGGCCGTCGGGGCTCCACGTTACGGCGATGTGCGAGCCTTTCCATTCCAACAGCTTCGGCTGTTGGTCCGCCGACTTCGTCCACCAGAGCGAGGCGCCGTTGTAATGCGCCACCGCGAGGCGCCGGCCTTTTGGGTCGAACGCGACGCCCGCTGCGGTCGAGGCGTGCGTGAAGATGGTTGTTTTCTCGCCGTCGAGCAGATGGACGTTCTTGCCGGCTGTGCAGGCGATGAGACCGGTTTCGGCGGTCGCGGCGATGTTCTCGATCCAGCGGCCTTTGACGTTCAGCAGTTCGCGCGGCGCCTCGCCGATGGCGGTGTGCACAAGGCGGCCGTCGTCGCCGCCCGAGAGAAAGCCGCCTTCGGGGTGCGCGATCAGAGCCAGCGTCGCGCCGCGATGTGCCTTGATCGTTTGCGGCTCCGCGTCGTCGATCGCGAATGTGCGCAGCGTGCCGTCGCCGAGCGCGAAGGCGCCCTGCCCGTCCGTGTCGAAGGCGCAAGCGACGACCGGCGCGTCGAAGCGCCATTGCTTGCCGGCTGTGATCTTGGGCGTCGGCATCAGGCGACGCAGGCTTTGAAGCCGCGCTCGAGATCGGCTTCGTCGAGGTCGCGGCCGATGAAGACGATGCGGCTGAAGCGCTTCTCGCCTTCTTTCCACGGCTTTCCGAAGTCGCCGTCCATCACCATGTGCACGGCTTGGAAGACCAAGCGTTCTTCTTTGCCTTTGATGTCGAGGATGCCTTTGGCGCGCAGGATGTCTTGGCCGCGCTCGGCGAGCAGCGTTTGCAGCCACTTTGTGATCTTGTCGCCGTCGAGCGGTGATTTTGTGCTCAGCGAGATGCTCGTGATGTCGCTCGAATGTTCGTGGTCGTCATGCTCGGGGTTCAGCAGCTCGGGCTCGAGTTCGAGCAGGCGCTGAAGATCGAACGCACCGCGGCCCAACACCTTGTCGAGGGCGATCGCACAGCGTTCGGTGCGGTGGATCGGGGCGAGCGGGTTCAGTTCGCGGATGCGCCGTTCGACGCGCTTCAGGTCGTCTTCAGAGACGAGGTCAGTCTTGTTCAGGATGATCTGATCGGCGAAGGCGATTTGTTCGGCGGCTTCGTGCGTGTCTTTCAAGCGGTCGAGCACGTGCTTTGCGTCCACCACCGTCGTGATCGAGTCGAGCTTTGTGCGCTCCTTCACGTCATCGTCGACGAAGAACGTCTGCACGACCGGCGACGGGTCGGCGAGGCCGGTGGTTTCGACCAGGATGGCGTCGAACTTGTCCTTACGCTTCATCAGGCCGCCCAAGATGCGGATCAAGTCGCCGCGCACGGTGCAGCAAATGCAGCCGTTGTTCATCTCGAACACCTCCTCGTCCGTGTCGACGACGAGGTCGTTGTCGATGCCGATCTCGCCGAACTCATTGACGATGACGGCGTATTTCTTGCCGTGCTGTTCGGTCAGGATGCGGTTCAACAGCGTGGTCTTGCCCGCGCCGAGATAGCCGGTCAGCACGGTGACGGGGACTTGCGACATGAAAGGCTCCAAAAGAAGGCGCTCAAGAACCGCGCGCCATCGCTCCAGTCAAGAGGCTCAAGTTGTGGCGCATCAGAGCGATGTAGGTGGGCGCGGGGCCGTCTTTTGTCGAGAGGGCGTCGGCGTAGAGCGTGCCGCCGAGTTCGACACCGGTTTCGCGGGCGAGCTGGCGCATCAGGCGGGGATCGGCAGCGTTTTCCAGAAACAGCGCCTTGATGGCATTGCGGCGGACGCCGGTGATCAGGGCGGCGAGCGACTTGGCGGAGGCTTGTTCTTCGGTCGAGGTTCCGAGCGGCGAGGTGAACGCTACGCCGTAGGCGGTCGCGAAATAGGCGAAGGAGCCGTGCGTGGTGACGGCGCTGCGCTGCGCAGGCGGGATCGCGGCGAGTGCGGCACGAATCTCGGCGTCGACGCTTTGCAACTCGGCGCGGTAGGCATCGGCGTTTGTACGGTAGGTCGCTGCGTTGACCGAATCGGCTGCGCTGAGTGTGCGTTCGATCGTGCCGGTGTAGGCGATGACGTTGCGGATGTCCTGCCAGGCGTGCGGGTCGGCGTGTTCGTGTCCGCCGGCAAGCGGCGTTACACCCAATGACGCGACGGCGATCGCCGCTTTCGATCCCGAGGCCCTCACGAGCCTGAACGCCCAGTCGTCGAAGGCGAGGCCGTTCACGATCACGACGCGCGCTTGAGCCACGGCACGCGCATCGGCGGCGGTGGCCTGATACACGTGCGCATCGCCATCGGGGCCGACGAGCGTTTTCACGTCGACCGCATCGCCGCCGATGCGGCCGGTGATGTCGCCGAGGATCGAGAAGGTTGCCACGACTTTGAGTTTCTCCGCGGATGCGGGAAGCGCTGCGCAGAGCAGCGCGAGGACGCAGGCTGCGATACGCGCGTTCATCGCTTGGCCTCGTGCGGCTCGTGGAAATGCGGGCGGCGCAGCCAGCGGGCGAGAAGGCCGGAGCGCGAGCCTGCGACGATGGACGCGAGATAAAGGGCAGCCGCCGTGAGCACGATCGCGGGGCCCGAGGCGATTTCGAAGTGGTAGGAGACCAAGAGGCCGACGAAACTCGACAGCACGGCGAGGCCCGTCGCCACGATCGCTATGTGCGAAACGTCTTCGGACCAGAAGCGGGCGGCGAGCGCGGGGAGCATCATGAGGCCGACGGCCATCAGCGTGCCCAAGGCTTGGAACGCGGCGACGAGGTTGAGCACCACCAGCCCCAAGAAGATCGCGTGGGCCCAGCCGCCGTGGGCGCCGACGGTGCGGGCGAAGACGGGGTCGAAACATTCGACGACGAGCGGGCGGTAGATCAGGCTTATGATCAGCGTGCTGGCGCTGGCGACGCCGACCACGAACAGCAGGCCTTGATCGTCGACGGCGAGGATCGAGCCGAACAGGATGTGCAAGAGGTCGATCGGCGAGCCGCGGAGCGAAACCAGCATCACGCCGAGCGCGAGGCTGGTCAGGTAGAAGCCGGCGAGGCTGGCGTCTTCCTTCATGCCGGTGGCGCGGGCCGTCAGTCCGGCGAGCAGCGCGACCGTCAGGCCGGCCACAACGCCGCCGATCGTCATCGCGCCGAGCGAGAGGCCTGAGATCATGAAGCCGACGGCGACACCGGGCAGCACCGCGTGACCGATGGCGTCCCCCATCAGGCTCATGCGGCGGAGCACGAGAAACACGCCGAGCGGACCTGCGCCGACGGCGAGCGCGAGGCAGGCGACGAGCGCCCGGCGCATGAACTCGTAGTCGGCGAAGGGCGCGATCAGGAGATCGTACATCTCAAGCGCCCGCGTGGTTGTGAGGGTGGGAACAGGGGTCGCTTGCCCAGCGGTCGGTCATGGCGCGGGCGCGTTCGGCGTTCTCGGGCGAGAGCGCTTCCTCGGTCGGTCCCCACGCGACGGCCTCGCGGGCGAGCAGCAGCAGGCGCGGGAAGTGGCGGCGGACGAAACTCATGTCGTGAAGGACGGCAATGACCGTGCGGCCCTCGTCGTGCCAGCTGCGTACAAGGGTCATCAGGTCTTCTGTCGTGCGTTCGTCGACGGCGGCGAATGGTTCGTCGAGCAGGATCACAGGCGCGTCCTGCATGATCAGGCGCGCGAACAGCGCGCGGTGCCATTGGCCGATCGACAGGCTTGCGATCGGCGCGTGCGCGTAGCCGGAGAGGCCCACTTTCGCGATCGCCGCGGCGGCGCGGGTTCGCTCCGCTTTGTCGAGCGAGCCGAACGCGCCAGCGCGTGGCCAGGCGCCGAGCAGGACGGTTTGTTCAACAGAAATCGGAAAGCTGCGGTCGATCTCGGGGAGTTGCGGCAGGTAGGCGATTTGGTGCGCGGTTAGACCGCCCAAGTCGATGCGGCCGTCGCTGACCGGCAAGAGACCCATGATCGCTTTCAAGAGCGTGCTCTTGCCGGCGCCGTTCGGGCCTGCCACCGCGGTGAGCGAGCCCGCTTCGAACTTGCCGCTCACGTGGTGAACCGCCGGCACGCGCCGATAGGTCACGATCACGTCGGTCAGTGAGATGGCTGGCCCGTGCATTATCCGATCGCCCACCACACGCCGAGCCACAGCAGCGCGATCACGCAAAGTGCGAGCGCCAAACGGGCAAGGATGCCTTGTGCCAAGAGGTCGTTCATGTGGAGCGATGTTGATTCGGGAATGGCGGCCAAGTGTCAATGCAGGGTGGGCCCTTTGCCACAGGCGGCGTTTCGCTGATAACTTTGTTCGCGGCCGATTCCGGCCTTCAGTGAGTGACGATGAGTGAGCATCCCGTGGACCGGCTTTATGCTCAGGTCCTGGCGCGCAAAGGTGCCGATCCTTCCCAATCCTACACGGCGAAGCTTCTGAAGGAAGGCGTTGCGAAATGTGCCAAGAAGGTCGGCGAAGAGGGGGTTGAGGTCGGGATCGCGGCGCTCGCCGGAACGGCGCATGAGCGCGTCGCGGAGTCGGCGGACCTGCTCTATCACCTGTGCGTGCTGTGGGTGGCAGCCGGGATCGATCCCAAAGACGTGTTCGCGGAGCTGACCGCGCGCGAGGGCCGCTCGGGGCTCGACGACAAGGCGGCGCGTAAAGGGATCGTGCGCTAGACCAATCCGGCTTCGGCGGCCAGCGACTTCAGCGACGTGTGCGGGCGCGGGCCGACGTGCGAAATCACTTCGGCCGCGGCGATGCCGCCCAACCTGCCGCAGACGTCGAGGGGTAATCCGCGCGCGTGGCCATAGAGGAACCCTGCTGCGTATTGGTCGCCGGCGCCGGTCGTGTCGGCGACGTGAGCGACGGGCTCCGCGTCCAGGATGTGGACGTGCCAGTCGTGCAGCACGACGGAGCCGTGGGCCGAGCGCGTGATCGCGGCGGTCTTGCCCCACTTGCGAACCCTCTGGAACGCTTCGTCGAACCGTTCGGTTTCGTAGAGCGCTTTGGCTTCGGCTTCGTTCGCGAACAAGATGTCGATGTCGTTCGCCAGCAGCGCCTTGAACTCGTCGCGCCAGCGACCGACGCAGAACGGGTCGGAGAGCGTGAAGGCGACCTTTCGCTTCGCCGCTTTCGCGTGCGCGATCGCGGTGCGGATGGCGGCTTTGGTCTCGGGCGCGTCCCAGAGATAGCCTTCGATGTAGAGAACGCGCGCGGCGGCAATCTTTTGCGCCGACATGTCCGCTTCGGTGAGCGCGGCCGCGCAGCCCAGATAGGTGTTCATGCTGCGCTGGCCATCCGGCGTGATGAGGATGTGGCTGGAGGCGGTTGCGATCTTGCCCTTCGAGGGCGCGCACTCAAACGTCACACCCGCGTTGTGGATATCTTCGTTGAACACCTGTCCCAGGCGGTCGTCGTTGACCTTGCCGATGAAGGCGGCCTTGCCGCCGAAGGAGGCGATGCCCACCATCGTGTTCGCGGCCGAGCCCCCGGACGCCTCGACAGGGTCTTTCATCGCCTTCCCTAGGGATTCCGCGCGGAAGCCGTCGATCAGCGTCATCGCGCCCTTGGCGATGCCGTGTTCGGTCAAAAACGCATCCGTCGTCTGCGCCAAAACGTCGACAATCGCGTTGCCTATGCCCAAAACGTCGTACTTCGCGTCCTGCATCGAACTTCCCTTTGCCCCAAAGCGCGGCGCAGTATAGGCAGTGCCCGCGCTTCGACAATCGCGGGATTCGCCCGAGACATGCTTTCAAGTGCCGCAGCCGCGTTGGGGCAGATGTTCGACCGCAAGTTCCAGGGCGTGCTCTGGCTTGGGGTCGGGTGCACGTTTCTCATCTTCCTGTTGCTGATGTTCGCGCTGCAATGGTCGGTGCGGTATATGCCCGATTTCGGGCTCAGCTGGGTGCACGACGCGGCGGCCATTGTTTCAGGGGCCGTGCTCACGATTGCGTTCGTCTTTCTGGGCGCGCCCGTCGCACAGGCGTTCGCGAGCATTTTCATCGACCGGGTCGCCGATGCGGTCGAGGCGAAGCACTACCCGGATTCGATGACGCGGGCGGGCGCGTCGATGGGAGAGCTTCTATTCTCGGGACTGAGTTTTGCCGCCGTCAGCCTCGTGCTCAATCTGCTGGCCATTCCGCTGCAGTTTGTGGCGATCGGGATCGGAACGCTCGTTGTGTTGTTCGTGAACGGGTATCTCACCGGGCGCACGTTTTTCGAGTTGGCGGCCTTTCGTCATATGGCACCGCGCGACGCGCGGGCCTTGCGCCGCAAGCATCGCGTCAGGTTGTTTTTGGGCGGGGCCTTGATATCGTTTCTCGCGATGATCCCGATCCTGAACTTCTTTGTGCCGCTGTTCGGGGCCGCGATGATGACGCACGAGTTCAACAAGTTGGTGCGGAGTTCGTGATGCGTAGGCTTGTGTTCGTTGCGGTGTCGCTTCTCCTTGCCGGCTGCCAAACGATGGGGCTTGGCGGCGACGCACCTGCCGAGCCTGCGGCCGCGCCAATGCCGCCACCTGCCGCTCTCGCGCCGGGCCCGAGCGTGGCACCGGGTGCCACCAACGGGATCATCGGCATGACGGGTGAGGCGCTGCGCGCGGCGTGGGGCGAGCCCACGCTGAAGCGCAACGAGACCGGTGCCGAGCTGTGGCAGTACGGCGGACACGGGACTTGCACGCTGCTTGTGTATTTCTATGCAAATGCTGCGAACGTGATGACGGTCACGCATGCGGAGGCGGTGCCCGGCGGCAGCGACGAGGCAACGCTTGCCAATTGTGCCAAGGCTGCGGGCAAGCCGCCGCTCAAGCCGATCAGCTAAAGCGGGTTGTCGAACGGCGCGAAGTCGTGGCGGCCTTCGGTTTCGCGGTGATGCTTCAACGCCCAATGCACACTTGGGAAGGCAAGTTCATCCCAGGGAATCTCCTCCCACGCGAATAGTCTCGTCTCAAGGCTTTCTGTGCCTGGGGCAAATTCGCCATCGGCGAGGCGCGCGCGGAAGATCAACTGAACCTGCGAAATACGCGCGACGGAGTAGACCGCGAGCAGGCGGTCGATTTCGATCTTCGCGGTGGCTTCTTCCCAGGCCTCGCGGATCGCGCCATCGACCGGCGTCTCGCGTTCTTCCATGTAACCCGCGGGAATCGTCCAAAATCCGTGGCGGGGCTCGATTGCGCGGCGGCAGAGAAGAATTCGTCCGTGCCAGGAACAAACCGCGCCGACGACGATTTTCGGATTTACATAGTGCACATGGCCGCACTTCGCGCAGACGTCGCGTTCCATGTTGTCGCCGTCGGGAACGCGGCGAACGAATTCGCAACACGTGCGTGGCGCGGGAGGCGGAGACAATCTTTCGCGCATCAGGTTAGATTCCAAAATCGCCGGTGCATGTTCCCGTTCGGTCACTTCCGCGCGGCTGGTGGATATGATACGGACACGGACGATTTTCCGTTCAGCGCCCATCCGGCGATTATTTCATCGGACCCCAGCAATGGCAAAGAGCTTCGACTTGGCGACATCGCCCGGCCATCTGCTTCGCCGCGCGAACCAATTTGCGACCGATCTCTATGCCGAGGAAGACGAGTCCGACGGATTGACGCAGCGCCAGCTCGCCGTGCTGCACGCGGTCGACCAGAACGACGGGATGAGCCAAACCGATCTCGTGAAAATCACGGGGATCGACCGGTCGACGCTCGCCGACATGATCGTGCGGATGCAGAAGCGCGATCTTTTGGCGCGCAAGCGGACGGAAGAAGACGGGCGCGCCAACGCTGTGCGGATCACGGCCACGGGGCGGCGTGCGCTGAGGGCGTCGATGCCGGCGATGCAGAAGGCCGATGTGGCGCTGCTCGACGCCTTGCCCGTGAAGATGCGGGGCGACTTCATGAAGTGTCTGACCGTGCTCGAGCAGAAGCACTCGGACAAGCTTGCCGAAGATCAGGACGGCAAGAAGAAGCGGCGCGCGAAGCGTTGAGGCTTTAGGATTTGTCCTCGCGCTCGCTCAAGGCGGCGAGGTGCTCGGCGCGTCTCATCGCGCGCCAGCTGACGATGCCCAGCGTCACGAGCGCGATCACGCTGATGCCGTAGGCGGGCCAAACGAACGCGGCGTAGCCGCCCATGTTCCAGAAGTCGCTCATGCGGGCTCAACCCCCAAGCCCATGCGGATCGTGCGCAGGCGGCGTTCGGCGATCTCCATGCGCATGCGCACGAGCAACAGGGCGACATAGAGGAGCGTGTAGGCCAGACCCATGATGATCAGCGGAGTCAGCATGGAGGCCGGCATCGTCGGTCCGTCCGTGCGTAGGACCGAGGCGGTCTGGTGGAGCGTGTTCCACCAATCGACGGAGAATTTGATGATCGGGATGTTGAGCGCGCCGACGAGCGCCAGAATGCGGGCAGCACGGGCCGCACGCGTCGGTTCCTCGATCGCACTCCAGAGCACGATGTAGCCGAGATAGAGGAAGAAGAGGATCAAGACCGAGGTCAGCCGCGCGTCCCAGACCCACCAGGTGCCCCACATCGGCTGGCCCCAAAGCATGCCGGTGATTAGCGCGAGCGCCGTGAATACGGCGCCGATCGGGGCGGAGGCTTTCGCCGCGACGTCGGCGAGCGGGTGTTTCCAGATGAAGGCGACGGCGCTGGCCAGCGCCATCGAGCCGTAGACGAACATCGCCATCCAGGCGGCAGGTACATGCACGTACATGATGCGGGCGGCTTCGCCTTGCTGGTAATCGGGCGGGGCAACGATCAGGCCGAGATAGAGGCCGGTCAGGGCGAGCGCAATGGCGACGCCCAGCGTCCACGGCGTCAATGCGCGCGCGAGGCGGACGAAACGTTGTGGGTTTGCGTAGGCTTGCATGCGGTCCAATCTAGCGGTTGCCATCGCTAATCCTCGTTGAGACGCAATGCCGCGGCGGCGGCAATCGGCCCCACCACAAGGGCGACCAACGAACAGGCTGTGAGAAACATCAGAGGTTGATCGGCGGCGTTTCCGGCTTGCGCGGCGGAAACGGCGCTGGCGCCGAAGATCAGGAACGGGATGTTCAGCGGCAGCACGAGAATAGCGAGCACTATGCCGCCGCGTTGAACGCTCGCGCCGAGGGCTGCGGCCGCGGTTCCAATGGCGCTCAAGCCCAAGGTGCCGATGAGCAGCGACACGGCGAGCATCGGTATCGCCGACACGCTCATGTTCAACATCGGGGCCAAGACCGGCGCGAGCAGGCTGATGATGAGGCCCGACGTGATCCAGTGTGCACAGATCTTCGCGAGCGCCACCAACTCCATCGGCAGCGGCGACAGGCGCAGCAAGTCCAACGTGCCGTCTTCCGTGTCGGGTTGAACGACGCGCTCAAGTCCAAGGAGGGTCGCGAGCAACGCTGCGATCCAGAACAGCCCCGGCGCCACCGCCTTCAAGTTTGCGGATTCGGGGCCGAGGCCCAACGGCGTCAGCACGATGATCAACGCGAAGAAGGCGGCCGACAATGCCGCCCCGCCGCTGGAGCGGAAGCCCAAGAGAACATCGTGCCAAAGGAGCGCGCGAAACGTTCTCATGAACGCGGCCCCAGGTGGATCGAGCGCGGATCGCCCAAGAACGGCTCGTGACTGGCGGCGATGATGATGCCGCCGTCTTCGAGATGTTTCTCGGCGGCGGCGTTCAGGCGCGTTTTCGATGCCACGTCGAGGGCCACGAGCGGTTCGTCGAGCAGCCAAAGTTCGCGCTTTTGCAGCGAGAGCCGGGCGAGCGCTAAGCGATGCCGCTGGCCCGCCGATAGCATGCCGCCGCTATGATCGGCCAACGGACGTAACGCCCACTCGTCCAATGTGGTCTCGACGTTTTTTTTCGGTGCACCGAGCAGGGCCGCGTGGAACTCCAGCGTTTCGCGCACGCGCATTTGCGCGCGGACGACGCCGAGGTGGCTGACAAAATGAAACGCGCGATCGCGCGCTTCGTCGGCCAACGGCTTGTCGTTCTTGTCGAGAATGCGCAGGCGGCCTGCCATGAGACCCAGTAGCCCCGCGATCACACGTAGAAGCGTCGTCTTGCCGCTGCCGTTCGGGCCGTGGAGGATCAGCGCTTGGCCCGGGCCCAGTTCGAAATTCACGTGGCGAAAGATCATGCGTTCGCCGCGGAAGGCCGCCAGACTTTCGGCGATCACGCGCATCAGATGTCCGCGAACGAGCCGCGGCGGCCCTTCCCCGATGCGAAGCGCGCGGCGCCGGCGGTTGCGCCGCCGCCGATCAACGACGCGATGCCATGGTCGAATTCGTTCGCCATCGCCTGCGCGTAGTCCATGTCCCATTGCTGGTAGGCCGAGAGACGATCGTGGCGCATGCAGGTTTGCGGGAACGCGGCAATTTCCGCGGCGAGCTTCTCGGCCGCTTGGCGCGCGGTGCCCTTAGGCACGACGCGATTGACGAGGCCCATGCTGAGCGCTTCTTGCGCGCTTACGCCACGGCCCGTCAGGATCATGTCCATCGCGTGGCCCATGCCGATGAGGCGGGGCAAGCGCACGGTGCCGCCGTCGATCAGGGGCACGCCCCAGCGGCGACAGAAGACGCCGAGGACGGCGTCCTCCTCCGCGACCCGCATGTCGCACCAGAGCGCGAGTTCGAGCCCGCCGGCAACCGCTGGGCCTGCGATGGCCGCTACAACAGGCTTCGACAATAGGAAGCGGCTTGGGCCCATGGGCCCATGGTCTTTCAGAATATCCAAGCCTGCTTTGGGGGCTTCGGTGCGGTTGCCCTTGTTCTCGGCAATGGCTTTCAGGTCGGCACCCGCGCAGAAGGCCCCATGTTCGCCGTAGAAGACCGCTACGGCGGCGTTGGGGTCGCGGTCGAAGGCGAGGAAGGCTTCCGCCAGCGCTTCGGCCGTCGGGCGGTCGACGGCGTTGCGCCGGTCGGGGCGCGACAAAATCACCGTGGTGACGGCGCCGTTGCGTTCGCTGCGTACCGCTGGAGGTGTCATAGGTGCATCGCCCGGATCAACATGACTTTCTCAAGCTTGCACGGTAGCGGCCCCAAGAAAAAGCTATTAATTTCCGCGCCTTCGAACCTTCCCACCATTTTGCGACCTGCCTTCAGGAGCTTATCGCCCGTGACCGCCCACGACAGTTTCAAGTCCAAGAAGACGCTCAAAGTCGGAACGAAGACATACACCTACTACAGCCTGAAGGCGGCCGAGAAGAACGGCCTCAAGGGTATCTCGAAACTGCCGTACTCGATGAAGGTGTTGCTTGAGAATCTGCTGCGGCACGAGGACGGGCGGAGCGTCACGAAGGAAGATATTCAGGCGTTCGCCACGTGGCTGAACACGAAGTCGTCGGATCGGGAGATCGCGTTCCGTCCTGCGCGCGTGTTGATGCAAGACTTCACCGGCGTGCCCGCGGTGGTGGACTTGGCCGCAATGCGCGATGCGATGAAGACGCTGGGCGGGAACCCGGAGAAGATCAATCCGCTGGCACCGGTCGACCTGGTGATCGACCACTCGGTGATGGTCGATTATTTCGGCGCCAAGGATTCGTTCAAGAAGAACGTGGCGCGCGAGTTCGAGCGCAACGGCGAGCGCTATTCGTTCCTGCGCTGGGGGCAATCGGCGTTCGACAATTTCCGCGTTGTGCCGCCCGGCACCGGCATCTGCCATCAGGTGAATCTGGAGTACCTGGCACAGACGGTTTGGACGTCGAAGGCCAAGGACGGCAAGAAGACGGTCGAGGTTGCCTATCCCGATACGCTGGTCGGCACGGACAGTCACACGGTGATGGTCAACGGGCTTGCGGTGCTGGGTTGGGGCGTCGGCGGGATCGAGGCGGAGGCCGCGATGCTGGGGCAGCCGCAATCGATGCTGATCCCCGAAGTCATCGGCTTCAAGCTGACGGGCAAGGTGCAGGAGGGCGTGACGGCGACGGACTTGGTGCTGACCGTCACCCAAATGCTGCGCAAGAAGGGTGTGGTCAATAAGTTCGTCGAGTTCTATGGGCCGGGCTTGAACGAGCTGCCGCTTGAGGATCGCGCGACGATCGCGAATATGGCGCCGGAATACGGCGCAACCTGCGGCTTTTTCCCGATCGACGACGAGACTGTGCGGTATTTGAAGGCGACCGGCCGTGCGAAAGCGCGGGTGGACCTGGTCGCGGCCTATGCCAAGGCGCAAGGCATGTGGCGCGGGGCGAAGGATGCCGATCCCGAGTTCACCGACACGCTGCACCTCGACCTCGGCGACGTGGAGCCGAGCTTGGCGGGCCCTGCCCGGCCGCAGGATCGCGTGCCACTGAAATCGGCGGCGCAGGGGTTTGCGGAGTCGCTGACCAAGACGTTCAACAAGGCGAGCAAGGAAAACGACACGGCCGAGTTGGCGGGGACCCCGCACCGGCTCGGTCACGGCGCAGTGGTGATCGCGGCGATCACGTCGTGCACGAACACGTCGAACCCGTTCGTGATGGTGGCTGCGGGTTTGGTGGCGCGCAATGCGTTGAAGAAGGGGCTGAAGGTGCAGCCGTGGGTGAAGACGTCGCTGGCGCCGGGGAGCCAGGTTGTCGGCGAGTATCTGGCGAAGGCGGGCTTACAGAAGGATTTGGACAAGCTTGGCTTCAACGTCGTGGGCTACGGTTGCACGACATGTATCGGCAACTCCGGGCCGCTGCCGGACAACGTTTCGGATGCGATCACGAAGGGTGATTTGGTCGCTGCGGCCGTGTTGTCGGGAAACCGGAACTTCGAGGGGCGGGTGAATCCGCTCACGCGGGCGAACTATCTCGCCTCGCCGCCGCTGGTCGTGGCTTATGCACTTGCGGGTTCGATGACGGTCAATCTGACCAGCGATCCGATCGGGCACGACAGACGAGGCAAGCCCGTCTATCTCAAGGATATTTGGCCGACCGCGAAGGACGTGGCGGCGACGGTGCGCAAAGCGGTCACCACGAAGCTGTTCCGCGAGCGTTATGCGGACGTGTTCACCGGGCCTGCCGCGTGGAAGAAGATCGGCGTGAAGAAGTCGCTGACCTATCCGTGGGACATCGGCTCCACCTACGTCCAGCAGCCGCCGTATTTCGACGGCATCACGCAGGAGCCGCTGCCGATCAAAGACGTCAAAGGCGCGCGCATTCTGGGCCTGTTCGGGGATTCGATCACGACCGATCACATCAGCCCGGCCGGCGACATCAAGGCGTCGAGTCCGGCCGGCGAATTCCTGCAGGAGCGGCAGGTTCGCCAGACGGACTTCAACTCCTATGGCGCGCGGCGCGGCAATCATGAAGTGATGATGCGCGGCACCTTCGCGAATATCCGCATCAAGAATCAGATGGTGCCGGGCATCGAAGGCGGTGTCACGAAGCATCAGCCGTCGGGCGACCAGATGCCGATCTACGATGCCGCCATGCGCTACCAGCGCGAGGGCGTGCCGCTCGTTATTTTCGGCGGCAAAGAATACGGCACGGGGTCGTCGCGCGATTGGGCGGCGAAGGGCACGCGGCTTCTCGGCGTGCGCGCCGTCATCGTCGAAAGCTTCGAGCGCATTCACCGGTCGAATCTGGTCGGGATGGGGGTGCTGCCGTTGCAGTTCGAGGCGGGCCAGACGTGGCGGAGTCTTGGGCTCAACGGGTCGGAGGTCGTCGATATCCCGGGTCTCGAGCACAATTTGAAGCCGCGCCAGACGTTGACCTTGCGCATCGCGCACGGCGACGGGCGGACCCAAGATGTGCCGGTGATGCTCCGGATCGATACGCTCGACGAAATCGAGTATTTCCGGAATGGCGGAATTCTGCACTACGTGCTTCGCGGCCTCGCGAAAGCGGCATAAACCATGGGCGCACGAACACCGCTTCGTGACTAGGCGTTGAGGATCGGCTCGGACTAGGCTTCGACTTGCAATGACTAGACTCGCTTCCCCAAGACTGCTTCGCGCCGGGTGCTTCGCCGCACTCGGCGCCTTTCTCTTCTGGCAAGCCGCCGGCGCCGGTGAGATGAAGCCGCAACCCATCCTCGTTGAGCTGTTCACCAGCCAAGGGTGCTCGTCGTGCCCACCGGCCGATCAGATCCTGGGTCAGATCAAGGGGCGCGAGGACGTCGTCGCACTGTCGTTCAACGTCGACTATTGGGACTATATCGGCTGGCGCGACACACTGGCCAAACACGAGAACACGCTGCGCCAGCAGGCGTACGAGAAAGTGCTGCCGTCGCGCCGCGTTTACACGCCACAGATGGTGATCGACGGCGTGCAGGATGTCGTCGGCAATCAGCGGAAGGACGTGCTGGACGCGATCGCGCGGCGGCTTGGCGACGTGGCCGGCAAGCGTACGACGGTGTCGCTGTCGCAGAGCGGAGATACGGTGGAAGTGCAAATTTCAACCATGCCCGGTTTGAAGGCACCCGCCACGGTATGGCTCGCGCACACGCTGTCGTCGCGCACGGTGAACATTGCGAGCGGTGAGAACGGCGGCAAGACCGTGACCTACACCAACGTCGTGCGCGACTTCGCGGCCGTCGGCAAATGGGCGGGCGAGGCGGTGACGCTGGAACTGCCGGCGCGCGGGACGCCCGGCGAGAACACCGACGGCGTCGCGGTTTGGGTGCAAGCGGGCAACCCCGGACCGGTGCTCGGCGCGGCGCAGCTCAAGCTGAAATAATCAACCGCCGATCGGGCGCAGCAGGTCTTCCATCGGTGCCGTCATCAACGTGCCCTTGTAGCGCGGGATCTTGTAGGCCCAGCCGCCGACGAGCGCGTTGATCTCTTTCGCTTCCTTCGGCACGTCGGCCTTCAGCTGCGTGGCACCGGGTTTTGCCGGGGGCGGTTGAACCGCCGGGTTCGCGGCCGCTTCGATCGCGATCCAGAAGTCGCGGTCCTTTTCGACGATCTTGAACGCGACGTTCAGGCCGTCGAACGTCGCGAGCGTGAACGTGGCCGCGTTCGCGAAGTCGGCCAGGGATTGGGGTTTGACGTCGTCGAACGACAGGCCCAACAGCGCGTTGCCGATGCCGTTCGGCTCGCTCTCCGTGCGGAGCTGGCGGCCCGGGGGGATCGCCTCGACGATGCGGAAGTTCGCATCCTCAGCCTTCTCGCGGGTGACCGTGTAGGGGCGGCCTTTGAACGGCTTCATCGCGACGGTCTTGATGCGGTCGCGGGCGAGGTCGATGAACGTCTTGCTCAGCCACTGCGTCTGCTCGGTGGTCGCTTGGAACGTGCCGCGGGCGACGTAGGTTTGCGGTTCGTCCGGGCGGCGGACGTAGATCGCCTGACGGCCGCCCGCGGCTTCGCCTTCGGCGGCTGCGCCAGCGATCAGCGTGGCGAGCACTTCGCCTTTGCCGTCTTTCAGCGTGACGAGCGTGCCGGAGCCGCCGGTTTTCGGGAGGCCCAAGCCCAGCTTTTCCTGCCAGTCGGCGCGGTTGGTCTTCTGCGCCACGAGATCGAGTTCGGCGAGGCCCAAGATCGTCTTGCGGACCGTGTTGAAGTCGGCGGGGTATTTCGCGCGGTCCGGTAACGTCCAGCGGCCCTCAGCGTCGCGTGTGACGTTGAACGAGGCCGTCTTCGTTTCGATCTGGATGGCGGCGACGTCGTCGATCTGCTTTTCCAAGTTCGCGAACATGCGCACCGGCTTGAACGCGGGTTCGCCAGTCGAGCCGCGCTGGAACAGCGCGATGGCGGCGAGCAGGACGGCGAAGCCGGTCGCGCCCGCGAGGTAGGTCAGCGACCGCACGCGGCGCTTCAGGACGGGGATCAAAGGCTTTGCGGCGGTGTCGGTCATGACGCGGCTCCGCTCGGTTTGGCTTTGTTACGGCGACGCAGGAACGCGAGCACGAGCGCGGAGCCCGCGAGCATCAGGGGGACAAGGAGCGTGTTGATGGCGGCGAGCCAGGTGCCGAGCCGGTCGATGTCGCGGCGCAGCTTGTGCTGGACGTTGCGGAGTGCGCTGCGCGTGTCGGCGAGTTCGGTGCGGAACTTTTCGATCTCGGCCTCTTGCTCGGGCGTCAGCACTTCGCCCGGGTGCGTTCCGGGCTTGCCCGCGCTGCCGCGGCGGCCTTCGAGTTCGGCGAGGCGGGTTTGGGTGGCCGTCAGCTTTTGCTGCAAAGCTTGCTCTTCGCGCAGGAAGTTTGCTTCGGCGCGGCGGCGGATGTTGTTGACCACCGTGAACGGGCGGTTCGACGTGCCGCGCGAGCGCAGCGAGATCAGGTCGCTGGAGCCCGATAGGTTTTCGATCGCGTTCAGCACGAAGACGTGGTTGTCGGCGACAGGGACGGCGGCACGCTGGCCTTCCAGTTCCTGCACTGTCACCCAGAAGCTGTCGTTGAAGAGGTCGGAGTCGGCGACGAGGATGATGTTTGCCGGACCCTTCGTTTCCTTCAGCTGCGGCGGCAGCGGCTTTGCAACCGAGCCGTCCAAGGGCGGCGTCACCGGCGGCGGGGCGGCAAAAGCCGACTTGATCGGGCCTTGGATGCGGGCGGCGATCGTGTAGCGGACGCCCGACCTCGCGAAGTCGCGCAGGAGTTCGTCCGGGTTCGGGCTGCCTTTGATCTTCGCGAGATCGATTTCCATCGTGTCGTCGGTGGTCTGCAGCAACGGCGCGACGGTCGTCGTAGCGCCTTTCAGCGTCGATATCGCGCCGAACGTACCGAGGTTGAGGTCGGTCAGTTCGCCGGTCACCAGATCTTTGCGGTCCATATCGGCCGGCGTGAACGCCGCCCAGGCGACATAGTCGGCGACGTCGCCGCCGAAGGAGACGCGCTGGGCGCGGTCGCGCACGCCGATGACGTGGGCGCCGTCGATCGTCACGCCCCAGCTTTGCAGAAGCTTGTCGATGCTGCGCGCGGAGGTTTCGGTCGCGCCTTCGAGCGGGGCGCCGCTGGGGTCCATCGAGAGTTGGGAAATCTCGGACCAGGGGTCGAGGAAGACCAGCGCGCGGCCGCCGCGCATGATGAATTGGTCGATCGCGTATTGCGTCTTGTCGTTCAACGCCTTCGGGTGCGCGATCATCACGACGTCGATGTTGTCGGGAATGCGGTCGAAGTCCTGCTCCAGGAACTGCACGTCGTAGGACTCGCGGATTTGCTCGTAGATCATGAACGAGCGCGAGCGGCCTTGCATCGCGGCCATCATGCCGCCGGCGCCGGTGTCGAACGGCAGGTTCGAGACGATGCCGATCGTCGGCTTCTTTTCGCGGATGAGTTTGTAGATCAGGTTCGTGATGTCGAACTCGAGGTATTTTTCGCGGTCTTCGAGGAAGAACGGAATGACCTCGCGGCCGCTGATCTGGTTCGTGCCGACGAGGCCGAAATAGATCTTCTCGCCGTTGGGCGTCGGCGCGCCGGTAACGCCTTGGGCGACGGCCAGGTCTTCCTGTTCGGTCAAGGGTTCGGGGTCGATGATTTCGAGCTTCACCTTGCCGCCCGAGAGGCTTTCGTACTGGCGCAGAAGGTCACGCACCCGGGCGCCGTAGGCGCGGATGGCCGCATATTTCACCGAGAGTTTTTCGGAGAAGAAGAAGCGTAGCGTCACCGGCTCGGGCGCGGAGCGCAGCGTGTTCTTCGTGCCTTCGCTGACCGAGTAAAGGCTGCCTTGCGTCAGGTCCAGGCGGGCTGCGGAAAACCACACGTCGGATACGATGTTGATCGCGAAGAAGAGCACGACGCTGAGCGCGATAGCGGCGGCGGCGATGGTCGATCTGGTCCAGCGCATGGGCCTTACCCTGCCCGTTTCTGGTCGATGACGACCACGTTGATGAACAAGAAGAGCGCGATCAGCGCGCCGAAATAGATCAGATCGCGAAGATCGATGACGCCTTCCATGATGGCGGCGAAATGCGTCAGGAAGCTGAACGACGAGATCGCGTTGACGATCGCAAGCGGCGCCCAACCTTGGAAGAAGTCGAGCACGATGTTGTGGCCCGAGATCGTGATCAGGAAGCAGGCGACCACGGTCACCACGAACGCGATGACTTGGTTGTTCGTCAGCGCCGAGATGCACGAGCCGATCGCGAGGTAGCCGCCCGCCATCAGCCAGGAGCCCAGATAACTCGCGAAGATCACGCCGTTATCGGGCGAGCCCAGATAGTTGACCGTCAGCCACATCGGGAACGTCAGCAGCAGCGCGATGCCGGCGAAGGCCCAGGCGGCCAGGAATTTCCCGACGACGGCGGCGCTCACCGGGATCGGGAGCGTGAGCAGGAGTTCGATCGTGCCGGACTTCTGTTCTTCCGCCCAGAGGCGCATCGAAAGGGCTGGGATCAAGAACAGATAGAGCCAGGGGTGAAAGCCGAAGAAGACGTCGAGTTCCGCGCGGCCGGTCGCGAAGAACTGGCCGAAGTAGAACGTGAACGATCCGATCGCGAGCAGGAAGATCACGATGAAGACGTAGGCGAGCGGCGTCGCGAAGTAGCCGAAGAACTCGCGGCGGAAGACGGCGAAGGTCGCGTTCCAGAAGCTCACGCGCGGACCTCCGCTTTGATTTCGGCGTCGGGCGTGGTCAGCGCCCGGAACACGTCGTCGAGGCGCTTCGTCGGCGACTTCGCCAGCAGCTCGGCCGGCGTGCCGTCGGCGACGATCCGGCCCTTGTCGATGATGATCGCGCGCGTGCAGACGGCGTCGACCTCTTCGAGGATGTGGGTCGAGATGATGATCGCTTTGTCGGCGCTCATGGTTTTGATGAGGCTGCGCACGGCTTGCTTTTGGTTCGGGTCGAGCCCGTCCGTCGGCTCGTCCATGATCAAGACCGGCGGGTTGTGCAGGATCGCTTGGGCGAGGCCGACGCGGCGTTTGAAGCCCTTCGACAGCGTTTCGATCTTTTGCTCCAAGACGCCTTGAAGGCCGGTGCGCGCGATTGCCGTATCGATGGCCTTCGCCGCCGCGTCGTCCTTCAGGCCGCGGACCTGGGCGATGAAGTTCAGGAACTGCACCGGCGTCATGTCCGGATAGGCCGGTGCGCCTTCGGGCAGATAGCCGATCGCGCTTTGCGCTTCGAACGGCTGCTCCACGACGTCGTAGCCGCAGACCGTGATCCGACCTTCGCTGGGCGCGAGGAAGCCGGTGATCATTTTCATGGTCGTGGACTTGCCGGCGCCGTTCGGACCTAAGAAGCCCAGGACTTCGCCTTTCGCCACTTTGAGCGAGATGCCGCCTACGGCGGTTAGATCTCCGAACCGTCGAACAAGGCCTTCGATTTCAATCATGGGAGGAAAAATGGCTCAATTGCGCGCATGGCAATACGCGGAAACGCCTTGCAACCGCAAGTGTCGAGTTCGTTAGACCCGCAACATCAAGCCCCCATCAACGTTGAGGCCATGGCCGGTGACGAAGGCGCCGTCATCGGACGCCAGGAACAAAGCCGCCTTCGCAAGGTCTTCGGGTTCGCCCAAGCGGCGGAGCACCGATTTTTTGGCCCAGATATCGGCGACATCAGGTCGCGCATCCCAGAGCGGTTTCGTCATGCCGGTGCGAATGGCGCCAGGGAGCAGGTAGTTCGCCGTGATCTTGAACTTGCCGAGTTCGAGCGCGAGTGTGCGGGTGAAGCCTGCGACGCCGGCCTTGGAGGCGCAGTAGGCCGAAAGGCCGTAGTCCGTGCCCTCAGCCATCACCGAGGCCACGTTGATGATCCGCCCCGCGCCGCTGTCGCGCAGGTGCGGTATCGCCGCCTGGCAGATTAGGAACGGGGCGGTCAGATTGACCGCGAGCACGCGGTCCCAGGCTTCGCGTTTGACCTCCTCGGCGAGCTGGTTGGAGCCGATGCCGGCGTTGTTCATGACGATATCGAGACGGCCGAATTGCTTCACCGCGGTTTCGACGATCGTCTTGGGCGCGCCGTCGGCGGCGATGTCGATTTCGAGGCTGGTGCCTTTGCCGGGCAGATCGACGGTCAGGACTTTCGCGCCTTCCTTGGCGAAGAGTTCGGCGGTTGCTTTGCCGATGCCGGAACCCGCGCCTGTGACGATCGCGACTTTGCCTTGGAGACGCATGAAAAAACCCTCGTTTTGAGCGAGGGAGTTTTTCACACATCAGAATGGGGAGCTAGAGACGGTTGGCTCGAGGTTTGGATAAAGCCGCGAGGGGGGCTGGGGGCTGATGGTCCGAGGCCTTCGCCGTACCATCGAGCCAACCGTTGATAGAGAAGATGGACCGCGAAGGCGGCGCGTCAATGTTCGAAATAAGGCGGCACTATGACCCCGAGTCACGTCCCGGCGAGCCGCACATGAACGGTTCGTCAGCTTGCGAGGCGTTCGGCGATAATCCGCATCGCCGCCGGGTTTGAGCCCATGATCGTGTGCGGGCTGTCGACTTCGATGTTTTCGGCCGTCGGGCCCTCTTCCACCAAGCAAGACCGCCACGGAACGATGCCGTCTTTGCGGGAATAGAAGGCTGTCGTGGGCTGCGGCGGATTGCGCAACAGATCCGAGCGGCGTTTCACAAACTCCGGATCGAAGTTCCCGGCCAGCATTTCCGCCACTGGCGAGAGCGGGGTCGCGATCGGAAATCGGACCGGTGTGCCCAGTGTGATGACGCGCACAACTTTGTCGGGCTCATCTTTTGCGAGCTCGCGGGCGAAGAGGCCGCCAAGACTGCGCCCGATCAGCGTTACTTTTTTGCCCGTGCGTTCGCAGGCTTCGTCGAGCAGTGTTTCGCAGCGCTCAAGGGCGGACGACGTGGGACCGAGGTTCAATCCCGAACCCCAACCGCTCGCGTTGTAGCCGATCGCGCTCAGCCACTTGATCAAGCCCTTCGTCGCCCAGTCGCCTGTCAGGAAGCCCGGGATGACGAGAACGGCGTGGCCGTCGCCCTTCGGCACGTTCTCGACCGGCGGCGCGCAGGGCGGGCGGATCGTGCAGGAGACGAAGCTTCCGACGTCGCGCGCCGCACCCCAAGCGGCGTCGAACGGGCGGTTCTTCGGATAGGCGGTGAGGGCGTTGCTGCGCATCGCTTCAGAACATAGCGCCGCAAGGATTGAAACGCCAAGAGCGCTAAGGGGCTCATGGTTATCGTCTCGCATTGCCGCAATGGTCACCCTTGATTTTCACGCCAAGACGCCAAGCCGCAAAGAAATGTCTCACACGATGACACGATGAACACGATGAGGTGGCTACCGGCGCGCCGCAGGCGCGCAACCGAACGTCCGACTGGCGCTTCGCGCCGAAGAGCAACACTTCATCGTCTCATCGTGTCATCGTGTGAGACATTTCTTTGCGGCTTGGCGTCTTGGCGTGAAAAACTTGGCGCGCGCACTTCACCGGCGTTTACAGGCGCACTCGAGCCACTTGGCGCTCTTGGCGTTTCATCCTTGGCCCTGTACACCGCGCCGACGATAACAGGACGAGACCCATGACCAAACATCTGCCGCTGACCGACGCCCTCATCGAATATGCAATCGACGTCGGCGTGCGCGAACATCCGGTGCAGCGCAAGTGCCGCGAGGAAACGGCGGCGATGGGGCGGGTTTCGATTATGCAAATCGCGCCGGAGCAGGGTGCGTTCATGGGCATGATCGCGCGGCTGATGGGGGCGAAGCGCTACATCGAGGTGGGCACGTTTACGGGGTACAGCGCACTTTCGGTGGCGCTGGCGATGACCGACGAGGGCCATGTCGATGCGCTCGACATCAGCGACGAGTATATGGCGGTCGCGCGCGGGTATTGGAAAGATGCGGGACAGGCGCGGAAGATCACCGGGCATGTGGCGCCCGCGCTGCAGACGATGGAGCGGTTGCTGAAAGAGGGCGGCACCAACGCCTACGACTTCGCGTTCATCGACGCGGACAAGGCGAGCTACGACGCCTATTACGAGATGATGCTGAAGCTCGTGCGGCCGGGCGGGTTGATTGCGATCGACAATGTGCTGTGGTTCGGGCGGATCATCGATCCCGCAGATACCTCGGCCGACACCCTGGCGCTGAAAGCGCTTAACGCGAAAATCAAGGCGGATGCGCGCGTCGACACGGTCTTGCTGCCGTTTGCCGACGGGATTTTCATGTGCCGTAAACGCTGAAACGGACTTGCCAAACGGGCGCCAGGGGTGAAGACTTTCACCCGGATGGTTGACGAACCCATAGAGTTGTTCCGTGGCGAGCGCCCCGCGCCACGGAGCCAAGAGACGGGCGAAAGTTCCGCAGCCTCGCGGGAGCGCGGCGAACAGGTGATGTTCGACCGGCGCGAACTCAGCACGATTTTGAGCGTCTATGGCCGCAACGTCGCGGCCGGCGAATGGCGCGACTATGCGATCGGCGCCGGCAAGGACTTCGCGATCTTCGCCGTGTTCCGGCGGACGTCGGAGATGCCGCTCTTCCGGATCGAGAAGCGACCGAAGCTTCGGCACAAACAAGGGCTCTATGCCGTGGTCGGTGCGGCGGGCCAGGTGTTGAAGCGCGGGCACGACCTGACGAACGTGTTGCGCGTGCTGGAGCCAAAGCGCGTTCAGCTCGTCGAGTAGTGCAGCCGAAATCTTCCGCACGCCCCCGCAATCGTCATGGCCGGGCAAGCGAAGCGCGACCCGGCCACCAGGGTCGACGCGCAAACGGTTCCACCGTACGGCTCGACGATCCCTGGGTGGCCGGGTCGCGCTTCGCTTTCCCGGCCATGACGACTCTTTTTTTGGGCTTTGGATGACGGGTCGCTGCCCAAAGAAAAGCCCCGGCGCCTTTCGGTGCCGGGGCCGGTATTCAGCTCACTGCGGCGTCCGCTACTCGCGGCTGCCGAGCAGATTGAGCAGGAACTGGAACATCGCGACGAACGAGATGTAGAGCCAGAGCGCGCCAAGCACGGCGTAGCGCGAGGCCGTGGTTTCGTCGGCGGCTTGGTAGTACATCGCCTTGATCTGCTGCGTGTCGTACGCGGTGAAGCCGGCGAAGACGAGCACGCCGATGGCGCTCATCGCGAAGTTCAACGCGGACGATTGCAGGAAGATGTTCACGAGACCGGCGATCAACACGCCGACCATCCCGATGAACAGGAACGAACCCCAGGCCGACAGGTTACTCTTCGTCGTGTAGCCGTAGAGGCTGAGCGCACCGAACGCGACGGCCGTGATCAGGAACACGCGCGCGATGCTGGCGTCGGTGAAGACCGCGAACAGAACCGAGAACGACACGCCGACCAGCGCGGCGTAGAGCCAGAAGAAGCCTTGTGCCGCGCCCGGGCTCAAGCTGTGGATGCGGACTTGGGTGTAGATGCCGACGACCGCCGGCGCGAAGATCGCGACCCACTTCAGCGGCGTCGCCCAAATCGCTTGCATCAGCGCCGGCTGCATCGACATGACGAGCGCGATCGCGCCGGTCAAAGCGACGCCCAGCGCCATAAACTGATAGACGCCGATCATGTATGTGCGCAGACCCTGATCTATCGCTTGGGCCTCGGCGCTCGGCATTGCGCGGCCGTAGGTCTCGTACTCGGACATCGGTTTCCTCCAAAGGTCCGGCCGAAGGGCCGGATCAAACCATGCCCGGATATCGACGCGTTCGCTCCGGATTTCAAGGGGATTCGCCCGCCAAGTCCTTTCAGAACAACAATAGCTGGTTGTGGTAAGCGCGCGTTTAGCGTTTGCCGCTTGGAGAATGGCCTTAAGCGGTTCTCAGCGTTCGCGCGGCCGGCGTGGAAAGCGCCGTCCAAGTTGCGGCGATACCGAGGGCCATGGCCGCAACCGAACCGCCGAGCACGACCGCCACCAGCGTGGACATCGAGGGCACGAAGCTTGAGTCCATGAGGAAGGTCGCTACCGCCCAGGCCGCGATCGTGCCCACGATTGCGGCGACAAAGCCCGCGCCTGCCCCCAAAGCCGCGAACTCGATCAGGTAGGTGGTCATCACTTGCCCCTTGGTCGCGCCCATGACTTTCAAGACCACGGCGTCGAAGAGGCGGTGGCGGTGGCCTGCAGCGAGCGCACCGGCGAGCACCAAGAGGCCCGTCAGCAGCGTCACGAAGCTTGCGGCGCGAATGCCGGCCGCGAGCTGTTGCACCAAGTCATTTGCGGTTTCGAGCGCTTCGCGGACGCGCACGACCGAGACGTTCGGGAACTTGTTCGTGACCAGGCGTTCGACGTCGTCTTCGTGGTCGGCACTGATGCGCGCGGTCGCCAGATGCGCGTGCGGCGCGGTTTCGAGAACGCCGGGTGAGACGATCATGATGAAGTTCATGCGCGCGTTCGAGAAGTCGACGTTGCGCAGGTTCGCGATTTGGAGCGCGATGTCGCGGCCCAAAACGTTGACCGTGATCGTGTCGCCAACCTTCAGGCCCAAGCCCTTCGCAAGATCGGTCGCGAACGAGACGAGCGCCGGGCCATCCTTCCCGGCGCGGTAGTTCTCGGGCCACCACTGGCCTTCGACGACTTGTTTGCGGGCGCCTTCCGGATTGCCGTAAGTGATGCCGCGATCGCCGTTCAGCGCCCATTTGGCTTCGCGTGCGACGACGGCTTTTTCGGCGGGCACGTCCTTTAGCTTCACGATACGGCCGCGCACCATCGGCACCATATCGAGTTCGGTGACACCTTTGGCAGACTTCACCAGCTTCTCAAGCGGTTTGGCTTGGTCGGGCTGGATGTCGACGAGGAAGAAGCTCGGTGCTTCGGCCGGGATTTCTTCCTGCATGCGGCGGCGGATGTTCGTGTCGGTGAGCGCAATCGCGGCAAGCAGCGTGAGCCCCAAGCCCAAAGACAGAATAACAGCAGGCGTCGGCGCGCCCGGGCGGTAGATGTTCGAGAGCGCAAGACGCGCCATCATGAAGCGCGGGCGCGGCACATGTCTGGCGAGCGACATCATTCCCCACGCGGTCGCGCGTAGAAGCGCGAAGGCGGCCGCCGCGCCGATCGCGAAACCGGCCGCGAAGCGAAGATTGGGCGTCAGCAGGATCGCAAGCGCGGCCAGCAGCGCGAACGCGGCAATCGTCGCCAAGACGTAGGCCGGCTTCGGCCAACTGCGCGTGGGCGCCACGAGATCGCGGAACATGACGGCCGGCGACGTCTCCATGGCGCGGGCGAGCGGCCAGATCGCGAAGGCAACCGCCGTCACGAGACCGAAGGCGGCGGCGGCGCCGATCGGCGCCAGGTAAAGATCGAATTGCGCCTCGAACGGCAGAATACGTGCAAGGGCCACTTGGGCGAGGATCGGCAGAAGGGCGCCCAACACCAATCCGGCGCCGACGCCGATGACGGCGAGCGCCATCACCTCGGCCAGGAACATGAAGAAGATGAAGCGCCCCGAGGCGCCGACGCATTTCAACGTCGCGATATCGTCGCGACGGCGGTCGAGATAGGCCTTCACGGCACTGCCGATGCCGACGCCGCCGACGATAAGCGCGGTGAGACCCACCAAGATCAAGAACGCACTCGCCTGCTCGATGAAGCGGCGGACGCCGGGGGCGGCGTTCCAGCGGTCGCGCACTTGCCAGCCGGCCTGCGGGAAGGCGTCGTTGAGGTTGTCGACCCACTTGGCGACGCCCGTGCGCGTCGCGGTAGCCTGCGGAAGCGCCACGCGGTAGTTGTAGTTGATCAGACTGCCCGGCTGAACAAGGCCGGTGGCGCGGAGTGCGAACTCGGAAATGAGCACGCGCGGCCCCAGCGTAAAGCCGCCGGCGACGCGGTCGGGCTCAGCGCGGATCGAACCGCGGAACGCGAAGAGCGCGTTGCCGATCTTGACGACGCCGCCTTCCGGTATACCGAGCTTGGCCAACAGGCGCTCGTCGACGGCGGCACCGAAAACACCTTCGCGGTTCGCGAACAGTTCGTTCAGCGGCTGGCGCGGCGAAACGTCGGCCGCGCCGTAAAGTGGATAGGCGATGTCGACGGCCTTGAGTTCGACAAGGGCGCGCGCGTCGTGACCTTGCGCGATCGCCATCGCGCGCAGTTCGGCCACCATCGAGACTTTGCCGTTGGCCGCGATCCATTCGCGCTCTTTCTTGCCCAGTTCGCGTTGGGTGAGGCGCACTTCGACGTCGCCGCCCAAGAGTTGCTGACCCTGACGCGAAAGGCCCTCGAGCAATGCTTCGGAGAGCGAGCCGACGCCCGCAATCGAGGCGACGCCCAAGATCAAACAGGCGAGGAAGATGCGGAAGCCCGAAAGGCCGCGGCTCAACTCCCGGCGCGCGAGGCGCAATGCGACGGCGAGTTGGCTCATTCGGCGACGGCGGCGACCGCCACCTCCGTGGTTTCGGCGGGTGCCGCGGTTTCGGGTGCCGAGGCTTCAGTGGGCGTTGGGGCTTCGGCGGGCGTCGGCGCTTCGGCGTGATGATCGCCGTCTTCGATCGATTCGATGTAACCGTCGCGCAGCTTCACGATGCGGTCACAGCGGCGGGCCAACGCCTCGTCGTGCGTGACGAGGACAAGCGTCGAGCCGCGTTCGCGCTGGAGCTTGAACATCATCTCCATAATCTCGGTGCCGGTGCGGCCGTCGAGATTGCCGGTCGGTTCGTCGGCGAAGAGCAGGCTGGGACGCGGCGCGATCGCGCGGGCGAGCGCCACGCGCTGCTGCTCGCCGCCCGACAGCTGGCTTGGGTAATGATCGAGGCGGTGGCCGAGGCCGACGGAGATCAACTCTTCCTTCGCCTTCTCGAACGCATTCGGCACGAGCGCGAGTTCGAGCGGCACCGCCACGTTCTCGAGCGCCGTCATGGTCGGGATCAGGTGGAACGACTGGAAGACGATGCCGACATTGCCGCGGCGGAAGCGGGCGGATTCGTCTTCGCTGAAGTTCGAGAGGACTTGGCCCTTGACCGTGACCTTGCCCGAGGTCGGGCGCTCCAATCCGGTCATGACCATGAGAAGCGTCGATTTGCCGGACCCCGATGGGCCGACCAAGCCAACGGCCTCACCCTGACGGATCACCAATTCGATACCGTTCAGGATATTGACGGGGCCCGCCAAACTCATAAGTGTGAGCTTGACGGCCTCCAGCCGAAGGATCGGGTCAGTGTTCAGCGACCGCTGCATGCGCGACGGACTACCAACGATAGGCATGGGGGAGCAAACCCGATATGGGACGCGCTGGGCCCTGGTCAACGCGATTTGGCTGATTCTTGCCGCGTTTCTGATCGGAATCAATGGAATTGCGGGGGCTGCGGCAAAGCCCGCCAGGATCCTCGCCATCGGTACGAGTTTGACGCAGGGATACAACCTGCCGCCCGGGACAGATTTTACGGCCGTGCTGCAGGCTCAACTCAAGGCCAAGGGCCATGACGTCCAGATCGTCAACGCGGGCGTCTCGGGCGACACGTCGGCCGGCGGATTGGCGCGGCTCGACTGGGCACTTACCGACGACACGGTCGGCGCCATCGTGGAGCTCGGTTCGAACGACGCCTTGCGCGGGCTCGATGTTGCGGAAACCCGCAAGAACATCGATCAGGTGCTGACCAAGCTCAAGGCGCACAAGATCGCTGTTCTTCTCACCGGCATGAAGGCGCCGCGCAATCTCGGGCCTGAATATGTCGCGGCGTTCGACGCGATCTACCCCGAGCTTGCGAAGCAGCATGGCGTCGCGTTGTACCCGTTCTTTCTTGAGGGCGTGGCCGCGAACTTGAAGCTCAATCAGGCGGATGGGATTCATCCGAACGAAGCGGGCACGAAGGTGATCGTGAAGGGGATGCTGCCTTACGTCGAAAAGCTGCTCGTTCAAATCAAAGCAACGCCCGCGCCAGCCGCGACACACTAATGATCCGGCTGTTCACGGCGATCGAGATTCCTGAGACGGTGCGTACGCGCCTTTCGTTTCTGCAGGGCGGCGTGCCCGGCGCGCGCTGGTCTCCCGCAGAAAATTTGCACCTGACACTGCGCTTTATCGGCGAGGTCGACGAAGCGGTGGCGAACGATATCGACGACATGCTGAGCGGGCTTCGCGCGCCCACGTTTGATCTTACATTGAAGGGTGCCGGCGAGTTCGGCGGGCGCGATCCGCATGCGCTCTGGGTGGGTGTCGCGCCGAACGAGGCGTTGATGCGGCTCGCCGCCAAGATAGAAAGCGCGCTGCAGCGCATGGGGCTTCCCGCTGAGACGCGCAAGTATTCGCCGCATGTAACGCTCGCGCGGCTGCGCGATGCACCGCTTGCGAAGGTGCGCGCGTTCTTGGCGTCGCATGCCGCGTTCGACAGCGGGCCATTTGCGGTGCGCGCGTTCGCGCTCTTCTCGAGCTATCCGAGTTCGAACGGCAGTCTCTACCGCTTGGAGCGGACGTACGCGCTCGACGCTTAGTCGTCCATCACTTCGGCTTCGATGCGTTCCATGTCGTCGTCGGTGAAGCCGAAATGGTGGCCGATCTCGTGGATCAAGACATGGGTGACGATGTCGCCCAACGTGATCTCGCTATCCCCCCATTCGTCGAGGATTGGGCGGCGGTAGAGATAGACGACATTCGGTTCGCGCGGGGTGGGGTCGCTTTCCTGTTCCTCGGTGATGCCGACGCCTTGGAACAGCCCCAAGATGTCGTAGGGCGTTTCGAGTTCCATTTCCTCGATCACGTCGTCGTCGGGGAAGTCTTCGACGCGGAAGACGATCTCGCCGCAGCGGTCGCGGAACCGTTTCGGCAAACGGTCGAACGTTTCGCGGGCGAGCGTGTCGATGTCATCGAGCGTCGGCGCGGTCAGTTCGAAAAGCGTTTCGGTCGACATGAGGCCCTCGCCAGCGGATCGGTGTTGCGCGAAGATAGACCAGACCGCTTCAGAATTGGGAGAGTGCTTTGAGCAAGAAACTCGACGCGGCCGCGCGGGCGGCTGCCCTGAACGAACTGACCGGCTGGCGCGCGGATTCCGCGCGCGATGCGATCGTCAAGACCTATGTGTTTCGCGACTTCGTGGAGGCGTTCGGCTTCATAACGCAAGCCGCGCTCGTTGCGGAGCGGATGGACCACCACCCGGAGTGGTCGAACGTCTACAAGACCGTCAACGTGCTCTTGACGACGCATGACGCGGGCGGGCTGACGATGAAGGACATCGAGCTCGCCCGCGCCATGGATTCGGCGGCGCGGCTTTAGGGATTGGGCGTTGCCGGCGGCGGTGTCGTGCTGCCGTCGGCGGGCGCCGGCGTTGCAGGTGCGGGCGTTGCAGGTGCCGGCGGTGCGGCCGGGGTCGCATCGGCGGCGGGCGGCGTCGCTGTGTCCGCGGCGGTGCCTGGCGTCGAGCCGGGTTCGACCGGGATCGGCGCTTCTTCGGCGACGACGCGCAGTACCAGCGAGTTCAGGCGCGCGATCGTTTCCGTCGACGTCGAGCCTGCGAGTTCGACGGTGACCGTGACCGGCACCGAGGCGCCGTCGCGCAGGTCGGCCGGCGTTCCGACGTAGGCGACTGCTTTCGACAGCTGATGATCCGCGCCCTTGCCGGTCCAGTCGCGCCATTCGCTGACGGTGGTTTCGCCGCCGATCGAGACGATCACGCGGGCGACGCCGTCACCGGCGACGGGTTGCGCGGGTGCCGCGGCAGCAGGCGTCGCGGCGGGCTTGTCGGCCGGCGGCGGCGTCGCGCCGTCGGTCGCGGGCGGCGGAGCGGCACCGTCGGCC
>CAZXAQ010000047.1:0-20264 GCA_964638635.1 uncultured Flavobacteriaceae bacterium
AAACAAAGAAAGAGCGGGCGAGGACGCCCGCGGTCCCAGGGACGCAGCTCCACCCGCCGTTCCATCCCCCACAACCCGCCCCGGCATCTCCGCCGCCGCGCTCCAAGTCAAAACCTTCGCGCCCATCAAGTGGATCGTCCCCGACGTCATCGTCGAAGGCCTGACGCTCGTCGCCGGCAAGCCGAAGCTCGGCAAATCGTGGCTGGCGCTCAACCTCGGCCTCGCGGTCGCCGCCGGCGGGCGCGCGTTTTCGGCCACGACCTGCGAACAAGGCGACGTGCTGGCGCTCGCGCTCGAAGACAACGAACGCCGCCTGCAGTCGCGCGTACGCCAAATGCTGGGCGACGCGCCCTGGCCCGCGCGCATCGAGTTCCACACCGAATGGCCGCGGCTCGACGAAGGCGGCCTCGCCGAAATCGACGCCTGGGTGCAAACCGCCAAGACGCCGAAGCTCGTCATCGTCGACGTGTGGGCGAAAGTGCGCGGCCGGCCCGACGGCAAGAAGACGCTCTACACCGACGACTTCGAACAGCTGGCCCAGCTGCAACGCCTGGCCTCGAAGCACCGTCTCGGCATCATCGTGATGCACCACGCCTCCAAACGCGAAAACCCCGACGACCCGTTCGACCTCGTCTCCGGCACCACAGGCCTCACCGGCGCCGCCGACAGCATCCTGATCCTGCGCAAAGAAGCCGCCCAAGCCGACGCCGTGCTCTACGGCCGCGGCCGCGACCTGCCCGTGTTCGAGAAGGCGCTCAGGTTCGACGGCACGCGGGGCTTGTGGGCGGTGCTGGGGGACGCGGGTGAGTACCGGGTGACGACGTTGGAAACGAAAGTGCTGAAGGAACTAGAGCGATCAGGCGAACCGCTCAGCGCCCAAGATGTTGCGATTGCAGTCGAGGGGCAACTCGCGTCTGTGAAAGGTATACTCTACCGGCTGGTGAAAAGCGGAAGAGCGCACAAGCACAAATCGAGATTTGCCATCAGCCCGTTCCTCGAGGCGGCAGCATGATCATGTAACGCTCGCACTCCGCACTTTGGCACTCTTTCACCCAGCTACTTCATCATCCCGCACCGAGGGGCTTGGTGAGGAGAGAAGGGGTAGGGGGCGGATAAAAGTGCGAGAGTGCGGAGTGCAGCTCACACGCCCCCTCAAACCGCGTCATGGCCGGGCTTGACCCGGCCACCCAGGGTCGCTGCTCAGAGGTTACGCGGCGGCGCGCCAAACCACGAACCCACTTCGAGCAGCGCGTTGTAGACAAAAAGCGCTGCGAGCAGGAGCAAAAACGCCCACTCCATCGGCCTCGCCACGGGCCCGGCGTCCGAAACCTCGTTCAGAGAGTTGGTGAAGTGCATAAGGGCGAAGGCGGACCCGATGGAGACGCAGTTCCAGATCCGGGCTTCGCGGGTATCCGAACTCAATGGTGGATTTGACAGAAAAACGCCCCCCACGAGTATCGCTACCCCCGCGACGATGGCTGCAACAACGACCAGGCTCTCCATCATTCGAATGTAAGCCAGGCAGTTTGAAGTTCAAGCCCGCGCCAGCGGCACGCGTTTCACGTTGGCCTCGATCGCCGCAATGGTGGCTTTCGGCAACCCGAGCGCACTTTTCCGTTTGCGCCAAGCCGCATGGAAGCGCTCGACCGTCTCGGCCGCCACAGTGAGCGTGTGTTTTTGCGGCAGGCGGGCTTTGCGCGCGAAGGCTGCGATCTCTTCGCGGTCGACCTCGGCGAACTTCTTCGTCGTGGCCACGTTGAGCGCCAGCTTCTCGTCTTCGAGATAGGCGACCGTCGCCACAAAGTCATACGCCGGCGCCAGTGTGGCCGTGCGCCGGTCCGGATAGATCAGCGACCAATTCTTCAGGTGCATGTCGGCATTGCCGATCAGCACGTTGAACACCAGCCGCCGCACGAACTCGGCCGCGGCGTCGGAGCCCGCCTCCGCCGCAACCACGGCCGCGATATTGGCATAGCTCGCGCGCTTGTATTTGTCGTCCGGATAGACGCCGAACACCTGCGCGAAGTCCTCGATGTGCAGCTTTACGCCCTTCGCAAGCCTGTCGAAGCGTTTGATCGCATAGGCGGTCGGCTCAAGCCGGCCCAAGCCGCGCGGCAAGCCTTCGATCTCGCTCGTCTTCACAAGTTTGAATTCGGGCACGTCGATGCCGACCTCGCGCGCCAGCGTCATCATCGCGAACTCGTTCTGCGGCACGAGGCGGAACTTCTGCGACGGCAGCTTCACGATCCACGAGCCGCCGGTCCCGGTCGCGGGGATCGTGAGCCCGCCGGTCGCCGCCGCCACAGCGGAGAATTTCAGCTGCACGCCGGCGAGCGAAAAGCGAAGCGCCGGTTCCTTGAGCCGCCGCTCGCGCGCCGCCTCGCTCGCTGCCGGCGGCAGCGTATCGCCGTCCAGCGGCCGGACCGTCATCGCACCCGGCAAGTCCTGCCCCAACACCCAAAGCAAAAAGAACTCCCGCTGCGGGTTCACGCCCGCACGCTCCGCCAGGTACTTCGCCATCTCCGCTTCCGGCAGAAGATTGGCGAAGAACGGCAACAGCCGCCGCTGCGTCGGCCGCGTGTCGGTGAGGAGCCCGCCGGTTGCCGCCTTAAACGAAAGGCTGAGTGTGTCGCGCGCCTCGTCGTCGATATAGGCCTGATCGAACGCGAACAGAGACCGGTCGTTGTCGAACCGCGTCAACGTACCCACGCGCCGCCCGTGCAGCAGAATTTCGAGAACGGTGGGATTACTCATCGGCGTCGTCGAGCGTATAGGCAGGGCGCGCGGGTTCGGCGACACGCATCTGGCCGGTCAGGTGCGCGAGGGCTGGGACCATCTTCATCGGCACAAGCGCAACCTCGAGGTCGAGCGCGCGGGCCAGTTCGGTCAGGCTCGACACCGTCAAATCCGCAGCCCCAGTCTCGACCTTCGATATCTGCGCCTGGGTCAGGCCCGCGCGCTTGGCCAGCTCGCGCTGGCTCAAGCCTTTCGTTTCGCGGGCCTTCGCTAAGGCGCGGGCGATGGAGGTTGGTACGGGCATGTTTGATACTCTAAAATATGTCACATGATCATTTTGACATTGATAATAGTATCATACGGTGAAGAAATCCATACACCGCGATATATTCATGTATATCTAATGACAATCTTGATATACATAACTATATAATCAATGTCATGACCGGGCTTGCCTGCCCGTCGGAGCCTTGGCGTAGGCGGGACCCGGCCACCCAGGGACGTTGCTAGGGCCAACCCAACGGCGCGGTGCCCGCGTTCGCCGCGGCCCAATCGCGCGGGCTTAAGCCGTCGGCGTCTTTCTGATCGGGACTCAAGCCCTGTTCGACGAGAAACCTGACCAGCGCATCGCGTTCGGGCGTGACTCTGTGGGTGGCGAGCCAATGCAGAACGGTCCGCCCAAGCGCGTCGGTCTTCTGCAACTCCGCGACTGGCGCCGCGTGAACGAGCGCCTCCACGTCTTCGAGGTGCCGCGCGGTGGCAATACGAAAATGAAGGCGCGGCCAGTACCGTGGGTCGGGCAGCTCGGGGTCAAACGGCCCGGCCAGCCAGATGTTGGGACACGGCCGTCGGTTCGCGTGCGCCTTCTCCCACCGTTCCACGATACCGAACTCGTCGTAATGCGGCTCCGGCGTGGCGACCGTAACCCAAAGCACCTTGATCTCGGTCTTCTGATCGGCACACCGGCCACAATGCGAGCGGTACCCGCCCGAGGTCAAAACCAGCACCACCAATGCGGCCAAGCCAAGAATTCGGAACGAGACTTTCCGGCGTTGATCGCGGTTGGCTGTCATCGGTACCCGCCCTTGGCGTCATGCTCGCGTCCCCTGGGTGGCGGGTCAAGCCTGGCCATGACGACTGGAGTTGGGCGTTTGCGGCCCTCCGCTGGTGAACACATCCTTCACCCTCTCCCGCGCACACTCCCCCCATGCGCCAGCTCCACCACTTCCCGCTCTCGCCGTTTTGCCGCCGGGTGCGCTTGGTGCTGGGCGAGAAGCGGCTGACCTTCGACAGCCACCCCGAACGCCCGTGGGAGCCCAAGGACGAACTCTTCCCGCTCGACCCGGCCAAGCAACTGCCCGTGCTGATCGAGACCGACGGCGCGAAACTCTCCGACGCGCAGGCGATTTGCGAATATGTCGAGGAGCTGCACCCCGACCCGCCGCTGATGCCCAAGCGCGCCGGCGATCGCGCCGAGGTGCGCCGCCTCTGCGCCTGGTTCGACCGCTTTTTCTTCGGCGAGGTCACCTCCGTCGTCGTGCGCGAAAAATATCTGAAGCGCTTTCGCCAGGTGCCCACACCCGAGCCCGATCTCGCAGCGCTGCGCCGCGCGCTCGACGCCACGCGCCGCAATCTGACGTTCATCGAGAAACTGATCGACGCGCGCGACTGCCTCGCGGGCCCGTTAAGCCTCGCCGATTTCACGGCCGCCGCGCACATCTCCTGCGCCGACTATTTCGGCGACGTGCCGTGGGTGGCCTATCCCAAGGCGCGCGACTGGTACGCGCGGCTCAAGTCGCGCCCGAGCTTCCGCCCGATCCTCGCCGACAACGTGCCAGGCCTCGCCCCGCCCGCGCACTACGCGAACCTGGATTTCTAGCGCCTCGGCTTGAAGCGCCTGCACGGTGGGGAGTTACTTTCACCACCAAGCACACCAAGGCTCACCAAGAAGGAAGAAATCTCACACGATGACACGATGAAACGATGGCGGTGGTGGGCGTTCGCGCGCGTCAGCGCGCAGTCGGACGTTCAACTGGCGCTTCGCGCCAAAGAGTGCTCACATCGTGTTCATCGTGTCATCGTGTGAGTAATCTCTCTTCTTGGTGAGCCTTGGTGTCCCTTGGTGGCTTGGTGGTGAAAACTGAATCTTCGCCGCGCGAACGCATCCGCGATTGGGCCTTCGCCGAAGGCTTCGACGCCGTAGGTTTTGCGCCGGCGGCACTCGACGCCGCCGCGGCCGAGGGCTTGCGCGCGTATCTTAACGCTGGCCACCACGGCGACATGGGCTGGCTCGCAGCGCGCGCGAACGAACGCGTCCACCCGCAAACGTTATGGCCGGAAGCCAAAAGCGCCGTCGTGCTGGCCCTGTCCTACGCGCCCGCCCACGACCCGATGGCGAGCCTCGAAGAAACATCGCGCGCGACGATCTCCGTCTACGCGCAGGGCGACGACTATCACGACGTCATCAAGAAGCGCCTGAAACGCATCGCGCGCACAATGGTGAGCGAACTCGGCGGCGACGTGAAAGTCTTCGTCGACACCGCTCCCGTGATGGAAAAGCCGCTCGCGCAACAAGCGGGCCTCGGCTGGCAAGGCAAACACACGAACCTCGTCAGCCGCGAGCACGGCTCCTGGCTCTTCCTCGGCGTCATCCTGACGACGCTGGATTTAGGGCCGGCCGCGCGCGAAGACGACCATTGCGGCACCTGCTCGCGCTGTCTCGACATCTGCCCGACGAACGCGTTCCCCGCGCCTTATCAACTCGACGCGCGCCGCTGCATCTCCTACCTCACGATCGAACACAAAGGCCCGATCCCGCGCGAGCTGCGGCCGCTGATGGGCAACCGCATCTACGGCTGCGACGATTGCCTCGCTGTGTGTCCCTGGAACAAGTTCGCGAGCACCGCCCGTGAAGCCGCGTTCTTCCCACGCGTCGAACTGAAGGCGCCATTGCTCGCCCACTTCGCCGCGCTTAACGATGCGGCCTTCCGCGAAATCTTCAAAGCCTCCCCCGTCAAACGCATCGGCCGCGACCGCTTCCTCCGCAACGTCCTGATCGCGATCGGCAATTCCGGCGACACAACCCTGGTGCCGCACGCCGAACGCCACCTCACCGACGAAAACCCCCTCGTCCGCGGCGCCGCCGTCTGGGCCCTAAGCCGTCTCCTCGACGCCCAATCTTTCGCGACTCATGCCGAAGGACACGCCGCCGCCGAGACCGACCCGGCCGTCCGCGCGGAATGGAGCGCCGCCCAATAGCTCACGCCAAGGCGCCAAGAGGCTCGTGCGCATCGGCGACGCAGCTGAAGCGGCGGCACTGAAGTTTTTTCACACAAAGACACAAAGCAACAAAGGGGAGCAACTCACGCGCCGCAGGCGCGTTGTCGACCATGACACTGGCGCTTCGCGCCGAAAGAGACACCTTTGTTGCTTTGTGTCTTTGTGTGAGAAATTTTCCATGCCGCCGCTTCACCCGCGTCAACGATGCGCACGAGCCTCTTGGCGTCTTGGCGTGAATCTACTGCGTCACCCGCAACCCAGGCTTCTTCGGCGCCGTTTCGATCCGTTCAATCTCGCGCCGTGCGGTGGCGGCGGCGTCGCGCGCGCTGTCGGCGATCTTGCGGTCGTCCGACGACGCCAGCTCCAGCACCCGGAAGAAGTCCTTCCGCGCGCCTGCCTTGTCGCCGAGGAGCGAGCGCAGCAACCCGCGCTCCACCAGCGCCTCCGGATAGTCCGGATTGATGACGAGCGCCTGCGTGACGTCGCCCATCGCACCTTGGTTGTTTTTCTGCGCGCGCCGCGCGCTCGACCTGAGCACCAGCGCCTCGACGTTGCCGGGCTCGGCCACCAGTGCCGCCGACAAATCCGTTTCCGCCGCCCGCCATTTCTGGAGCAGCGCCGACGCGCGCGACCGGTCGATCAGAAACACCGCCTCCGACGGCATCAACGCCAGCGCCGCCGTGAACGACGCCGTCGCAAGCTCAGGCTGTCCGGCGAGCAGCCACGCATTGCCGGCTTGTCCCATGATCTGCGCGCGCACTTCCGCATCGCCCGCCGAAGCCTTGCGTGCGAGCTGATCGAGCCGCCGCGCCGCCTCGCCGTATTGCTTGAGGCCCACCAGCGCCAGCGCCGCGCAATGTTCCGCGCTCGGATCGTCGCCGTCCGCGAGCGCGTTCATCGCCATTTCCATCGCCTCGTCCGGATGGCGATCCACCCGCTTGAGGCAAAGGTTGTAGTCGAACGACGTATCGCCGCCGCCAAGCGACGCGGTGACGGCAAGAACAAGAAGGTTGACCATGGGGCGAGACTTCGCAGACTCTGCGCCAAATTCAAGCATTAAACGCGCGCAAGGTTGCATGCCCCGTCTGTTCTGTTTCGGCCTCGGCTACAGCGCCGAGGCGCTTGGCAATCGGCTGAAACCCAAGGGGTGGCGCATCGCGGGCACCGCGCGCGCGCCCGACAAGGTGAACGCGCTCACGGCCCGCGGCGTGGAGGCCTTCGCCTTCCCGCTGGCGGATGTGCCAGCCGCGCTGACAGGCACCACGCATGTGCTGGTCAGCACGCCGCCGGGGCCGGCAGGTGACCCCGCCTTCACCCACGCGCGCGATCTCGAAGCGCTGACGCCGCGCCCGGCGTGGCTCGGCTACCTCTCGACCACCGGCGTCTACGGCGACCACGCCGGCGGCTGGGTGGATGAGCAAACGCCGGCAGCGCCCGCAACCGAACGCGGCAAACGCCGCCTCGCCGCCGAACAAGCCTGGACCGCTTGGGGCGCCGGCGCGAACGTGCCGGTGACGATCTTCCGCCTCGCCGGCATCTACGGCCCCACCCGCAACCAACTGGAGTTGCTGCGCGACGGCACCGCGCGGCGCATCGTGCGCGAGGGCCAAGTCTTCTCCCGCATCCACGTCGACGACATCGCGCAAGTGCTGGAAGCCTCGATGGCCAAGCCGAATGCCGGCGCGATCTACAACGTCTGCGACGACGAACCGGCGGCACCGCACGAGGTCATCGAATACGCAGCCGCGCTGCTCGGCGTCCCGCCGCCACCCCTCGAACGCTTCAAAGACGCGGCCCCCACGATGTCCGAAATGGCCCAAAGCTTCTATACAGAATCCAAACGCGTGCGAAACACCCGCATTAAACAAGACCTCGGCGTGAAGCTGCTCTACCCGACCTACCGCGAGGGGTTGAAGGCGCTGCTGTAACGCTATCTTTCACGCGTCGTGGCGTCGGCGAGTCCGAAAAGAGCACCACGAAGGGCTCGAAGGTCACACGAAGAGCCACGAAGACGCCGATGTTGTGTTGAGGCAGGCTGTCCAACCACCGACGCTTCTTGGGCGCGAAGCGCCTATTCAAGATCTGCGCTTCGCAATGGCTGAAGAATGGGCGCTTCGCGCCCGATCCGTGGTTAGACAGTAAGGCTCTACGCAGCGACGCCGTCTTCGTGGCTCTTCGTGCAACCTTCGAGCCCTTCGTGGTGCTCTTTCTGACGCGCCGCCACACAAACTCACGAAGTACGCCCCACCAGCTCCTCCAACACCGCGCACATCCGCGCGATGTCGCCGGGCGTCGAGAGCCGGTGATCGCCGTTCTTCACCAGCTGCACCACCACATCGGAACCAGCCAGCCGCTCCACCAGCCGCATCCCGTGCGTCCACGGCACGTCCGGATCGGCCATCCCGTGCAGCACACGCACCGGACAGCGCACGTCGATCGGCCCGCCCAACACCAGATGCTTGCGCCCGTCCTCGATCAGCCCGCGCGTGATCGGATAGGGATCGGGATCGTAGGCCGACGGCCGCTCCCAAACGCCGCGCTCCAGGATCGCGCGCCGAACATCCTCCGGCGCGTTCGCCCAAATCAGCGCCTCGGTGAAATCCGCCGCCGGCGCAATGAGCAACATCCCCGAAACCCGCTCCGGCCGCTGCAAAGCCGCGAGCGTCGCGATCCACCCGCCCATCGATGAGCCGACCAACACTTGGGCACCCTCCGTCACCTCGTCGAGCACCGCCAGCGTGTCGGCGAGCCACCGCGAAACCGTCCCCTCCGCGAACGCGCCGCTCGATCGTCCGTGTCCGAAGTAATCGAACCGCGTATACGCGCGCCCCGTACGTTCCGCCCAGGCGGCCAGCGCCTCGGCCTTCGTTCCCGCCATGTCCGATTTGAATCCCGATAACCAAACGACGCCGGGACCTGTCGCGTGGCCCGCGGTTTTGCGGTAGGCAATCGTGTGGCCGCCCGGCCGCGCGAGTCGCTCTGGCTCGCCTGAGGGATCTGTCTCGCTCGTCATGCCGAACGCCGTACCGCTTTCCGTGCTGCAAGTCATCCCGGCGCTCGACGCCGGCGGGGCGGAGCGCACCGCGGTCGACGTCGCCCGCGCCGTGGTGGCGGCGGGCGGCAAAGCCTGGATCGCGACCAAAGGCGGCCGCCTTCAAGCCGAAGCCGAAGCCGCCGGCGCGAAGATGATTTTGGGCCCCTTCGACAGCAAGAACCCGCTTACGATCTGGCGCAACGCCAAGCTGCTCAGCAACGCCATCCTCGACCACACGATCGACATCATCCATGCCCGCTCCCGCGCCCCCGCGTGGAGCGCCTGTCTCGCCGCCCGCCGCACCAAGATCAAATACGTCGCGACCTACCACGGCATCTACAACGCGAAGAGCAGCCTAAAGCGCTGGTACAACGCCATCATGGCGCGTGCCGATGTGGTGATCGCGAACTCGAACTTCACCGCGGACCACGTGCGCAGCGAGCACAAGGTCGCCGAGATCAAGCTCCACGTCATCCCGCGCGGCATCGACATCAAAGCCTTCACGCCGGACAACGTGACACCGGACCGCATCGAGGCGATCCGCAAGGCGTGGAGCCTGCGCCCCGGCAAACCCGTGATCGTTCTCCCCGGCCGCCTCACGCGCTGGAAGGGCCAGCTGACGTTCATCGAAGCGCTCGCCAAACTGCCGCACAAGGACTTCGAAGCCGTCATGGTCGGCGACGCGCAGCAACGCGACGCCTATGTCGCGGAGCTGATGGCCGCCGTCGACCGCCATGGCCTCTCGCAAAACGTCCGCATCCCGGGCCACTGCAGCGACATGCCGGCCGCGTTCATGGTCGCCGACGTCATCGTCGCCCCGTCGATCGAACCGGAAGCCTTCGGCCGCATCGCCGTCGAAGCGCAAGCGATGGGCCGCCCGCTCATCGCCTCCGACCTCGGCGCGCAGACGGAAACAGTGGCCGACGGCGTGACGGGCTTCCTGTTCCCGCCCGGTGACGCCGAGGCGCTCGCGAACCTCATCCTAAAGGCGCTCGCCCTAACGCCGGAACAACGCAAAGACATGCAAGCGAAGGCGCGCGACCGCGTGTTGAAGTCCTACACGGTCGACACGATGTGCGCCGCGACGCTCGACATCTACCGCAAACTGACGGCGGCATCGCGCTGATGGCCGCCAAGACGATCCTGCTCCTCTCCGACGGCCGCCCCGGCCACTTCCGCCAAAGCGAAGCGATCGCGCTCGCGCTCGGCCGCCGCATGGAAACGAAGGTCGAGCGCATCGACCTCATCAAGCCACGCATCTTCCCCCGCCGCCTCGCACGCTACGCCGCGCTATGGCTGCCGCCGCGTCTGGTACTCGCGTGGCTCTACGGCCTGACCGCCGTGCCGAAAGCGGACCTCATCGTCTCCGCCGGCGGCAACACGCTCGCCGCCAACATCGCCCTCGCGAAACTGACCGGCGCTCCGAACGTCTTTACCGGCACGCCACGCCACATCGGCAGCGACAAGTTCAGCCTGGTGCTCACGCCCTACAAATCGCAAGCCAACTGGCCCAACACCGCCTACGCGCTCAAACCCTGCGCCCTCGACCCCGACGCGTTCCCCGCGCCCAAGCGCTGGCCGGCCACACCGTTCCGTATCGCGGTTTTCATCGGCGGCCCGATCCCCTCGGCCGACTTCCAAGACGCGGATTGGCAAGCACTCGGCGAACTCATGCGCACGATGGCGCGAACCTACGATGTGCGTTTCATCGTCGTGACCTCGCGCCGCACACCGGACGCATTCTATACTGCGCTCGACCCCATCCTCAGCCGCAAGGACATCGTCGACCGCTTCATCGACCACCGCCAAGCCGGCACCGGCTCAATCGCGGAGGGCTACGCCGCCGACGCCATCTTCGCGACATCGGACTCCATGTCGATGATCACCGAAGGCGCCGCCGCCCGCCGCCCGGTGATCGTTCTAGCCCCCGCGATCACCAAGCCGTTCCGCGACAACGAAGCCGTCGACTCCCTCGCCGCCGACAACCGCCTCGCCGTGCTGCCTGTGCGCGAAGCCACGCCCGAACAAATCGCCGCCAAACTCGCCACGCTGCAGCCGATGACAGAAAACCACCTCGACCGCCTGGCGGACATCGTCGCAGCCGCACTCAACAAATGACTCGTCATGGCCGGGCTTGACCCGGCCACCCAGGGTCGCGGCTCGAATGCGTCAATCGCCATTGGAGATATCCGTGCAGTTTTCCTGGGTGGCCGGGTCAAGCCCGGCCATGACGAGAATTGGAAACTGGCAGCTGGTTTGACCGACCACAGCCCTTGCCCTAAAGGCTTGCGCCGAAACGGGGAGCTGGCCTTTGGGCGTTCTGCAAAAACTGACGAAGCAACTGCGCTGGGTCCCCGCGCGCTATTGGTTCTATCTGCGCGAGGGCATGACCTCGGCGGTTAGCGTGCGCGATCCCGCCGACGGCCAAACGTACAAGTTCCACGCCGATTCGCTCCACGCATTCCAGCGCGGCAAGGAGTTCCTGACCAAGGAACCAAAGACGATCGAGTGGCTGAAGAAGAACGTGCGCCCAAACGACGTGATGCTCGACATCGGCGCCAACGTCGGCACGTTCTCGATCTACGCCGCGAAGCACATGTCGGCGGAGGGCCGCGTCTACGCCTGCGAGCCGCATCTGCCGACGGCGGTGCAGTTGCTCCAGAACGTCGCCGCGAACGGCGTCAACGATCGCGTCTCCGTCGTCTCCGTCGCCGCCTCGAATGTAGACGGCTTCTTTCCGTTCAAGTACAAGCGCTGGCGCCAAGGCGCCTCCGGCAGCCAGCTCGCCGTCGAAGGCGGCATCGATTTGGCGAAGAACGTCGGCACGGAACTGAAATCCGCCATGCGCATCGACAGCATGGTGGAGAAGGGTCTGATCCGCACGCCGAACCTGGTCAAGATCGACACCGACGGCCTCGAAATCCCGATCGTCGAGGGCATGAAGGGCGTGTTGCAAAGCCCGAACCGCCCACGCTCGCTGCTCGTGGAAATCCAGCCCGGCGAACTCGATGCCCAAACCAAGCTGATGTCGTCGTGCGGCTACCGCCTCGCCGAAAAGCACCAGCTGACGGCCGACGGCCAAGGCGCCTTCAACGCCGTCTTTGAGCCCGCTTAAGTCGGTGCGGTGGTCCGTCAGAAAGAGCACCACGAAGGTCTCGAAGGTTACGCGAAGAGCCACGAAGATGCTGTCGTAGCGTCGAGTCGTCCTGTCTATTCAATGACGTCTTGGCGCGAAGCGCCCGTTCAAGATCTTGCGATGCACGGATGCCGAAGGATGGGCGCGTTCCGCGCCCGTTTCTGTGGTTAGACCGCAAGACCCTACGTAGCGACAGCGTCTTCGTGGCTCTTCGCGTAACCTTCGAGACCTTCGTGGTGCTCTTTCAACCGTCACGCTGCCGCAAGTGCATACGAATTACATCTTGTCGCTGTTGTGCCGCGCGGCGAACGCCATCGGGCTCGACATCCACATCACAAGGATCGAGTCCCGCGCCGCCGACGACGAACCGATCAGCTCGCGCCCATGGTAGCTCTGCCGCTTATCGCAATCGTTGACGGCGAACGCGTAAGCGCTGTTGGGCAGGAACGGGAACCGCTTGACCTCCTCGAACGTGCGCCCGAGCAGGCGGTAGTGGAGCGGCAGTTTCTTGTAGAGCGACGTGCCGAGGTCGGTCTGCGTCTCGTCATGCGGCAGATAGAACTGCATGGTGATGACGCGCGGCTTGCCGTCCGGATGCGGCTTGATCTTGTAGTCCTTGAAGTCCCTGACCAGCGAAACGCTTGGATGCATTGTGTGCGATAGCACCTCGTCGGGCGTGCAGCCGAGGCGAATGGCGACGTCATTCTTCAGTTTGCTGAAGACGGCACGCCGCAAGTCGTCGTGTTCCAGCGCTGCCGTCAAATCCGCCCACAGATCCCGCTTCGACGGCTCGATCCGCTCGACCTCGCCCTCCGACAGGAACAGCTGATCGCGCGTGGATTCACCTTTGTCGTTGTGCCAACGCTTGATGTTCAAGGGCCGGTACGCATCGCGGCCTGGCAGCTTCGCCATGATGTCGGCATACACGTCCGCGGGAAACACGTCCCTCAGATAGATGTGCTGAAACGGCGTGTCCTCCACCTGGGCGCCATCCATGCAACGCACGAGGTGGTCGACGATCCGGTCGCGGCGTCCGGGATTTGCGGCCTGCGCCCGTGCGGCGCTTGGCGGTGAGAGCTCAACTGTCGCAGACATGCACGTTTCCAACCAAACAAAGCCTGGCCGACCGTACCAAGGCGGGGCGGGCCCGGGCAAGGCGGCTTGCGTTCACCACTTCCCCTGTGCAGAACAGGCGCGAACAAAGAACGAGCACCCCCTTGCGTATCCGGCTTCTGCAAGACATCCGCTACAAGTTGATGGAACGCGAGGGCGAGAAGCGCCGCAAAGCGCGCGAAGCCGAGGGCAAACCGCCCGCCGTGTTTCCGGCCGAGCAAGCGCCCGCCTGGAACGTGCTTGATCACAAGGACAAGTTTGCGGGCCTGAAGTCGCGTTGGGAGTTGACGAAGCTGGTCCGCCCGAACGGCATCGCCGCCGAACTCGGCGTCGCGAACGGCGTCTTCTCGGACTTGCTGCTGAAGAAGTCGAACCTCGAATACCTCTACTCGATCGACATGTATGGCGACCGCAAACACACGGTCGACCAGTACAAAGTGGCGCTCGCCCAACTGGTGGCGCACCGCAAACGCAATTGCATCTTGAAGATGAAGTTCGACGAGGCGTTGACGCTCTTTCCGGACAAGTATTTCGACTTCATCTACATCGACGGCTTTGCGGCGACGGGCCAAGACGGCGGCTCGGCGCTCCACGACTGGTACCCGAAGATCAAAGACGGTGGCGTCTTCTCCGGCCACGACTATGCCGACAAATGGCCCCAAACGAAGAAGGCCGTCGACGACTTCGCGCGCGAGCACAAGCTCAAAGTCCACACCGTCGGCGGCACGCCGGATCCCGAAGACGAGTCGAACAAATACGCTTCGTGGTTCTTGGTGAAGGGCTGACGCTCAACGCATCTGCGCTGCATCGAAGGGCGCGCCGGCATCGATCGCATCAGTCAGGACGCTTTCGATCGCCGTTGTGCCGAACAGCCCCAGATGGTCGTCGTCGTAGTAGAACGGCTTGCCGTCGGCCGTCGTTTGGCAAGCCGTCGCGTTGCACAGCGCCTTGTGCGGATAGACCACGCGCACGCCCGCGATCTTGTCCAGTTCCTCGAGTGTCTTGAGCACGGCGGCGTTGCGCTCCGCGAACACGGCATAGGGTAGCGAGAAATCGCGCGTCTCCTTGCGCATGAGTGCGCGGATCATCGCGTTCGGCAGATGGCCCTTCAGTTCGGGTATCGGGCCCACAAGCGTCACCGTCCGCCCGCTCGCCACGATGCGCTCGACCGTGCCGCGCAACGTGTCGTGGAACAGCGCGCGGTTGCGCACCTTGTCGCCCGTGTTGAAGCGGTTCAGCTCGGTGTTGCCATTGTCGTAGGCGTCGCCCTCCGCGTAGAACGCCCAGCGGGCGCCGATGACGACGTGCTTGAATCGTCCGCTCTTCAACAGCTCGGCCACGCGCCCCGACATCATATCGCACTTGTCGCGCCGGAAGAGATTGTTTCGTATCGCCTCGATCAGGAACGGGCCGCAACCGCCGACGACGGCGACCTCGCCTTTGACGCCCTTCGCTGCCGCGATGTTCGCGATCGCCGCTGACATCGCCACCGCATGGGAGTCGCCCCAGAGCAGGAACGCCGCCGGCATGTCGCCCGTGGCGCCGATCGTGCAGCCCTTGGCGCTCGCCGATTCCTCGTCCTTGTCGCGGCACGGCGGGGGCACCTTCGCATCTTGCGCCGTCTTGGCGAAGGCGGCGATCTCGGGCGCAAGCCGTTCGGGCCAGCCTTTGGTTTCGATGAGGCCCTGCGACGCAAGGGCGAGCAGCGCCATCACACCAATTCCCGCACTGATCGCGGTGCGGCGCGTCAGGAACGACCGCCGCCGCGCCGGTTGCTCGACGAACCAATAGGTGAGGAACGACAGCGCGACCGCAAGCACGATCAGGCCGAGACTGTACGCAACCGGCAGCCGCTCGCCGTATTGGTACTCGGCAAATACGAACAGCGGCCAATGCCACAAATAGAGCGAGTAGGAAATCTTGCCCACCATCACCATCGGCGCGACCGACAATGCGCGCGACACCATCGTAGGCTTCTCGGCCGCCGTGCTGATGAGCAGCATCGTCCCAAGGCAGGGCACGGCGGCGGCAAGGCCCGGAAACGGCGTGCGGTCCGAATAGGCGAGCGCAGCGACCATGATCATCGAAAGCCCGGCGAACGCGGCGACCTCGCGCAGCGTGTCGTTGCGCCATTGGGGCGCGAGTCCGATCACGAGCGCCATACCGAACATCAGCTCGAACGCACGCGAATGCGGCAGATAAAACGCACCCTTGCTCTCGCCAAACGCGCCGATGGAAGAGATCGCAAGCGACGTCGCAAACAGCGCAAGGAACAGCAAGATGCGACGCTGGCTCTGCATCCGCGCCAGCAGGATCAGGAAGAGCGGCGCGACGAGATAGAATTGCTCCTCGACCGCAAGCGACCACGTATGCAGCAGGGGCTGCGTCTCCGCGCCCGGCATGAAATAGCCGAACTGGTTGTTGAAGAAGAAGTTGGAATAGAACGCCGCCGTTGCTCGCGCGGACCGCCCCAGCGTCGCGTAGTCCTGCGGCGCAAACCAGAACGCACCAAGCACCAGCGTCACCAACATGACAACGGCAAGGGCCGGGAAGATGCGCCGGACGCGCCGCTCGTAGAAACCCGCGAACGTGAACGTCCCCGCCTGCAGCTCCCGCCAAATGATCGTCGAAATCAGAAACCCGGAGATGACGAAGAACACATCCACGCCGGTATAGCCGCCCGGGAACAGCCCCAGCCGCGCGTGAAACAGCACGACGATCCCAACCGCAATCGCGCGCAATCCGTCCACATCGGGCCGGTAGGCGACGTCGGGGTTGTGTTCGGCGGCGTTCGTCATTGCATCTCCGATACATCGGTCTTCGTGGGCGGCGCAATTGCCGCGCCGAGCTCCTGTCGGATCAGCGCAGCCCCGTTCACGCCCAAATGATTGTCGTCGGTGTAGAGCGGCATAGCCCCGTTCGCCGTCCGGCAGATCGTCACATCGCACAGGCTTTTGTGCGGATAGACGACCCGCACGCCCGGAGCGTGCTCAAGCAGACTGAGTAGCGAAAGCACGGTAGCTTGGCGAACCAGGAAGTCGGCGGATGTCGCGCGCACGTTCGCCTTCTCGCCGCGCATCATCGCCTTGATCATCGTCTCCGGCGGATTGAGTTTCAGATCCGGCACAGGCCCGACGATCGTCACGGTGCGCCCGGATTCGCGGATAGCCTGCACGGTCGCACTCAGCGCCGTCGCAAACGCCGCGTGATTCTTCCGCGCATCGCCCTGGTCGAACGGCGACGCAAACCACTTGCCGTTACGATACCCGCCGCCCTCCGCGTACAGCGCCCACCGCGCGACAAGCACGACGTTCGCATAGCCTGGGCCTTTCAGAAGGGTCTCAATTTGGCCCGCGGTCTTCGCGCAGTCGCGCTTGTCGAACGGCGTCTCCTTGAGCGCGAGGAACGGCGGGCACCCGCCGCGAAACACAACAAGGCCCTTGATGCCGCGCGCCTCCGCAAGCGAGGCAACGGTCGAAGACAGCACCCGCGCGTGGCTGTCGCCCCAGAACAGGAACGACCGCTCGCCGGCATCCTTCGCGCCGATCTCGCAGTCCGATGTGCTGGCGAGCCAGGCTTCGTTCTCGGGACAGGGCGTGTAACCCTTGTTCTTCCGCACCGCCTCGTCGAACGCGGCGATCTGAGGCCCGAGCCGCTGGGGCAGCCCGCGCGTCCCGATGACGAGTTGCGAAAGCCCGAACGCCAGCACGAGGCTCGCAAGCCCCGCCGCGAAGATTCGCCTGCGCGTCAAGAACGGCGTCTTCCGCCGTGCCGGCTGCTCGACGAACCAATAGGTGAGAACGGAAAGCAGATACGCCGCAACGATCAGTCCGACGCGATCGAAGATGCTGAGTTCGCCCCACTGGTACGCCGCGAACACGAAAATCGGCCAATGCCAAAGATAGAGCGAGTAGGAAATCTTCCCCGTGAACACCATCGGCTTCGTCGCCAGCAGCCGCGACACCGCCGTCGTGTGGCCCGCCCCGCTCGCGATGATGAACGCAGCACCCAGGCACGGCAGCAGCGCCGCGTAACCCGGAAACGGCGTGCTCGCTGAGAAGAACAGCACCGACACGGCGATCATCAGCAGGCCGGCCGCCCCAACTACCTCCGCCGCAGCCTGGCTTGCGAGCCGCGGAAACAACCCCATCGCCAGCATCATACCGAGCATCAGCTCGAACGCACGCGAATGCGGCAGATAGAACGCGCCGCTATCTTCGCTCATCGCGCCCGCGACCGACAACCCAAGCGACACGACGAAGAAGAACGCCACCAACGCGACTTGCCATCGGCGCTGAAGCCGCGCGATCCCCCACAGGAACAGCGGCGCCACCAGATAGAACTGCTCCTCGACCGCCAGCGACCACGTGTGCAAGAGCGGCTGCGTCTCCGCATCGGGCGCGAAGTACCCCGCCTGCCCATGGAAGAAGAAGTTCGCATAGAACAGCGCCGCCGCCTTCGCCGACTTCGCAAGCAGCACGTAATCCTGCGGCGGATAGAGCAGGGCGCCCGCAACCATGACCGCGAGCAGCACCACCATCAGCGCCGGCAAAATGCGTCGGATGCGCCGCTCGTAAAACCCGGCGAGCGAAAATCGCCCATGCGCGATCTCGCCGAGCAGGATCGACGAAATCAAGAACCCGGAGATGACGAAGAACACGTCCACACCCACGAACCCGCCGGGCAGAACCCCAAGCTTCCCGTGGAACAAGACCACGGTCCCGACCGCGATGGTGCGCAGCCCGTCGACGTCGGGCCGGTAAGCAATCTCGGCTGTTTGGGCGGGCGAAACGCGTCCGTGCATAACGCTGGGGCAGTGACACAACGCCCCGCCACACTCAAGCCGGTTTCCTTGACTAGGGAGCCTCGCGCCACCAATCTGCCGCGCTTCTTTCCCGACCTTAACCAATGGAGATTCGCACGTGTCGTCGCCCGCCAACGAAATCCGCATCACCCTGCCTGACGGCTCGGTGCGGACGACGACGCGCGGGAGCACCGGTGCGGACGTCGCGGCCTCGATCGGCGCAGGCCTCGCGAAAGCGGCACTGGCTGTCAAAGTCGACGGCGAGCTGAAAGACCTCGATTGGCCGATCCAGAAGGACGCCAAGGTCGAAATCGTGACCCGAAAAAACGAGGAAGCCCTCGACCTCATCCGCCATGACACCGCGCACCTTTTGGCGCAGGCGGTGCAGGCGCTCTATCCGGGCACGCAGGTCACGATCGGCCCGAACATCGAAGACGGCTTCTTCTACGACTTCGCGCGCAACGAACCGTTCACGCCGGACGACCTGCCGAAGATCGAAGCGAAGATGCGCGAGCTGGTCGCGGCCGATCTGCCCACCAAACGCACGGTCTGGGAACGCGACAAAGCCGTTGCCCACTTCCGCGGCCTCGGCGAGCAATACAAGGCTGAGATCATCCAGGATCTCCCGGCCAGCGAGGAAGTGCGCGTTTACTACCACGGCGACTGGCACGACCTCTGCCGCGGCCCGCATCTGATGTCGACCGGCAAGATCGGCCTCGGCTTCAAGCTGACGAAGATCGCCGGCGCCTACTGGCGCGGCGACGCGAAGAACGCGCAGCTGCAACGCATCTACGGCACCGCCTGGCGCGACGAGAAGGAACTCGCCGCCTACCTGCAACGCCTGGAAGAGGCCGAGAAGCGCGACCACCGCAAGATCGGCAAGGAGATGCACCTCTTCCACATCCAGGAAGAGGCGACCGGCCAAGTCTTCTGGCACCCGAAAGGCTGGGCGCTCTACCGCACCGTCGAAAACTACATCCGCCGCAAGATCGAACGCGGCGGCTACAGCGAGGTGAAGACGCCCCAGCTCATCGACCGCAAGCTCTGGGAAGAGTCTGGTCACTGGGAGAACTACCGCCCGAACATGTTCATCGCCGAGGTCGACGAAGGCACCGACCACGCGCGGAAAATTCTGGCGGTGAAGCCCATGAACTGCCCCGGCCACGTGCAAATCTTCAAGCAAGGCCTGAAGTCCTATCGCGACCTGCCGCTGCGCCTGGCGGAGTTCGGCGCGTGCCACCGTTACGAACCGTCGGGCGCGCTGCACGGCATCATGCGCGTGCGGTCGTTCGTCCAGGACGACGCGCACATCTTCTGCACCGAAGAGCAGATCGTCGAGGAAACCCGCCGCTTCGTCGCACTGCTGACCGAGGTCTACAAAGAACTCGGCTTCGACAGCTTCATCACGAAGCTCGCAACCCGCCCCGAACTGCGCGGCGGCACCGAGGCGCAGTGGGATCACGCCGAAGCGGCACTCGAAAACGCCTGCAAGACCATCGGCCTGCCCTATACGATCAACCCCGGCGAAGGCACGTTCTACGCGCCGAAGCTCGAGTTTGTGCTGCGCGACGCCATCGGCCGCGACTGGCAGTGCGGCACGATCCAACTCGACTACGTACTGCCCGAACGCCTCGACGCGGAATACATCGCCGAAGACGGCAACCGCAAACGCCCGGTCATGCTGCACCGCGCGATTGTGGGCTCGCTCGAGCGCTTCATCGGCGTCCTGATCGAACACCACGCCGGCAAGTTCCCGCTGTGGCTGGCGCCGGTTCAAGCCGTCGTCGCGACCATCGTCTCCGACGCCGACGCCTACGCGAAAGAAGTGGCGGCACACCTGAAGCTCTCAGGGCTGCGCGTCGAAACCGACCTCCGCAACGAAAAGATCAACTACAAAGTCCGCGAACACTCGCTGGCCAAGGTACCGTTCCTGCTGGTCGCAGGCCGCAAGGAAGCCGAAGAGCGCACGATTTCGATTAGGCGTTTGGGGAGCGAAAAGCAGGAAACGCTGAGCTTGGACGCTCTGACCAAACTCCTGGTCGGCGAATCGACGCCGCCGGATTTGCGGCAATAACTCCAACACTTTCGTCATGGCCGGGGGGGGGCCCGCCCCCCCCCCGGGGGGGCCCCACCCTGCTGGGGGTGGGCCCGGGGGGCGGGGG
>CAZXAQ010000047.1:20274-30239 GCA_964638635.1 uncultured Flavobacteriaceae bacterium
AACCCCCCCACCCCCTTCCCCGGGGCGGGGCGGCCCCCCCCCCCCGCGGGGGCCGCCCCCCCGTTTGGTGGGTGGGCCGGGGGGGCCGGGCCCACCCCCGGCCATGACGGTTTTTTGTTGAAGTGATGGGGTAGTGCATACGCCAAACCCACGCAAAGACCTTGCTTTAAGCCGCTGATTTCCTATGCTTCACCTGTCAGCGACGCGCCGGGCCATCCAACCCGGCGCGTTGTCTGTCGCGAAGACCCGAACGCGTTGTTTCGAACGTGGCTCAGGTCCCGCTTGCAACCCGTCGGTCGAAGGGTGAACCGCCACGAACATGCGAAGGTGAAACCACCGTTGCTTGCATCCGAGGCGCCACCGTCCGGCCCAAGGTGCAAGAGCAACGGGCCCAAACGCACGTCCGCAAGACCGGTCCGGGCCAACCCAATGGAGAATGCCCAATCGTTAGACGTCCGCATCAATCGACTGCAGCCCCGTCCAAGGACGGCCCGCGCATCAACGAGTTCATCAACGCCCACGAATTGTTGGTGATCGACGACGAAGGCGGCAAACGCGGCGTGATGAGCAAGTTCGATGCTCTGAAGCTCGCGCAATCCGAAGGCCTGGACCTGGTGGAAGTCTCGCCGATGTCCAAGCCGCCCGTCGCGAAGATCATGGATTTCGGCAAGTACAAATATCAGGAACAGAAAAAGGCCGCCGAAGCCCGCAAGCATCAGAAGATCATCGAAATCAAGGAGATCAAGCTCCGCCCGATGATCGACGATCACGACTACGACGTGAAAATGCGCTCCATCAAACGCTTCTTCGAGGAAGGCGACAAAGTGAAGATCACGCTTCGCTTCCGCGGCCGCGAAATGGCGCACATGGAAATCGGCATGGAACTGCTGCAGAAGGTCAAACGCGACATCGACGCGATCGGCAAGATCGAGCAGGAACCGAAACTCGAAGGCCGACAAATGGTCATGGTCATGGCGCCGAAGTAATGCGGTCGCAAGGCGTGGATGGCGCAAGGCAAAACCGGCACCGAGATCGCCAAGATCACGGGCATCAGCCCCCGCACAGTGCGCTACCACCTGCGCGACGTGAAGCGGAAGCTCGGCGTCGATTCAGCGCTGGACGCCTTGCGGACGCTGTCGGCACCAGACCGCCGCCACGACTGATCGAGACAAAACTTGGCTAAGGCCGCCGCTCACGCCGGCGTCAGCCACCCGCGATATCGAACGAGCCGCCCGAGCACCGGCAAACTGATCGTCACGTCGAAGCGGTAGCGTCCGTTCTCATCCGCATGCGCGGCCGCTTCCGTCCGCGGCGTCAAAAACCGCGGCAGCGGCAACTCGCCAAGCCGTGCGCCAACGATCGCAAGCTTGAAACCGTAAGCGTCGGCCTTTGCGTCGAGGTCGAATGTGATCGGCCCGAACCTCTCCGCAAGCCGTTCGGGTGCATGCTCGCTCAGATGGCTGGCGAACGTCGCGCGTCCGAAGCGGCGCACCCACACCTCGCCGTCGCCTTCGCGCTCGATGGTGACGGCGGCGCGAACGCCCTTGCCCGCGCGCGGAAAGCCTGCAAACCACGCGATCACTTGCCCGAACGGATTTTCCGCGCCGTCGATATCGACCTCGCCCAGAAGCTCGCGCGCGGGATCGGGCGCATGCGCGGCGCGCACCGCCGGCGGCATCGACGCAAAGCCCGCGAGAGCGCGCTCGAACAACGCCGGTTGCTTGAATGTCCGGCGCTTCACATCGGTGCGGATTTCAAACCGATTGAACTCGGCCGCGATCGCGGCAAGCGGCAGCAACCCGGCGCACGCCATCGCGCCGCGCGCTGCGATCGTCCCCTGACCGAGGGCACGCACGAGCGCAAGCGCGGGCAGGGCAGGGATGTTCGGCCCATCGCCCGATTCCGCGATCAGCGTCCACACCGCACCCACACGCTCGCCCGCTTGATCGACGCCTGCGGCCTCGACGACCATCGCGCCCCGGTCGCTGCCGAAGCGGCGAAACCAAGCGCTGACCGCGTGCAGCAACTCCGCTGCCGTCTCCAGCGACCGGATCGCACCGGCGCGCACCGGCAACGTCAGGAGCCATAGGCCGAGATGCGCGAACGACGGTTCGACACCCGCGCGGAAGATCGCGTGCCGAACGGTCGGAAATCGCATGCGAACAATGTCGAGATCGGGCGTCTCCACAAGCGACGCGAACCGCTTGCCCAAACCCGCGACCGCAAGCCGTTTCATGAGGCCCCATCCGGGCGCCCCGTCCCAGCGCCCGAAGCGCCACACGTTCACGGGGCGTCCGGCATAGCTCAAGATCGCGCGCACGACCGAAAGCCCCATGACCGCTTGTCCCCCGGGCAGGATCGCGATCTCAACCGCGTCGACGCGCTTCCAGTCGCGTGTGAGCTCGTCGAGCACCGCTTGGCTCAAAGCGGGTGTCGAACTCGCCCCCGTGACCGCAAGAACGCCGCGCGCCTTCGCGGCGTCATCCAATGCACCGAACCCGGCGACGAAGTCGCGCGCATCCGCAAGGTCGATGTAGTGCACGCCCGCTTCGATCGCAGCGTTGACAAGCGTGTACGGGCTTCCCTGAAACGGACCCGCCGCGTCGATGACGCAAAACGCGTCGAGAGCTGCGATGTCGCCCGCCGACACGCGCGTGCGGTCGAGAAACGCTATAGAGACGCGCTCGGGCTGGCCAAGGGTGCGCGCGAACGCCACCGCATTCTCGCGCGACCGCCCGCAGATGACGACGTGGTAATCGGTGGTCTCAACAAGACCGCGAACGAGCGATTGACCGAACGATCCTGCGCCGCCGACAACGGCGATCCTGAGCGTCAGGGTTTCACCGCGCCAGAAATGGCGGCGGCCGCAGGCCCCGAAAGGTCTTGCAGCGGACCCAGCGGCTTCTTCTCGGTCTTCACCTCAAGAATCGCGGGCGTGCCCGACCAAAGCTTGTAAACGACGACGCCGTCTTGAATGAGCAGCAGCATCGAAGCCTGCCAACCGGTCGACGTCGTCTCGCGTTCGAACCCCAGCACGTCCAGCGCGACGTTTCCCGTGCGATCCTTCGACGAAATCGAAGGCTGGGCAAGCCACCCCGTGCAGCGCTCGCGCGCCGTCAGGCAGCCTTGCACCGCAGGATCGAGGTCCTCCTGCTTCATGGATTGCTGCGGCATGAACCGCGGCACCAAGTCCAGATAGTTCAACACCTTGATGTTCGGCGTCGTGTACGGATCGAACCCGCGCGCCTTAAGCTCCTTCTGCGTGGTGACGTAGGGCCTCACCTGCGCATAGGCGTCTTCCGCGCTCTTGTAGCTCTTGAACGGCGACTCGGTCGTTTCGACCGTGGAGGGCAATATCCCCCAACTCGCGCACGCCGACAGCGGCAGCAGGGCGGCGGAAACAAGGAGAAAACGCAAACGCATCGCTCAAACTCGAACCATCAAGGGGAAGACCGCATTCTGGCGGCAAACCCGCCCAAACGCAATTTGCCGCCCATCACACAACTCAAAGGAAGCCCCGGGCGCATCCTGCCAACTCTTACAGAGGTGGAGCGGCCGCAAGTAAGAAGGTTCACCACAAAGCCACGAAGGGCACAAAGATGGACAGCCCAAGCCAAGGCGCCAAGAGCTCTTCGGCGCGAAGCGCCATTCAGTCATCGAAATGATGCCTGCGGCGCCGACGCGAAACAACCGGCATCGCCACTGCCGCAGGCACGCTTCGTGCCCTTCGTGGCTTTGTGGTGAACCTTCTTTCTTTAGCCTTTCAACAGCGCCGCCAGCCGGTCCGGATAATCCGTGCACAGCCCGTCGACGCCGAGATCGGCGAGCCGCGCGAGATCGTCCGTCTTGTTCACGGTCCAGGCACCGACCTTGAGCCCAAGCCCGCGCGCCTCGGTCATCGTCGCGCGGTTGATGTCGGCGAAGAACGGAAACCACCCGTCGGCCCCGGCGGCTTTCGCGGCCTTGATGACCGAGCCGCCGTGCTTCGCGCGATCGAACCCGCCGGTCCACGGCGCGCCAACACGTTCCATCTTGCGGAGCGCCTCAAGCTCGGCCTTCGGCGGCGGCCCGTGCTCGGCCGGAACCGGCGCCTCGGCGAAATAGCTCTGCGGCAACGTCGTGAACCAGCACTCGACCTTCGGCGCGATCTTCTTGGCCGCAATCAGCGCCGGCCAATCGAAGCCGACCAGCACCGTGCGGTCCAGAAACTTCTCCCGCTTCAAGACGCGGATCACGGCCTCCGCCATCGCCTCTGGCGCGACGGTGCGCGCGCGGTCGATGAAGTTGCTCTTGAGCTCAATCCAAAGCCGCTCGGCCCCGCCGGAACGCTTTAGCATCCAGATCACGTCGGCAAGGCGCGGAATCTTCTCGCCGTCGACCGGCATCTGATCCGGATGCCGCGCACCATATTTCGAACCCGGCTTCAGCCGCCCGACATCGTAAGTCTGCAAATCCGCGTAGGGCAGGTCCTTGATCAAGGCCGGCGTGCCTTGAAGCCAGCGCCCGTCCGCGTCGCGCACGATATCGGGCTTCAGGGCATCGTCGTGGAACACGACGACGGTGCCGTCCTTGGCCACGTGGACGTCGAGTTCGAACCCGTCGACCCCGATGTCGAGCGCATGCGAAAACGCGGCCAACGTGTTTTCCGGGCGAAGTCCCGCGCCGCCACGGTGCGCGATATTGAGGGGTTTGCTCACGTGAAAGGGTGATTCAGTCCAACAGCCGACCGCACTTTAGCACCGATCGACCCCCGCCAGGGCCTCAAGATTCCAGGGGTTTCGGCCCATCCCGGCGGAACGAAGCGAGCACGCGCTTGCCTTCGCCGCCGTCTCCGGCATCATGGCCCGCGGGGGAGTTGGGTGATCATGGTCCGTTCGTTGACAGGGGGCATCGTCGCGTTCGCGCTCAGCATCGCGCTCGCGCACGCCGACACCGGCAGCTGGAGGATCAAGAAAGACCACTGGGACGCGGACGACGAAACGCGCTTCGGTGAATTCGTCGCGGGCTTCGGCAATCACGACTGCAAAGACCCCGCCGCCTGCTTCAAGAGCACGGCCAATCCCTACCGCGACAGCGACCCGCCGACGTTGAAGATGGACGGCGACTGCGCCGACTTCGTCTATCAGCTGCGCGCCTATTTCGCGTGGAAGAACGGGCTGCCGTTCTCCTATCCGCTCTACGTGATGTCGCGCTCCGGCCCGACGCCGGACTTCCGCTTCTCCGATGCCGGCAATCAGGTGGTCGCGCGCCTGCAGCTCGAATGGCAAGCCGACACCGACCCGGCAAAGCTGCTGCTCGCGCTGCGCGGCACAGTCTCGACCGCGATGTTCCGCATCGAACACACATTCGACAACGGCTACAGCGCCAGCGACTTCTACTCGCCGAAGATCGAACGCGGCGCGATCCGCGCCGGTTCGATCATCTACGACCCCTGGGGCCACGTGGTTTACGTCTCCAAGGTCGACGACGACGGCACGGTGCACTACGTCGACTCGAACCCCGACCGCCAAGTCACCCGCGGCACGTTCGGCCCGCAATTCCCGCGCACCGCACCGGCACTCGGCGCAGGCTTCTGGAACTGGCGCCCGATCAAACTCGTCGACTACACGACCGACGCCGACGGCAACCTGATCAACGGACGCTTCGTCGTCGCCTCGAACGCGGAACTCAAGGACTACGGCGTGGAGCAATACTACGGCACTGAAAAGAACGAAGCCGCCGACTGGAAAGCCGCCAAATACAAACACAAGGGCAAAGAGCTCGGCTTCTACGATTACGTGAAGGCGAAGCTCGCGAAATAGCCGTGCTCAAAAAACTCGTTAAGCCCGGCCATGACGATAGAGGGGTGACTGGTATGAATTCCATGATAGGTACGAGAACTGTCACCCAAAGGACCCGCGCGTGCAAAAGGCCGTCCCCGCAACAGAGAAGCTTCCGCTTTTCACCAAGCTCGCCTACGGCTTCGGCGCGGTGGCCTACGGCATCAAGGACGGCGGCTTCGCCTACTTCCTACTGATCTTCTACAGCCAAGTGATCGGTGTGGACGCGGGCATGGTCGGGCTCGCAATCACGCTCGCACTCATCGTCGACGCGATCAGCGACCCGATCGTCGGCTACTGGTCCGACAATCTACATTCGAGATGGGGCAGGCGGCATCCCTTCCTCTATGCCTCCGCGATCCCCGTGGCCGCGACCTACTACCTGCTTTGGAACCCGCCTTTGGGGTGGTCGAACGAAGCGCTGTTCTGGTATCTGCTCTCGCTCGCGATCCTGATCCGCACCTTCATCACCTTCAACGAAACGCCGTCGTCCGCGCTCACCCCCGAACTCACCGGCGACTACGACGAGCGCTCGACGCTGGTCTCCTGGCGGCTCTTCTTCGCCTGGACCGGCGGCAACGCGATGTCGGTGATGATGTTCATGGCGCTGTTCCCGGCTTTCGCGACGGCAACGACCACGGGCCAGTTCAACCGCGACGCCTACGCGACCTACGGCGTGATCGCGGCAGGCCTCATCGGCTTCTCGATCCTGGCTTCCGCGCTCGGCACGCACGCGCGCATCCCCTACCTCAAGGCCGCGCCGCCGAAGCGCCGGCTGACGATCGGCGTCATCTTCAAGGAAGTGTACGAAACCCTGTCGGACCGTTCGTTCGTGGCGCTGTTCATCGCGAACGTCTTCGGCGCGATCGGTGCGGGCATGTCGGCCGCGCTCGCGTTCTACATCTCGACCTATTTCTGGAAGTTCACGCCGCTCCAAATCGGCGGGCTCACGATCGGCGTCTTCCTGTCTGCGATCATCGGCGCGGTGATGGCGCCCATCGTCACCCGCACGATCGGCAAGAAGCGCGGCGCCATGATCATCGGCATGATCGCCTTCTTAGGTGCGCCATTGCCGATCGTGTTGAAGCTGGTGGGCTTGCTCGAAGCGGGCACGCCGACATTCGTTTACTTGCTGGTTTTGATCGCGGGCATCATCGACGTGGGCCTCATCATCTGCTTCCAGATCCTGACCGGCGCCATGATGGCCGACCTCGTGGAACGGTCCGAGTTGAAGACCGGCCGCCGTTCCGAGGGCACGTTCGTCGCCGCGGCGACCTTCATCCGCAAAATGGTCTCAGGCCTGGGCGTCATCGCCGCAACGGTGGTGCTGGCGCTCGCGGGCCTGAAGGCAGGCGTCAAGCCTGAGGACGTGCCGGCGGACGTCGTCTGGCGCCTCGGCGCCTACTACGTCCCCATCATCCTCTCGCTCTGGATGGCGATGATGGCCGCGATCGCCTTCTACCGCCTCGACCGCGCCGACCACGAAGAAAACCTCCGCCAACTCGCGGAGCGCAACGCGGTTTAGGCGCGCGCTCAGGGATTGAGATCATCCTTAACCCCAACTCTTCCGCGCACATGAACCGGCGCTGAAACCGGCATTCGCCCGCCGTTCAGCCCCCCCGTGCCAAAAGGCCGCCTGTGGAGACGCGCGGGCCTAGCGCTTTCGCCGCCAAGGCGGGGTTGCCAGGCGCGCGCGACAGGACTAAGTCACCGCCCCAAAATCGGGGGCGGTTCGTTGAAGGAGACTGGAATGAAGACGTTCGCCGTTGCTGCCGCTGTGGTGGTTGCTTCTGCCGCTGTTGCGGTGGCGCAGCCGTACTATCCGGTCGCCGCCACGATGGCGCCCCCGCCGCCAACGGTGATCACGGTCTTCGATCAGCCGAACTTCAAGGGCCGCACGCTGGTGTTCAACAGCTCCGTACCAAGCCTCGCCAAACTGAACTTCAACGACGTGATCGCGAGCGTCCAAATAAACGGCAAGCGCGACTGGGTGCTGTGCGAGCACCGCAACTTCATGGGCAAATGCGTCCGCGTGCACATGAAGGAAAAGGACCTGAAGCGCCTGAAGATCAACGGCCAGGTCTCTTCGCTATACCCGGTCCCCGTGCCCCCGCCGGCGCCGCCGAAGCCGCGCTAACAGAAGACGGAATACAGATACGGGGATCAGAGAACGCCCTCTGATCCCCGTTTTCTCGGCATTCCGATTACCGCTGCGCCGCGGGTGCAGCCGGTGCGGCGGGTACCGCCGGTGCCGCCACCGGATAGAGCGAGCTCACCCGCGCGAACAATTGGATGAGGCGCAGATCCCCGGCCTTCGCCTGCACGCGCGCGCAGCGCCCGGTGTAATTGCGATTTTCGCAAAGCACCCAGTCGCCGGCCCCCGCGACTTCGAAGCTCGCGACCTTGTCCTCGAACTGATGCACCGCAAGGTTCGGCGTCGCCGCGGTGATCTTCACCGAGCGGCCTTTGAAGTTTTCCTGATCAAAAACGGTGATCGAGAGCGGCACCGGCGCGGGCGCTGCCGCGGGCGGTTGCGCCGGCGGCGCCGCGACGGCCGCCCCAGCCGCAACACAAGCCAAAGCCAAGATCGAACCGGTGCGCCGCATGAGCCTCTCCCTCACGAAATCCGGGCGCCGATGTAGCGTAAAGCCGTTCACGCCGCCCGTGAATTTCTCGTGAGCCCGGCAAAGCCGCCAGGCGGAGGACGGAATACAGAAAAACGGGGATCGGAACTGACGCCTTCCGATCCCCGTATTCCGTCTTCTGTTCTCTGAAATCTGGTGCTGTTGGTGGGAATTGAACCCACGACCTACGCCTTACCAAGGCGTTGCGCTACCACTACGCTACAACAGCTCAAGGGGCGGGGGTATAGCGCGGGGGCGCGGAAAACGGAATACCGAAAACAGGGATCGGATTGGGCGTATTGCCTCCGGTTCAGCGCTTCTGATCCCCGTTTTCCGTGTTCCGTATTCCAATCGGGCAACTCACCCCGATCCCGCCCAGCCCGCAGTACCCGTCCGGGTTCTTGGCCAGATACTGCTGGTGATAGGTCTCGGCATAGTAGAACGCCGGCGCGTCCAGGATTTCGGTCGTGATCTTCCCGTGTCCGGCCTTCGTCAGCACGTCTTGGAACATCGCTCGCGACGCCTCCGCCGCCTTACGCTGCGCGTCGTTTGCGACGTAGATGCCGGAGCGGTACTGCGTCCCCACATCGTTGCCTTGGCGCATACCCTGCGTCGGATCGTGATTCTCCCAGAACGTCTTCAACAGCTGCTCGTAAGAGACCTTCTTCGGATCGAACACCACGCGCACGACCTCATTGTGTCCCGTCATGCCGGAGCACACTTCCTCGTACGTTGGATTGGGCGTCATCCCGGCCGCATAACCGACGGCGGTCGAATAGACGCCGTCCAGCTGCCAGAACTTCCGCTCCGCGCCCCAGAAACAGCCGAGCCCGAACATCGCAAGCTCAAGCCCTTCCGGAAACGGCGGCTTCATCCGCGTGCCCAGCACATGATGCTCCTCCGGCACCCGCATCTCGGTGCCGCGCCCCGGCAAAGCCTCGCCCGCCGCAGGCATCACCGATTTTTTCTTCAAACCGAACAGGGCCATTTGTGTGCTCCAAGGTAGCGATCAGCGAGCAGCAATCAGCTGGCTGCTGAACGCTGATCGCTGATTGCGGATTTCAAGGTGCAGGATATAAGCTCGATCGCCCGCCAGCCAACCGCGCTGACGTTTCGGTGAAGCATGAGTGAAAAGCGTAAACCCGCCAAAGCCGACCGCTTGGCCGAAGCCCTTCGTGCCAACCTGAAGCGGCGCAAGGCTCAGGCCCGTGCGAAAGTGCAACCCCCGGGCGAAGACGCTTCGCCGCGTCCAGCCGCAAAGCCGCCCAAATCCGGGAAAGATTCGGCCTAAATCCTGGCATTCCCGCCATTGTTTGGTACCACCTGCCGGGGTAGAGCTTGCCCCCTAGTTTTGCCGCGCAGACCGCCGCGCGCGCGTTACACTCACCCGCGAAGTGATTTGCGGATTCACCTCAGGGCAAGTTGCGTGGACAGAATTCAAATTCGCGGGGGGCGCCGTCTGAACGGCGAAGTCCGCATTTCGGGCGCGAAGAACGCAGCCCTTCCCCTCATGGTCGCAAGC
>CAZXAQ010000048.1:0-29759 GCA_964638635.1 uncultured Flavobacteriaceae bacterium
GGTGCTGGAGAAGGCGTGCGAGCGCATCCAGCGGTTCTGCGCGAACTTGCGGTAGGCGCACACGCGCAAGCTGTGCGCGCGCTGCAAAATCGAATCCGTTTGATCCGTCTGCACGGCGGATTTCCGCGGGTTTATCCGTCTGGAATCCGTTTGGTCTCCGTCTGCGACACGTCTGCGGGACACGGATGCAAAATCCGATCCGTTATATGCGTTAGAACGGCTGAAAACTGACGTTTATGGTGTTATAAAGGCGTTAGGTTGGCGTTATGGATGCGTTAGACCCGGCGCCGCATCCGTTCGGCGGCCTTTTCGACGCAGCCGACATGACGCACCTCTCCCGCCAGCCTCACCAGCCGTTACAAGGCCAGGGCGAATTCTCCAATCCACAGGTTCAAGTCGCAGCCGCGATCGAGGTGCCCGAAATGGACTCAATCGGGAAAGGAACAAAAATAGAACAAACTGCGGAAAAGTCAAGTGGATTCTGGGTGCGCGCGCGTACGGTCTTAGCGCTAGGGCCACCGAAGTCGCCGATGGGCTGGTATCGTGTCTCGTAGATGAAATTCCGGCCCGCGGGACGCGCGTTGCCAAGAACCATTGAAGGCCGCGATGGATCGCAACGCTCGGAACGTCGTCTATTTTCACGGCATGCCCGGTTCGCCGGATGAGTTGGCGTTCTTCTCGGCTGACGCCCAACGCACGTGGTTCACGTTCGACCGCGGGCAACTACCTGCAGGGCCGACTGCGAAAGAGCGCTTCGACCGTTTGGCGGCGATCGTCGCTGGTCGCGCAAATGAAGGGCCGGTGCACATCGTGGCGTTCTCGCTTGGTGCCTTCGTCGCACTCGAAGTTGCACACCGACTACCGTCCGCGCCACTCTCGTTCGATCTCGTGTCGCCGGCGGCGCCGTTGCAGCTCGGCGCCTTTCTCGACCAAATGGCCGGGCGCGCCGTCTTCTCGCTGGCGGCGCGGCGGCCGAGCGCTTTTCGCATGCTCGCACGCGCGCAATCGCTGGCTGCCACTTGGACCCCTGAGCTCGTGGTGTCTGCGCTCTTTGCCTCTGCGAAAGGCGGCGACGTTCAGCTTCGATCGGACCTGGCCTTTCGGGCCTGCATCGCCAAGGCGTTGCGCAGTGGTCTCGGGCGCGGGCGCGACAACTATGTTTGCGAGGTCGCAGCCTATGTCCGCGACTGGTCTTCGATCCTTCGCACCATCCGCCACCCGGTGACGTTGTGGCAAGGCGATGCCGACAATTGGACGCCGCCGGCAATGGCAGAGGCGTTGGTGCGCGCGTTGCCGAACGTGCGGGCGATGCACCTGTTCCCGGGGCTGTCGCATTACTCGACGCTGGGTGAGGTGTTGCGCCACCACGCGTTCTGTGCGGTGCAGAATCAAACAGACTAAACACGAAGGGCGCGAAGGTTCGCCAAGAGGCACGAAGACGTTCGAGGTGCGTTGAGGCCGGCGCGAGATGCTTGAATCCCATTGGCGTTTCGCGCCGGAACCTTCTTTGGCGCGAAGCGCCAATTGGCCTCAAGAGTTCCTGACAACCGTCACAGTTCTCAAGCCTCTTCGTGCCTCTTGGCGAACCTTCGCGCTCTTCGTGTTTGGTCTTTCTTTCTGACCTTCCACCGCTTTAGCCTACGGCCAGAAGCAACGCGCCGCGAAAGGCTCTTCGATGACCGATCTTCTGATGATGGATGCGACGGCGCTGAGCGATGCGATCCGTGCCAAGCGGGTCTCTTGCGTCGAGGTTATGCAGGCGACGTTGGCGCAAATTGGGCGGCTGAATCCGAAGGTCAACGCGATCATCGACTTGCGCGATGGGGATGCGCTCATCGCCGAGGCGCGCGCTTGCGACGACGATCTTGCGCGCGGGCGTTGGCGCGGCGTGCTGCACGGGTTTCCGCAGGCGATCAAGAATCTTGAGCCCGTCGCGGGCATGCGGATGACGATGGGGTCGCCGCTGCTGAAAGACTTCATGCCGCCGGCCGACAGCATCATGGTCGAGCGGATGCGCAACGCGGGTGCGATCATCATCGGGCGCACGAACACGCCGGCGTTCGGGCTCGGCTCGCACACGTACAATCCCGTGCACGGCACCACGCTGAACGCCTACGATCAGCGCGTGAGCGCCGGCGGCAGCAGCGGCGGCGCGGCCGTGGCGGTGGCACTGCGCATGCTGCCGGTCGCGGACGGCGGAGATTATGGCGGCAGCCTGCGCAACCCCGCCGGCTGGAACAATATTTTCGCGCTGCGCCCGAGCGTCGGCCGCGTGCCTTCGAGCCCGCGCGATGTTTGGATGCCGGGGATGTCGGTGCTTGGGCCGATGGCGCGCAACGTCTCCGACCTCGCGCTGCTGCTCGGTGTGCAAGCGGGGTTCGACGCCCGTGCGCCGACGTCGCTCGACGGCACGCTCGATCTCACGCCCGCCGCGCTCGACGCCGACATGAAGGGTAAGCGCATCGCCTGGCTCGGCGATTTCGGCGGGCAGATTCCGTTCGAGCCCGGCGTGCTGGAGCTTTGCCGCGCGGCGCTGAAAACGTTCGAGACGCTGGGCTGCATCGTTGAGGAGGCGGTGCCCGACTATCCGCTCGACAAAGTCTGGCGCGCGTTTCTGACTCTGCGCGCTTGGCACGGCGGCTCGCCGCTGCTCGCGCTTTATGAGGATCCGAAGCGGCGCGCGTTGCTGAACGCGCAGGCGATTTTCGAAATCGAAGCCGGCCAGAAGCTCACCGCCTACAACCTCAGTGCCGCGTCGATGATCCGCACGCATTGGTACGAGGCGGTGCGCAAACTGTTCGAGCGTTACGATTATCTCGTCGCGCCGACGGCGCAGCTGTTCCCGTTCGACGCCACGTGGGATTGGCCGAAAGAAATCGCCGGCACCAAGATGGAGACCTACCACGAGTGGATGAAGATCGCGATCGCGATCACGATGACGGCGTGCCCGGTGGCGGCGGTGCCCGCGGGGTTCAATGCGGCGGGGTTGCCGATGGGGCTGCAGCTGGTGGGGCCGATCCAAGGTGAGCTCGCGTGCCTGCAGTTGGCGCAGGCTTATGACAAGGCGACGAGGTGGACGGCGAAGCGATTGCCCGCGTTGTTGATGGGGGAGAAGAGGTGAGCTGCGGCAGGTAGACGCGCTGCGCGATTATCGTAGCGCCTAGTAGCTCGCTTTCTCCTCTAGCTGTTCCTAACGGCGAACGAGGGTTGCCAACCTGGCATAGCGAACATCATTCGCAAGTGACGGCGACTGCTTGCGAATGGCATCGAGCGCGCGATCAAGGTCATGTGGAATGACCCCGGCTTCAGCGTCCCCGATAGTGAGGTCGAGTAACACAAGTGTTGCTGCGGCTTCTTCGGGGCTGCTTGGATGGAGCAGCTCTTTGCCCCCTTCCGTGGTTGTGTACAGCCGGTAGTCGAAAAGCGTCCAAACCTCAAATGGAACCAAAAAGTAGCGAATGTCGTTGACGCAATCGGAGAACGCGCGACCAGCTGCAGCTGGCAGCCGTGCTAGGGCCTTCGCAACGCCGGGCGACAGCAGTGACCTGTCCTTTGGCCAAACGTCGCTGAGGAATGGGCGCACCACAGATTTGTAAAGCTGGGATGGATCACCACTAGGTCGCTCCATAAAGAGTGGAAGCACACCCGCAGACTCAATTCGAACGCCATCTCCACCAAGGCGCAGCATCTGTTGAATCTCCGCGCCAGGGACAAACGGATCAGCGTTAGACTCAAGATCGCGTAGATACGCGATCACCGCTCGTTCGGCCAATCTCGCACGTGTTTCTGACGAAATTGTTTGCTGCCGTGCCGCCTGAACCAGTGCCTGGCCAATCTGATCCATCACCGCGCGACTTGGAACGCGCGTTCGAGAGACTGCGTCCCACAGGCGAGAGTCGCCTCTCGAGTCTGCGCTAGTTAGAGGCGGAAAAAGATTCCTGTCCGCCCAATCCTGGTCAGCACGACGAAAATAGGATAGCTCGCTGATCAGGCGGAAAAGTACTTGTAGGCGAGCTTCGCCATCGGCCTCCAAAGTCGCTTGTCGCATCCTGGCCAAAAGTGGTTGCTCAAATGGTGACGTTGCACCTCGGCCAAGTGGCGGCAAAAGATCGAAAAAAGCTGTTACCAAGCGCCCGACAAGCGAGTTCAATGCGTCGGACGCCATCTTCTCCTCGTCCGATGGACTCGCTCCAAACAAACTCTCAGTTTTCGAGGCCTTTCGTGCGTCAAGTTCAGCATTCGTCATTGCGACGGCAACTGGCCAAACGCGCAACCACAAAGTGGCAAATCGTTCATCGGTCTTGAAGTTCTTGCTCCAACTTCGCAACCAATCGCAAACTCCGTCCGCGGCTGAAATCAAACCATCCTGCGAGAGCATTGAAAGCTGATCGAGAACGCGATTTGCCTTTACCTTGGCGCTGCCTTGCTCTCCCGGAATCCCATCGCGATTAGCCGACGCTAAGGCTGCAAGAACATGGGGGAACTCGTTCGTAAGGCTATCCCGAGTAAGCAGGTCAAATAGAGCGCTCCAGTTCGCCGAGATGTAGTCAAATGGCTCGTGACGACTTAGGTCGGACTCACTGCCGAGGTCGCGCTCTAACCTCTGTAGCAGGGCGCTTCCATCAATGCTTGCGTAGGGCGCGCCATCAAAACCTCGGGTGAACCGCGTACGGAGATCGTAGAGGTCGCCAGTATGTTCTTCGAGTCTCGACTCACGCAACAACGCCGCCGGTTGAGCCCTAAGCCAGGCCTTCGATTTTTGCTCGAGATCGTTGCCTGCGGCCTCTATTCTAGATAGCTCTCTAATTGCGAAGCGTGTTCTTGTTTCATCTCTACGTTTGCTATCCACTTGTCGCCGGAGGAGTTTTGCTGGTGGTCGTTCTCGCAGCCGGGCCTCTATGCGCTTACGATCCGCTGGTGGTACATCGCCGAATCGAGAAGCTCGCACCTCGGCGATCTCCGGATGCTCGGAGGTCAACCAAAAGACTTCATCGGGCAGACTCAACAGCCAGCGGCCAACTTCATCGCCAGCGATCAAGGCGCCATTCCGAGCTGCTGCGGCCCACATACGTTGCGTTAACGGCCAAGCCAGACGCTGAAGGCGCTCGTGCTTGCGGCGAGCGGCAGACATGTCGATGGAGCTGAGGCATTCCAACGCTTCGCTGTAGAGCTTGACGGCCGCCACGAAACCTTCCTTGAACTGGTCAACATCGTTGCGATCCTGGGAGTCTTCACCGTCGTTACGCTTTCGGGGATACACGCACGTCACCCAGTTAGCGCGCCATGCTGCGGGGGCGCCAAGCAACTCGGACCAATACAGACCTCGGAGGATGCCCGCCTCCAGTGAGTCTATGAGTCGAGTCAACACCGACGGCTCGACATCTGAGCGCACGCCGAAGTCGGATAGCGTCGACATCTCCGGGCCATTAATTCTGCCGGGGATCAAGTCCAAGACATACTTGGATTTACGCGATGATCGGAACAGTCGATCGGAAGATTCGATAGAGAGTCTTGGCGCGACTAACCTCGCAATCTCATCTACCAGCAGCGCTGGGCGGGCGCCGCGCTTTTTCGCTTCGGAGATCTCAGTAGCCTTGAACTGATAGTCGATCTCAGGCTCGGACCAACATTCGATGACCCACAGCCATGCCGAACGATATGGCTCAGCAACTTCGCGCTGCGGAAACTGGATGGCGTGACGAATACCAGCGCGCTCCGCTTCTTGCAGTGGCGATAGCCGTGACGCCCATCTCAAGGTCTCATTGTCCTGCAAGCGGAGTTGTGCGAATACCTGTACGCAAGTTGCGATGTGGTGGTCGGCAGATTGCCGCGTGCGCTCCCTCATGAAGCAATTTCCCTAGTGATCCTAATCACCTGGCTGAGCCAATCCGGATGCGCAGTGCTCTTCGCAAGATGCTCGACGTATTTTAGCCTTTCGCCCCGCGATGATCGCCGAATTATGTACTCAAATATCGATCGCTCCTCCGGCATGGTGTCACCGACAGGCTTCGCGCAAATCGCCTTTAGGTGCGTCTTTGCCCACCGATCAGGTTTCCCGGGCTTCGGAACGCTATCGGCCCACGCCGCCAATAACTGTACAAGTTGCGAGTGATCGTTTGCGGCATCGTACAATATCGGTTCGATGGAACGCGTCTTCCAGTCCATAGCGACGGTTTGGTCATCGCCATTCCGAGGTACGATAGCATACCTTGCCTTGAGGTCCGGAAAGTGAACGTCGTCCCCGGCAACTGCGTTTAGCAAGTAGCGAAGCGGCGCGTCGTTCATGCTGTAGCCTATTATCACCAGATGAAAGATGCGAACTGCGTCGTAGATGAAGTCGGATGCAATTCTCCGCCGCATGTAGACGTCCCCAAAGTCTTGATCCGTCAAGACGATCTCAATTGGGCCACCCTGCTTGGTGGGAAGCGCACCATGAATGTGGAAAATGCCAGCGAAATCGCGGCGCCGACTCGGTCTTGGCAGCGAGAGCAAACCGTACGAGCGCGAGTTCGACTTTGCTGCCGCTTTCTCGTGAAGGCGGTCGAAATTTGTCGTGGCTACGAATGTCTGCTCAAAGCGACGCGCTAGCTTGTTCAGCGACTTGTGCAAAGCGTTGGTCTTCTTTGCTGCATCCAGTACCTGCGCAGCTGCCAATCGCATTGACGTAGGGCCCAAGGCGGGGCCAGCCGCGTTTCGCTCCAGCATGCCGAGTACGACATCGTACTCTCCCGCTGCGAACCGCTTTAGTGCGGTCTGTTGGCGTTGGTTTAGGTCCGACGCAAATTGTGCCCACTTCGGAGTCAGTTTGTCGGCGTCGGCCGCTTTGTCGGCGGCCTTGGAGTACGCCAGCATCGCGCTTGAGAGTACAGTGTCGAGAGCCTGTGTAATCTGAACGACGAGGCCGCGGAAATTTGGTAGACTCGAAGGTGGCGGCGTTGAGACGCCTGCACCTGTGAGGAAGAGCACCTCCCCGCGATCACGAGCCAACATCAGCTCCTCAGGAAGAGGTGGCAAGCCTGGTCTCAGGTAAACTTGGCGGTCGGACATCGAATCATCAAGTGGTTGCCATAGCATCGCACTCGCTTATCGCTAGGGAAAGCGATCTTGAGAATTTGGAGTTCCGGGGACATGTCATAAAACTACGTCGCCGCTAGGGCATCGCGAGGCCGAGTTTTTCGGCGACGGTGCGCAGGCGCTTGTCGCGGGTCCATAGCGTCGTTCCGGCCGTAAGTTGAACGGCGGCCAGCAGGTGTACGTCGATGTAGCCGATTCCGAGCGCGACCAGGTTGTTGCGTTCGATATAGGCCAGGGCTTCCGTGTCGGTGACCGTGCCGAGCGCTGGCAACTGCGCGAGCATGTGCAAGATGGTGCTGCGCGGGTTGAGGTGACCGAGCGCGAGTTCGCCGAGCACGAACGGATGCATCAGGACGGCGCCGGCGTCCAGAAGCTCGGCGAGCTTCTTGTCGTGCGCCCGCAGATGATCGACCCACACGGTCGTATCGACGAGGATCATGAACGGTGGGGCGCTATGCCGGCCGCCGCCGCGGCGGCGCTTTCAGCTTTGGCTGACTGCCGCCCAAACGCGCTAGGCGGCGCGCACTCTCGCGTTCGATCAAGGCCTTTAGCGCCTCGCGCACCAAGCTCGACTTTTCGGTCAGGCCAGTGAAGCGCTGCGCCTCGGCAACCAAATCGTCGTCAAGAGCAATCGTCGTGCGCATGGGTCGTGTCTCCGTAAGGCACGAAAATTAGCATCATTTGATGCTGAAATCAATGCCATCCCGCCTAGAGCCCCCCAACATCACACCCACGCGCTTCCAGGATGTGGCGCATTTCCCAGTAGGCGCGCGGCGTGCGGTAGAGGGGGATGCGGGGGTGGACGTGGTGGATGATGTGGTACTGCATGCCCATGGAGCCGATGTTGCCCACGATGGAGCGGAACGAGCGCGTGTCGCGGTAGCGGCCGGTTTCCTTCGCCGGGTGGTGCGGGGCCCAGCTTAGGTAGAAGCGGATATAGATCAGCGCGATGTGTCTCGGCAGCCACCAGAGCAGGGCCGCTTCGAGGGCGTGACCGCTCCAGGCCAGCGCGAACAGGATGCCGTAGAACACGAGTTGATAGAGCACGCCGTCGAGCTGCACGTCGGCGCGGCCGATGCGCTGCAGCGCCACGCCGTACGCGTTAAAGCCTCCGGGCGCGCGCGGTTGGATGTTCTTGATCGAGCCCCAGATCGAGGCGAGCGGGCCGCTTGCGGATGACGAGTAATCCGGGTCGAGCTCCGGATGGTTCGCGTGTTTGTGGTGCTCCATGTGCGTGAGCTTGGCCACGCGGTAGGGCAGCACGAGCGGGATCGTCGACATGTGGCCGACGAGTTCGTTCAGCCAGCGCAGTTTCGTGCCGGGCTTGGCGATGATGTCGTGCTGTGCTTCGTGCGACGGCAGGTAGGAGAGCATGATGTTCAGCGTCGCGATGGGGAACGCGGCCCAGAGCGGCAGCGTGCCGGTGAACACCAGCGGCCAGAGCGCGAGCCAGGTCGCGAAATTCGCGAAGGCCCAAGCGACCGCCAGGTACGGGAACTTGTCGATGTGGCGAGCGGCGATCTCGCGTTCGCGACGGATCAGTTCAGCTTCGGGGAGGGCGCGCAGGTCGGCGACGGTGGTCATAGCCAGCGTCCTTTGATTTGCGCGTAGGTGCCCCATGCGGCGCCGAAGATCAGGCCGGCGATGAGCGGGGTGAGGCCGAAGGGGAGGTGCCACTCGAGGCGTTCGAGGATTTGCGCCGTGAGCGGGGCGATGAAGCCGAGCGCGAAAATGAGCGGGCCGAAATAGAAGATGGTCTTGATGGTGGCGATCATGGTGGCCCGGCGATTTGGTGTTGGGACGAGCGTAACATGTTCAATGTGATTTCGCCTCCCCCTTGCTCGCCGTGGCCTTGGCGTCGGCTGGTAAGGATTGAAACGCCAAGAGCGCCAAGCGGCTCGTGGGCGCTTGAGCAGGCCGGCGTTGTGGAGGCGCGGTAGAATAGGTCTCACACAAAGCAACAAAGCAACAAAGGTGGCCGTCGCGCACCGCAGGTGCGCTATCGAACGCTCAACAGGCGCTTCGCGCCGAAGCAGGACCTTTTGTTTCTTCGTTGCTTTGTGTGAGAAAACTCAAACCCGCCGCTGCACCGCATCGGCAAGAGCGCGCAAGAGGCTTGGCGCGCTTGGCGTTTCAGTTCTTACGGGGATGCAATTACTTGCCCTCGCCGATCAGTGCTTTGAACCGCGCGTCCGCGCGCAGTTTGTCGAAGTCGGGGTCTAGGCTGAGGACGGCGGGGGTGAGCGGTGTCGGGGCGGGGCGTTTCAGCAGCGCTTCGATGGCGGGGATGGCGGCGTTGTTGTCGCCGAGGCGCGCCCAGACGCGGGCTTGGATGTCGAGGTAGTAGGCGCCGCTCAGCGCGTCCTTCGTTATGGGGACGGTTTGGACGGCGATCGCCGCGTGCTTGGTCGCGTTGGCGCGGTCGCCGAGGCCGCTATAGGCTTGCGCCAGATAAGAGTGGATGTCGGCGTTGTCCGGCTGCTTGGCGAGTTCGACTTTCAGTTCGTCGAGCGCGGCTTGATCGTTGCGCCGTGCGCCCGCGGTGTCGCCCGCCAGGCGGCGCAGATTGCCCAGATAGAGGTTCAAGTCGATCGACGTGCGGCCGGGCGAGCCTTCGGCTTCGTCGCGATTCTGAAGGGTTTCGAGAAGGGCGATCGCGTCTTTGGGTTGGCGCCGCACGAGCGCTTGTAGGACGATCGGTTCGACGAGGTCGCCGTCGGGCGCGGGGTTCATGCCTTCGAGGAGTTTCGCCGCGCTGTCCAGGTCGCCTCGCAGTTGATGGATCAGCCCCTTCTTCGCGATGAAGGGCAGCTTGTCGCTTTCGTCCGGAAATGTCGCGATGGCGGTGTCGAGTTGACTGAGCGCGCCATCGAAGTCGCGCGTGGCGAGGCTGAGACTGGCGGCGTAGAGCCTCCGGCCGGCGTGCAGCGGGTCGATCGCGACCGCGCGCTCGAAATAGGTTTTGCTTTCGTCCCATTTGCCTTGGCGGCGCGTAATTGCGGCGAGCGCGCTCAGGACGTTGGCGTTGCTCGGCCATTTGGCGATCAGTTTTTCGAATTTTTGGCGTGCGCCGTCGTAGTCGCGCTTCACCCAGTACTCGAAATACGCGTCGGCGAGCATGACTTCGGCGAGGTCGCGGTTCTGTGCAAGCGCTTTGTCGAGCGCCTCCTTGGCGGCGGCGCGCCGTCCTTCGGTCGCTTCCGAGCCGTTGAAATAGAGGAACGAGTGCACGCGCGACAGCAGCGCCCAGGCGGCGGTGAAACTCGGGTCGAGTTCAACGGCTTTGTTCAGCTGTTGCTGGGCGCTGCGGACGTTCGGCTCGGCCGAAGTGCGGTAGAGCTTCACCGCCGTGAGATAGGCTTCGAACGCCTCGGGGTTGGTTTGCGGGGTGAGCGCTTGGCGTTCGCTTTGAGCGAGCGTCACTTGCAGGGCGTTGGCGACGGAGTCGGCGATCTTGGCGGCGACTTCGCTTTGCACGGCCAGCTCGTTCTCGTTGCGGCGTTCGTATTGGTCGGACCACAGCTGCGTGTTCGTCGCGGCGTCGACCAGGCCCGCTCTGATGACGACGTCTTGTCCGACGCTGCGCACGCTGCCTTCGAGCACCATCGCCACGCCCAGCTGGCGGGCGATGTCGGGAACTTGCATGGCCTTGCCTTTGAACGCGGAGGCCGAGGTGTGGGCGATGACTTTGAGGTCGCTCGCTTTGCCCAACAGGCCGTTGACCAGTTCCGACAGCCAGTCGCCGTACTCGGAATCGGTTTTGCTTTGCGAGCGGTCTTCGAACGGCAGGATCGCGATGGACTTGTTGGCCGGTACGGGGGCAGAGCGCCAAGCGAACGACACCAGGGCGGCGATCAAGGCGAGCGCTGCGACGGCGAGTGCCGCGAACAGCGTCCGGTTTTGGTCGAGCTGTTTCGGTAGCGTGATTTTGGGTCGGATTGCCGGCTTGGGCGTCGTGCCTGTGCCGATCGCGAAGGCTTCGACCGTTTCGGCCATCTTGTCGAGATGGAAGTAACCGCGCGAGACGAGACGGTCGGCCAGCGGCCCTCGGATCGTTTGGCAGACGGTCGCCGAGATCAGCGCGCTGCCGGGCTCGCTCTTCGACATCAGGCGCGCGGCGACGTTGACGCCGTGGCCCAAGAGGTCGCCGTTCGGCTGAACCATCACGTCGCCCAAATGCACGCCGACGCGCACTTTGGGTTCGCAGGTTTCGGCGAGTTCGATCGCGGCTTCGACGGCGGCGAGACTGGAGGTGAACTCCAGCATGAAGCCGTCGCCTGCGGTGTTGAACACGCGGCCGTCGCGAGCGGCCGCAATCTTTTCGATGACCGGACGCAAGGCTGCGACTTCGGCCGTCGTCTTCGCTTCGTCGGCTTCGGTGCGCGCGGAATAGCCGGCCACGTCGAGGGCGACGATCGTGGCAAGTTTCCGGTGCAGCGCGTTGTCGGCCATGGTGGGGATGCTATGCCAAGGGCTGCGGTTAATGCCAAGCGGTGAGCGCATAAGAAAGCGGCCGGCGTTTGGGCCGGCCGCTGGGTTGTTCTCGTCGTGTCGCCGTTATTGCTGCGTCGGATCGCCCGGCGGCGGCGGCGGTGCGGGCGGTGCTGCCGGTTCGGCGGGCGGCGCTGCGGGATCGGCTGGCGCTGCTGCCGGGTCGGCAGGCGCCGCAGCCGGATCGGTTGCTGCCGCTGCCGGGTCGGCCGCGGGATCGGCTGCCGCCGCCGGATCGGCGGGCGCTGCGGCCGGGTCCATGGCTGCCGGATCGGCCGCCTTGTTCTTGTTCATGTACCAATAGGCGCCACCGGCCGCGAGCGCGAGCACGATCAACGCAACCACAACTCTATTCATTCATTCCCTCCAGTTTTCTTCCCCTCATGGCTCGCACGGGTTCGCGCGAACCGGGGGAGAGCCTAGCGGCTTCGCGGGTGGGCAACAAGCGACCGGAAAACGGGGCTTAGCCGCGCCGAATTCGCGCGGCGATAGCCTCTGGCGGTAGGTTCGCCGGTGCGGTGATTTGGAGTGTTTCAGTCTCATGACCCAACTCGACGAATGCCGGCGGGTGGCGCGGCGCGTGTTCAAGATCAAGCGGCTTGCCCGTGAGCAGGAGGCGGCGATGCTCGCGGTGCTCGGCGGGCGCGACGTGCTGGTCGCGCTGCCGACGGGGTTCGGGAAGTCGCTGATCTATCAGGTGCCGGCGATGATCTTGAAGCGGCCGACGGTCGTCGTGTCGCCGCTGATCGCGCTGATGGCGGATCAGGAGCGGGCGTTGAAGGCGCGCGGCGTGCCGGTGGTTTGCCTGCACAGCGCGTTGAGTGCCGCGGAACGGCGTGCGGCGGTGGCGCGGCTCGCGCGCGGCGGCCGGCTTGTCGTGCTGACGACGCCGGAGACGATCGAATCCAAGACGACGGCGCCGTTGATCGAACGCGCGGGACCGGCGCTGCTCTGCGTGGACGAGGCGCACTGCGTGTCGGAATGGGGACACGATTTCCGGCCGTCTTATCTGCGGCTGGGCGAGGCGCGGGCGCGGCTCGGCAACCCGCCGGCGCTGGCGCTGACCGCAACCGCGACGCCGCGCGTGCGCGAGGACATCGCGGCGCGCTTGGGCCTTCGGGCGCCATTGGTGCTCACCGCGCCGCCGCATCGCAAGAATTTGCGCCTTGCGGTCGAGGTCGTGCCGGGGCCGCAGAAGAACGCCACCTTGGGCACGCTCATCCGCGGCTTGCAGCGGCCCGGCATCATCTATTGCGCGACGACGGTGATGGTCGACCAACTGACCACCGTGTTGAAGCGCGTCGGCATTCCGGCCGTGCGCTATCACGGTAAGCTGTCCGCAGGCGAACGCACGACCGCGCAGCGGCGTTTTATGGAGCCCAAGGGGCGGATGCTCATGGTCGCGACGAGCGCGTTCGGCATGGGGATCGACAAGCCGAACATTCGCTCGATCGTGCACTATCACGCGCCCGGCTCACTCGAGAGTTATGTGCAGGAGGCGGGGCGCGCGGGACGCGACGGTCAGCCTTCCGATTGCGTGCTGCTGTTCGATCCGGCCGATCTCGAAATCCAAGAGCATCTTCAGGCGATGAGCCGGCCGAGTGTGCGGCATCTCATCAATCTCGAGACCGCGCTCGCGGCGTGGGCCGAGGAAAAGCGCAAGCCAACCGCAGCGACCCTCGCGGTGTCGGCGGGGGTGCCGCAGCGCATCGCGGAGGCGCTGCTCGTCGATCTCGAGGAGGCGGGGCTGATCGCGCACGGCAAAGACGGCGCGATCAAACTCGCCGTGCCGGTGGCGGCGTTTCGCGCTGGCGCGCGCGATCTCGTGGCGAAGGTGAAGACGTTCGCGTTCGAAGGCGAGCGCAAGCTCAAAACCGTCGCCAGCTACGCCACCACCGAGGAATGCCGCAGCGTCTTCATCCGCCGCTATTTCGGCGAGGATCTGCCGCCGCGCTGCGGGACGTGTGATCGCTGCCGCGGAAGCGGAGTCGTCGCGGCGCGCGAAGAGATCGTGGTGAAGCGGCCTGCGGGCAAGCGGCGGCGCCGGCGTCGCGGCCGTCCTAGCGCGGCAGGCGCCAAATCTGGAAGCGGCCGTTGACGCGTTTGTGGAAGTAGAGCGTGCCGTCGGGGGCGTAGGTTGGGCCTTCGACGAAGCCGTCGATGGCGCCGACGCGTGTGGGCGCGCCGAACGGCCGGTTCGCTCGCGTGCGGGTGGCGCGGTAGAGCGTGGGGCTCAAGAACGGCGCTACGCCTTCGAGCCTCGTGAATGTCAGCGTGAGGCTGTCGGCGGAGAGGGCGGGCGCGTATTCGAGCGCATCAGTGTTCAGCCGCGCGAGGGTGCGTTTGCCGTTCGGATCGGGCTCGAAGCCGTTCGCGCCGAGTTTCGCGACATAGAGGTCGGCGTCGTCCGGCGTCGCGTTGCCGGAGAACGTGCCTTCTGCGTAGATCATCGCACGGCCGTCGGCGCTGAGTTCGACGTCGAAGATCAAACGGCCGAGGCGTGCGGTGGCAAGTCCCGCTTGCGGCGTTGCGTCCACCACCTTCGTGCCGTCGAACTTTCCGCAGAGCACCGAGACTAGCGTGCGGCGGTAATCGCGCGGTGAGACGAAGCAGAAGTGGCCGTCCGCGCTCATCGTCGCGACGGCGTCGAGATCGCGCGACACGGTGCCTTCGAGCAAGCCCAGATAGCGAAAATGGCCGTCGAAGCTCACTTCGGCGAAGTGAATGTTCGTGTCGGCGCCGGGATCGTTGCGCGTGTTGAAGAACAGAAACTTCCCGTCGCGCGACACGAACGGCTCCATCGCCTCGCCGGTGTAGCTCGCGATGCGCACAGGCTCGGGCGTAGTTGGAGCGGCGCCCGCTGGCGCTGCTATCGACGCGAAGATTGCGATAGCCGCATATGAGTGTCTCACCCCAGCACAAACCCCTCATACCCATTCGCCACCACCTCCGCGCATTTCTGGCGATACGCTGGGACGCCGCCGACGTAGGGGAGGAAGGTTCTGGGTTTGCCGGGGATGTTGGCGCCCATGTACCAGGAGTTGGCTTTGGCCATGAGCGTCATCGCGCCCAGTTCGTTCACGTGGGCGCCCCAGGCGCTCTCGGCTTCTTCGGTGGCTTCGAGCGTTTGTTTTTTGCGGGCGTCAAGGTCGGAGAGGGCGCGGGCGATCCAGTCGACGTGGTGTTCGATCGAGGGCGGCATGTTCGTCAGCACGCTTGGGCTCTGCGGGCCGGTGATCGTGAAGAGGTTCGGGAAGCCTGCGATGGTGAGGCCGAGATAGGTTTTGGGGCCGTGGGCCCATTTGTCTTTGAGCTTGAGGCCGTTTCGGCCCACGATGTCGATCTTCGTGAGCGCGCCGGTCATGGCGTCGAAGCCGATCGCGTAGACGATCGTGTCGAAGGGATACTCGGCGTTCGCGGTGCGGATACCGGTTTTCGTGATGCGCTCGATCGGAGCTTTCGAGACGTCCACGAGCGTGACGTTTGGGCGGTTGAAGGTTTCCCAATAGCCTGTGTCGACGCAGAGGCGCTTCGTGCCGACGGGATACGTCTTCGGCGTGAGCAGGTCGGCAACTTTCGGGTCTTTGACGATGCTCTTGATCTTCTTGGCGAAGAATTCGTGGGCGACTTTGTTCGAATTCTCGTCGATGCCGGTGTCGGCGAAGCCGCCGAGCACGGCGAAACCACCGCGCTGCCAGCGTTCTTCGAAGATTTTTTCGACTTCGTCGGGTGGGGTCGTCGAGAGCAGGCGGTCTTGCGGGTCGATCTGGCGGACGCCGGAGTTGTTCGCGAGCGCTTGGCTGCGGAAGCGCGGACGGTTCAGCTTCCAGAGCTCCTCGATCGCGGGATCGGCTTGCTGGTTGTGCGCCGGCACGGTGTAGTTCGGCGTGCGCTGGAAGACGGTGAGGTGCTTCGCCTGTTTTGCGATCTCGGGGATCGACTGCACGGCGGAGGAACCGGTGCCGATGACGGCGACGGTCTGGCCGGTGAAGTCGACGGGCTCATGCGGCCAGCGGCTGGTGAAGTAGGACTGGCCTTGGAAGTCGCCGACGCCGGGGAAGTCCGGCTCCTTCGGGATCGAAAGGCAGCCCGTTGCCATAATGAGCGCGCGGGCGGTGACCTTGTCGCCCTTGTCGGTCGTGACGAGCCAGCGCTTCGTCTGTTCGTTCCAGTGCGCGGCGGTGACGCGCGTCGAGAAGCGGATGTCCTTCTTCAGATCGAATTTCTTCGCGACGTGTTCGAGGTAGCGCAAGATTTCGGGTTGCGGCGCGTAGCGTTCGCTCCAGCGCCATTCGTCGTCGAGTGCGCTCGAGAACGAGTAGCAGTATTCCTGACTCTCGATGTCGACGCGCGCGCCGGGATAGCGGTTCCAGTACCAGGTGCCGCCGACGCTCTCGCCGGCCTCGAACACGACGGCGCCGACATTCTGATTGCGCAGGCGGTGGAGCATGTACATGCCGGCAAAGCCGGCGCCGACGATGACGGTGTCGATGGTGGTGGTCATGGGGCGTGGGCTCTTCGATCAAGATGGCGGATGGGGCGAGCCTAAACCGCTGCCCCGCGCGAACAAGCTGGTCGGCGGGCCTGTTTTTCTGCCTCAGACTCCGGGTTTGGCCAGCTCCCTGATCGGAAGTGCCGGAAAACTGCAAGAAATATCTGTCTTGGATCAGTGGCAATTCGTATTGATTTCAGTTATTATTGTTGTATATACAATACATCTCGTTGGTATCGAGATACGAAACAGGCGACGGATGATACATAATCGTCTCAACGTGCTGCGGGCGGAGCGAAACGTCTCGCGCAAGGACTTGGCGGATGCGGTCGGGGTCAATTTTCAGACCATCGGCTACATCGAACGGGGCGATTACAGCCCTTCGCTCGAACTTGCGCTCAAGATCGCCGCCTACTTCGCGCTGCCGGTCGAGATGGTGTTCTCGCTGACGCCTTTCGAAGCGCTGACCACCCAACTCATGAAGGCCAAAGGAGGCAGCAATGGATAGATTGCTCGTTCTTAGTATCGCGATGTTGTGCCTGACGGTGCTTGTGGCGATCGTTTCCGGCGACACAATGGGTGCGCCGGCATTCCGTTCGCTGATGGTCTGAGTTTCATGATCGTCGCGAGCAGACAATCAGCGCCGTAGCGGACAATTAATCACATGACACGCAAGGACAAAGACATGCCCGCCAATCCGTTCAAGCAGCCGCTGCGCGTCACGATGAACGATCCGATGTTCAACTGGACGCGGCCGCGTGCGATGCGGCGGCGCCTGGTGTTCGCGTTCATCGCGCTGCTTGTCGCAATGCCACTACTCACCTCGGTGTTCGAAAACGCTCTGGTGCTGGTCGCGATGCTTGTGCCGTTCGTTTTCGTCATGGGCAGCTTGAACGCCAGCGTGCGCGGCTTAAGCGAACTTAGAAACCGCGACCTCGACGAGCGCGAGATCGTTGTTCGCGGTAACGCCTACGCACGCCTCTATTGGCCGGGCGTGTTTTTGGGCGTCATTGCGGGCGTGGCGTTTGCCGGTGGCGCCAGTCTCCTGACGGTGGCGGCGGCGCTTTCCGTGTTCAATCTCGCGCTGGGTTTGCCCGCGCTTTGGTTGGCGTGGTCGCTCCCCGACGAGCCCGAAGCTTAGCCCTTACGCGATCGGGTGACCGTGGGCTTTGCGGTAGCGCTGGACGATCTCGAGGGCGCTGCGGGTTTGCGGCGGCAGCTCGGCATCGGATTTGCCGAGCGGCGTCGTGCGGTTGCCCCACTTGACGAGGTGGGCGCAAAACGTGAGGCCGCCGCCGAACGCCGGCATCAACAGCAGGCTTCCGGGCGCGACGCGACCATCTTCGATCGCTTCGCACAGCGCGACCGGGACGGTGGCGGCCGACATGTTACCGTAACGCTCGACACTGACGTAGACGCGGTCCATCGGGATGCCGGATTTTCGCGCGACGAATTCGATGATGCGCAGGTTTGCTTGGTGCGGCACGCAGAGAGCGACGTCGTCGGCGGTTTTGCCGGCGCGGCGGAGGACTTCTTCGCTCGCCATGCTCATGCCGCCAACGGCCTTCTTGAAGATCTCCTGGCCCTCGAATTGCCACTCGGTCACGCCGATCAGACGGCCGGCGTGCACGTAGTTGCCGCCCATGCCGTGGATTTGCAGGATCGCGCGCGACTCGCCGTAGCAGCCGAGGCGGTCCATCTGAAGGCCTTCGTCGTTGTCCGTCGCCTGCAGGACGACAGCGGCGCAGCCGTCACCGAACAAGACAGCGACGTTGCGGTCGTCCCAGTTCATGAACGGCGAGATCAGTTCGCCGCCGATGACGAGCGCGGTCTTGATAGACCCGGTCTTGATCATCGCCGCGGCGGTGGAGAGGCCGTAGAGAAAGCTCGTGCAGGCGGTGTTCACGTCCATCGCGCCGCAGCCTTCGGCGCCGGGGATGCGCCGCTGCACGCCGGAGGATTGGTTGGGACATTGCTCGTCGTGGGTCGTCGTGCCCATGACGATAAGGTCGAGGTCTTTGCCTTCAATCCCCGCGCAGGCGAGCGCGCGTTTTCCGGCGACCTCCGCCATGTCGGTCAGCGAGCAGTGCGCGATGCGCCGCTCCTTGATGCCGGTGCGGGTCGTGATCCATTCGTCGGAGGTATCGAGAAACGTCGCGATGTCGTTATTCGAGAGGACTGCGGGGGGTAAGCACTTTCCCCAGCCCGTGATGCCGGCGTTCGGCATGTGGTTCACCTTGAGGCGCGTGATTTGCGATGGGCGAGTGTACAACCCCTCTCGCCTCGCGGGCGAGATTCATTTGGCCACTCGCTAAGAAAAAGAAGCCCTTCCGACTGCCGCCTTCGGCATGGGGATTCGCCCCGTAGGCGAATGGGGTTCTCCCGAAAATGTGTGGTTTGCCGGGTGCCGCCCCTTGTATGTTCCCCGCCGATTCAAAGGTTGGAGACCCCATGCTTAGAACTGCTGTTGTTTCGGTCGCGTTGTTGGTGGCTGCTCCCGTGGCCGCGATTGCGGCGCCCGTGCCGGCCTCGGAGCTGGCGAAGCGCATCGACATTCCGCACGAGAAGTTCACGCTGGCGAACGGTTTGCGCGTGATCGTGCATACGGACCGCAAGGCGCCGGTGGTTGCCGTATCGGTTTGGTACGGCGTTGGTTCGAAGCATGAGCCGGAAGGTAAGACGGGGTTTGCGCACCTCTTTGAGCACTTGATGTTCAACGGGTCGGAGAATGCGCCGGGCGATTACTTCGAGCCGCTGCAGCAGGTGGGGGCGACGGACTTCAACGGGACGACCTGGCTTGATCGGACGAACTATTTTCAGACCGTGCCGACGGGCGCTTTGGAGCGTGCCTTGTTCCTGGAGAGCGATCGCATGGGGCATCTGCTCGGTGCGGTGACGCAGGAGAAGCTCGATAATCAGCGCGGCGTGGTGCAGAACGAGAAGCGTCAGGGCGACAACCAGCCTTACGGGCTCGTCGAGTATCTGCAGTTCGAGAACCTGTTTCCGAAGGGGCACCCCTATCACCACTCGACGATCGGTTCGATGGCGGACCTCGACAAGGCGAGCCTCGACGACGTGAAGGGTTGGTTTCGCGACAATTACGGGCCTAACAATGCGGTGTTGGTGCTGGCCGGCGACATCGATACGGCGACAGCAAAGACGCTGGTTGAAAAGTATTTTGGCGACATTCCGCGCGGGCCTGCGACGAAACCGGTGAAGGCGCCGGTGACGACGCTTGCCGCGCCGAAGTCCGACACGATGACGGACCGCGTGGCGACGACGCGCATCTATCGCAATTGGGTCGTGCCCGGTTTGAACGACAAGGACTCCGCGGCGCTCGACGTGGCGGCGACCGTTTTGGGTGGGCTTGCGAGCTCGCGGCTCGACAATGCGCTGGTTCGCGAGGAGAAGATCGCGGTCGCGGTCACCGCTTCGCTGCAGGAATTCCAGCATGCCAGCGTGTTCGAGGTCTCGGCCGATGTGAAGCCGGGGGTCGATCAGGCGACGGTCGCAAAGCGGCTTGATGAGGTCATCGCGAAGCTCGTGAACGAGGGGCCGACGGCGGATGAAGTGAGCCGGTCGCTGGTGTCGAAGCTTGGCCAGTACATTCGCGGCATCGAAGCGGTCGGCGGCTTCGGCGGCAAGGCCGTCGTGCTGGCGCAGGGCGAGCTGTTCTCGAACGACTCGAAGTTTTACAAGAAGCGTTTGGCGCAGCTCGGCTCGTTGACGCCTGCGGCGGTGCAGAAGGCAGCGAAGAAGTGGCTGTCGCGGCCGGTCTATGCGTTGACCGTCGTTCCCGGCGAGCGGACGCTCGACGGCGGCAAGCTTGGCGGTTGGCGTACGGCTTGTGCGGTCACCGGGTCCAACAATGGGCCCGCGTGCTATTGGAACCCCGCCGCCGATGAGAGGAGTGGCGGGCCGACGATGGCTATCGACCGTTCGAAGTTGCCGGAGGTGGGTTCGCTGGCGCCGCTCGACTTCCCGGCGCTTGAGCGCGGCAAGCTGTCGAACGGGATCGACGTCGTCTTCGCGCGCCGGGCTGCAGTGCCGACGGTCACGGTTTCGATCAGCTTCGACGCCGGCTATGCGGCCGATCCGAAGACCGCGCTTGGCACGCAGTCGTTGATGCTGAGCTTGATGCCGGAAGGTACGACGAGCCGGACCAGCGTGCAGATCGCGGAAGAGAACGAACGCTTGGGCTCGGGCATTCAAACGGCGGCCTCGCTCGACCGGACCGCGGTGACGATGTTTGCGCTGTCGGCGAACCTTGGCGACTCAATCGACCTGCTTTCGGACGTCGTTCGCAATCCGGCGTTCGAGGCCTCGGAGGTCGAGCGTTTGAGGGGCCAGCAGCTGTCGCGCATTTCGGCGGAGTTCAACAATCCGAACGCGATCGGTTCGCGCGTATTGCTGCCGACGCTTTACGGCTCCGCTCACCCTTATGGCGTGCCGCCGAGCGGGCTTGGCGATCCGGCCGTCGTGGCGAAGGTGTCGCGCGACGATCTGAAGGCGTTCCATGCGGCGTGGTTGCGGCCGGAGAAGGCGCGCATCGTTGTCGTCGGCGATACGACGCTGGCGGACGTGACGCCGCTGCTCGAGAAGGCGTTCGGCACATGGGCTGGCGCATCGACGCCAGCGGGGGCGAAGTCGTTCGGCGCTTCGATCCCGAAGGCGAAGAAGCGCATCATTCTGGTGGATCGCCCCAAATCGCCGCAATCGGTGATCTATGCCGGCCAGGTGCTTGACGCGAAGGGATCCGACGATCTTGTCTCGCTGCTGGCGGCGAACGAGGTCTATGGCGGCAACTTCCTGTCGCGGATCAACATGAATCTGCGCGAGACGAAAGGTTGGTCCTACGGCGTGCGTAGCGGCGTCAATTTGAACATCGAGAGCGTGCCGTTCATCATCACGGCGCCGGTGCAAAGCGACAAGACCGGCGATTCGATGAAGGAGTTGATCGCCGATCTGACCGCATTCTTGGGGCCGAAGGGCACGACGGAAGAAGAACTGGTGCGCACGGTGAACGGCAACGTCCGCCGTCTGCCCGGCAGCTTCGAGACAACGAACGCGGTGTTCGGCGGGGTGACGTCGATCCTGAACTATGGGCGGCCGGACGACTATTACGAGCAATTGCCGGCGAAGTACGCGGCGATGAAGACCTCCGACATCGACGCGGCGGGCCGTGCGAAGCTTAACGTGGACAAGCTCACCTGGGTCGTCGTGGGTGATGCCTCTGTCGTGAAGTCGCAACTCGACGCTCTCGGCATGCCGGTGGAAGTTGTCCCGGCGCCCGCGATGGGGAAATAGCGTTATCGGCGAGGGCCCGGCCGTCCGCCGGGCCCTCTGCTGCGCTGCAAGACGATGCGCTATCCACCGGCGCTTGCATCCGCACATTCGTTAAGCGCTTTTTCGCTTGCGCTCTTTGCCGATTGGTAGTGACGATAGAGGGGCCCGGTGAGAGATAAGGGCGTGCCTCGTTCCGTCGGTTGCGCCCCCGGGCTTTAGGGAGCAACTCATGGCAGACAAGAACGGTAAGGGAGGACATGGGCCACGTTGCGTGGCCTTGGTCGGACCTCAGGGCGGCGGCAAAACAACGCTGCTCGAAAGCATTTTGTGGATCACAGGAGCGATCACCCGCAAAGGAAGTCAGGCCCAAAAGAACACAGTCGGCGACGCCGCTCCGGAAGCGCGCGACCGGCTGATGAGCGTCGAGGTCACGCCTGCGACGACGACCTATTTGGGCGACCATTTCACGTTTCTGGACTGCCCCGGTTCCATCGAATTTCAGCAGGAGACGTTGAACGCGCTTGTCGGTGTCGATGCGGCCATTGTGGTGGCCGAACCCGATCCGACCAAAGCCGCCCTGCTGCAGCCGCTCTTGAAGCGGCTTTCTGATCTTCAGATCCCGCACTATCTGTTCGTCAACAAGATCGACAAGGCGCAAGGCCAGGTGCGCGATCTGTTGACCGCTTTGCAGCCCGCTTCCGCGCGGCCGCTGGTGCTTCGGCAGGTGCCGATTTGGAAGGACGGGATCGTCACCGGGTTTGTCGATTTGGCGCTCGAACGCGCGTTCGTCTATCGCGAACATGCAGCGTCAGAAGTCGTCGCCATTCCCTCCGACATGAAGGACCGCGAGCACGAAGCGCGCTACCAGATGCTGGAGAAGCTCGCTGACTACGACGACCATTTGATGGAGGAGTTGCTCTCCGACGTCGAGCCGCCGCGGGACGAGGTGTTCGCCGACCTTTCGCGCGAGTTGGCGGATGGGTTGATCGTGCCTGTCCTCTTGGGTTCGGCCGAGGGCGATAACGGCGTGCGGCGGCTCTTGAAGGCGCTTCGTCATGAGGTTCCGGATGTCGGCCATGCCGCAAAGCGGCAAGGCGTCGAAGGCAATGGCGGCGACGATCCGGTGCTCCAGATCGTGAAAACGTATCACGGGGCGGGCGGCAAGCTGTCGCTCGCGCGCGTGTTCAAGGGTGTTCTGAAAGACGGCGCGACGCTGGCCAATAGCGGCGGCGCCGAAGAGCGTGCGTCGGGGCTGTTCTCGATGCAGGGCGACAAGACGACGAAAGTGCCGGCCGCAGGTGCGGGCGATCTCGTCGCGATCGGCCGGCTTGAGAAGGCGCAGACGGGCGATACGCTGGCGGCGCCGAAGGCTGTGAAGGCGCTGAAGCGCGGCGAGGTTTTGCCGCTTGTCTACAAGTTTGCGATCAAGGCGGCGAACCGCAACGACGACGTAAAGCTGTCCGGCGCGATTGCGAAGCTCCGGGAGGAAGATCCCGGTATCGTGTTCGAGCATGTGGCGGAGACGCACGAGGCCATCCTGCGCGGCCAGGGGGAGGTGCATTTGCGCACCGCGCTGGCGAAGACCGAGCGCAAGTTCGGGCTGAAGCTCGCCTCGCACACACCGCATGTCGGCTATCGCGAGACGATCCGCAAATCGACCGAGCAGCGCGGGCGGCACAAGAAGCAGTCCGGTGGGCACGGCCAGTTCGGCGACGTGGTGCTGCAGATCAAGCCGCTGCCGCGCGGCAGCGGGTTCGAGTTCGTGGACCAGATCACGGGCGGCGTGGTGCCGCGGCAGTTCATCCCCTCGGTCGAGAAGGGAATTCGCGACTTCTTGAACAAGGGGCCGCTCGGCTTTCCGGTCGTCGATATCTCGGTCTCGTTGACGGACGGGAGCTATCATACGGTCGACTCCAGCGACGCGGCGTTCCAGATGGCGGCGAAGGCCGGCATGTCGGAAGGCATGGCGAATTGCTCGCCGGTGCTCTTGGAACCCATCATGGCGGTCGAGGCGCACACGCCGGCGGAGCACACGTCGCGCATCAATCAGATCATTACGGGCAAGCGCGGGCAGCTTCTGGGCTATGACGGGCGTGCCGGGTGGCCGGGATGGGACACGGTGCAGGCGCATATCCCGGAATCGGAGCTGCAGACCTTCATCATCGAACTGCGCTCGGCCACTCAGGGGGCGGCGACGTTCACCTACAAGTTCGACCACTTGTCGGAATTGACCGGCAAACTGGCCGAGCACGCAATCGCGACGCGGGCCCAAGCCGAAGCGGCTTAAACCGGCAAACTTTGTGCGGGGGAGCACATCACTGCTCCCTCGCATTGCCGTGATTGGTCCGTTGGGCTTCTGCTACGTATCTCCCTCCGCGGACATCAGGAGGATTCCCATGGTCAATCGTAGAACGCTTTTGGGCAGTGCTGCGCTCGGTAGTGCGGCGGCGGCCGTTGCGGTAGCGTTCGGCGCGCGGGGTTTGCAGGCGGCCGGCGCGGCCAAGTTCGAGGTCACGAAGTCCGAGGCCGAGTGGCGGCGGATTCTGACCGCCTCGCAGTACTATGTGTTGCGCGACCACGGGACGGAGCGCGCGGGCACGAGCCCGCTCGATCATGAGAAGCGCAAGGGCACGTTCCACTGCGCGGGGTGCGACCTGCCGCTCTATTCGTCGGAGACGAAGTATGACAGCGGGACGGGGTGGCCGAGCTTTTGGAAGCCCTTGCCGAACGCGATCCGCACATCGGTGGACAACTCGTTCTTCTCGGTCCGCACGGAGGTTCATTGCCGGCGCTGCGGCGGGCATTTGGGGCACGTGTTCGAAGACGGACCGGCGCCGACGGGCTTGCGCTATTGCATGAACGGCGTCGCGATGACCTTCAAACCGGCGGTGGCGTGAGATGCGCCAATTCGGATTTGCGCGGGTGTTTGCGCTGGCGGCGCTCGCGGGACTTGCCGTGTTCGGCTTGCGCTTTGCCGATACCGTGCTCGGCGTTCGCGCCGCGGACACGACGGCGCCGCAGCGGGCGGGGACGGAGGTTGCGATCTTCGCCGGCGGTTGCTTCTGGTGCGTCGAGTCGGACTTCGACAAGGTGCCGGGCGTGCTTTCGACGACGTCCGGCTACACGGGCGGGACGAAGGTGAATCCGTCCTACCATGAGGTGTCGGCCGGCGGTACGGGACATGCGGAGGCGGTGAAGATCGTCTTCGATCCGGCGATGGTGAGCTACGAGAAGCTGCTCTACGTCTATTGGCGCAATGTCGATCCGCTGACGAAGGAAGGGCAGTTCTGCGATTTCGGAACGCAGTACCGGACCGCGATTTTCACCTTGAACGATGTACAGAAGCGCGCGGCCGAGGCGTCGAAGGCCGCGCTCGAGAAGTCGGGCCGGTTCAAGCGGCCGATTGTCACGGAAATAACCGCCGCGGGGCCGTTCTATCCGGCGGAGGAATACCACCAGAATTACTACAAGGAAAATCCGGTGCGCTATAACCTCTACCGGTTCAATTGCGGCCGCGACGCGCGTCTGGAGCAACTCTGGGGCAAGGAGGCGGGCAGCGGCGTTCAACACTGAAGGTGTGCATGTTCGCCGTCGAGAAGGTTTCCGGCAGCAAGAAAGAAATTTACGAGGAGCTCGTGCGCCAGACGCGCGGGCTCCTTGACGGCGAGCGCGATCTCATCGCGAACGCCGCCAATCTGTCCGCGCTGATTTGGGACATGGTGCCGGACCTCAATTGGGCCGGGTTCTATCTGATGAAGGGCGGCGAGCTGGTGCTTGGGCCGTTTCAGGGGAAGCCGGCCTGCGTGCGGATTGCTATCGGCAAGGGCGTGTGCGGTACCGCTGTGGCGCGGCGCGAGACGGTGCTGGTCGAGGACGTGCACGCGTTTCCGGGGCATATCCCGTGCGATTCCGTGTCGAACTCGGAACTCGTGGTTCCTCTGATCAAAGGCGGGCAAGTGAAGGGCGTGCTTGATCTCGACAGCCCGCTGTTCGCGCGGTTCGACGCGGAGGACAAGCGCGCGTTCGAAGCCGTGGTCGCCATCTTCGTCGAAGGGACCGATTTCTGATGCTGGAACTCAGACCGAATTGCGAGTGCTGCGATCGCGATCTTCCGCCGTCGTCGACGGAGGCGCGGATTTGCACATTCGAGTGCACCTTCTGTGAGGCGTGCGCGACGAACATTCTGAAGGGCCGCTGCCCGAATTGCGGCGGAGATCTGGTGCGCCGGCCGATACGGCCCGCCGCGGCGCTGGCGAAGTTTCCAGCGTCCACGAAGCGCGTGTTGAAGGCGGAAGGCTGCAAAGCCGCCTCATAAAGAAAGGCCGGACTGCAGGGGGTTGTCCGCAGCCCGGCCTCGTCACGCCTTTTCTGCCGACGCGCTTGGGGGAGAAGCATCGGCAGGTTCCGGGATGAGGGGAACATCCCGGCGCCGGAGCCCAGTGTCTGGGGGAGAACCGCCCCGGCCTTGATTCAGATAGGTGCGAGAGGTCGCGTTCTCAAGGATGTCAAAATGTCCAATCGCGCGCTTGTGAAACGAGGAAATCGCGGAAGACGGTGACGCGTTTCGAGCCGCGTAAGGTTTCCGGATAGCAAAGGTAAACCTCGTAATTTGGACCCAGCGTTTCCGGCAGGACGCGCACGAGCTTGTCGTTGCCGTGGGTGAAATAGTCCGGCAGGGCGCCGAGGCCGATTCCGCTTTCGATCGCCTTGCCCATGGCGATGATGTTGTTCACGTACATTTTCGCCGCGCGCGGATGGCCCGGTTTACGACCGACTTCGGCGAGCCAGTTGACTTTCGACAATTCGATGGGCGCGTCGCCGTAGGTGATGACGTCGTGGGCGTCGAGTTCGGAGACGCAAGCGGGCGCGCGTTTGCGGGCGACGTAATCGGGCGAGCCGTAGATGTGATAGACGACGTCGAACAGCTTGCGCTGGACGAGGTCGTTCTGCACCGGTTGGCGCATGCGCAGGGCGACATCGGCCTCGCGCTGGTTCAGGTCCAACTCGCCATCGTGCAGCAGCAGATGCACGCGCATGTCAGGGTAGAGTTCGGTGAATTTCTTCAGGCGCGGGGCCAACCAATAGGTGCCGATGCCGACCGTTGCGGTCACGCGCAGATCGCCTTGCGGTGTTTCGCGGCTGTCGAGAAGCTGTTCTTCGACGCATTGCAGCTTTTCGAAGATGACCTTCGTGGTTTCGAAGAGTTTCGCACCTTGCTCGGTGAGATTCAGGCCGCGGGCGTGGCGCAGGAAGAGGGGGACCTTCAATTCGTCTTCGAGCGCGCTGATTTGGCGGCTGACGGCCGATTGGCTGAGATCGAGTTGCTCGCCCGCATGTGTGAGGCTTCCGGCCGTGGCGACGGCATGGAAGACACGCAAGCGGTCGAGGTCCATGCTCATTCGGCGGCGGCCTTCATCGTCTCGTGATGGGCGAGGTATTTCTCGGCCTCGAGGGCGGCCATGCAGCCCATGCCGGCGGCCGTGATCGCCTGGCGGAACACGCGGTCTTTCACGTCGCCGGCGGCAAAGACGCCCGGGATGCTGGTCGCGGTCGAGTCCGGCGCGGTCTTGATGTAACCGTCGGCGTCCATATCGACTTGGCCTTTGAAGAGCTCCGTCGCGGGCACGTGACCGATCGCGACGAAGAGGCCGTCCGCGGGCAGGTCGGTGAGCGCGCCGGTGTTGACATTCTTCAGCTTCACGTTCGTGACCGACTTCGGATCGCTGGTGCCTTCGACGCCGTCGACGGCCGAATCCCAAACCACCTTGATCTTCGGGTGATTGAACAGGCGCTGCTGCAGCATCTTTTCCGCGCGCAACGTGTTGCGGCGGTGGACGAGCGTCACCTTGTTTGCGAAGTTCGTGAGGAACAGCGCCTCTTCGACCGCGGTGTTGCCGCCGCCGACGATTGCGACCTCCTTGCCGCGATAGAAGAAGCCGTCGCAGGTCGCGCAGGCTGAGACGCCGTGGCCCTTGAACGCTTCCTCGGAGGGCAGGCCCAGCCAACGGGCTTGAGCGCCTGTCGCGATGATCAAGGCATCGCAGGTGTAGGTCGTGCCACTGTCGCCTTTCAGGCGGAACGGGCGGCTCTTCAGATCGGCTTCGACGATGACGTCGTCGGCGAATTTCGTGCCGACGTGTTCGGCCTGAGCCTTCATCTGCTCCATCAGCCAGGGGCCTTGGATCGTTTCGGCGAAGCCCGGATAGTTCTCGACGTCGGTCGTGATCGTCATCTGCCCGCCGGGCTGCAGGCCCGCCACTAGCAGCGGTTCCAGCATGGCGCGGGTTGCGTAGATCGCGGCCGTGTAGCCGGCAGGGCCGGAGCCCACAATCAGCACTTTGGCGTGGGTGGTCTTGGTCATTTCTCGAGGGGTCCTCCCGCTCCATATAGGAACGCGCTTTGCTGCACCGCAAGGCTTGCGGGCGCTATCACGCAGCGTTTACCGCGGTTCTAGGCCGATTCTCCTGCGGATGAGGGCCGCAATCCGCGCCGTTTCGTTGAGCGGCTGGTACGTCCATTGGGCAATTTCGCCTGTGAATTTTCGTGCGATTCCGCGGCGCTCCAGGTCGGCATGCAGGCGGGTGAATTTCGAATCGCCGCCGGGCAAGTCGACAACGTAGACGGGCTTGCCGGTGCCCGCCGCTTCCACCGCCATGTTCGTCGAGTCCGATGTCACCAGTATGACATCGGCGAGCGCGAGCAGGCCGAAATAGGGATTGTCGCCGGCGCCGTCCCACACGAACGCTTTTGTGCCGGCGAGGGTGTCCTTGATGACACGCGTTTGTGCCTCGCCGGTGCGGCGCGAGGTGGTGATCATGAGGCCCATGCCCCGTGCGTCGAGTTGCTTCAACTGGGCTGCGAGTTTTCGTGCGTCGTCTTCGCCGAAGCTGTGCGACTTCGATTTACCGCCGATCAGCACGGCAACACGCGGCTTCTTGAACGCGTCGAACTTCGCGCGCCATTGGCTTGCGGCCGCTTCGAGTTTGGCGCGCGTGATCGCGTTCGGGCTGCCGACGATGGCTTCAACGTTGGTGCCCTTGAGGTTGTCGTGTTCGGGCGGCACGACGAGGTCGAAGTGGCTCGGGTCGACGCGCGGATCTTGCAGTTGGACGGTGAACGTTTTGCCGCCGGAGAGGCGCTTCACGGCGAGCACATAAGGGATCGAGCGCCAGCCGCAGCCGATCGCGAGCTTGGGCCAGGGCGGCGCGAACACGCTGCTGCCGGGACCCAAGGCGCTGAACGGCGCGGGCCATGCGGTGACGGGGAGGAGTGTCCACGGGAAGCGCGGATGGACAGTCATAATTTCGACCACCAAGCCCACGGCTTCCGCCAGGCCGCGCACTTGGTTGGCGATGCCGGCGCGGCCGTCTGAGATCGCCCAAGTCACGTTTTCCAGTGCGGTGTCGTTCACAGTCTTGCGTGACCTCGTAATTTTATTGCTGAATTCATCGGTTAGACGCGCTAGAACGCTCTCCACGCAATTTTCTGACCCTGCCCGGACACCAGCATGCAGCGGATCAAACTCGACGGCATCGACAGGCGCATTCTCCACGAGCTTCAAGCCGAGGGCCGTATCACGAACGTCGAACTCTCGCATCGCGCGAAGATTTCGGCGCCGCCTTGTTTACGGCGGGTGCGCGCGTTGGAGCAACAGGGGTTCATTCGCGGCTACCACGCCGATTTGGACCCGAAGGCCTTGGGCTATGAGGTGACGGCGTTCGCCTTTGTGGGGCTGAACAGCCAGGCCGAGCCCGATCTCAAGGCCTTTGAGGCGCAGGTCGGCCAATGGCCGATCGTGCGCGAGTGCTACATGATGTCAGGCGAGATCGACTTCGTTCTCAAATGCGCCGCGAAGGATTTGAGCGAGTGGCAGAGCTTCGTCACCGAGAAGCTGACGGCGGCGAAGAACGTGGCCTCTGTGAAGACAGCGCTGACCATCCGCGCGTCAAAGCGCGAGCCGGGCGTTCCGGTAGAGCTTTGAACCTATCCAACAATGCGTCATGGCCGGGCGTGTGCCCCCCCCCCCACGGCGCACCACGGCCCCACGGGGGGGGTGCCGGGGTGGGCCGGGGAAACCCCCCCCGCACCCGGGTAGAACGTTTAACCTCACCACCAATGCGTCAGGGCCGGGCTTGCCCCGGCCCCCCCGTGTCGCAGCCCGCCCCGCGGTGCGGTGACCCTGGGTGGCCGGGTCAAGCCCGGCCATGACGATGTAGGAATTTGGTCTACTTAAACTCTACCTTTGTGATCTCGTACGAACGGCCGCCGGACGGCGTGTTCACTTCCACGGTGTCGCCGGTCGTCTTGCCGATGAGGGCGCGCGCGAGCGGCGAGGAGATCGAGATGCGGCCTTTGGCGAAGTCGGCTTCGAGGTCGCCCACGATTTGGTACTTCGCCTTCTGATCGGTGTCTTCGT
>CAZXAQ010000049.1:0-29207 GCA_964638635.1 uncultured Flavobacteriaceae bacterium
ATCACCAAGGCCTATTCCGGCAAGCCGATGCGCGTCTTCAAGAACGACTACGTCGTCGACTGGGAGCGCCGGCCCCAGGACATCAAGCCGTTCCCGATGCAAGCCATGATCTCGCACCAAGCCGGCGTCATGGGCGGCATCGGCGGCCAAACCGAAGGCTTGCAGCGCGACCGCTCCGCCTTCGCCATGGGCCAAGGCGCCGGCGCGATCCACGAAATCCTGCCCTGCGCCGAAATCGTCAAGCGCATGATGGCGCAAGCCGAAGAGATCATCGGCCGGATGAGCCGCCAGACCAGTGCCTCGTAGGTCTTTCCGCGGATTCGCCCGGCAGGGGGATACCGGGCCGGAAATTTCAGCGAACAACCCCATGTACCCGAGAGTTAGGTGGCAAAGGCGCAGCTGAGCACCCTCCTAAGTTCGCAGGTCCGGCGCATGCAGCCCCCATCATCGGTCATGGTGCACCGGCCTCTGCTGCTCGTCCGAACTATAGAACATAACAAGAACAAACGCAAGCCCAGGGAATCGACATCATCAGCTGGCGGGGGCTAGTTCCAACTCACCCCATGCCCCTCGGCGCCCGGCTCTTCGAATCCGCAACCGCGCGCGAATTGACCCGCTCCTCGCCCTGCAGCTTCTGATACCGCATCAGCCGCACCTCATCGATCTCCCCGGCCGCCACCGCCTTTTGCACGGCGCATCCCGGCTCGCTCTCATGCCTGCAGTTCGAAAACTTGCACGTGGAAGCCAGCGCCGCCAGATCGTCGAACACGTCGTCGACGCCCTGCGCCGCATCCAGCAACTGCAATTCGCGGATGCCGGGCGTGTCCATCAACCACGCCCCGTTCGCCAACCGGTGCAGCGAGCGTGCCGACGTCGTGTGCCGGCCCTTGTCGCCGCCTACGCGGCTGCCCTGCGTGGCTTGCAAGTTTTCGCCCATTAGACTGTTGACCAGCGTCGACTTGCCGACCCCCGACGAACCCAACAGCGCCACCGTCTTGCCGCGCGCGAGCCACGGCGCCAGCGCTTCGCCGACCGCCGGGCTCTTCGCGTTGATGGCCTTGACCGCCAAATCCGGCCGCAACCCCTGCACCGCCTCAACGAAGGGTGACACGTCGTCGGACAAATCGCCTTTGGTGATCAACACCACGGGTGTCGCCCCGGACTCCGACGCGAGCGCCAAATAGCGCTCGATGCGCGCCAGGTTGAATTCCTGATTGGCCGACGTGACGATGAACACAACGTCGATGTTGGCGGCGATCCTCTGCACGCTGCGCCCGCGGCCGGCCGCCTTGCGCTGGAACAGGCTATGGCGTTCAAGCACCCGGACCGCCGTGCGCGACGCGTCGATCAACAGCCAGTCGCCGGTGGTCGCCGTGTTCAGCGAGTGGCGCCGGGTCAAACCGGCAATCCGCCCCTCGAAACCGGGCCCCGCCACATCCAACGCGTCGCGGTGCACCATCACCACCCGCACCGGCAGCAGGCCCGCATCGGCCTCCGTCAACTGATCCTGAAAATGAGGCCCCCAGCCATAGTCTCCCAGTTTCAGCGTTTGCAGGACCGGCGAATTTTCCAAAACAATTTCGATCCTTATGGGCGGGCACAACCCCGCATGACGCAGGGTAGGACGACACACCGAAGGGCAGCATACCTGTTCCCTCACCATCCACCAATGACGCGTTGTGCCTAACTTGCCTGCCCCGCGGCGGCACGCCGTTGGCAGCCCGCCGCGCGAGATAGAGGGTCCGTCACGGAAATCGGCTATAGTCTTGCGGTTGCGTTCGCTCAGGGCGTGGGGAATAGGTATCATGTCCCTGTATTTTCGACGCCGCTTGTTTCGCAAAGAGCGGCATCTTCTTTCATGGCTACGCCGGCATGCAGCATCATGGTCTGAGCCAGATTCAGCTCGACTATTGGCTGGCGCCAAAGTTGAAAGACGTCGATTCGTGGGAGTGGGGGCCAATACGTAGACCCGGCTACTGATTTCGATTTGTCGTCGGTTTGTTACATGCCACGGAGCACGCCCCGCGCCCCTTCCCTTATTTGCTGCTCACGGGCTGACATGAATCTCCGGTTCCGGGACGGGGGCACACGACGATCTCGTAGTTCGTGTCCCGAATTCGGATTCTTTCGACTCGGCCCTTAAGGATCGCTGTGGTGAGAATGAAGTGATCTTTCCGGAACTTCTCGACTTCCGGCGCCGCCAAGCGTTGCCAACCAAGTTCGATAGCCCGCTGCCGAAATGTGGATGCATCAACGTCGAGGGAAAATCCGGCGAGGGTCCCGGGGAACGGGTGCTGTACCTGCAGCAGTGCGGGTCTGCGGTCGTCACCGTAAATGGGTTCGGCATATCCTGCCTCCACCGCGACAGGCGTGTCTTGCCCAATGGAAGAAAGGTACGTGCGCCATTGGTCGGGATCGACACGGGCGATCTTGTCGTTCGCGCAGCCATCGACGACTCCAGCCTTGTTCGTCTCGCCTGGTAACCGCGACGCAACGCTTCGCCAGGCATACCGGGCATACTGTAACCCCAGTGTATCGTGCACTCTGCTGCTGAGGCCCGGGTAATAGTCCGGCTCTCCGAGCAGCGCACGCAATTCGGCATAAGTGGGATTGGACGGAATCGCGACGGCGCCGAGGGCGCGGGCGGCGGCATCAAGGCGCAGAACTTCCTGATCATATAGTTTTTCACAGGCTGGTCGATGCAGCGCAAGTTTTGCCTTGTAGTGCGCCTCGGCTTCCTCATCTGACGGAAGGGGCGGATCGCAATTGGAGATTGCGCCGATCAAGATGGCGGCAACGAGGGCCAGTGATATGAGTCTGCCCCACCACGTATGCATGGGTTGCGCCTCCTTCCGGCACGTCACTCGCGAACATACACTCTAACGCTCGCTTCGACATCGGTCCGCCCCCCGTCATTCTTGTCTCACGTTATGGGTCCGGTCCAGAATCCTCTTGGCGACACCAATCGTTTCTCGGGAAGAGCTTCCGCACCCTCCTTGAGCGGACCAAAGGTCGTCGCCAGCGTTACATCCCGGTAGTTCCGGAGGTTGAAGTGCGTGAATTCGCCCTCAAGCACGGTGTCGTTGATTGCGCGGGTTGCAGTGCCCGCGATGTTCGGTACTTGGTCGCCTTCCAGTCTCCATGTCTGAACGGCATGGCTGTAGCGCGCATTGAGCTGTTTTGAATGCCGCGCCCAAACCATGCCCTTGCCTCGGGTCCTGCGATGCTCGTCCGGGTTGGGTTTCTTCTCGGAAGGGCCGAACACGCCGAAGGAAATCAAGCCCACCCCGAGGGCGCCGACAATCACAATCACGAGCGACAACCACACCGGAAGCTCGAGCCCCCAAGCATCTTGAGCGTACGAGAAGAAAAAGAGAGGCGTGATCATGGCGAAACCCATGACAATCGATTTCCACCGCCACCCGCTCACCGGTTTCCATTCGGGAATACATGCGCGGCAAATGTATTCCGACAACACACCGACGGTCGCTTGATGTCGCACATACACCGTGTTCGAGCCGTAAACGGTCCGGTTTTGACCGGTGTAGGTTTGCACGAAGCCATAGCGCACGCGGTAGAGGTCCCCGGCGCGCGAGCCGCAGATCACACAGGTTTCTTGAGCGGCCGTCATCGCGGAAGGCACTCCAGTCCGCATTAGGATTGTAGGATAGGCTCCGCGCAAACGGCGAGCAACCGGCGCGACGCGCTAGGCTCGTTCCCATTCGAAAAGGCAATATGTGCGCGTCCGTTTGCATTCTTTGGCCGTGTATTCGGGTCGAAGTCTGCTAAAATCCCGAAGCGGGCCAACGCTTGGTATCGCCCATGAAGAACCAAGACGAACAACGCAAGGCGATGCGCCGCGACCAGTTGCAGCTGATCGCGCTGCTCATCGCCATCGGCGCGTTCATCGCCTTCATCGTGCGTGAACGCACTGTCACCGAATTAGAATTAGAATTAACCCACCGAATTAACCGGATATAGTCTTGCGGTTGCGTTCGCTCAGAGCGCGTATAAATACGGTGACATGATGCTTATTCCCCACGCCTAGGGTTCTGATGCCCAGACCCATCCAACCCGCGCAACTTGAGCCATTCCTCGCGCAGCATCGAATAGTACACACTGTCGAGATACGCGCCAGCCAGCAGGAACGACTCCCGCGCCACGCCTTCGGCCACAAACCCGCATTTCTCCGCCACCCGGATCGATGCGTGATTGCGCGGATCGATCTCCAGCCAAATGCGGTGCAAGTTCAGCGTACCGAAGCCGTGGTCGAGCGCAGCGTCGATCGCCTCGCTCACAAACCCTTGTCCCCACAACGCTTTGTCCAGGATATAGCCGAGCCCCGCCATCGCATCCTGTTGGCGGTAGAAATTCACGACGCCCACCGTCCGCCCGCCGTGCGCGATCGCGAACGACGAACGCGGCGCGTTCTGCGGCGGCAGATTGCGCGCGATGATGTCCTGCATCTGCGCCAGCGTTTCGATCGGCTCGTGCGCCCAATATTGCAACGTCTCGCTGTCGCGAAAGAGCGGCAACAGCGCCTCCGCATCCGCACGGCGCAGCGGTCGCAACACCAGCCGCTCGGTCTTTAGTGTCGGTATGTCCGTTTCAATTGGCGTCGGCGGCCCCTTCAACTCGACCGTCGTGCCGAACGGATCGCGGACATAGACGGAGGGCCCATCGCCCTGCGCGCCATAGCGAATGCCCCTCTCGCCGATCGCGACGCCACGTGCCGTCAAATAGGCTTCGATCGCATGCTCATCGAACGGCTCGATCCGGATGCAGATGTGATCGACGTTCACCGCGTCCGGTGTGAACGCCTTGGCGCCCGTCGACTTCAGCCAATCGCCGTTCAAATCGACGAGGTCAATGATCGACGCGCCCACGCGCAGCTGCACCATGCCGATGCGCTCCAGCCTGCGCTCGATCTCGGCCCCCAAAACGTCGCGGTAGAAGGCAAGCGCGCGCTCCATGTCGGGCACGCGCAGCACGACATGATCGAGGGCCGTCAGCTTGAACGGCGCACTCACCCGAAGATGCGATGCCACACGGCATAGCCGAGCAGCGTCGCGCCGGTGAGGAAAATGAAGGCACCCGAAGCCTGGTTCATGCGCTTCAGTGTGCCCTGCTCGATCGTCTGATGCCAGTAACTCGTGACGGCAGTGACGACGAACCACCACAAAACCGAGCCCGCAAACGCCGACAAAACCATGATGAACGTCGCGAGCGAACTGACGTGATAGTCCACGACCTCGCGAAACGCGCCGAACATGGTGGCGAACCCGACCATGGTCGCGGGGTTGGTGATCGTCAGCGCGAAGGTCGCGGCAAACCCGCCGGCCAAATTGCCGACGGAGCCCGTGTGCATGCTGCCGTCCGGGTTCCGCAGTATCTCTGGCGGCGTTGCATAGATGAACACGCGCGCGCCATAGATCATCAGGATCGCGGCGCTGGCCAGCTGCAGCGGCGCACCCATTTCTTGGATCGCGTCGAACACCCACTTCACGCCGAAGCCCGCGATCACCGCGAAGACGCCGTCGCCGATCGCGGCGCCCAGGCCGGCCAAGAATCCGTTCACCTGCCCATAGGACAACGTGCGGCGGATACAGATAATGTTCGCAGGGCCGATCGGCGCAGCCGCGATGATCCCGATCACGATCCCGCCGCCGATCAGCAACAGCCAGTCAATTCCATTGTCCACTGGCGCCGGGCCCCCGGGATCGAAAAAAGCGCGCGATCATAGCGACTTCGGCTGAACGCCGAAATCGCTATCACGTGCCGAAAAGGTGGCGGACGCTGGTTAATAAGTCCTAACGCTGCACGTCGACAATAACCCGTCCGCGCACCTGGCCTTTGAGAATCTGCGGCCCCAACGCCAACACGTCTTCCAAACGCACGGTCTTCGTGGCGCTCGCGAGCTTGGCCATGTCGAGATCGCGGCCAAGACGCGCCCAGGCCTTGGTGCGCCGCGGCATCGGGCAATGCACGGACTCGATCCCCGCAAGCGTCACGCCGCGCAGAATGAATGGTGCAACCGACGACGGCAGATCCATGCCCTGCGCCAAGCCGCAAGCGGCGACCGCGCCGCCATAGCTCGTGCCCGCCAGCACGTTCGCGAGCGTCTTCGACCCGACGGAATCGACGGCCCCCGCCCAACGTTCCTTGGCCAGCGGCCGCACCTCGCCGGAGAGCTCCGCTCGGTCGATCACTTCGCTGGCGCCAAGCCCGCGCAGATAATCCGCCTCGCTCATACGCCCGGTGGACGCAACGACCCGAAATCCGAGCTTGGACAGCAAAGCAATCGCGACACTGCCGACGCCGCCGGCCGCGCCCGTCACCAGCACCGGCCCTTTCACCGGCGTCAGCCCCAAATCCTCCAGCGCCATCACCGCCAGCATCGCCGTGTAACCCGCCGTGCCGATTGCCATCGTATCGGCGGGCGTGAAGACGCGCGGGATGTGCACCAGCCAGTCGCTCTTCACATGCGCGCGCGTGCAGTAGCCGCCATGGTGCGCCTCGCCCATGCCCCAACCGTTCGCAACCACAGCATCGCCGGGCCGAAACCGCGCATCCGCCGACCTCAAAACGTGACCGGCGAAATCGATCCCCGCGACCAGCGGAAACTTGCGCACGACCGGCGCCGCGCCGGTGATCGCGAGCCCATCTTTGTAGTTCAACGTCGAATGACTAACGGCGACGGTGACGTCGCCCTCGCCGAGATCGGCCTCCGCGATCTCCGACAGCTGAGCGGTCTGACCGGCATCGGTTTTGGTTACCAGAATGCAGCGAAATTTTTCGGACATTGATCGAATCCAGTTGGCACTCAGACATGGTGAGCGCTAGCGAGGGAGCAAACTGTTGCGAACGCACCGCAATTCGCCTCAAACGTCAAGCGTCCCATGATGAAACGCTCGACGGTTGCAAAATCCCGCGCCACCATAACTTTACGGATCGCGTTCACACTCGTCAGGTTCGTGCGCCGGTCCGGGAAGAGCATTCGCGTTGGCGTACTCTATCGCGGGAGTTTGACGTGGCTCAGTTGAATCTGATGTTGAAAGGCTACCGCCTAACGACGGCGGAAATTCTCTACCACATGCCCGACCATCCGAAGTTGCTGCAGACGTTCGTCTGGCAGGAACTGGATATCGCGCCGAAGTTCCCGGTGCTCTCGAAGTTCCTGACCTTCTGGGAAAAGAACCTCGACGGCCGCCTGCACTCGGTCCGCGTCGGCACCTGCGGCATCCTCTGCCCCCTCGACATCCGCCACGTAGGCCACGAGATCTCGATCCACTAGATCGTAGCGCTCAGCATTTCGGCAGCGGCCTGGGAGCGCCGGCCTCTGGCCGGCTCTTCTCTGACTCCCCACGGCCCGTGCGTTGAACGCTCAGCAAAGAGCCGGCCAGAGGCCGGCGCTCCCAGCGCCTAGCGACTGCTACGGAAACGTCAGTGCTCTTCGACAGGCCCCGCAATGCAGCTTGTCAGGTGCGATGTTTTGCGCGAAGCACGTCGCCGCAAACCAAAGGCAATCACATGCAATTCGACGAGGTCGTGCTCGGCCGTCGCAGTATCCGCGGCTTCAAGAAGACGCCGGTCCCCAAATCGCTGATCAAAGAAGTGATCGGCCTCGCAATCCGCGCCCCCTCCTCGCTCAACACCCAGCCGTGGAACTTCTACGTCGTCACCGGGGAACCGCTGGACAGAATTCGCAAGGGCAACACCGAGCGCAACCTCGCAGGCGTCCCCGCCTCGCGCGAGATCCGATCGCACGGCGGCTACGAAGGCATCCATCGCGAGCGCCAAATCGAAATCGCGAAACAACTCTTCGCCGTGATGGGCATCGAGCGGCACGACCAAGTGGCGCGGCAAGATTGGGTCCTGCGCGGCTTCCGCCAATTCGACGCGCCCGTCTCCGTCGTCGTCACCTACGACCGCGCGATCCACGGCGGCGACATCGGCCCGTTCGACTGCGGCGGCATCACGAACGCGCTCGTGAATGCCGCGTGGTCGCGCGGCCTCGGCTGCGTCATCAACAGCCAAGGCATCATGCAATCGCCCGTGGTCCGCGAACACGCCCGCATCCCCGACGACCAAGTCATCATGATCTGCGTCGCGATGGGCTTCCCGGACGACACGTTCCCGGCGAACGCTGTGGTGTCGAAGCGCAAAAGCGTGGACGAAGCGGCAGTCTTCGTCGGGTTCGATTGATCAGCACAACCTTGTCATCCCGGCCGAGCAAAGCGAGAGCCGGGACCCAGGAGACTGGGCTCAATCGTTTCAGCGCTCCCCTGGGTCCCGGGTCGTAACCTACGCGACGGATCGCTGCGCGATCCTGCTCCGGTAACGCCCGGGATGACAAGAATTGGCATTCACGCCGCTTGAATCGTCTCCAAGAACTTCAACGGCTCGCCGCGCGCGACGCCGTTGAGCGCGCCGTCCCACATGACGACCTCGCCGCGTAGGATCGTGCCCACCGGCCAGCCCGTCACCGTCACGCCGTCGAACGGGGTCCAGCCGCAGCGGCTGGCGATCCATTTGTTTTCGATTGTGCGCTTGGCCTTGAGATCGACGATCGTGAAGTCCGCGTCGAACCCGACCGCGATCCGCCCCTTCGTCTGAAGCCCGAAGATGCGCTGCGGCCCGTGCGCCACCAGATCGACGAACCGCTCCAACGTGAGCCGCCCCGCGTTCACATGGTCGAGCATGATCGGCACCAGCGTCTGCACGCCCGTCATCCCCGACGGCGTATCGGGATAGCCCTTGTCCTTCTCCTCGCGCGTATGCGGCGCGTGATCGGAGCCGAGCACATCGACGACGCCCTCGCGCACGCCGTTCCAAATCGTCTCCCAATGAGACCGGTCGCGCACCGGCGGGTTCATCTGCGCATACGTGCCGAGCCGCTCGTAGCAGTCCGGCGCAATCAGCGTCAGATGGTTCGGCGTCGTCTCGGCCGTCGCAATGTCCTTGTGCGCGCGCAAGTACCCGATCTCGTCGCCCGTCGAGATATGAAGCACATGCACACGCCGCCCAAACTTGCGCGCCAGCGCCACGAGTCGCTGCGTCGCGAGCAGCGCCGTCTCGGCATCGCGCCACACCGGGTGCGAACGCGGATCGCCCGGCACGCGCTCGCCCTTGCGCGCGTTCAAACGATCCTCATCCTCCGAGTGGACCGCGACCCGCCGCCGCCCATGTTGCAGCACGCGCCCGACATGCTCGTCGTCGGAGACAAGCAAATTGCCGGTCGACGAGCCCATGAACATCTTCACGCCGGCAGCGCCAGGCATCAGCTCCAGCTGCGCGAGCGACACCGCGTTGTCGGGCGTCGCGCCGACATAGAACGCGTGATCGCACCACATCCGCCCCCGTGCGCGCGTGAGCTTGTCGTTCAGCGCCTCGGCCGTCGTCGTCGGCGGCGCGGTGTTCGGCATCTCGAACACGGACGTCACGCCGCCCAGCACCGCGGCGCGGCTTCCGGTTTCCAAATCTTCCTTATGCGTCGGCCCCGGCTCGCGGAAATGCACCTGGCTGTCGATCGCGCCGGGCAGCACGTGCAGCCCCTTCACGTCGCGCACCGCCGCCACCTTCGCGCCCCCAAGGGCGCCGATCGCGGCAATCTTCCCCGCCCGCACGCCGACATCCGTGGCCGTCGTGCTCCACGGCGTGACCACGGTGCCGTTCTTCAAAATCAGATCAAAGGTCTCGCTCATGGGGGAAGCAGCTACAGACCGGCCCGCGATTTCGCAAGCACCCTTGCCAAAGGGAACGCCGCGGCCCTACTTCATTCCCATGAGTTTCCCCACCACAGTTCTACCCGACCGCGCTGTGATAGAGGTCGCAGGCCCCGACGCCGCGACGTTCCTGCAAGGCCTGATCACAAACGACGTGACGAAAGCCGCGAACGGCCGCGCGATCTATGCCGCGCTGCTGACGCCGCAAGGCAAGATCGTCACCGACTTCCTGGTCGCACCGATCGACGGCGGCTTCCTGCTCGACTGCGCGAAGGCTCACGCTGCCGATCTCGCCGCCCGTCTGAAGAAGTACAAACTGCGCGCCAAAGTGACGATCACCGAACGCGCGGATCTCATCGTCCTCGCCTCCCCCCAGCCGTTGACCCGCGGGTTCCCGGACCCGCGCCTGCCCGCACTCGGCTTTCGCGCCTACGATACAAACACCGCGGGGCGCGACCACGCCATCGCGTATCACGCCCACCGCATCGCGCAAGGCGTACCGGATGCGAGCGACATTCCACCCGAAACCCTGTTCCCGCTCGACTGCAATTTCGAAGAACTGCACGGCGTCGACTTTGAGAAGGGCTGTTACGTCGGCCAAGAACTCACCGCGCGCATGAAGCACCGCGCCACCGCCCGCCGCCGCATCCTGCCCGTCAACGCCGCGACTTTGCCGCCACGCGGAACGCCGCTCACGCTGGGTACCACCGACATTGGCGAGATGATGGGCAGCCTCGACAGCAACGGCCTCGCGATCATCCGCCTCGATCGCCTCGGCGACGCGACAGCGGCAACCGCCGACGGCATCGCAGTGCGGATCGGCCGCCCCGCCTACAACCTCATCCTCGGAGCTTGAACCCAAGTGCCCAAGACCCGCTGCGCCTGGCCGGGCGAAGACCCGTTCTACGTCGCCTATCACGACGAGGAATGGGGCGTGCCCGAATACGACGACCGCGCGCTCTACGAGAAGCTGATCCTCGACGGCTTCCAAGCGGGCCTCTCCTGGATCACGATCCTGCGCAAACGCGAAAACTTCCGCAAAGCCTTCGACAACTTCGAACCGGCGAAAATCGCCCGCTACACCGAGCCGAAGATCGCCAAGCTCCTGCAGAACGAGGGCATCATCCGCCACCGCGGCAAAATCGATGGCACGATCAAGAACGCGAAGCTCTATCTCGACATCATGGAAAAAGAGCCCGGCGGCTTCTCGCACTTCATCTGGAAATTCGTCGACGGCAAACCCGTCCAAAACAAATGGGACGGCATGAAACAAGTCCCCGCCGAAACCCCCATGAGCCAAGCGCTGTCAAAGGAACTCAAGAAACGCGGCTTCACGTTCTGCGGCCCAACGATCGTCTACGCCTTCGCCCAAGCCGTGGGCATGGTCAACGACCACATGACCACCTGCTTCCGCCACAAAGAGTGCGCGAGGCTGGGGAAGCGTTAGAGAAGCTCGAAACCTGGCAGCCGCGAAGCATCCTCATCAAAGGTCACGACCTTGCTGCATCCGGCCCGCAAGCTGAGTGCGCCGATTAGCGCATCCGCAAAGCTCGCCTCGCCCTGGCTCGCCGCGCGGAGTGCAAAAACCACATCGGCCTCGTCGCTAACGGAGATCGATCGAGAACGCAGCAAGTTAGCCATGATCACTGCGATCATTCGTTCCGGCACCTTGTATATTCGTGCCAGAACCCATGCGGTCTCGACAAGCACGACATGGGTCAAGTGGCCCGGCTCATCCTCCGAAAGACTCTGAATAACCTTGGTCGCCTTAAGAGATTGTACGGCATCGTCCTGGGCAAGATACCGAAGCAATACATTGCTATCGAGACCGATCACTACTAACGCTTCCGCCGTGAGGACTTCAATTTCGCCGCTTCCGGATGTGGTGTTATTCCGAGCGACGCGAGTGCTCCCTCCGCAATGGCGTCGTTCATTTCCTCGATTGTCACTGGCCGCTTGTGTGGCGACTTCAAAATCCCGCGCAAAGCAGAAATGGGCCGCATCGGCAGGATCACGACGGTCCCATCCGGCAAGTTAAAGACTTTAACCCTATCGCCCGGTTGCACCCGCAAGTGATCCCGCGACGCTTTAGGCAATGTCATTTGTCCTTTGGCCGTAATCGTTGCGTCCATGGCATCATTCCTTACTTTTCGCAAAAAGTAATACCATGTTTTGCCTTATGAAACAACCTCAAATCGTGGCGACATCCCGCTTCCCGCACGCCCAATCAAGCGCCTGCGCCAGTCGGTCGCCGCCCCAAAACACCTCACCCTCGACGACGAAGGACGGCGCACCAATGATGCCGAGCTGAACCGCTCGTTCCGCCTGCGCGCGGAAGGCGTCTTTCGTTTCCTGCGCCTGCGCCGCTTGAAGGATCGGCGCCGGCACCTGACCCTTGTCGGCCAACACTTTCCCGATCACGAACGGGGAAGAGATGTCGGCATCGTCGGCAAAGTTCGCGCTGTAAACCCGCCGCACGAATTCCCCGACCCACGGCTCGTCCGCAAACCGGCAAGCGATACGCGCGGCGAGTAAACTGCCGCGCGGAAACTGCGACGGCTTCTTCAGCGGCAACCCTTGGGCCGCACAGAGGCGCGCCAGATCGCGCCACATGTAACGCCCCTTCGCGGGATAGATGTTGAACGGCGAGTCGGTCCACCCTTGCGCGGCAAAGATCGGCCCCAGCAAGAACGACCGCCATTTCACCTCGACGCCGCGCGCCTTCGCCGCCGCCTCAACCGCATGCGCAGCCGGATAGGAATACGTGCTCGCAAACTCGAACCAAAACTCGAGCTGAGCCGCCATCACCCTCTCCCGCGATAGGGCGCGACGCCCTGCTCCGGCACCCACAAACCGCTGGGCAGCTTGCCCGTCTGCCAGAACACGTCGATCGGCATACCACCGCGCGGGTACCAATAGCCGCCGATCCGCAGCCACTTCGGCGCGATCGCATCGACCAGCCGCTTGCCGATCGCAACCGTGCACGCTTCGTGGAACCCGGCGTGATTGCGAAAGCTCCCCAAGAACAGCTTCAGCGACTTCGACTCGACGATCCACTTGCCCGGTGCATAGTCGATCACCAGATGCGCGAAGTCCGGCTGCCCAGTGACCGGGCACAACGTCGTGAACTCCGGCGCCGTAAAGCGCACGAGATAATCGCTATCCGCATGCGGATTGGCGACACGTTCCAACACCGCCTCATCCGGCGATGCCGGCAACTTCGACGTCTGTCCCAACTGTGTGAGTTTATCCTTCGCCATCACGCCCTCCGATAGGTCGCGGATTCGCCGAGCGAACGGCGGCTGACCGTCACCGACGCGATCTCCGGTAACGCGCCCTTCAGCTCATCGAAAATGAACCGCGCCAGCCGCTCCAGCGTCGGCAGCTCCAGCCCCTTGATCTCATTCAACAGATGATGATCGAGCCGCGCGCGCAAATCGGCAACCGCCGCATCGACATCGGCAAAGTCGCGGATCCACCCCTTCACCGGATCCGGCGCACCCTCCAACGTCACCGCCGCCGTGAACGAATGCCCATGCATCCGCGAATTCGGATGCCCCTTGGGCGCGGTCGGCAGGAAGTGCGCGGCATCAAAACGAAACTCTTTGGTGATCGAAAGCGTCACGGTATCCCAATCCACTTATGCGTCTGCACGCTGAGGCGCCAGCGCGGATGTTCCATGCAATAGCGCGCCGCGGCGGCCATGTTGTCGGCCGTTTTGTCGCCCCACATCGGCTGCAGGAGAAAATGGTCGAACGCGAGGTCCTCAAACCGCGCGGGCTCCGCCCCGGCTTGCGGATAGACCAGCTTCAACTCATTCCCGCGCTTCTGCACAAGCGCGGCCCCCGCTTTCGGACTCACGCAAATCCAATCGATGCCCTCAGGCGCGCGGATCGTCCCATTCGTCTCGATCGCGATCTCGAAGCCCGCCGCGTGTACGGCGATGATCAGCGCCTCGTCGATCTGCAACAACGGCTCGCCGCCGGTGAACACGACATAGCGCTTCGCCCCGCCGTTGTTCGCCGGCCACTTCGCCGCGATCGCACGCGCGAGATCGTCCGCCCGCTCGAACTTGCCGCCACCAACACCATCGGTGCCGACAAACTCCGTATCGCAAAACTTGCACACCGCATCCGCGCGATCCTCCTCGCGCCCGCTCCAAAGATTGCATCCCGCGAAGCGGCAGAACACGGCGGCGCGTCCCGCGCGCATCCCCTCGCCTTGCAGGGTGTAGAAAATCTCTTTGACGGCGTATGTCATGCGAGGCGCGCCTTGTACTGCGCCCAGCCGTTCGCCCGCAACTCGCACGCCGGACAGGCCGCACAGCCGTAGCCCCACGCGTGCCGCTTCGACCGGTCGCCGCGATAGCACGAGTGCGTCTCTTCGAGCAGCAACTCGACCAGCGCCGCCCCGCCCAGCTCCTCCGCAAGCCGCCACGTCGCCGCCTTGTCAAGCCACATCAACGGCGTGTCGATCACCAGCCGCGCGTCGAGCCCCAAGTTCAGCGACGCCTGCAGACTCTTCAGCGTGTCGTCGCGGCAATCCGGATAGCCCGAATAATCCGTCTCGCACATGCCGCCGACGAGATGCTTGATCCCCCGCCGGTGGGCGAGCGCCGCCGCCGTCGTGAAGAAGAAGATATTGCGCCCCGGCACGAACGTGGTCGGAAGCCCGTTCTTCCCCATCGTGATTTCGCCCGCTCCGGTCAGCGCCGTCTCACCCAGCGACCTGATGACCGAAAGATCGAGCACATGGTCAGCGCCCAGCCGCTCGCCCCACACGGGAAACCGCGCCCGCAACTCCGCCACGATCTTCGCCCGGCAGTCGAGTTCCACCGCATGCCGCTGCCCGTACGAAAACCCGACCGTCTCGACGGCATCGAAACGCGCGAGCGCCCAGGCCAGGCAAGTTGCCGAATCTTGCCCGCCCGAAAACAAAACCAGCGCTTTGTTTCTCTCGCCCAACGTAACGTCCGCCGCAGTGCACAACGGCGCGCAAGATGGGGGGATGCGAGCGCCCGCGCAATGGGATAAAGAGCCTCAACGAACACACGAGGGTTAACGTGACGGCCATCGCGATCAGCGGCACCGGTCTCTACACGCCGCCGCATGCGATCAGCAACGAAGAGCTGGTCGCCTCCTTCAACGCCTACGTCAAGAAATTCAATGCCGCGAACGCAACCGCGATCGCCGCGGGCAAGGCTCAGCCGCTGCAGGAGTCGAGCGTCGACTTCGTCGTCAAAGCCTCCGGCATCAAAAGCCGCTTCGTCGTCGAGAAGGACCACATCCTCGACCCCGACGTCATGTGCCCGCGCATTCCCGAACGCCCGAACGAGCAACTCTCGATCCTCGCCGAAATGGGCGTCACCGCCGCAAAGGAAGCGCTCGCCCGCGCAGGCCGGAAGCCTGAAGACATCGACTGCGTCCTCGTCGCCTGTTCGAACCTGCAACGCGCCTATCCTGCGATCGCGATCGAAGTGCAGAACGCGCTGGGATGTCCGGGCTTCGCGTTCGACATGAATGTCGCCTGCTCCTCCGCCACGTTCGGCATGCAAGCCGCCGCCGACATGATCCGCGCTGGCAACGCGCGCGCGGCGCTCGTCGTGAACCCGGAAATCTGCTCCGGCCACCTCAATTTCCGCGACCGCGACAGCCACTTCATCTTCGGCGACGTCGCAACCGCGATCGTTCTCGAACCGAAAGAGAGTGCGAAGGGCCCGCACGCCTGGGAGATCCTGGGCACGCGCCTCAAGACGCAATTCTCGAACAACATCCGCAACAACTTCGGCTTCCTGAACCGCGCGGCGCCCGAAGGCATCGGCCAACCCGACAAGCTCTTCGTCCAAGAGGGCCGCAAGGTCTTCAAGGAAGTCTGCCCCATGGTCGCCGAACTGATCGTGAGCCACCTCGCCGACGAAAAGATCGCGCCGGAAAATCTGAAACGCCTTTGGCTACATCAAGCGAACCAAAACATGAACGACTTCATCGCCCGCCGCGTCCTCGGCCGCGACCCGAAGCCCAGCGAAAGCCCGGTTATCCTCGACACCTACGCAAACACAAGCTCCGCCGGCTCCATCATCGCGTTCCACAAACACGCCGACGACCTGAAGAAGAACGACCTCGGCGTCATTTGCTCCTTCGGCGCGGGCTATTCGGCCGGCAGCGTGATCGTGAAGAAGTTGTAGCGGCCCAGAATTCCGTGGCCACAGAGAGCCGAATAACTGATCCTAAGGCCGTAACGTCGCGCGATGTCCAAGCCATTCTTGACGAGGGTTGGTCGCCAACGGTGCAGTTCTCAAAGCCTGGATACTCCCGCGAGCTGCTACGAAGCGTGAATCGCCTCTGCGTCGAGTTTGGACCAAGACTTGAAGTCAGGTTCTATGGGCACTACGGGAACGGCTTCAATGCGGACGCGCTCACTGAGCTTCCGGACGTTCAGTGGCTGTCGGTTGATTGCCTAGAGAAGATTTCGAACGAAGACGAGCTAACGAGATTGGAGTCGCTTCGGCGGTTCTCGTTTGGGGTTTACGACTTTAACACACCCGACTTTCTGAGCGCGTTTGAGTTCAAGAAGTTGAAAGAGTTGAGCTTGTCGGGCACAAAACGATCAAACTTCGATCTAAGGTTCGTCGAACGTTTCAAGCAGCTCACAGAGCTCTTTGTGCAGGGACACACCAAAAGTATCGGAGCAATTTCGACGTTGCCGAAGCTAAAGACGCTACGGCTCTCGGGCATGCCGAAGAAACAAGAACTATCGTTCGTCAACAACATCAAATCTCTAGGGTCCCTAACGCTGCTACTCGGCAGCCGACCGACGATCGATGAGATCAAACACGCGACGCTAGAGAAACTGGAAATCCACTGGGTCCGCGGTTTGGAGACCTTGGGGAATATGGGCCGCTTTCCTGCGCTCCGACGTCTGCGTATTGAAGACCAACTGCAGCTGCGCGTGTTACCGCTGAAGGGGCTTCAGCTTCGAGAACTCGCGGCATTCAACTGCAAGAACCTCGACACAATCACAGGCCTTGAAGAACAAGAGAGGCTTGAAGAATTCAGAACGGGGCGAACAAAGCTCGACCTAGACGCATTGGTCGCGCACAAATGGCCAAGATCGATGAAGATCGTGGCTATCTATTCTGGCAGCGAGAAATGGAACAAAGCAGCCCGCGAAATCCTTGATCAGCGCGGCTACGGCGAGTTTCACCCCTTAGAGCGGCGAGCGAGCTCACAACAGTAACGCTGTTCGCAGGTCAAGATGACGCCACTTGACAAAGTACTTTGCATCACAAAGTATATGGGTGCGAAACGAGACACCCATGAACCTGACACCGCTCCTCGACGCCTCGCTCCCAATCCAGATTCACGTCGCGACCATCGTGCCCGCATTCCTGATCGGCACCTGGATGATCTTCGCCTCGCGCAAAGGAAGCACCACGCACCGTACGTTCGGCTACCTCTACCTCGCCCTGATGACGGTGACCTCGATCGCGGCGCTCTTCATCCATCAAACCAATCCCAGCGGCCCGTTCGGCTGGAGTTGGATCCACCTGTTCGTGCCCTTGACGCTGTTCGGCGTCTACGGTGCGATCGCCACCGCGCGCACGCATGACGTTCGGGGCCACCGCAGCTCGATGCTCGGCGTCTATTTCGGCGGCATCATGATCGCGGGCGGGCTCGCGTTCATGCCGGGACGCATCATGCACACGATTTTCTTCGGCTAGGAACGAGGACGCCCACATGACCAAACCATCGCTCGCCGACGACGTGGACTATCTGCGCGAACTTGCGGAATCCGGCGCAACCGGCGCGCCGAGCGGCGGCAAATACTTCCTCCTCTGGTCGGTCGTCGTCGCGACGGGACTGTTCCTCACCTACGGCTCGGCGACACAAGGACTCCCGATCGCGCACGATCAGATGAACTACGTTTGGGCCGCCGTGCTCGCGGCGGGTTGGATCGCGTCGTTCCTGATGGGCAGCACCGACAGCGCCAGGCCCGAATCCGCACGCTTCGCCAACCGGTTGACCAGCGCCATGTGGGTCGCCGCCGGCATCGGCCTCACCGCCATCTTCGCGGGGCTGACGATCAGCGGCGTCGCGAGCCAAGCGCTGATGATGCCCATCGCCGCCGCGGTCAGCGGCGTCGCGACGGTCGCCAGCGCCATCATCTTTCGCATCCGCTGGCTCTACGCGATTGCGGTCGCATGGTGGATCGTCGCCTTCGCCTCGTTCTTCCTGCTCGGCCGCATCGAGTTCATCCTGTTCTCGGCCGCAGCCATACTGCTGCTGCAGGGCGGCACCGGCCTCGCCCTCCTCCTCGCCCAGCGGCGCCGCACGGCGTGAGCGCCTTCGACCACAACGCGCTCGACGACGTGATCCACGGCCGCGCGCGGCTCGGCATCATGGCGTATCTAAGCACGGCCGACGCAGCCGACTTCGTCTCACTCCGCGAGGCACTCGGCCTGTCCGACGGCAACCTCTCGACCCACGTCACCAAGCTCGAAGACGCCGGTTACGTCCGCACCAAGAAGAGCTTCGTGGCAAAGAAACCCCAAACAACCGTCGTCCTGACGGAATCCGGCCGCCGCGCCTACGCCGCCTATCTCGACCAATTGAAGCACTTGTTGCAGCGCGGCTGACCCAACCTCACAAATTTGTCACTGCCCCCACTGCAACATCCGGCTAACGTGGCCGCGAAAGCGGGGGCAGATGATTTCCATAGCGCGCCGTTCCTTGATCTTGTTCGTGCTCGCGTTCGCAGCACCGATCGCGCACGCAGATGCAGAGCTGCAAGCCTTCGTCGAACAAACGCTCGCCAAAGCGCGCGAGCAGCACAAGCTGCCCGGCGTCGCCGCGCTCGTGCAAATCGGCGACAAGCTCGAAGCCGAAACGGCGATAGGCTTGCGCGCGAACGGCCACCCCGAACCCGTGACGAAGAACGACCGCTGGCATATCGGTTCCGACACGAAGGCCATAACGGCGACGCTGATCGCCCACCTCGTCGAGCAGGGCAAGCTTCGCTTCGAAGACACGATGGCTGACGCGTTCCCGCAACTTGGCGCCGCAATGAACCCCGCGTACCGCACCGTCACGATCACGCAGCTCTTGAGCCACACCGCAGGCCTGCCGCCGCTGACCGACGACAAAGAGCTCGGGCCCTTCTACGCCGCAACGAAAGGCATCGCCGAACTGCCGGCGCAACGCGCCGCCGTTGCCAGCGCCTATTTAAAGATGGCCCCCGCCTCGAAGATCGGCGAGTTCGTCTATTCGAACCTCGGCTTCATCATCGCCGGCGCCATCGCCGAAGCGCGCACGGGCAAATCGTGGGAGGATTTGGTGCGCGAACAAATCTTCGCGCCGCTCGGCATCGTGAACGCTGGCTTCGGCGCCCCGGGCACGCCCGGCAAGGTCGATGAGCCACAGGGTCACGACGACGGCCGCCCGCTCGACCCTGGCGGCAAAGACGCGGACAACCCGCCGGCGATCGGCCCCGCCGGCACCGTGCACATCGCGCTCAAGGACTGGCTTCTCTTCGCGCAAGATCAGCTCGCGGGCATGCAAGGTCGCGGCAAGCTGCTCAAGCCCGAAACCTACCGAAAGCTCCATACGCCGGTGAGCGGCATCTATGCGCTGGGCTGGGGCGCGAAGCTGGGCCCCGACGGCGTGCCCAACATCCTCGCCCACTCCGGCAGCAACGGCTATTGGCTCGCCGACATCAAGATCATGCCGAAGAAGAACATGATCTTCCTGATCGCAACGAACGCCGGCGACGAAGGCGCAAACAAAGCAATCCAAGAGATCAACGCCGCGCTGCGCGAGCGGCTCAAGCCGATGGAGTAGTTCAGAGCGGCGCGACGGTTACGATCCGAAACGTCCGCATCACACCGTCGTGCTCGGTGATCGACAAATACTCGCCCTGCTTGATCGAGTGCTTGTCGAGTTTGTAGAGCGGCTCGTCGTCATCGGTATCGCTGGCGTCGTAGTCGAAATGCCAGCCGCGCCCGACGTCGATCAAGCGCCCGTTCTCGTCGGGCTCGCCGGCCGTGAAGCGCCGCACCGTGCACTTCGCCTTGTTCTTCTTCCACTCCTCGGCGCTCAGGTGCCCGTTCGCATCGAGCGGCGCCACGAACTCATAGCCATGCCGCGCGCTGCCGCTGGGAAATTCCTTCGAGCGCGCAAGTTCAAGGCGGACATGGAACAACGCCATGATGATCGGTCTCCGTTCAGCTGGTTTCAATGCACCATGAAAATCGGCATCGTGACGTTCGCGAACACGTGTCGCGTCACGCCGCCGAGCACGAGCTCGCGCAACCGGCTGTGCCCGTAGCCGCCGATCACGAGCAACCCCGCGCCTGCGCGCGTCGCCCCGTCGATCAGCGCCGTCGCCGTACCTTGGGATCCCGGATTGATCCCATGCTCGACCGCTGCCAAACCGTGGAGTCTCAGATAGTCGCGCAGCCGGTCCATATGTACGGTGTCGATCGGCCCCGCCGTCACGTTCAAAATCTCGATCCCCGCTGCCCGGGCGAGCAACGGGATCGCCGCGGACACAGCATGCGCCGCGGCCGCCCCGCCGTCCCAGCCGATCGCGGCCTTCGCGCCGACGATCTTCACCGGCTTGTGCGGCACCAGAAGCATCGGCTTGCGTCCGTTGAGCAGCGCCGACTCCAGCATCGCGCGCAACGCCACGTCCTTCGCGTCCGCCGGCACATCGAAGACCACAAGGTCGGAGAGCCGCGCCTCTTCCGCGACCACCTCTTCGGTCAGTCCATCGCGCACATGAAACGAAGCGCCGACGCCGTTCCCGGCTTGCGCAATGTCGAACATCGCGGCCCCGGCCTCGCGCGCCGCTTTATCCAGTGTTGCACGTGCCACGGCGGCGGCCTTGTTCGCTGCCTCCCGCGAGGCATCCATGATTTCTTGGATTACCCCGGCCGAAATGCCCTCGCCTAAGTAGGGCAGCACCTCGCTCGGGTCCGGCCGCACGAACATGGCGGACACATGGCCGCCGAACGCCTTCGCGACCTCGAACGCCGCGGAAAGCACATGCGCGTCCCGGGCGCCACCCATCATAGGAACCAGGATCTTGCGGTAGGCCATGGGCCCCTCCTTCATCAATCGCAAGAAATCTAGTGTGTGAAACCTAGGCGCGCCTTGACTTGAATCAAGCGGCTGGGGTCAACAAGTGCTTCAAACAAGGCTACTTTCCGCCCCATGGCAAAACTCCAACGAATGGTCCAAACCCGCGCCTGGCAACGCATGTTGTCCGGCCGCAGGCTCGACCTGCTCGACCCCTCGCCGTTCGATATCGAAATCGAAGACATCGCCCACGGCCTCGCGCGCGTCGCGCGCTGGAACGGACAGACCTACGGCGACCACGCGTTCTCCGTCGCCCAGCATTGCATGCTGGTCGAAGATTTCGTGGCCGCGTTGAAGCCCGGCATCGCGCAGCGCTGGCGCCTCGCCGCGCTGTTGCACGACGCGCCCGAATACGTGGTCGGCGATCTGATCAGTCCGTTCAAGGCGGCGGTCGGGCTCGACTACAAATCGCTCGAGAACAAGTTGCTATCGGCGATCCACCTGCGCTTCGGCCTCCCCGCACTGCTGCCGGAGGACACGACCGCGCTCATCAAGCGCGCCGACAAGGGCGCCGCCTACTTCGAAGCGACCCAACTTGCGGGCTTCGCCGCCGAAGAGGCTCTTGAATTCTTCGGCCCGCCGCGCGGCCTGCCGCAGGTGAAGCTGCTGCCGCTCCCGGCGCGCGAGGCGCAGAAGAAATTCGTCGAGCGCTTCACCGAACTCCTGCCGTCGGCGCGGGCCTGAAGCGCCCATGCCGCTGATCTATGTCTGCCCGAAGAGCAAGGTCCCCGAAGCGGCGCGCGACTTGCGTCCGTCGCATCTGGTGACGCTGCTCGATCCGGCCGACGACATGCCGACGCCGGACGAAGTCTCGGGCCACCGCCATTTGCGCCTCGGCATGCACGACGTGACGGCGCCGAGCCCCGAGCATCACGCCCCGCCCGATGAAATGCACGTGCGCGAGCTTATCGCCTTCGCGAAAGGCTGGGACCGCAGTCAGCCGATGCTGATCCACTGCTGGGCCGGCATCAGCCGGTCGACCGCGTCGGCCCTCACGATCGCCTGCATGCTAACCGAACCCGGCCGCGAGGAAGCCATCGCGCACCTCCTCCGCGCTCGCGCCCCGCATGCCCAGCCGAACCGCCGCCTCGTCGCCCTCGCCGACGACATCCTCGCCCGCGAAGGCCGGATGGTGGACGCAGTCGACGCCATGGGCCCAGCAAAGGTGGTGTTCGAAGGCGTCCTCTTCTCGCTTCCGCTCAACGTGTGATGTCCCCGCGCCGCGAACCCAACACCGTCGTCATCGGCCTCAACGCCTGCGTCGTGACGTTGGCAGACGACACGCCCCGCGTTCTTGTCGTGCGTCAGAACAAAGCGACGAAGGCAACCGCCCTGCCCTTTGGCCCGTTCGAACCGGAACACCATCGCACGCTCGAAATCGGCCTGAGGAATCTGGTGCAGGAGCAAACGTGCCTCAGCCTCGGCTACGTCGAGCAGCTCTACACGTTCGGCGACCGCGGCCGCCACGAAATCGAACCCGGCGAAGGCGCACGCGTCGTTTCCGTCGGCTACCTCGCGCTCACCCGCCAGCCGGCGGAGGGCGCCGCGAACTTCCGCAACATCTACGACTTCTTCCCGTGGGAGGATTGGCGCGGCGAGCGCCCCGCCATCATCGACGAGCTGATCCGCACGCGCCTCGACGCTTGGGCGAAACTCGCCGACACGCAAGCCCGCAACGAACGCGCGCGCCTCTGCTTCGGGTTCGACGGCCTGCCTTGGGACGAAGAGAAGGTCCTCGAACGCTACGAGCTGATGTACGACGCGGGCCTCGTCGTCGAGGCCCGCCGCGACGGCCGCACCCTGCCCGCCTCCGCTCCGCCCGCCGAAGAACAAGCCCGCTTCGGCGAAGCGATGCTGTTCGACCACCGCCGCATTCTGGCGACCGGCATGGGCCGCCTGCGCGGCAAACTGAAATACCGCCCGATCGTGTTCGAACTCATGGGCGCGACATTCACGCTGCTCGACCTGCAGCGCACGGTCGAGGCGATCTCCGGCATCCGCCTGCACAAGCAGAACTTCCGCCGCCTGGTCGAAACCTCAGGGCTCGTGGAACGAACCGGCAAGCGCACGACCAAAGCCGGCGGCCGCCCCGCCGAAGAGTTCCGCTTCCGCCGCGAAGCCTTGCGCGAACGCCCAGCGCTCGGCGTCAAAGTCCCCTTGCAGCGAACGCAGCGCCCTTAAGCGAGCGCCACCGCCGCGTCCGGCAAATCGTGATCGTACGCATCGCGCGGCGCCGAGCGCTTCGCCGGATCGGGATGATGCGCCCGCATCATGTCGAGCATGCGCCAAAGCCGCGCCGACGGCGCACCGTCGGCATCCAGCACCGCCTTCAACTCGTCCTCGGACGGCGCCACGCCCAGCTTGATCAGGCTCTCCGCCGCCGTCAGGCGGACGTTGCGATCGCAATCATGCAGCGCACGGCCGAGGATCAGACAGCCCTGGCTGTCGCCCATATGCCCAAGCCCCTCGGCCGCGATCAGACGCAGCGCCGGGTTCGTGTGTTCCATCCAAAGACCCAGCGTCTCGCGCGCCTGATACCGCCCGAGCAGCCGCACGATCCGCGCCGCCGGCGCCCCGCGCATCACCCGCAAAAGCTCGATCGCAGCCACGATGAGCAGCCTATGCTCGAAGCTGGTCAGGCGTCGCACCAAGAACGGCGAACGCTTCCCATTGCCGGCAAGCACCAAAGCCTGCGTGAAGCGCCGCTTGATGCGCGCCTGCGCGCGCACCCGCCGCCGCCGGACCAGGCTTGCGACCAGAACCGGCAGCGATGGCACTTTCGACGCCGCAGCGATCAGATTGAACCCCACGAAACCGCTCCTTTTCCTGCGCCTCTTCAGGGACGCAGATGTTCGGTCGTGATCTTGAAGCTAAAATTCAATCCAATCCGTTAAAGCCATGAAGCATCAAGACTAATGCCCGTTAACCCGCCCGTTATCGGCACTGTGCGGGGTCGGTCACCGCGATTTCCGCCAGCACGGGCACATGGTCCGAACCCGTGGACGGCAACACCTGTCGCGAAACGAAACTGAGCCCCGGCCCTGCCATCATATGGTCGATCGGTATCCGAAGCTGCGCCGGAAAGACGGACGGCCAAGTGCCCCCCGGTCCGGAAGCGGCGCGCACGTTTCCGCGGGTCTCGATCGTGCGCACGACGTAACCCCACGGCGCAGCGTTGAAGTCGCCGAGCACCAGCTTCGCCCCCGCGATCCCGCCGACCACGCCGCCGATCTCGCGCGCCTGCTCGCGCTGCGACTCATAAGGCCGGTGGGGAAACGGCCGTGTCATATGCGTTGCGATCAGCGTCAGCCGGCAACCGGCAATATCGGTGCCGACCGTGACATAAGGCGAACGGTTCGCATCGCTCGTCCGCGCAATTGTCTGCGGCAGCAAACGCGCCCGCGAAAACATCACCACATCGCAGCCTGACGCCGTGCAATCGAACTTGTAGGGATAGGTGTTCGCCACCGTCTTCAGCGCGTTACGCGCCCGCAGCGACGACTCCAGAATGACAACAAGATCGGCGTTCTCGCGCTGAATAAGCCGTGCCACATCGCCCGGCCGCGTGTTGCCGAACCACATATTGAACAGCAGCACACGAAAGCGCGGCACCTCCGCCGCAACCGGCCCCGGCGGCGTCATCGACGGCAGTGCCAGGCCAAAGGCCGCAAGCGCCGCCACAGCCGCCCCACCGGCGACACCGGGCCAGCGCGCTAGCGCCGCGATCGGAACGATCAGCAAGGCAACGGCGGCCGCCGGCAACAGAAGCTGCGCCAAGAGATCGAACGACCAATGCAGCGGTGAACCCAGCACACCCACGACGGCGCCGATGGCCCCGGCGAGCCCGACGAGCGCCGCCCAGCGCACGCCGGCATACACGAATGAGGTCATCGAAAGTTTGCTGGTAACAGCGGCCACAAGAACGCCGTAGAGTAACGCGCGGTAAACGAGACTCCCCGTCCACGCGAGCTTTTCTATGGCAAAGCGCCGCGCCGGTCGTGTGATCGCGGCCTCGTGCACCGCTGTTTACGAACGCGCGCTTGACTCCCCTTTATGCTCAATCCTAGCATTTCCCGACCTGGCGGCCCCTTGGCGCCGCCGTTTTTGATACCATATATATGCTCAAGTTGAGCATAAGGATGGCGAACATGTCGGGGGCTTCCGAACCGAAACTGGCCTACACGCCGGAGGTCGCCGCCGCGACGCGCGAACTCTACGCGAAGGTGGCGAACGTCGTGCCCGAGATCGAGTGGCCGCACTTCGCCCCATTGATCGCCGAGATCAACCGGTTGAAGAAAGAGCGCGGCGCGGTCATCCTCGCGCACAACTATCAAACGCCCGAGATCTTCCACTGCGTCGCCGATTTCGTCGGCGACAGTCTCCAACTCGCGCGCGAAGCCGCAAAGACGGACGCGAAGATCATCGTCCAAGCCGGCGTGCACTTCATGGCCGAGACGTCGAAGATTTTGTCGCCGGACAAGACGGTGCTGATCCCCGACCTCGAAGCCGGCTGCTCGCTCGCCGCCTCGATCACGGGCGCCGACGTGCGCTTGCTCAAGCAGAAATACCCGAACCTCCCCGTGGTCACTTACGTGAACACGTCGGCCGAAGTGAAGGCCGAAAGCGACATCACCTGCACGTCGTCGAACGCGGTCGCGGTCGTCGAGTCGATCGCGAAGGAACGCGGCGTCGACACGGTGATCATGATCCCCGACAAGTTCCTCGCCCAAAACGTCGCGAACCAAACGAAGATCAAAGTGATCGCCTGGCACGGCCGCTGCGAAGTCCACGAGCGCTTCAGCGCGGACGACATCCGCCGCTTCAAAGCCGACCACCCCGGCGCGATCGTCCTCGCCCACCCCGAATGCCCCGCCGAAGTCGTCGCCGAATGCGACTTCGCAGGCTCGACCTCTGCGATGACGCAATACGTGATCGACAAGCGCCCACCCCGCGTCGTGCTGCTGACCGAATGCTCGATGGCCGACAACATCGCGGCGCAGCATCGCGACGTCGAATTCCTGCGCCCCTGCAACCTCTGCCCGCACATGAAGCGCATCACGCTGGCGAAAATCCTTCGTTCGCTGCAAACGATGCAGTTCGAGGTCAAGGTCGACCCGGCCATCGCCGCCCGCGCCCGCGCCGCCGTCGAAAAAATGCTCGCCGTCGGCAAACCCAAACCCGCGGTGCACTAAGCCATGACCCGCCGCACCGACAACGTGATCGACTCCGGCGGCGTCCTCATCGTCGGCGCCGGCCTCGCAGGCCTCTTCACCGCGCTCAAGATCAAGGGCCAAGTGACGGTGCTCGCCGCCGCCTCGCTCGGCTCCGGCGCATCGTCGACCTGGGCGCAAGGCGGCATCGCGGCGGCGCTCGGCGCCGACGACAGCCCCGAACTGCACGCACGCGACACCGAAACCGCGGGCGCCGGCATCGTCGATCCGAAGATCGCGCGCCTGATCGCGACCGAAGCGGCACCACGCATCGAAGACCTCGCGCGCCTCGGCGTGCCGTTCGACCGCGACGCGAAGGGCAGCTTCGTCCTCGGCCGCGAAGCCGCGCACGGCAAGAACCGCATCGTCCGCGTCACCGGCGACCGCGCGGGCGCCGCGATCATGGCCTCACTCATCAAGGCCGTGAAGAACGAGCCGCGCATCCGCGTCGTCGAAGGCCTCGTCGCGTTCGATCTCGCGATGCAGGGCGGACGCGTTGTTGGTGTTTATGCGCACCCGCTCGCCGACAAGTCCTCGCCCGTGCTGATCCGCGCCGACGCGACGATCTTCGCGCTCGGCGGCGTCGGCGGCCTTTACGAGGTGACGACGAACCCGCCGCAAGCGCGCGGCCAAGGCGTCGGCATGGCCGCCCGCGCCGGCGCCACGATCGCCGATCCCGAATTCGTGCAGTTCCACCCGACCGCGATCGCGATCGGCCGCGACCCCGCCCCGCTCGCCACCGAAGCGCTGCGCGGCGAAGGCGCGATCCTGCTCAACGACCGCGGCGAACGCTTCATGGTCGCGGCCCACAAAGATGCCGAACTCGCGCCGCGTGACGTCGTCGCCCGCGGCATCTTCCGCGAGATCAAAGCCGGCCGCAAAGCCTTCCTCGACACGCGCGAGGCGATCGGTGCGGCGTTCCCCGACAAATTCCCGACCGTGTTCGAATACTGCATGTCGGCGAACATCGACCCGCGGAAGGAGCCGATCCCCGTGGCCCCGGCCGCGCACTACCACATGGGCGGCATCGCCGTTGACGAACATGCGCGCACGAGCCTCGAAGGCCTCTGGGCGATCGGCGAGTGCGCCTCGACCGGCGCGCACGGCGCAAACCGCCTCGCCTCGAACTCGCTGCTCGAAGCGATCGTCTTCGGCTCGCGTGCGGCGGCCGACGTCGAAAGCGTCGCGCACCGCCACAACCCGAAGCCCGACCACCAAACCCCGACCACCGGTAGCGCGCCGAACGGCCCCGCGGTGACGAAGCTGCGCATGACGATGACGCTGAACGTCGGCCTCGAACGCAACGCATCGGATCTGGTCGCCGCCCTCGCGACGATCGCGCAGCTGGAGAAGGCGAACGCCGCCGATCCCGACATGCGCAACATGGCGGCCACGGCAGGCCTGATCGCGGGCGCCGCCTTCAACCGCACCGAAAGCCGCGGCGGCCACTTCCGCAGCGACTATCCGCAAGCCGACCCGGCGCAGGCCAAGCGCACGTTCGTGACGCTCGCCGACATCCGCGCCACGGTCGCCCTCGCCGTGCAGGACACCAAGGCCAGAGCAAACCTCAAGGCCGTCAAATGACCACGAGGACGCCCGCCGTCGCGGTCGAGCCGCTGTCGCCGCTGCTCATCGAACCCGCCGTACGCGCCGCGCTGCTGGAAGATTTCGGCCGCGCCGGCGACCTCACCACGCAAGCGACGATCCCAGCCGCCACGATGGCGCACGGCATCATCGCCGCCCGCGAACCCGGCCGCATCGCGGGCCTCGACTTCGCGCTCACCGCGTTCCGCCTGATGGACCCTGCGATCAGGGTCGCCGTCCGAGCCCCCGACGGTGCGGACGTGGCGAAGGGCGACGTCGTCGCGATCATCGACGGCCCCGCACGCCCCATCCTGACCGGCGAGCGCGTCGCACTGAACTTCTTGGGCCAACTCTCCGGCATCGCGACCGCGACCGCCAAACTCGTGAAACTCTGCGAAGGCACCAAAGCCCGCGTCGTCTGCACCCGCAAAACCACGCCGGGCCTGCGCGCGTTCGAGAAATATGCCGTGCGCTGCGGCGGCGGCCACAACCACCGCTTCGGCCTCGACGATGGCATCCTGATCAAGGACAACCACATCGTCGCCGCCGGCGGCATCGCGAACGCGATCAAAGCCGCCCGCGCTCACGCCGGCCACATGGTTCACATCGAAGTCGAAGTCGACAGCCTGGAACAACTGGAGAAAGCGCTCGAACTCGGCGCGAATTCCATCCTGCTCGACAACATGAAACCCGACACGTTGCGCGAAGCCGTCAAACGCACCGCCGGCCGCGCCATCCTGGAAGCCTCCGGCAACGTCACCGCCGACACGATCGCCGCCATCGCCGCAACGGGCGTGGACCTGATCTCCTCAGGCGCGATCACCCACTCGCCGAAGTGCTTGGATTTGGGCTTGGACTTCCAGCAGGTGTGACGCGGTGATGCTGTTTTTCACCACCAAGCCACCAAGAACCACCAAGTTTCACCAAGAAGAACGCAGACGGCGCTTCGCGCCCAATTGAACAACAAGCGAGATTGGCGACATGGCAAACGTCCCGATTCCTGCAGATGTCGATGCGCTTGCACGCGAAATTGTCGATGCCGCGATCAAAGTTCACAAGACAATGGGACCGGGCCTACTCGAATCCGTGTACGAACAATGCCTCGTGCACGAACTGACTAAGCGTGGCCTCAAGCCCCAGCGTCAAGTGAGCCTGCCGATTACCTATGACGGCACCAAATTGGACGCTGAACTGCGCATCGACCTCGTTGTGAACGGTCTGATCATCGTCGAAGTAAAATCGGTCGAAGCGCTTCTGCCGGTTCACCAATCGCAGCTGCTGACCTACCTGAAACTGTCGGGTTGCCGTCTAGGGTTCCTTATGAACTTCAACGTACCCTTACTGAAAGATGGCCTCAGACGCTTGGCGGTTTGAAAAATCGGGCGCGAAGCGCCCAACAAGAAAACGAGACACCCGCCAATTCTCATGGGAGCGCTCTTGGTGAAACTTGGTGGTTCTTGGTGGCTTGGTGGTGAAAAACGGCATCAACACCGCACAAGCGCTAATCGTCCCGGTAAACCTTCTCGCGCCGCTCGTGCCGCTCTTGCGCTTCG
>CAZXAQ010000050.1:0-27667 GCA_964638635.1 uncultured Flavobacteriaceae bacterium
CCATCTTCGGCGTGAACACTTTCGGGTCGTCGAGCGAGCCCACTTTCAGGATCACTGCCGGAAAGCCCTGCGGGCGGGTCACGATGTGCGTGCCGCACTCCGCACAGAACTCGCGCGTCACCGGCCGCTCCAGGTCTTTGCGCGCGAACTGTTTCGGCGCGCCCTTCGTGTATTTGAACCCCGGGATCGGCATCGCGATGAAGACGTTGGGGCTGCCGCCCGTGATGTATTGGCACTCGCGGCAATGGCACTGCGCCATCATCATCGGCTCGCCCTCGGCCTCATAGCGCACCGCTTTGCAATAACATCCGCCTTCGAGTTTCATGGTCGTCTCCTATCTCGATGCGGCAGTCTATCGTAGTGCGCGGCGTTTTGTGAGTAGGCGTTCCTGGGACCGCGGGCGTCCTCGCCCGCTCTTCGCTGACTTTCAACGCGCGATGCGTCGGAGAGGTTGAAAAAAGAGCGGGCGAGGACGCCCGCGGTCCCAGGCACGCCAGATCACAGCGGTTGTCGCTACGTCCAAATCGGATAAGCTGCCGCAAACGAAAGGATGTCACATGCGCGGTTTGGCTTCGCTCATCCTCCTCGGCGCCTTAACGACCACCGTCGCGGCCGACAACCCGCTCGACCGGCCGAACGGCAGCCTTCCGGCACCGGCGAAGCCGAAGGTGAACCCCGCGTCCAATCCCGCTGCCCTGTTCCCTGACGCGGCAAAGGTGAAGGCCTCCGAAGCCGCACGCAGGAAACCCTTCATCGTCAGCGGCAACATCTACGGCGCCGACGGCAAACCGTGGGCGATGAAAGGCGCAAGCGTCACCGTTTATGTCTGGGGCCTCACCGGCAAGGAAGACCTGATCGGCGTCGGCGGCCCGCCGGGCGGCGAGCGCACGGACTACAAGATCGCCGTCGATGCGCACGGCCACTACGAAGGCAAAGTCGCCGGCGGCGGCTTCCGCATTCGCGCGACCGCGCTCATCCCCTACCTTGGCACGCTGGTGCCGGTCGATCTTGACCCGCTCGACGGCGTGCCGAGCGACGACTACGACTTGAACAGCTTCAAAGGCATCGTCAAAGACTTCGGCCTGAAGCTCACCGGCCCGCGCGCCGGGGGCGCGGCGAACGGCTTCAACGGAGTCCAAGTCGGCGTCAGCGACGTCTCGAACATCATGGCCCGCTCGTGGACGCGTTTCCCCAAGGGCACGCATCTCCACATCTGGCTCACGCCGATCGCGCCGCTGCTCGACGGCTCGCAAGGCTGGCCGATCGACATCAACATGGACGTGGGTTGGATGGGCGAGCATTGCGACACCGACGGTTGCGCCTGGAGCGGCGTGCCCTACGCCAAGTATCGCGCGACGGCGAAATACGTCCTGCCAAACAAACGCGTCGTGCCCGCGAAACTCGACGTTGACACGGCTGGCCACAATCTCGCGGCCTCGGCCGTGGTCGAGTTCAAAATCCAACAAGACAAGTTCACCGGCCCCTCGATCCTGACGCCGACGATCAACGTCAACGACGAACCGTGAGCTACGTCTGCCCGCCGTCTTCCTTGCGCGCGAACATAGAGCCGAAGAACCGCCATAGCGCACCGCCGGCGGCAATGACGCCGACCGCGATCAGCTTCCACGCGCCGAGCAGCACCTTGAACAGCCCCGCCTTCGCCGCAACGCCGCCGGCGATCAACCCGGCGATGCCGTACGCCGCCAGCTTGTCGCCCTCTTTGTAGTCGGCATACCGGTTGCCCTCGGTGAACGACACCATCGCGAGCATGCCGGGCACCTTCGCGTTGATGTCTTTGAGCTGGTTCATGCCGCCGATCACATTGACCTGCAGCACGCCCTCGCGCCCCAGTGCGCGGATCGCGTAGTTCAACGTGTCGGACTCGCTGTCGCTGAACTTCAGATGCTTCGCCCAATAGAGCTTGTGCTCGGCCGCATCGTATTTCGGCACCTGCGCCCAGCCGACCAGCGTGATCTCGTCGTAGCCCGCCGCCTTGCGCTCTTTGTTTTCTTCGGCCGTTCCGTCCTGCATCTCCTTCATCAGGTCGGTGTAGTTGATCGACTTCGCGTCGTCGTCCGCGATATGGCCTTCGTCTTCATAGGTGATGATCGCAGCCCAGCTCTCGTCCGCAAACGGGCTGACGCCCTTCGGCACGATCGCGCCCAGCGCGTTCTCGCCCACCTCCGGCGGATTGCCCCACACGTCGGTCAGAAGCTTCTTCGCATCGGCCGCATCGAGAAACGCAAACCCCTCCGCGACCACGACCCGCGCCTTGCCGCCGGGCAGCTCATGCGTGCCGTCGCGCTGCACCAAACTGTTCGCCGCGATCTCGCGCGGGTTCGGCGCCTCGGCCTTTGCGCCGTCCGCAGGGGCCGGCGCAGCCTCACCGGATCCTTCCGGCGCAACCACGCCGCCGCCGCTTTCGCCACCCGCCTTCGGCGCTGCTGCAGGCACAGCCGGTTGCGTCGGCGCCGCTGCCGGCGCGGACACATCCTGCGGCTTCGGCGGCACGACATCGGCAAACGCCGGCGGCACCACGAACAAGGCGGTCGTCATCAACGCGGCGGCACGAAGGGTCATTGGCTCTCTCCTCAAAGCAATCCTGCGCCGACGAGAGTAAAACCAAGATCGAGGCAAAGTCGCCGGAGAAAATGCTGAAACGATCACGCAGCGGGCCAAAACTTGCCGCACCTGGCAACTGCAGCGCGAAGTTGACGCCGCCTACGACCGCCGCCCCTTATCAAACGGGTTCGCGCCAGCCTTCACCTTCATCCGGATCGGCACGCCCGTGAAGCCGAAATGCTCGCGCAAGCCGTTGATGAGATAGCGCCCATAGTCGCCCGGCAATTCGCCGGCCTGGCTCGACGAAATCGCGAACGTCGGCGGACGCGTGCGAGCTTGCGTGATGTAGCGGATCTTGATGCGCCGGCCTTTCGGCGCAGGCGGCGAGTGCTGCTCGATCATCATCGCCAGCCAATCGTTCAGCTTGTTCGTCGCGACGCGCTTGTTCCAGATCTCGTGCTGCTTCAGGATCGCAGGCATCAACCGGTCGACGCCCTCGCCCGACAGCGCGGAGATCGCGACGATCGGCACGCCCTTCCATTGCGGTAGCAACTCATCGACGCGCGAGCGCAAAATCTTCAGCCGCTTCGCCTTGTCCTCGACCAAGTCCCACTTGTTGACCGCGACGACCATCGCGCGCCCCTCGCGCTCAACCAGATCGGCGATCTGCAAATCCTGCGTCTCGAACGGAATATCGGCGTCGATGACCAGGATCACCACCTCCGCCATCTTGATCTCTTCGATCGCGTCCGCAACCGAGAGCTTCTCGAGCTCCTCCGAGACCTTCGCCTTACGCCGCAAACCGGCGGTGTCGACGAGCTTGACCTTGCGCCCGTCCCAAACCCATTCCGCAATCACGGCATCGCGCGTGATCCCGGCCTCAGGCCCCGTGATCGATCGCTCCTTCCCAATCAGCCGATTCAGCAGCGTCGACTTGCCCGCATTCGGCCGCCCGGTAATCGCAATCGTCAGCGACCGCTCAGCGTCGTCTTCGGTCTCTTCCCGCGCCTCGTCCGGCGCAACAGCGATGAGCGCCCGATAGAGATCGTCGAGCCCACGCCCGTGCGCCGCAGACAATTCGACCGGCTCGCCAAAGCCCAATCGCTCGGCCTCCGACGCGGTCGCCACCGCCTCGCGCGTGTCGGACTTGTTGACGGCAAGGATGATCGGCTTACCGGACTTACGCAGCAGTTGCGCAACGTCCTTGTCGCCTGCCGTGATCCCCTCGCGCCCGTCGATCACGAAGAGCAGCACATCGGCCTGCTCGATCGCCGCGACCGTCTGCTTTTGAATCCGCGCGCCGAGATCGTCGCTCTTCGCCTCGTCGAGCCCCGCGGTATCGAGCAAGCGGAACGAGAGGTCGAGCAACTGCACCTGTGCCTCGCGCCAATCGCGCGTGACGCCGGGCGTATCGTCCACAATGGCCGCGTGACTGCGCGTCAGCCGGTTGAAGAGCGTCGACTTGCCCACATTGGGGCGTCCGGCAATCGCGACGGTGAACGGCATTGGTGCATTGAGGCGGTGCTCCTAGCGAAGCGCCGTCAACCTCGCGTCGTCGGTCAGGATATAGACCGTGTTGTTCGCCACGATCGGCGCGATGAACGCTTTGTCCGGAATGTCGATCTCGCCCAACACCTCGCCCGTGTAGGGCGAAATCGAAATCGCATAACCTTCCGACGACACGGCGATCAGACGATCCGACACCAGCACGGGTCCCGACCAAGCGATCGCACCGCGCCGCCCTTCGGCATCGCGGTAAGCCTGCAGCTGGCGGATCCAGCGAATGCGTCCGTCCGCGCGCCGCACGCACAGAACCTGCGCGTTGTCGGTGATCACATAGACGTAGTCGCCGACGACCCACGGCCGTTGCGTACCGCCGACGTCGATCGTCCACACGCGCTCGCCCGTGCGCATATCGATGGCGACGAGACGGCCCGCATGGCTGTTCGCGAACACCAACCCGCGATCGATCACCGGCCGGCCGGAAATATCGGCCAGCGACGACAGCGGCGTCAGCCCGCCTTGCCGCGCCAGCGTATCGCTCCACACCGGCCGCCCGTTGCGTACGTTCAAGGCAAAGAGTTCGCCCGACGTGTACGGCACGACGACAAGGTCGCCCGAAACCGCAACGCTGTTCGAACCCAAGATGCCAGCCGATTCCGCAATGCCGCGGTGATCCCACAGCACGCGCCCGTCATCTTCGGCAAGCGCCATGAGCTGGTTCTCTTGCGTCGCCACGAACACGCGCCCGCCGTTCACCACCGGCGCCGCACGGAACGGCACCGTCGCCGCGCGCCGCCAAATCTCCCTGCCGTTCTTCGCGTTCAGCGCAACGACGAAACCAAAACCCGTCGACACGAAAAGCCTATCACCGTCGACCGCAACGCCGCCGCCGAAACCCTCTTCCGCGTCCTCGTCCTCCGGCGTCAGGTCGACGCGCCACAACCGGTCGCCCGACTTCGCTTCGTACGCCGACACGTTCACCTGCGAGTCGAGCACGAAAATCTTGCCGCCCGAGATAACCGGCGAGGCGGTCAGCCGCGTGTCGGTTGACGACCCAGCACCAATGCCCGAGCCCCAATCGCGCTTGAGCTTTCCCGTGGCCGACAGGTGATGCATCACATTGTCGGCATAGCCGCCCGGCTGCGGCCAATCGGGATTAACCACCGGCTTCGGCAGCACCACCGGCTCGTTCTTTAGCTTCGGATCGGCCTCGACGGCGGCCGACGTCGGCAGCACCGCGACGCGCTCGCCGCGCACTTCGATTTTCGTGCCCGGGGTTATGAACTGATCGAACGTCTCGCAAGCGCCGAGCGAAAACGCACTCAGCACCAAGAGGCTCGCAGCCGCCATGGAGGAGGTGGGAAGGCGGAACGTCATGTGCGACTCTCGTCTTGACTAGGGTGTGGGGGTGGGAGCGGCAGGAGGTGTCGGCGTCGGCACGACCGGATCGGGTCCCAGCAACGATCCTGGCGCGCCCGGCTGTGGCACCGTCGGCGGCAGCAACAGGGGACCATCGGTTCCAGGTTGCGGCAACAGCAAGGACGGTGACGGCCCCTTGATGTCGCTGAGTTTCAGTCCCGTGCGCACAAGCGCCAGCATCTCGGTCGCGCGGCGTTTCGTGCCGGCCGGCGCATCCGCCGCCTTCTCGATCTCTTCGAAGTACTTCCGCGCTTCGTCGGGCTTGCCGCCACGCCAAGCGGCGTAGCCAAGCAGCTCCTTGCCCTGAATCGCCCACGGGCCCGAGCCCGTCGCAACCGGCTCAAGCTTCGTCTTGACGACGTCGTAGGGCTCCATCTCGACCAGGAAGACCGAGGCCCGAACAACGGCGAAATCCCGGAACAACGGCTCGCGCTCGCTCTTGGCGACCGCATCGTAGAGCGCGATCGCCGCCTTCATGTCGCCCTGCTGAGCCCGGAGCGCCGCTTCTTGCAGCTTTGCCAGAACCCGATAGCCGCCCGCGCCGCTCACCGAGAGCTTGGCAAGCCGGTCAGCCGCTTCTTTCTCCGACCCGGGCTTGCGCAGAAGCTCGCCCACAACCTCCATCTCACGGGAGGACTTTTCGACTTGGCCCGCGTGCCAGTAAGACCACCCCTGGTAGCCCGCCACGCCCAGAATCAGCGCGGTCGCAGCCCCGATGATGGGCACGCGGTACTTCTCCCAGAATTTCGCCATTTGTTGTTGGCGATATTCCTCTTCGACTTCTTGAAAAACGTCGCTCACAAGGGGCCTTCGATAAGGCGGAAACGGCCGCCATCGGCTGGAATTGAGCGCGGGACATTAGCCATGTTGCCTTGGGGTCGCAATTGCATGACGAAGATTTAGGCGCCCGCGAGTTGCGGCAGGGTGCGAGCGAATCGTCGATTCGAAAAACAGGCGTGCGAACCCGTGATTTGCCGCTGCTGCCAAGCGCCAATTCGTTACCAACTTCTTAACGAGACGCCGCGACCAGCTGATTCTGACGCACGCGGCCTCCAATTTCGAGCGTGCAAGGGGCCAAATTCCGTGCGCTCTAGCATCACCGGAAAACCCCCAGTTCGGCACGCAAAGTAACCAAATTTTTCGCGCAAACACTCGCCTTTCCACAGCTCCCGCAACCTTTGCGCGGCAGGCATTTCGAGACGGACCGCTACCTCTAGGTGTGTCCCCGGAGACACGGCGCAAGAACATGTGTCTTCTCTGCAAGGGTCCGACAATCTTTCCCGGCGACAATTGCGATTAAGGACGAGTCATTCGACATTACGTGTGACGGAAGGCTCAAAAGCGGTTGGACCGAAAGGTCCTTGGGGCTCAGAGCCAAACAACGGGGCTAAAGCACGATGAAGCGTGCGATGACCATACTGGCGGTTGCAGCGGCGGGTGCCTTCACGGCATCGACGCCCGCGCTCGCCGATGAGTCGGCCGCCGACCGTATCATCGCTTCCGTGTACGCCGATCTCGGCATGACCGCGAAAGCGAACGAGCCGCAGAAGAAGGGCGGCTTCTTCGTCGGTCTGCATTCGGGTCTTGGCGCCGACACCGGCGTCGCGCCGATCGCGGCCGGCCTCCAGGTGCCGCTGCTCGATGAAGGCGCCGACTCGATCACGGCGAACGGCTACTACGTTTATTCGCCGGGTTGGTCGCTCGACACGTATGTCGGCGGCGGCTTCGGCAAGACGAACCTCGGCGAGCAAGGGCTGCTGCTGAACGAAGCGATGCCGCGCGGCACGTTCGCGTATCAAGGCATGGCCGGCGTCACCTACTCGTTCACCCCGTCGATGACGCTGGGCCTTGAGTACCGCTACTCTGAACAACTGAACAACCCGCTGCTGCAGCAGAATACGCTGCCGCGCGACGACGAGCGCGATCAAAGCGTGACGCTGCGCTTCGACTTCTTGCTGAACTAACCAAGCGTTCCTCCTCCGAACCCTGGGCCGCAAACTTTCGCGGCCCTTTTTGTTGTCGATATCTCAGCCGACAAAGTGTCCCGATCGTCATCAAAAATAGTCGTCATGGCCGGGCTTGACCCGGCCACCCAGGGTCACCGCACCGACGTTCCAACGCTGAGTTCTACGACCCCTGGGTGGCCGGGTCGCGCTTCGCTTGCCCGGCCATGACGATGTAGGTGGGAACCAGAGCTTCCGTCGCTTGGGACTATAGAAACCGGTCGCGCTCGTCCGCCTCCGGCACGAAGCAGCGATCGCGCACGCCGAACCAGCCGAGCCGGTTGCGCGCCACAATGCCGTAGATCCAGTCGCGAACGCCGAGCGGCAGCACGCGCCCGAAGCGCGCCAGCGACCACGGCGATCCAAGCTGTTCCAAGATGCGAATCGATGCCTCCGATTTGAAGTAAGCTTGTCCACCCTCAAGCAGCACATTCGTCTCGTAGTCCACCGGATCGAGCCCGTAGTGCCGATAGAGCGCCGCGCCGAGCGGCGACTGCGCCGCAAGCAGCCGAAAGCGCGCCTGAGTGTCCCGCCGCATCACCAGCTGCGCGAACCCGGAGCACATCACGCACATCCCATCGAACACGATGACCGGCTTGTCGTCCGCAAACGCCGGCACTGCCGGATCGGCGCGATAGCTGTAGGCCTCAACGGATCGCACGGCGCGCCACCCACCAAAGAAAGAAGAGGCTCACGACCGTCACACCGAACGTGACGCCCAGCGCCGCCTCCTTGCCCAAGCCCAAAAGCACCGCGGCCCAACTGGTCCCGATAAACACCGCAACCCCACCGCCGACCAAAAGAACGACGAACACGAGATACGCCACCACAAACGGCAGCGACCGCTCCATCCGCGCGACCCGCACGGCGAAAAGCACCAGCAGCACGGCCGAAGCGGCCAGCATCAACTGCGTCATTGAGAGCATCGAACCGGGGCCCCGCGCGCGTGACATAAGACAGGCCTGAGCGTATCCATCCTCCCGCATGAGCGCGACCGGAAAACGCCACGCCGTCGTCCTAGGGGGAAGCATCGCGGGCCTCCTCGCCGCACGCGTGCTCTGCGATCATTTCGACCGCGTGACGATCGTCGAAAAAGAACGCCTCGCCAGCGACGGCGAAGTGCGCCACGCAGCCCCGCAAGGCGCGCACGCCCACGGCATGCTCGCCAAAGGCCTTGAGATTATCGACGGCCTCTTCCCCGGCTTCTCCGCCGATCTCGCAAGCCGCGGCGCGACGCTCGTCGGCGCGAACGACGTCGGCATCTATATCGCCGGCTGGCGGCTGCCGCACACCAATCCGCTGAAGGTCTTGGTCGCGACCCGCCCCTTCATCGAATGGGGCCTCGCCCGCCACGTTCGCGCGCTACCGAAGATCGCGGTCGTCGAAGACGCCGAGGCCATCGGCGTAAGCGGCGACGCCACACGCGTGACCGGCGTCAAGCTCGCCGGCCAAACCCTCGCCGCCGATCTCATCGTCGACGCGCGCGGCCGCCGCTCCAACCTCGCCGACTGGATGAAGACGCTGGGCTGCGAGCCGCCGCCGCACGAAACCTCGCCGCTCGCCTCGGTCTATTGCTCTTACCTGCTCGAGCCCAAACCGGGCGCCACGCGCCCGCGCACGCTGCAGGTCGCGAAGATCGAAGACAAGCTCGGTGCGATCATCTTCCCGGCGGAGCGCAACCGCGTTCTTTTGTCCCTCGGCGCCAACGCAAACATCCGCACGCCGCAATCCCACGAAGAGATGCTGGCGTTCCTGCGCGATCGCCTGCCGGTTCCCGACGCTTATCTCGCGATCAAAGACCTGGTGCCGATCACCGCGCCGGCGCACTCCCGTTTCGCCGCCAGCGTCCGGCGCAACTTCGATGCGCTCCAACGCCCGCCCGAAGGCATCGTTGCCGTCGGCGACGCGGTCGCAAGCTTCAACCCGATCTTCGGCCAAGGGATGACGGTGGCAGCCCTCGAAGCCGAATGGCTGGGCCAATGCCTCACCGCCAATGATCCGTCCACGGACGGTTTCGCCAAGGTGTACTACAAAGGCATCAAACCGATCGTCGACGCCGCCTGGGGTTTTCCCGACCTGGAAGCCAAGCGCAACAACCCGAAAGCCCAGCCCTTAGGCACGCGCTTCCTCCTCTGGTACACCAACCGCATGCAAGAAGCGGCGAGCCGCAGCACGCTCGTCTCGCGCACGATCGCCGAAGTGCAAAACATGCTTGCGCCACCCGCAACCTTGTTCCGCCCCGACGTCTTCGCCCGCGTGCTCCTCGGTTAGAGCAGGTTCGTCTGACGAGGGATCCATGGCGATTCAGCTTTCACCACACAGACACCAAGGGTCACCAAGTTTCACCAAGAAGAAATTCCCGCACGAAGATACGAAGCTACGAAGGAATTCCTCTCTTCTGCGCGAAGCGCCTGTAGCGCGGGTTGATGCGCGCTGGCGCGCGCGTCGGAGCTCTTTTTTCGTAGCTTCGTATCTTCGTGTGAGATTTCTTCCTTCTTGGTGAAACTTGGTGACCCTTGGTGTCTTTGTGGTGAAAGCTGAATCCGCCCGCCAATTCCGTCTCAAGCAAACCCGCGCGAACCCCATCACCGCGCGTGGGCCTCGAAGAACGACCAAATCACATCGGTCGCATTCAGCGCATCCGTGCCCGGCCCCGCGACGAGACGCAGCACCACCTTCCCGCCCGGCCACTGATGGCCCAAACCGTCGACGGTGATGAACGCCGCCTCACTGCCGCCCGCGCAACGCACGAAGGCGCGCTTCAGCACTTTGGGCCCGCTTTGCTGAGGCGCCTCAGCATGACACGCCAAGAGTTCGCCCCAACGCCGCCACGATGCCTCGCCCGACGGCCGCACATAGGTCTTGCCGCCGCGCCGGACTTCGCCGCCGCCGGGCGGATTCAAACGATCGGCATTGCCCCAGATCATCAGCAGCGACACCGGCTTCTCGAGCCGCGCCACCGGCACGAGCAGCGCGTTCGAAACCGGCGCGACCGCGGCGACGACATCCGACATCTCCGCCCCAACGCGAAACGCCATCGCGGCACCGTTCGAAAACCCGGTCGCATAGATGCGCCGCGCGTCGATCCGCTGCGTGCGCCGCACGTCGGCAACGACCGCGCGCAAGAAACCGATATCGTCGATATTGCGCAGCTGCGCCGGCGATCCAGTGCTCGGCCCGGAATTCCAACTGCGCGGATTGCGTCCGAAACTGGCGGGCTGGTCGTCACGCTCCGGCGCGCCGTCGGGCGCAACAACGACGAAACCCGCCGCATCCGCCTTCGCGACCCAGCGTCCCTGTTCGAGAATGTTCTCGCCGCTTCCGCCCGACCCGTGCAACGCGATCACCAGCGCCGCATCGCGCCCCTGAGCGCCGGCCGGCACGTGCAGCACGTAACTGCGCGCGAGCCCGTCAAACGTGAGGTTCCGCACCTCCGCAGCCGCGGCCGGACACGCTGCCAAGCAAAGCGCAACCAAACCCACCGTCAACCGCATCGCCGTCGCCTTCGCTCACTACTTCTCAAACACCGCCGCGTACTGCTCCGCCTTGAACCCGACGATCAGCTTCGGCCCAGCCGCCAACACCGGCCGCTTGATCATCGACGGCTGTTCGAGCATCAGCGCGATCGCTTGTTTCTCGCTCAACCCTTCCTTCTTCGCATCGGGCAGCGCGCGAAACGTCGTACCGGCACGGTTGAGCAGGATCTCCCAACCGGCCACGCCCGCCCAGCGCTCCAGCGTCGCGCGGTCGATGCCTGCCGCTTTGTAGTCGTGGAATGTGTAAGCGACGTGACGCGCGTCAAGCCAGGCGCGCGCCTTCTTCATCGTCTCGCAATTCTTGATGCCGTAGATTGTCACGTTTTTCGCCATTTCACGCCGCCGCCATCTGAGCCAGTTTCGCAATCGTATTCATGTTGCGCGCGGTGCCGTCGCGCGCCGCCGGAATCTTGAGTTTGGAAGAAGCCATCCCGTCCTCATAGTGAACATAGATTTCGCGCAGACCCAGCCGCATCTCCTCACCCGTTACGCCGGTCGTGTGCTTCAGCGCATCCTTGGCCGGCGCTTCGTCGAGAAAGATCGCGACGGTCCGGTTCGGCGCCGCCTTCGGAAACGGATTGGCCTTCAAGACCGCCGCCATCTCCGCCGCGGTGCGAACCGCGACCCCGACCGGCTTGCCCGCATAGGTCTGAAGCCGCTTCTCCAACGCCGCCTTCACCGCAGAAGCGGACTTCGCACTCTCGAACACCACATTCCCGCTCGCGATATACGTGCGCACGCGCGTAAACGACAGCGCCTCGCACATCGCCGTAAGTTCGGCCATCGGCAGCTTTCCCGTGCCCCCGACATTCACCGCCCGCAACAGCGCGACATAGACCGTCATTTTCCCGCTCCTCACATTTGCGGCAGCGCTCCAAAATCGAATCCGTTATACCCCACAAAACGCTATATGTTCCCACCGACGATGACCGCCAGCAGCCACCCGCTCGACCGCCCCATCTGGCACGCGCTCGCAGACCGCCAAGCCGCGTTCGCGATCGGTAACGGCCGCGCCCGCCGCTTCGTGCCCGAAGCCGGAATCTTTGCCGCGACAAGCGACGACACGGCGGAATCGCTACAAGCCCTCGGCGACCTCGTACGCCAACGCGGTCCCGTGGTCCTGCTGCAAGCGGGCGACATCCCTGTGGCTCCCGGCACCGCGGCGCAGGCGACGATGCTCGGCGTGCAAATGGTCGCGCGCAAAATCGAACCGCTCGACCCCGCCCCGCCGGTCGAACGCCTCACCGAAGCCGATGCCCCAGCGATGCGGGCGCTCACGGCGGCAACGCAACCGGGCCCCTTCTTTACCCGCACGCACGAACTCGGCTCCTTCTGGGGCGTGAAAGCGGACGGCCGCCTCGTCGCCATGGCCGGCGAACGCATGAAGCTGCCAGGCTACACGGAAGTGAGCGCCGTCTGCACCGACCCAGCTCACCGCGGCAAAGGCTACGCCGGCATCCTCTCGCGCATCGTCGCCACGCAAATCCTCTCGCGCGGCGAAACCCCAATGCTCCACGCCTACGCCAGCAACACGCCCGCGATCCGCCTCTACGAACAACTCGGCTTCGAACTCCGCACGCACGTCAATGTGACGATCCTGGCGCCAACTTAGCCGACGCCGGCTTCAGTAGCCCGGCACGCGCCCCACGTGGTAATCTGCGAGCACAACACGAAGAAAGCAGGATTCGAGGGACATAATTTCAGGGGCCATGGATGCAAAAGCGACTGATCGTAGCCTGTACCGCGCTGCTCCTGGGCGGTTGCTTGGGAACGCCAGCCATCGAGCAGCCGGCGGATCACCCGAACGGTGTCGAAGCGCCGCCAAGTTGGAAGGGTTTGCCGGTCTATGACCACATCGTCATCGTCGTCGAAGAGAACAAGGATTACGAGAAGCTCGACAAGGACCCGGACTCCTACATTGTGGGCCACCCGAAGGTCGGCTTCATCGACAAGCTGCGCGCTGAAGGCGCGAGCCTCACGCGCATGCACGCCGAGGAGCATTTCAGCCAGGGCAATTATTTCTGGCTGCTGTCGGGCTCCAACCAAGGTGTTGGATTCTTTGACTGCGTTCCATGGCCCGGTTCGATCAAAGCGGAAAACTTGGGCCACCAGCTGATCGCGCGTGGCCGTTCGTTCAAAGGATATTCCGAGAGCCTGCCCGCGATCGGATCGACCGTCATCGAAGAGGGCGATTACGCCCGCAAGCATGTCCCCTGGAGCGCCTTTGCCGACATTCCCAACGGTTCGACGCGAGACACCTCGTCAAATCTCCGGTTCGAAGATTTTCCGAAGGGAAAGGATGAGTTCCACAAGCTACCGACGGTCGCATTTGTCATTCCGAACCTGAAGAACGACATGCACGACTCTGGCGTCGAAAACGGCATTGGCCCCGTCGAACGCGGAGACGATTGGTTGGAGGCCAAGCTTGGCGACTATTATGAGTGGGCCAAGGCGAACAACAGCCTCTTGATCGTCACCTTCGACGAAAACGCTCAAGCCGGCGTGTTTCGGATCGGACCGACGGACCCGGCGGCAGCCGACGCCAAAGATCAAAATCGAATCGTGACGATCCTCGCGGGCGCGCACATCAAGAAGGGATATGAGGGCGACACGCCCGTGACGCACGTCAACCTGCTGCGCACGATCGAAGCCATGTACGGGTTGGAGCGGTCCGGCAGACAACAAGGATGGGCGCTAAAGGCAGGCATCTCGGATGACAGGGTCATCGCCGGCGTCTTCGAGAAGTAAGGGCGAAGGGAAGTGAGCGCGCCACCCAAATACCACCTTCACCTCAGCTGGCTCTCCCGCACGACGAACACGTTGCCCGTGCGCGTGTCTTTGATGCGGTATTGATACTCCTGCCCCTCCGCGGGCATGAGGCTTGCGATCTTGTAGATGCCGTCGGGCGTGCCGCGATGATATTTGTCGGCGATCAGATTCACGACGGCGCCGATCTTGAAGCGGCGCTCGCGGGCGGTGATGTCGGTCACGTGAGTCTCCTTGAGCTGTGATGCAAATCGGGGGCGGCGACCGAGCCGGCACCCGGCGCAAAACGCGCGCGAGGACGCCAGGCTCGATCGCCGCCGCCCCGCGAGCACGCGCACGCATGCAGCGCACGGAGGGCGCGCACACGCACAAAGCCCGCAGGGCTTTGACGGACGGCATCGTCGCGGCCGCGCCGTGTGGCACAACCGTACGTGAGGCCGGATTGTCGGGTTTGAGCAGGCCGGACCTTTCGCCCGGCAACAATGATCGAGCGGACCATAGGCCATAGGGGCCGCAAACGCGAATCCGCCCGAATGGCCTTCGTTTCTCCCGCAAACGTCGGGAAATAGGCATCATGTCCCGCTGCGCGGAGGCTCACCGCGTCGTGGCGAGTTCGACCAGAGCTTCAAATCCCGCCAGGAAAAATTCGAGCGCGATGATGCCGGCAACGACCGCGATAAGGACGAGCCGAACGCGCAGACTCGCATGCCGAAGGAGCCACAGCATATACGCGAGCGGCAACAGCATCAGGAAGCCGATCAACGCGAGCTTTTGCGGTATCGTAAGGTCGGCCACGACGCCGACGGCGCCGACCCCGATAAGCGTCGCGAACCCGATCAACTCCGCTCGCCGGTTCGGCATCGCAAACCAGCTTCCCGTCATCAGGACGACCACCGCCAGCAAACTCCCGGCGAAATCCAATCGCACGCCCGGAATGCGCTGATCGTACGCCAACACAAACACGACCCACCCGATGAGCACGATCAAACGCCACGGCCGCCACGGTGCGTCCGTGCCGGCTGGTTCGGTGGGTTCAGTCAAGGGCCAACCTCCCGCTCCTCGGCGCGAGCCCGCAAGCTACTGCCGCACGGATGCCGCGCGCAAGGTTAGGCGGAAATCGACTCTGAGCGCAGATCTTCAGAATTGGTGGTAGAGTGAACGCGGAGGCCAGCATGCGTGCGATCTCATTCACCGCCTTAACTGTTGTGGCCGCGAGCATCGTCGCCGCGGCGCCGGTGGCGGCGCCGCAGACGGCGGCGCTCATCTACACGCTTCAGGCGGACAAGGCGCGGCTCAGCGCCGAAGAGTTCGATCGCGCGTTCCAGGAAAAATACGAAGGCAAGCCGTTCCAGGACACGGGCACGCTCATGGAATTCGAGGAGGACCGCTGGCTGATCGGCGTGGCCTACTTCGCGCCGGTCGCGACCGCCCACGGCGAAGTCCGCTGCGCACTCTCGGCCGACGACATTTACGACGCCGCGGTGGCCCAGACCGGCGACCGCGTCAGAGTCCAGGCCACACTGGCCCGCTTCACCGATCGCATCGAGATCGCGCAGTGCAAGTTCAAAGTCTTGGGGCGCGCCGCCGCCGCAGCCGCGCGACCGCCCGTGACTGCCCCCGTCGCCGCACAAGCCGGCAGCACCGCAACGCCGCCCGCCGTGACCGGCAAAGTGTTCGCCGACTTCGCGCGCCTGAAAACGGACAACGACCGCGACGCCCTCTTGAACCGCATCCACGACAAACCCTTTGCCGACAACGGTTTCGTCTCGACGTTCGCCAATGGTAATTTTTGCCGGCTGTACCGAACCGTTCACTTGGCAAGCGGCTCGGTCTATTGCTGCCTCACCGCCCGCGACCTGCGCCCGTTCGCCCAATTCCGGCAAGGCCAAAACGTCCGCGTCTACGGAACGGTCGCGCAGTGGACCGCAAGCGACGGAAGCATCGAGCTGAGCGCCTGCCGCATCGAACGGCGGTGACGGGCGCACGCGTTCGTGACGCGTCCCCGGACCAAGGCCCGCAACGGGGCTGAGCGACGGCGGCGGAGGGGATCCCCCGGCGCAATTTGAGCGAACAACCCCATGTACCCGAGTCTTAGAGGCGCAAACGAGCCTGCGCGCCCCGCGGACGAGCGCGCGGAAGCCCGCCGCCTCGGCAAGCCAGGCACCGCCTCGTGCGCCGTGCTTCCAGGCGTTGCGATTGCCGTGCGGAGCACCGCCGCGGGCGCCGTGAAAGCGGCAAACGGCAAAGCCGCGAACGGCCGGCGCCCGGCAGGGCAACCGCGTCCGCTTCGAGCGCCCATGACAGCGCGGCGCCGCCTGGAGCCTGGCGGCCATGGCTGCGGTTGCGAGCAGTGCGGACATATCCGGTTCCTTCAAGAAGCCGCGCGGAGCCGCCCGCCGACTTACATTCAAATAAGGCCGAAGCATAATAGAACATATCAGGAACACGCGCAAGAGCAGATCCGCCCGACACCCGATCGAAGATCGCAAACCTCCCCAAGAAGCATCTAACCCTGGGACCGCGGGCGTCCTCGCCTGCATCCGCCGGAGCGCAAGCGGAGGCGGACGCATGAGCTTAGGCCGATGCGCTCAGTCCAAATCGACCGCACGACAAATCGTGTCGCCCATTCGCGGCGGCTCGAAGTCGATATCGTCATCTTCCTTCTGCGCAACCGCGTCCAGCAGGCTGCGTACACCGGTAAGCTTCTGATAGTCCGCATAGCTGAGAAGCACATACGCTGCCCGCCCCTGATCTGTGACGATCACAGGCCCGCTCTCCGCCGCCAGCCTGGCCGCGTCGGCATCTTGATCGAGCGCGCAGCTCGAAATTGTCGTGATACGCATTGGCCAAACCTCAAGACACAATACAATGCCCAACAATAAGCGCGTCGGGCCGCTACGCATCAAGACTGTGCAGCAGACGCTGGCACAGGATTCCGGCCTGCACCGGCAGTTGGCTACAGTGGAGGGGAATATGTATCATGTCCCCGAATTTTTAATTTTTTGTTTTTGAATTGGGTCAACGAGTTTGTCACGTGTCGGCGGGACTCGGAATACGGATCGTCTGCCTTACCGCTTTGCACTGAGCTCGCGAAAACGGCTGAGAAATGCCGTCGTGGCCGCCTTGGGCTGCAAAAACTTGATCGTGATATTGGCCGGAAGAATTCCTGATTCGGACGACCAGTAGTCGGTGCCTGGCGGCATAATCTGAACTTGCTCCGCTGCAAGCACGCTAAGATCGACCTTCTTCAGAGCAGCGAGCGCAGAGAAGTCGAGGTCAAATCGGCGGAAAATTGTGCGCTCTACGTTCTTTTCGATCCTCTTATACTCCGGCAACAGCTGCTTGAGCGGTCGCGTTACGTCGCCCAAGAATGCCTCGGCTGCATCGTGCAAGAGAGCTTCGAGTTTGTTCGTCGGCGACACTGCGCTCACATGGAGCGAATGCTCGGCAACCGAATAGAACTGGCGGCACTGTCCGGCATAGCGACAAATATTACCGAGACCTTGTGCAATGTCTTCTATGGTGAAGGCGCTGGATTCCGGGTCTAGGAAGTCAAACCAAGACCCGCTGGCCAACATGATACGGGGACCTTTGCCAATGCTGATTGCCGGTAGCACCTTCGGCATTTCCACCTCATTGTCGTGATTGTATTGACACCGCTCGATTCGACTTTAAGTGTACTTCAAAGACGCTCCGAGGGCTAGCATGCACAAGTTGGTCGTTCTATCCGGGCCTATCGCCGCTGGAAAAACCTCGTTCGGCGAAGCCCTCCAAGGCCGTTTTGCGATCCAAAAAATCTCGACACGGAAATACATACTCGCACACACGGACTGTGCCGAAGAACGAGCCGCCCTCCAAGCGGCTGGAGACACGCTGGACCGCATTACCGGTGGACAATGGGTCGCTGACGCGGTGATGGAGCAGAGCGCGGGAGCATCAGAAGAAGAGCTGGTGCTGCTCGTAGATAGCGCGCGGATCGTCGGCCAAGTACAAAAGTTAAGGGAGCAGTTTGGCAGCGATTCTGTTCGGCATGTCCATCTTAAGGCGCCGGAATACATCTTAGAAGCGCGGTATCTCGCGCGGTCTCCAGAAATGCGCGAATTTGCGACCTATGCCGAGGCAAAACAAAGCCCAACAGAAGCAGCTGTCGGTGCTCTTGAGCAAGTTGCGGATGTCGTCATCGACACATCCACAGCGAAGCCTCCCTCCCAGGTTGCAAAGGCAGTCGAAGGATGGCTGACAACGCCGCAACACCGTGAGCAGCTCGTCGATGTGTTTGTAGGCGCGCAATACGGCAGCGAGGGCAAGGGTAACGTTTGCGCATTTGTTGCTCGCGAGTATGGCGTTCTCATGCGCATTGGCGGACCTAACGCGGGCCACAAGGTCAAGGAGCCTCCGTACAAGTATGTACAACTACCTTCCGGCACCTGGACAAATCCGAACGCTCAGGTCTTGATCGGCGCAGGCTCGACCATCTTACTGGATGTTCTACTCAAAGAAATTGACGATCACCCCTGGCTCAAACATCCCGGCCGCCTCGTGATCGACAGGCAGGCGATGGTCATCGAGGATGACGACAAGAAGCTTGAAGAGCAACTCCTCGGCCCCATTTCTTCAACGAAGCAAGGCGTTGGCGCAGCAACCGCGCGCAAGGTGATCGGTCGGGGAGTGCCAGTTCCTTGGGGACCTCCCGTGAAACTCGCGGGTGTGGTGGCCGAATTGGCACCGTATATAGGAGACACGAAAGCCGAACTCGATCGGGCTTATCTCAAACGTACCCGCGTCATGCTCGAAGGCACCCAAGGCACCTACCTAAGCATTCACCATGGTGCGTATCCGAAGGTCACATCGCGCGAAACTACCGCTGCCGGGTGCCTGTCCGATGCCGGCATCAGCATGCGTCGCGTTCGGAAGATTTTTCTCGTCGCACGCACCTATCCGATCCGCGTCGGCGGCGAATCCGGGCCGATGGGTATCGAGATCAATTGGGACATCGTTGCTAAGCGGTCGGGACAGGACGCTGTGGTACTGACGAAGAGAGAAGTCGGCACCATTTCAGGCTCGCCACGCCGCGTTGCCGAATTCGATTGGGACCTTATTCGACGATCCGCCGAGATAAATGGCGCAACCGATATAGCTCTCACGTTTGTTGACTATCTGCAAAAATCCAATGAAAGCGCAAAAGATATTCAGTCCCTCACACAAGATACCCAGAACTTCGTTGCCGACGTTGAGCGGGTCACGGGCTGCCCCGTGTCGTTGATCTCTGTAGGCTTCGGGCGTGAATTCATGATTGACCGGAGATATGTGTGACGCCGGATGAGCTTGTTGCGCGTTACCCACGGCTCTACCACATGGCCCACGAGGGTGGATGGCCGGCAATACGCGCGCACGGCCTCTTGAGTGCAACGGCGCTGTTAGAAGCGTACGACGTATCGGGCGCGGATCGTACAGCCCTGGAATCGAAGCACCGTCCAGAATCTGTTCAGCTTCAGCGTAAGGGGCTCCCGGGGGCAGTACTTCGCGATCAGAAGCCTATGAGCGACGGCGCACTCAACAAATGCCTGCAAGACGGTCTCACGCCGACGGATTGGTACAAGGTGCTGAACTCCAAGAGCTTCTTTTGGCTCTCGTCGGCACGGATATGGCGCTTACTCAAAGCACGCGCTTACCGCGACTCGACACAAACAGTTCTTACCGTAGACACCGAAGGAATTGTTGATGCCTACAACGACCGTATCCGCCTGAGTCCGATCAACAGTGGCTCAACGATCTTTAAACCGCAGCCTCGCGGTCACAGTACGTTCATGCGCATCGAGGATTTTCCATTCGCCGAAAGGGCAAAGACACGCTCGCTTGAGAACAATGTCGTCGAGCTTGTAGTGGAGCATTCGGTACCCGACATCGCGAAGTATGTCCTCGCGGTCCACGAAGTGAAGGGTGACAACATCATCCGCGAAATTTGGCGGTCCACGGCGGCCACGGACGAAGACCGCCCCTAACGCCTGCTTACGCGAAACCTAGTGGAAGCGGAACTGTTGCTGGGCCTGGAGGCGGGACGGCCTTTTCGCCTTCCGCAACAAGTCGGCGACATGACTGGTGAGTCCTACATTTCCCTCGATGAGGACACCATCCTTCTCCGGCAAATCCGCAAGAAGGGTGCGCAAACAATCGAGACCATCACTTACTCTGAATATCACCCAGCGTGCTGGAGTTCCCGGCACAATCACATCTGCCTCGGTTTTTGTGGCGCCGCAGTGAAGCTGCACGATCCAAGTTCTTTCGCCGTCAAACACCCACTCAAACCGTATGGGACCCAATCGACTTGCGAGCGCTTCATAAACGGTGGAAACACTCTGTTTGACCAGTGAGGGTAGTAGTTCCGGCGGCGCAAGGCCAAGCATGAAGTGATCACCCTCGCCGCGCCGTCCCTCAACAACAAGTGTCTTCTGGGAGCTAACCAATGCCGCGCCAGAGTAGTGCGCGGGCACGCCATCCTGCCAAAGAACCGAGGACAGAGAAGTGCCAGTCGGATCCTCCGACGCGAGAAGCTTGAAGGGGTCAACCCACCCTTTCCTCGTGGTGAACAATCCGGGTTGCGGTTCGGTCGGACAGGTTCGGGTCCATCGGCGACCCGAACCGGTTTCGGTACCAAATGAGAACGGCGCAACTCGCCTGCTGACGACGAGTGACTTTGGCACGGTTGCGCCCAGCAAGTGCGCTATGAGAAGGCCGAAGGCTTTGTCCCCGATGTGCCGACTAAATCGATTCGGCCATGAGCACGATGGCTTTAGGTCGACCGGCGCGTCTTCTTCCTCCTCCCACAAAATTGTATTCGTGTTCCTAAACCCTCGGGGTTCGGGATGAATGCTGAATTCCGTGCGGAGCTCGGAGCGTGCGGCCAAGTCCGGGAGGACTCCGTAGACCGTCTCCAACACCTTCATGCCGATATCAAATGGCAGAGACGCTGTTCCTGGCTTTTCAACGCATCGCGGTGTGTCGTCGGGCGCGAATTCCATCACGTGGCCTTGAACAACCCCAGAGACCCCCCCGTCATTAATGTTGATTGTCTCGTTGACGATGAGGTGCAAATCGCTTTCTGCCAATCGCTGTAACGTCGCGAAAGCGTCATCCGCGGTCTTGAGCCCGTAAACAAACTCTCTGCTCCGCGGGTTGGCGGGGATATAGCTGCGGACGTTCACCGACTTCTCAGCGCTCGCGGCCAACAGCGATTGCACGGCGCTCTCCGCAGATTCGAACCGATGATTTGCAGGATAGCCGTGGACGCGAGAAAAGCTCTGAACAAGGCCGCCGTCTTGCGGTCTGAAGCTGACAAACTGGGCTACGTTCCCCCGCAGAGCAAGCCTATCCAGCGTTTGGTCCTTGAACAGCACGGACACCTCCCATCTCCAACACTGCGTCGGCAGCATCTGATATACTGTCTGCGAACCTTGAACAGTGCTGTGCGTCTAAAAGATTGTGCACCGTCTTACGGGTAGTACAGCCTCTGACGTGCGAAGGCTTCAGCTCGTTCGCACATCAGGATGGAGGTCGGCAGCTGTGGATAAGCGAACGCCCAACGAAGTCAGCCGGCAACGATCCCCTACTCCCACTCAATCGTCCCCGGCGGCTTGCTCGTCACGTCGTACACCACCCGATTGATCCCCTTCACCTCGTTGATGATCCGCGTCGCCACCTTACTCAGGAACGCGTGCTCGAACGGGTAGCTGTCCGCCGTCATGCCGTCCGTGCTCGTCACCGCGCGCAGGCCGCAGACGAAATCGTACGTGCGCCCGTCGCCCATCACGCCGACGGTGCGCACGGGGAGCAGCACGGCGAACGCCTGCCAGATCTTGTCGTACAAGCCGGCCTTGCGGATCTCGTCCAAGTACACGACGTCGGCTTGGCGCAGGATGTCGAGCTTTTCGCGCGTGATCTCGCCGGGAATGCGGATCGCGAGCCCCGGCCCCGGAAACGGATGCCGCCCCACGAACGACGCGGGCAGGCCGAGCTCGCGGCCGAGCGCGCGCACCTCGTCCTTGAAGAGTTCGCGCAGCGGCTCCACGAGCTTCAGCTTCATCCGCTCCGGCAAGCCGCCGACATTGTGGTGCGACTTGATCGTGACGCTGGGCCCGCCCGTGAACGACACGCTTTCGATCACGTCGGGATAGAGCGTGCCCTGGGCCAGGAACTCGACGCCGCCCACCTTGTGCGCCTCCGCGTCGAACACCTCGATGAAGGCGGCGCCGATGCGCTTGCGCTTCGTCTCCGGGTCGCTGACGCCGGCGAGCCGGTCGAGGAACAAATCCTCCGCGTGCACGTGCACGAGCGGGATGTTGTAGTGCTCGCGGAACAGCGTCACCACCTCCGTCGCCTCGCCCGCGCGCATCAGCCCCGTGTCGACGAAGATGCAGGTCAGCTGATCGCCGATCGCCTCGTGGATCAGCACGGCCGCGACCGAAGAATCCACGCCCCCCGACAGCCCGCACACGACGCGGCCTTTGCCCACCTGCGCGCGGATGCGCTCGATCTGCGTGCGGCGGAACGATTGCATCGTCCAATCGGGCTTCACACCCGCGATGCCTTGCGTAAAATTCTTGAGCAGCGCCCCGCCGCGCGGCGTGTGCGCGACCTCCGGGTGGAACTGCACGCCGTAGAATTTGCGCGCCTCGTCCGCGATCGCCGCGAACGGCGCGTTGCCGGAGACCGCGATCACCTTGAACCCGGGCGGCAGCGCCGTCACGCGGTCGCCGTGGCTCATCCACACGTCGTCCTTGGAGCCCTTCGCCCACACGCCCGCAAAGAACGGCGAGATGTCGGTGATCTCCAGCGTCGCCCGCCCGAACTCGCGATGATGCCCCGCCTCCACCTTGCCGCCGAGCTGCGTGCAGAGCAGCTGCTCGCCGTAGCAAATGCCGAGCACCGGCACCTTCGCATCGAACACCTGTTGCGGCGCGCGGGGAGAACCTTCTTCGGTGGTGCTCGCCGGCGACCCCGACAGAATAATCGCCGCCGCCTTGTTCTTCTTGAGCCACGCTTCCGCCGACTGAAACGGCACAATCTCGCAATACGTCCCCTGCTCGCGGAGCCGCCGCGCAATCAGCTGCGTCACCTGAGACCCGAAATCGATAATCAAAACCGTCTGTGACATGAGCCTCTTTCAAGAACCGAAAAGAATACTCACACGATGACACGATGAACACGATGGGAGGCTCCCGGCGCGCAGCGCCATTTCGAGCCGATAATGCGCCTGCGGCGCGCGGCTGCTATACCCCGGCGGCAGCTCATCGTGTTCATCGTGTCATCGTGTGAGAAATACGAAGCCTCCAACGGCTTGAGCTTGGGGCGAGAGTTAGACGCCGCACTTTGCTGGGTAAAGGCGACAAACCGTGTCTTCCCCAAGCACGGCTCAACCTGTGGGCGACACACGAATGGCGCAATTCCGCCGCAAGCTTGCCGCGCTGCCCCGCTTGTCTTGGGCTGGGCAAATGTGCCCGTTTAGAGCCAACCAGGAGAACCCTATGCTCCGCCGCCTCGTAGCGCTTAGCCTGCTTGTCTTCGCCGCCCTCCCGCTCGCCGGCTGTTTCGTCGTCGCGACGAACGTGCCCGCCGGCACCGGCCCCATCAACGACGAACGCCTCGAAGGCGCCTGGCGCGGCATAGACACGGGCGACGGCAAGGACTCGAACGCCTTCCTCCACTTCCAGCGCGTTGACGAGAAGCGCCCGCTGCGCCTCGTCTGGGTCGAACGCAACGACCTGCAAATCTACGACGTGATCACCCGCCATGTCGGCAAGCGCGACGTCTTCGCCGCCACACTGACCGGCCCCGCCGAACAGCTCGCGAAAATGAAGCCCGACGAACCGCGCGGTTACTTCATCGGTTTCTATGAGGTGAACGGCGACCGCGCGACGTTCTACCTGTTCGATTCGAAAAAAGTCGGCGACCTCATCGCGAAGCGCAAGCTGAAGGGTATCGCCCCGAAAGGCCAATACGACATGGCGACGCTCACCGGCTCGCCGGCCGAACTCGCCGCCTTCCTCACGTCAAGCGACGCGCAAGCCGCGCAAGCGAAAGACCCCGCGATCCTGCGCCGTATCTCCTCCAAATAGAAACCTTGGGTGACAGTACATGAGTGACGCAACGCCAGCCTCGAAGCCCGCGATGACGGTCGGCGGTCTCGTCCGCACGCTCGGCATCTTGATCGCGATGGTCGCGCTCATCGCGCTCGGCCTCTACGCGATGAACCGGCCGGGCTCCGGCGGCCACGGCGGCGGCGCGGCGGTCACGCACTTCCTCAGCGGCCCCGCCGGCGTGCCGCAGCTTCGGCGCGTGTTCCTGTCGACCGGCGGCGTCGGCTATTTCGAATACGAAGCGAACGTCATCGGCACGCAGGAACTGCAACTCCCCGTGCGCATGGATCAGGTCGACGACGTACTCAAAAGCATCGTCGTCTTCGACGACAAGGGCAACACCGGATTCGTGCAGCTGCCCTCGCGCGCGCCGTTGAGCGACATCTTCCGCGGCCTGCCGTTCGGCCCTTCGGCGCTCGACTCGAACGCCGCCTTGCTCGAAGCGCTCAAAGGCGCCGAAGTCTCCGTCCGCGCCGAAAGCTCCATGAGCGGCCGCATCGTCAGCGTCGTGAAGGAGCAGCGCAAACTCCCCGACAACGAAGGCACGACAACCATCCACCGCGTCGGCGTCATGACCTCCGGCGGCTTGAAGCAATTCGTGCTGGAAGACGCCTCGTCCGTCACGTTCACCGACCCGGTGCTCGCGAAGCAAATCGAACAGGCGCTGGCGTCCGTCTCCGAACACCGCGAAGGCCAAAGCCGCACGCTGAAGATCCGCGCGATCGGCGAAGGCGCGCGCAAAGTCACGATCGCCTACGTCGTCGAAGCACCGCTCTGGAAGCCGTCCTACCGCGTGACGACCGCGAAAGGCGGCAAGGCGCACTTGCAAGGCTGGGCGATCCTCGAAAACGTCACCGGCAACGACTGGGAAGACGTGGCCCTGACCGTGGCGAGCGGCAACCCCGTGACGTTCCGCCAAGCGCTCTACGCGACCTACTACGTCTCGCGCCCCGAAGTTCCGGTGGAAGTCTTAGGCCGCATCTTGCCCAAGCCCGACGAAGGCGGCGTCGCCGCCGCCGACCGCGAAGAAGCCTCGATGGCGCCGCCACCCCCGCCTCCTCCTCCGCCCGCACCCGCGATGGCGCCGATGGAACGCGCCAAGGACGGCCGCGGCGGCGCCTTCGGAAGTGCCGACGCGCCGGCCAAACCGATCGCCGCGACAACGAAAGAAACCGCGACCCAAGTCACATTCAGCATGAAGTTCACCGTCACGGTGAAGAACGGCCAGTCGCTCGCTGTGCCGATCGTCGACGAACACGTGCCCGGCGAACTGGTCTCGTTCTACCAGCCCGAGACGCACCCGCGTCATCCGCTCGCCGCCGTGCGCGTCGTCAACGCGACGGAGCAAAGCCTGCCCGCCGGCGTGCTCACCTCCTACAATGTCGACAACGAAGGCACGACCGACTACCAGGGCGACGCGCAGATGGCGACGCTGCCGGTCGGCGAGTCGCGCATGCTGGGCTTCGCGCTCGACCAAAAGGTCCTGATCGACAAGGAAGACAAAGCCGAAAAGCGCATCTCGAAAGCGACGCTTGCGAACGGCATCTTCAAAGCCTCGATCGTCGACGAACGCACCACCGTCTACACGATCAAAGGCGCCGCCAAAGAAGACCGCAAAATCGTCGTCGAACACCCGCGCGAAGCGGGCTGGGTTCTGGTGACACCCGACCCCAAGACCGCCGAGATGACCGACGTCGCCTTCCGCGTCCCCTTCGAGGTCAAGGCGGGCACGACGGTCAAGCAAACCGTGACCACGCAATGGCCGCGCGACGAGGAACAACAACTCGTCGACATCGACATCGACACGGTCTTGGCCTACGCCTCGAACGAAAACCTAACGCCCGCCCAACGCGCCGCGTTCACGAAGATGGGCGAGATGAAGCGCAAGGTCCAAGACCTCGACACGCAGATCGAGACCGAAGGCGAAGCCCGCGACCGCGTCTTCGAAGACCAAGGCCGCATCCGCGAAAACATCAAAGCCGTCCCCGCCGGCAGCGACCTGCAATCCCGCTACCTGCGCGAAATGGGCAAACTCGAAGACGAAGCCGAAACCCACAAACGCAACATCGACCGCCTCACCCGCGAACGCAACGCCGGGCAACAAGCGCTCGCGGACTACGTGGCCGGCCTGCAACTCTGAACCGCTTCACGCGCCCGCGGGGCTCACCTGCCCCGCGGCGAAGCGCGCACGCAGCGCGTCGACCGTGGCACCCAGCGCGCTCCAGTTGGTGAGCTCCATGTCTTGTCCCGGCGTGACCTTCAGGCTCTTCTCCCACGCGATCGCCCGCATCAGCCAACGCCGGAAGAAGTCGTACTCCTGAAAGCGGATGGCGCCGCCGACGTGATGGATCTCCGCATTCGTCCAACCCGTGTACGCCTTGAAGTTATCGGTGATCGTCTGAAGGCTCTCGGCCTCCTCCGCATCGCTGCTCACCGCCGACAGCGAGACCGACAAGAACGCGCACGGCGTTCGCTTCAGCCACGCAGCGTTCGCGCGCACGAAGTCGACGACGGGCTTCTGGTACATGCCCACGTGAATGGACGCCGCGACGATCGCGGCCTGAAAGTGCCGCACGTCGACGTCGGCCGTCGCCGCGTCGACCAACGTCACCTCGTCGCCCGCGAACCGCAGCCGCGACGCGATGAACTCGGCAACCTTCGCCGTCTGCCCTTCGGTCGTGCCATAGAGGATGAGAATTTTCACAATCGTCACACCTCGCTCACATTTGCAGTCTACAGCGTCGCGTCACGGGCGCAATTGACCCAGATCAGCCCGATTTGCTCTAAGTGTCGGCGGCGATGGCGCACAGAGGAACGAACATGATGGCGAAAACATATCGCGACGCGGGGCTCATCGCACTGCTAACGGCGGCACTTGGCGCCTCATCTGCAACCGGCGACCCGCTCACCCAAACCAAAGATCCCTACTACACCGCCGCCGAAGCCCAGCTGCGCGAAACACTCGCCCGCCGTCCGAACACGCGGCCGGCCAAGAACATCATCCTGTTCGTCGGCGACGGCATGGGCGTGACCACCGTGACCGCCGCGCGCATCTACCAAGGCCAGAAAGCCGGCCGCGACGGCGTGTCGAACAAGCTCGTGTTCGAAACCCTTCCCTACGCCGCGTTCTCCCGCACCTATTCGCACGATTCCGAAGTCACCGACTCCGCGCCGTCGGCAAGCGCGATGACCACCGGCGTCAAATCGCGCAACGGCGTGCTCAACGTCGACTCCAGCGTCGCCGAAAACGACTGCAAAGCAGGCCTTGCCCACCCCACCACGACGATCGCCGAACTCGCCGAACGCATCGGCATGTCGACCGGCGCGGTGACGACGACGCGCCTCACCCACGCAACGCCCGCCGCGGTCTATTCCCACGCCGCCGGCCGCGACTGGGAAGGCGACGCCGACATGAAACCCGACGACATCGCCGCCGGCTGCGTCGACATCGCCCGCCAGCTCGTCGAAATGAAAGCGGGCGACGGCCTCGAGGTCGCGATGGGCGGCGGCCGCAGCCGCTTCCTGCGCGCCGATCAACCCGACCCCGAATACGCAGACCGCAAAGGCTCCCGCAAAGACGGCAAAGACCTGACCCAAGCCTGGCTCGCGCGCTACCCCGGCAAGTCGTCCTACGTCTGGAACAAAGCCGCGTTCGACGCGCTGAACCCCGCAACCGCAGGCCACGTGCTCGCGCTGTTCGAAACCGAACACATGCAGTTCGAACTCGACCGCGCGAAAGACAAGG
>CAZXAQ010000051.1:0-15032 GCA_964638635.1 uncultured Flavobacteriaceae bacterium
GCGCGAAACGCGGCGGCGAGTTCTCCGAGCGGCTCCGGGTCGAAATGGGCGCGCGGTTGGAACGGATTCGCACGCAACCGCGCGCTCGGCAGGGTGCGCGGGGCGCGCGCCTCGGCCGGGGCGCCGGGGGCCGCCGCTTGGCCGGCCGGCGGCTTCAGGTCGGGGTTGGCGCTTGCGGCCAAGACCTCTGATTCGACTTCGCCCAAGAGGGCGGAGAGACCGCGCCCGAGGCCTGCAAATTTTTTGACCGGTGTCATGCTGCCTTACGGGACTTTTCGCGTTGAATCATTTCGCCTGCGAGCTTGATGTAGGCCTGGCTGCCCGCGCTCTTAAGGTCGTAGAGCAGGGCCGGCAGACCGTGACTCGGTGCCTCTGAGATGCGTACGTTGCGAGGTATTATCGTTTGGTAAACTTTCTCACCAAGGTGTTTACGAACGTCCTCGGCGACCTGTTCGGAGAGGTTGTTGCGCTTGTCGAACATTGTGAGAACAACGCCCTGGATTTCGAGCCCCGGATTCAAGCTGCCTCTTACCAGATCAATGGTACGTAACAGCTGGCTTAAGCCTTCGAGGGCGAAAAATTCGCACTGCAGCGGAACGAGCAGTCCGCTGGCCGCGGTCATCGCGTTGATGGTGAGCAGGTTCAGCGACGGCGGGCAGTCGATCAGGATGTAGTCGTATTGCGTGAGCTTCGTGACGTCGGTCGAGACCGCGGTCGATTCGGACTTCTCACCTGTCTCGGTGAACTTGTGCAGATAGGTGTCGAGCGAATCACGCAGGCGGAACGAGCGGCGCGGCACGCCGACGAGTTCCATCTCGGCGCCGGCGAGTTCCGGCGTGGCCGGGATGACATGCAGGCCCGGGATTTGTGTCGGCACGATCGCTTCGTGCAACGGTGCGTGGCCCGTGATGACTTCGTAGATCGAGACCGAGCGCTGATGCTTCGAGATGCCGAGGCCGGTCGAAGCGTTGCCTTGCGGATCGACGTCGATCACCAAGACCTGCTTGCCTACCGCTGCCAGCGCCGTACCCAGATTGATCGCCGTCGTCGTTTTGCCGACGCCGCCTTTCTGGTTCGCGATGACGATGACACGCGTCTTTTCATGCCGCGCGCGACGCGGTTCTAAGACGGTTTCTGGGACCTGCGCCAAGGGGTCAATCCTGTCACTCGCAATACGAATCCCGAGGGGTCGGACCGGCTCGGGATGGGGGTGGCGGAGAGTGTCCAGGATTTGGTTGCAAGGGTCAATTCGTCGTTGAGCGATCTCCCCTTGAGAAACAGGGCGATTGTGCCAGGCCGGAAGAAGGGATGGGCCAGGGGGAAAAGGCGGTCCAAGGGGGCGACCGCGCGGGCGGTGACCACGTCCGCTTTGAGGCGCATGTCCTCGGCCCGGGTGGCGTGGACCTCGGCCGGGGCGCCGGTGGCGGCGATGACGGCCTCCAGAAAACGGCACTTCTTTTGCGTTGATTCGACGAGGTGGACCCGGAGCCCGGGGCGGTCGGCGAGCATGATGGCGAGCACCAAGCCCGGGAAGCCGGCGCCGCTGCCCAGGTCGACGATCGTTCTTGCTTCGGGCGGAATCAGGGGGGCGAGTTGGGCGGAATCCAGGATGTGGCGGCGCCAAACGTCTGGGATGGTCGAGGGGGCGACTAGGTTCAGCCGCTCGTTCCAGTCCGTCAAAAGGTTAACGTAGGTGGCGAGTCGGTCTAACGTTTCACGTGAGACTTGCGTCTCGAAAGTAAATTCAGACGGACCGTACGTTTGGGCGCTCACGCGACCTGCCGGGCGCGGGTTTTGATTTTGAGCAGGAGGGCGGTCAGGGCGGCCGGGGTGATGCCCTCGATCCGGCTCGCCTGGCCCAAGGTGGACGGACGGATCCGGGCAAGCTTCTGGGCGGCCTCGGTCGAGAGGCCGGCGACACCGCCGTAGTTGAGGTCGTCGGGAAGCGCGAGTGATTCGTCCCGGCGGAAGGCTGCGATGTCCGCCGTCTGGCGATCGAGGTAGCCGCTGTAGAGCGAATCAGCTTCGAGCTGATCGAGCACGGCCGAGGAGATCGCGTTGAGCTCGGGCCAAAGCTTCATCACCTCCGCCCTGCCCGCTTGCGGATGGGCGAGCAGATCGAGGGCCGACCGGCGTTGGCCATCTTGGTTCAGCGCGATGCCTTCGCGCTTCGCGGCCGCAGGCGTGATCGTCAGTGTGCTGAGTTGTTCGCGCGCGGCGTCGAGCGTTGTCATCTTTGCGTTGAAGGCTGCGCTGCGCGTGTTGCTTACGCAGTCGAGCGAGATGCCCATTGGTGTGAGGCGCTGGTCGGCGTTGTCGGCGCGGAGCGTTAGCCGGTACTCGGCGCGCGACGTGAACATGCGATAGGGCTCGGTTACGCCGCGGGTCACGAGGTCGTCGATCATGACGCCGAGATAGCTCGACGCGCGATCGAACGTCGTGCCCTGCCCGCCGGCTGCGATCAGCGCGGAGTTGAGGCCCGCCACCATTCCCTGCGCGCCGGCTTCTTCGTAGCCGGTGGTGCCGTTGATTTGGCCCGCGAGGAACAGGCGCGGCAGCTTCTTCACTTCGAGCGTCGCGAAGAGTTCGCGCGGGTCGACGTAGTCGTACTCGATCGCGTAACCCGGGCGGACCATGGCGACCTTTTCGAGGCCAGGCATGGTGCGAAGGAAGTCGCGCTGGACCTCCTCGGGCAGCGAGGTCGAGATACCGTTTGGGTAGACGGTGTCGTCGTCGAGGCCTTCGGGCTCTAGGAAGATTTGGTGGTTCTCGCGTTGGCCGAAGCGAACGACTTTGTCTTCGATCGAGGGGCAGTAGCGCGGGCCGGTGCTTTCAATTTGGCCCGAGTACATCGGCGCGCGGTGCAGGTTCGCTTTGATGATCGCGTGGGTCGCCGGGGTCGTGCGGGTGATGCCGCAGCGGACCTGAGGGTTCGTGATGGCTGTTGTCAGGAACGAGAACGGGACCGGCGGATCGTCACCGGGCTGCATCTCCAGCGCTGCCCAGTCGATGGTGCGGCCGTCGAGGCGGGGCGGTGTGCCGGTTTTCAGGCGGCCGAGCGCGAGCCCTGCATGCTCCAAGGTCGCGGAAAGGCCGAGCGCTGGGGCTTCGCCGACACGGCCCGCCGGGATCTTGCGCTCGCCCATATGGATCAGGCCGCGGAGGAAGGTGCCGGTCGTGAGTACGACGGCACCGGCTGGGAAACTGCGGCCGTCCTTGGTCAGCACGCCGACCACACGACCGTTCTGCATCGTTAGATCATCGGCTTCGGCGGCGATCAGGGTCAGGTTCGGGTAGGCCGCCAGTTCGGCCTGCATACGGCGGCGGTAGAGCTTGCGGTCCGCCTGGGCGCGGGGGCCTCGGACGGCCGGGCCCTTGGAGCGGTTCAGGAGGCGAAACTGGATGCCGGCGGCGTCCGCCATGCGGCCCATGACGCCGTCGAGGGCGTCGATCTCGCGGACCAGGTGGCCTTTGCCCAGGCCGCCGAAGGCCGGGTTGCAGGACATCTCGCCGATGGTTTCGATCTTGTGCGTGATCAGCGCGGTCTTGGCGCCCGTGCGCGCGGCGGCAGTCGCGGCTTCACAGCCGGCGTGCCCTCCCCCGATCACGATGACATCGAAACGCTCGCTCATGGGCGCAGGGCGATACAGCAGAGGGCGCCCTTGAGTCAAAACTCAGCACACGGACGGATACCAGTGTCGCACGTGAATCCGTTTCATGTGAGTCCTGGCGTTTCATGTGAGTCTTAACGAGTCTGAGCGCTCTATTTGCCGATACAGAATTCGCGGAAGATGACATCGAGCAGATCCTCGACATCGACGCGGCCGGTGATCCGGCCGAGCGCACGCGCGGCGATGCGGAGATCCTCGGCGGCGATGTCGAGCGCGTGCGCTCTGTCGAAGCGCGTGAGTGCCGCGTGCGCATCGGCGAGCGCTTCGCGGTGACGTGCGCGCGTCATCGGCATCGACTCCGAGCCGCCGGCGCGGGCCACGACTTGCGCTTCGAGCCAGGCTAGCAGTTCGTCGATACCGGCTCCGGTCTTTGCCGAGATGCGCACTTGGTGCAGTGGGGCCGCCACGGTTTGCGCGCTAGCACTTGTCGCATCGCACTTGTTGAGGATCAGCGCATCGCCCAGCGAAAGCTCCAGCGACACACGTGAATCAATAAGGGACGCTGCTGCATCAACGACGCCCAAACGAAGGTCCGCGTACTGAGCTTTGGCTCTTGCGCGCTTGATGCCTTCGGTCTCGATCGCGTCTGTTGTGTCCCTGAGTCCAGCCGTGTCGATCAGGGTTACCGCGTAGCCGCCTAAGTCCAGATCGACCTCGATCGCGTCGCGCGTCGTGCCGGGTATCGCGGAAACGATCGCGACATCGCGCCGGGCGAGCGCGTTCAGGAGCGAGGATTTTCCGACGTTCGGGGCGCCGAGGATCACAACGGTGAAGCCGTCGCGCACGATCTCGCCCCGGCGGTCGTCGGCGAGATGGGCCGCGATCTCGGTGCGCAGTTTGGCGATGCGGGGCTGGACGCTCTTGGCGAGATCGTCGGGGAGTTCTTCGTCGACGAAGTCGATCGCGGCTTCGATGTGAGCCAGCGCGCGGACGAGTTCGCCGCGCCAGCGCTCATATTGCTCTTTCAGGCCGCCCTGGAGCTGGCGGAGCGCGAGGCGGCGCTGCTGTTCGGTCTCGGCGTTGATCAGATCGGCGAGGCCCTCGGCCTCGGTGAGGTCAAGCTTGCCGGCCTGGAACGCGCGGCGGGTGAACTCGCCTGGTTCTGCGGGGCGAAGATCCGGGAGCTCTGCGAGGCGGCGGGTCATCGCGGCGATGACGGCAGGGCCGCCGTGCAGGTGGAACTCCGCCACATCCTCGCCGGTGAAGCTGTGCGGGCCTTCGAACCAGAGCACCAGACCGCGGTCGATCAGGGTGCCGTCGCCGAGGCGGATGTCGCGCAGCGCCGCGTGCCGGGGTTCGGGTGGCGGTGTGCCGGTCAGCGCTTCAAGGGCGCCCTTGGATGCCGTGCCGGAGACGCGGAACACGCAGACGCCGGCTCGGCCCTTCGCCGAGGAGAGGGCGAAGATCGTACTGCGCCGTTCCATGGGTGCTTAGCTGCGGGGCTTCGGGCGGTGGGGCGGTTCGTCGTCGCGGCTGCTGCTACGGCCAGCGCTGCTGCTGCCCGTGGCCGCACGCATGATGTTTTGGAACGCCTCCATGCCCTGGGCGCCCCAGGGCGCCCAGTTCTTCAGGAGCTGCTGGGGGTCGGTCATGGCGAGTGCCTGCATGACCCGGCGCTGGACCTCGCCCATGACCTCGGCCTGCAGGGGTTCGACGTCCGGCAGACCCATGTAGGCCCGCGCTTCCGCAGGTGTACAATCGACTTCAATTGTGATTTTCATCGCCCCGCTCGGCCTTCCGCTTGATGTTGTCGTTCCAGCGACCTTAGCGCGGGACGGGGCCTGAGTGCAGCACCTGCTTTCGTGACCTTCAGCCGCCCTCAAGGGAGCCTTTCGCCCATGAATATGCTCGCCCAATCGACGAGCCCGTATCTGCTTCAACACAAGGACAATCCCGTGCACTGGCGCCAGTGGGGGCCGGAGGCGTTGGAAGAGGCGCGTGCGCAGAACAAGCCGATCCTGCTCTCGGTCGGATATGCCGCGTGCCACTGGTGCCATGTGATGGCGCACGAGAGTTTCGAGAACGAGGCCACGGCCGCGGTCATGAACGACCTCTTCGTGAACATCAAAGTGGATCGCGAAGAGCGTCCCGAGATCGACGCGATCTATCAGACGGCGCTCAACATGATGGGCGAACAGGGCGGCTGGCCCTTGACCATCTTCCTCACGCCGCAAGGCGAGCCGTTCGGCGGCGGCACGTACTTTCCGCCGGCACCTAAGTTCGGCAAGCCTGCGTTCCCGGACGTGCTGCGCGAAGTGGCGCGGCTCTACCGTGAGAACGGCGAGCAGGTCACGAAGAACACGACGACGCTGCGCACGGGCCTCACGCAGTTGTTCGAGGCGAACCGCGGCGGGCAAGTGCTCGACCCGACGACCCTCGAGCTTGCGATGAAGCGGCTCTGCCAGCAGTTCGACGTGTTCCACGGCGGCCTGTTGGGCGCGCCGAAGTTTCCGAACGTGCCGGCGATCGAGTTGATGTGGCGGGCGTATCTCAACACGTCGATGCCGCAGTTCCAGCATGCGGTCGACATGACGCTGATCACGATGTGCCAGGGCGGCATCTACGATCACCTCGGCGGCGGCTTCGCGCGCTATTCGACCGACGAGCGTTGGTTCGTGCCGCACTTCGAGAAGATGCTCTACGACAACGCGCAGATGATCGACATCCTGACAATGGTCTGGCTGCAGAATAAGAACCAGACTCTTCGCGCGCGCGTCGAAGAGACCGTCGGCTGGGCGCTGCGCGAGATGCTGACCGAGGGCGGTGCGTTCGCTTCGTCGATCGACGCCGATTCCGAAGGCGAGGAAGGCAAGTTCTACGTTTGGAGCGAGGCCGAGATCGACGAGCTGCTCGGCAAGGACGCGGAACTGTTCAAGCAGGTCTACGACGTCCGTCCCGGCGACAACTGGGAGGGCAAGAATATCCTCCATCGCTTGCGCACGCCGGTGCCGCTGCCGGCTGTGCAGGAAGGCAAACTGAATGCGCTACGCGAGAAGCTCTTCCTCGCGCGTGAGAAGCGGGTAAAGCCCGGTCGCGACGACAAGGTGCTCGCCGATTGGAACGGATTGATGATCTACGCGCTGGCGCAGGCCTCGGACGCGCTCGGCCGCGCGGACTGGCAAGCGGCCGCCGTGAAGGCGTTCTGGTTCGTCGCCGATACAATGGGCAAGGACGGCACGCTCGCCCACAGCTGGCGCGCCGGCAAAGCCGGTGCGCAAGGCATCGCCGACGACTACGCGAACATGGCGCGCGCGGCGCTCGCGCTTTACGAAATCACGGGGCACCAGCCGTACTTCGAAAAGGCGCTCGCTTGGACGAAGACGCTGAACGAGAAATTCTGGCGCACGGACATCGGTGGCTATGCGCTCACGCCGTCGGACGGCGAGGCGCTGATTGTGCGCGTCCGGACTGCGATGGACGGGGCGACACCCTCGGTCAATGGCACGATGATGCATGTGCTCGTCAGGCTGAATGCTTTCACTGGCGACTTGGACCACGCGGAACGCTTCAGCGTTTTGGTGCAGGCGTTCGGCGACGACGCGCGGCGGCAGATCGTGTCGGCGGCGACGCTGTTCAACGGCTTCGACTTCATCCTGCGCGCGCAGCAGATCGTGATCGTGGGTCAGCGCAACGAGGCCGGCGTGAACGCCTTCCGCGACGTGTTCCGCCGCTTGAGCGCGCCCAACAAGATCATCACCATCGTGGCACCCGGCGAGGCGCTTCGCGCGAACCATCCGGCGCAGGGTAAGGGGCAGGTCAACAACCGGCCGACGGTCTACTTCTGTGCCGGCGAAACCTGCTCGGCACCGATCACCGATCCGGCTCAGCTCGAGGCGGTGTTGAAGATGCGGGTGGTGAGCGACGGACCGGCGGTTCAGCGCGCCTGAACACATTTCTGAGCGCTGCGTTCCGAAACGATCGCGGCGCGATTTGCACTCGAGGGTTCGATGACGAAGGCGATCAGGATCGAGCGCGTCGGCGGTGCCGACGTGATGGCATTTCAAGACGTTGCCTTGAGGCCGCCGGCCGAGGGCGAAGTGCGCGTCCGACACACGGCCATCGGCGTCAACTTCATCGACATCTACCACCGGACCGGGCTCTACAAAGTGCCCCTGCCCTCCGGCCTCGGGCTTGAGGCTGCGGGTGTCGTTGAGGGTGTCGGGCCAGGGGTGACGCGGTTTCGTGAGGGCGATCGGATCGCCTACGCGTCGGGGCCGATCGGCACCTACAGCGAAGCGCATAACGTGATCGCGAACCGGGCGGTGAAGATCCCGGACGGCGTGAGCGATGAGATCGCCGCCGCGATCTTGTTGAAGGGCCTGACCGCCCACTACCTGCTGCGCCGGACGTACAAGGTGAAGGCCGGCGAGACGATCCTGTATCACGCCGCGGCGGGTGGGGTCGGCATGATCGCGGTGCAGTGGGCGCGGTCGCTTGGGGCGACCGTCATCGGCACGGTCGGCAACGACAACAAGGTGCCGTTGGCGCAGCGTCTCGGCTGTCATCATGTGATCGTTTCCTCGCGCGAAAACATCGCGGCGCGGGTGCGCGAGATCACCGGCGGTAAGGGCGTCCCGGTCGCTTACGATTCCGTCGGGCGCGACACGTTTATGGCGACGCTCGACTCGCTGGCACCGCTTGGCCTCTTCGTGAGCTTCGGGAACGCGAGCGGGCCGGTGCCGCCGTTCGACGCGGGGCTGCTCGCGCAGAAAGGGTCGCTCTTCTTCACGCGGCCGACGCTTGCCAACTATGTGACGACGCCCGAGGAACTCGACACGGCGGCCGGCGAACTCTTCGATCTGATCGCGCGCGGCGTGATCCGGCGGAACGAGCCGAAACGCTTTCCGCTGGCGCAGGCGGCGGAGGCACACAAGGCGCTGGAGAGCCGGCAAACGACGGGATCGCTCGTCCTCATTCCGGATTAGGCGGCGGGCTGGATCGAAGCCTCGTGTTCAGCTGCTCCAGCAGTGCGCGAAGCCTCTTCGCTTCGCTCGCACCCAGCAGTTTCGATACGTGAGTCTCGTATTGCTCGCCGAGCCTTCGGGACGCCGCCAGCAGGCTCTGTCCCCGCTTCGTCGGCACGACGAGCTTCGCCCGCTTGTCGGTCTTGTCCGGTACGGTTTCGACGTAGCCGAGCGCGGTCAGGTCGTCGACCAGATAGGCCATGCTCTGCTTCGTCATGCCGGCGCGGTCCGCGAGCTCGGTGACGCGAACGCCTTCCAGGTCGAGGCGGCGTAGGACCGTCGAATGCGCGACCCTGATGTCGGGGAAACCCTGCTGCCTCAGCTGGTCGTACAGCCACTGCAGATAGACCTGGTAGGGCTCACGAAAGAGTGAGCCGAAGGTCGGGCGGCCGGGCGGAGCAGTGTGTCGGCCGTCACTTGCCATGGTCAGTTTCTCTGTCTAATTAGACATATATTCTGACTATATGGGCTGGGCAAACGTTTCGCAACCCGGTGGTCAGAATTTGCCAGTGAGGAAGTGTTATGACGCCTGCGATCACCGCGTTTACGCTCATGTCCGTTGCGCATTTCTCCACCACCCGCGACGCGCCGGTCGGCCACTACGTGGCGCGATTCTTCGTTGCGCTTGCGATGGCTGCGGCGCTCGGGGTGAGCGGGCTTCACGGACCCGCGTCGGAGACGTCTTCGGCGATGGTTTCGCAACCGCCGAGCCACGGGTGAACGCCATGCAGATCGCGCCTGCTCAATCGGGCTTTGGATCAGATTTTCGTGTGGTGACGGCGGCGCTGGTTTCGCGCCGCTTCATGCGGCTATCCGTGCTGTTTGCGATGCTCGGCATGGGGATGGGAATCTTCATGGGGGTGAGCGAGGACTTCACGCTCCGGCCGGTCCATGTGCACGTGAACTTGCTCGGTTGGGTGTCGTGCGCGCTCTACGCGCTCGTCTATCGCGCCGTGCCCGGCATGGCGGAGGACTGGCTGGCACGGTGGCACTTCGTGAGTGCTGCGGCGGGGTTGCTCGCCATGACGGTGAGCTTCCCGTTGCACCTCTACGGGTATGCCGGGATGGATGCGTTGCTGAGCGCGTCGTTCCTTGCCAGCACCACCGGCATGGCGTTGTTCGCGTTACTCGTCTTCAAGCATTTCTGATCGATTGGCCCAGCGTGCCGGTTAGCGGATCAGGATGTCGATAAGAAGACGCACAGCGAGGACCGCGCCGGCGGCGCCTGTGGCCAGCGCGGCGCGCTCGTTGGCGATCTGCGAGCGGTTGATGTTCACGATGATCCGGTTCAGGTCCGCCGCGTCCAGCGTCTCGTCGCGCGATATGCGGCGATGCCGCGATTGGCTCGCGTTGAACCAAAGATATGCGGCCAGAAACGTCAGCGCGATCGCCGTCAGGTCGAACGCGAGGAGGACCAGGTGCATCGCGATCTATTCAGCGGCGGCTTGCTTGTCCTTGCGCAGGTAGAGCGAATTTTTCGGGCGTTCGAAGACGCGGCGGATCATCGGCATGAAAGCGTCGAGCGGCATCGACTTGAACGCCGGGTCGAACGAGTTCTGGTCGTAGAGGTGACAGAACTGGGCGCAGGGCTCGAAGTGCGGATGGCCGCGGAACTGCTCGCGCATGTTCCGGTCAAGCCCTAGGTGATGGAAGAAGTAGTAGCCTTGGAAGATCCCGTGCTTTTCGACGATCCAGTGGTTCCGCTCCGTCACGTAGGGCTTCACGATCGCGGCGGCGATGTCGGCGTGGTTGGCCGGGCCCAGCGTGTCGCCGATGTCGTGGACGAGCGCGCAGACGACGTACTCTTCGTCTTGGCCGGCTTGGTGGGCGCGCGTCGCCGTCTGCAGGGAGTGCTCGAGGCGGTCGACGGCGTAGCCGCCGCAGTCGCCCTTGAGCAGATTCAGGTGGGTGACGATGCGGTTCGGAAGATCTTTCTGAAACGGCGCTGCAGCTTTGACGATGATCGCCCAATCCTCAGCCGTGCTGTCGATCATCGCGTGGTACTTCGCTTGCTCGTGAGATTTTCCGTCCATCGCCGTAGCTCCAAGAATTTCACATCGGCTTCAGCGTGACCTGAGTTGGCGGCGGCGTCAAATCGGTTTGTTTGACGTGGCAGGGAAAAGGCGCGCACACTCGTAAAACACGCGGAGGATTGAAATATGGCCGGCAAACTTCAGGGACGGGTCGCACTCGTAACGGGCGGGGCGCGTGGGCTTGGCGCGGCCTCAGCCGCGGCGCTCGCGGCGGAGGGGGCGGCTGTGTTGATCACGGACGTGCTCGACGCAGACGGCGAGGCGACGGCGGCTTCGATCGCGTCGAAGGGTGCGCGTGCGGGCTACATGCACCACGATGTGCGCGACGAGGGGCAGTGGCAGGCGGTCGTCGCGGAGGCTGAGCGGCGGTTCGGCGGGCTCGACATTCTGCTCAACAACGCCGGCATCTTCTTCCTGAAGCCGATGGCGATGACGACCATCGAAGAGTTCCGCAACATGCAGGCGATCAATGTCGAGGGCGTGTTTCTCGGCATGAAGACGGCCATGGCGGCGATCGGCAAGCGCGGCGGGCAATGGGCCGGCGGCGGATCGATCATCAATCTGTCGTCGGTCGCCGGGCTGACCGGCGCCGCGTTTGCGGTGCCTTACAACGCGTCCAAGGGTGCGGTGCGGTTGATGACGAAAGGGGCGGCGCTCGAATGCGCGCAGCTGGGGCTCAAGATCCGCGTGAATTCGATCCATCCCGGTGTGATCGAAACGAAGATGGGGCAGCAGGTGCTCGATGATCTCGTCGCCGCAGGTGGCGGTGGGGCGAACGAGGTGCGCGCGAACGCGATTGCGCTGCATCCGTTAGGTCGGCTGGGCGTGCCGGCGGACATTGCGAGCGCGGTCGTGTTTTTGGCGTCGGACGACGCCGCGTTTATGACGGGGTCCGAGATCGTCGTCGACGGCGGCCTGACGGCGCGCTGAGCTATTTCGGGCGGAGGCGCAAGATGCGGCCATCGCCGGCGTCGGTCGCGACGTAGATCGAGCCGTCGGGCGCTTGCTCGACGTCGCGGACGCGTTCGTCGAGCTCGATGCGCTCTTCGGCCGCGACCTTGCCGTTCTCGATCTTCAAACGGACGATGCCGGGGGTGCCGAGGCTCGCGATGAGTAGGTTCCCCTTCCAGGCGGGGAACATGGCGCCGGTGTAGAAGATCATGCCGGACGGGTTGATCGACGGGTTCCAGTATTTCACCGCGTCGGCGAGGTCGGGACGCGTCGGCGGATCGGGGATGTCGCGGCCGTCGTAGTGGTTGCCCCAACTGACCAGAGGCCAGCCATAGTTCTTGCCCGCTTCGGGGCGGTTCAATTCATCGCCGCCGGCGGGGCCGAATTCGATCGTCCAGAGCTTGCCGGTCGCCGGGTCGATCGCCGCGCCTTGGATGTTGCGGTGGCCGTAGGACCAAATCTCCGGCTTCGCGTCGGCGCGGCCGACGAAGGGGTTGTCAGGCGGGACCGTGCCGTCGCGGTTGAGACGGATGACCTTGCCCAGGTGGCTCATGAGGTCTTGCGCCGGATCGAATTTTTGGCGCTCGCCGGTCGTGAGGAACAGACGGCCATCGCGGGCGAAGACGATGCGGCCGCCGAAGTGGCCGCCGCCGGAGACCTTGGGAAGCTGGCGGAAGATTAGCTGCACGTTGTCGATGCGACCGTCGCCGAGCGTTCCGCGCGCGAGCGCCGTGGAGGCACCCGCGCCGCCGGCTTCGGCGTAGGAGAGGTAGATCGTGCGGTTCGTTTTGAAATCGGGATCGAGCGCGACGTCGAGCAAGCCACCCTGCCCGCTTGCGCGCACCGGAGGGACGCCTTCGAGCGGGGCCGAGAGCTTCTTGTCGACCCCAAGAATGCGTAGGCGTCCTTCGCGTTCGGTGACAAGCAAGCGGCCGTCGGGGAGGAAGGCCATGCCCCACGGGTGGTCGAGGCCCGTGGCCAGTTCTTCGACGGCGACCGTGCCCTTCGCGACCTGCGGTTCGCTTTGCGCGCAGGACGTTGTGATCGCTAGCGCCGTTAGGACCGCGGCGGAGATGCTGAAACGCATGGGGTACCTCTCCCTTAGCTGCGGGATTGGAAGCCTTTGCAGCGGACGTATGTGCGCTTCCATTCGGGGATCGTGATACCGTCGGCTTTCGTTTCGATACGGATCGTCTCAGGCGTCGCCTTCTCGTTGTCGAAGTCGCGCATGCGGAAGACGAACTTCTTGGCGTCGGCGCGCGCGCTTTCGATCTTCCAATCGGCGATCGGATCGAGCGGCACCTTCACCGGCTGCTTGACGGCGAGCTTGTCGGCGATAGCGAAGCTGTTCCAGCGGCTGATGCGGAACTCCGACGGGCCGATCAGCACGAAGAACAGGTACTGCGTTTCCTGCACCGCGCAGCGGTCGCCGGTCTTGGCGGCGTGGCGTTCGTCGATGAAGAAGGCTTCGTCGCCCGGCAGGTCGGCGGCGAGGAGCTTGAGCGCCGCGTCGTCGAGCGCGATCGCGCTGCGGTCGGCGGCCGGCTTGCAGCGCTTGAAGACCATCGTATCGACGTCGCCGCCGAGCGAGGCGGACGAGCGCACGCGGTACATCACGTTCTTGCCGTCGGGGCGGAAGCGCCATGCCTGGTCGCCGATCTTGAGCACGACGATGCCGTTCTCTTCGCTGGCCGACTGGATCGGGCCGCGCGAGGCCGCTTCGGTGCCGTCGTCGACGAACGCCACACCGCCCGAGCGTTCGAACTCGATCGCCAAGGTGGTCGCTTCGGCCGGCGGGGCGGTGGTCGAGCAGAGCTTGTCGGCACTCACCTCCGTGGGCACGCCGCTCCACACGCCTTCAAGATAGGTTTGGCGTTCTTTGGAGAGGCCCTCGGCGTGGGCTGCGAACGAAGTCAGGATAAGGATCGCTGCGAAAATTGCGTGCGCGCGCATGTGGTACCCAGTGTGTCCTGCCCTTGCCCCAGGCCGCGGACTCTAGCTCTCCGTTGCGTCCGAGAGAAGCTGGGCCACGACCTCGCGATCCTGCGGTTTCGCCCGGTGTTCCCACAAGTACACACCCTGCCACCTGCCGAGCGCCAGTCTGCCGCCGGTGATGGGGATGGTCAGCGAGGTTGCGGTGAGGGCGGCGCGTATGTGCGCCGGCATGTCGTCCGGGCCTTCGGTGCGGTGGCGGTAGAGCCGCTCGTCCCAGGGCGCGAGCTTTTTCATGAACGCTTCGAGGTCGGCCAAGACGTCGGGGTCGGCATTTTCCTGGATCGTGAGCGAAGCGGAGGTGTGGCGGCTGAAGAGCGTCAGCTGGCCTTCTTGGGCCCGCTGTTCGGTAAGCCAGCGCGCGACCGCCGGCGTGAGGTCGCGAAAGCCGGGACCGGGTGTTTTGATTCTGATCGTGGTCGTCGTCAGCTTCAAGGGCCCGGCCCCGAACTCGAACCTTAGGTGTTCATCGCGTCGAAGAATTCGCTGTTCGTCTTCGTGTTCTTGAGCTTGTCGAGCAGGAATTCGATCGCGTCGGTCGCGCCCATCGGATTCAGAATGCGGCGCAGCACGTACATTTTCTGCAGCGTGTTCTTGTCGGTCAGCAGCTCTTCCTTGCGGGTGCCGGACTTCAAGATGTCGATCGCCGGGAAGACGCGCTTGTCGGCGACCTTGCGGTCGAGCACGATTTCCGAGTTGCCGGTGCCTTTGAACTCTTCGAAGATGACTTCGTCCATGCGGCTGCCGGTGTCGATCAGCGAGGTCGAGATGATCGTCAGCGAGCCGCCTTCTTCGATGTTGCGGGCCGCACCGAAAAAGCGCTTCGGGCGCTGCAGTGCGTTTGCGTCGACGCCGCCGGTCAGCACCTTGCCCGAGGACGGGACAACCGTGTTGTAGGCGCGGCCAAGGCGCGTGATGTTGTCGAGCAGAATGACGACGTCCTTGCCGTGCTCGACCAGGCGCTTGGCCTTTTCGATCACCATCTCGGCGACGGCGACGTGACGGGTCGCCGGCTCGTCGAACGTCGAGGAGACGACTTCACCCTTTACGGTGCGCTGCATGTCGGTGACTTCTTCCGGACGCTCGTCGATCAGAAGCACGATCAAGAAGCACTCGGGGTGATTGGCGGCGATCGCCTTGGCGATGTTCTGCAGCAGGATCGTCTTACCGACGCGCGGCGGAGCGACGATGAGGCAGCGTTGGCCCTTGCCGATCGGCGCCACGATGTCGATCACGCGGCCGGAGCGATCCTTCAGCGTCGGATCGTTGATCTCCATGCGCAGGCGTTCGTCGGGGTAGAGCGGCGTCAGGTTGTCGAAGTGGACCTTGTGCTTCTGCTTCTCGGGATCTTCGAAGTTGATCTTGTTGACCTTGAGCAGCGCGAAGTAACGCTCGCCGTCCTTAGGCCCGCGGATCGGGCC
>CAZXAQ010000051.1:15042-27401 GCA_964638635.1 uncultured Flavobacteriaceae bacterium
CGGTGCGGAGCGCGAAGCGGCGGATCTGGGAGGGGCTGACATAAATGTCGTCCGGGCCCGGCAGGTAGTTCGACTCCGGCGCGCGGAGGAACCCGAAGCCGTCGGGCAGGACTTCGACGACGCCGGAGCCGGTGATTTCGACTTCTTGTTCGGCGAGTTGCTTCAGGATCGCAAACATCATGTCCTGTTTGCGCATCGCGGAAGCGTTTTCGATTTTCAGTTCTTCGGCGAGCTCAAGCAGGGCGGCCGGGGACTTTGTCTTCAGGTCTTGGAGCTTCATAACGTCTTGAAGCGACATCGGTACTTACTCTCTGGAAAATGGGTCGGCGGTGGGAGAATCGGTTTTCGGGCGCGGCCCAAAATCGATGCCTTCGGAAGGGTGCTCGTTCGGAAGTTGTTCGGCGCTGTTGATTGAGAGCCGGTCCGTCGCTGGCCTTGTCTGGTGCTTCGCGATTGCGCGCGACGCGGGGCCCCTTTGGCGGACAATTTCCGGACGTTTTCGGAGGTTGATCCATTATGTAGCCCAGGCGGCGGCGCCTGAGAAGGGGATGTCCGGACTTTAATTTTTGGCTTGAAACCCTTCTTTTCGGGTCAGAAGGGTTTCACAACGACGAGTATGACAATCCCGGCCATCAGGACGGCCGGAACCTCGTTCACGATGCGGTAGAAGCGCTGGGACTTGGTGTTGCGGGCGTGCTCGAAGTCCCTCCGCCAGCGGCTCAGCATGCCATGCAGACCAGAGAGGATGATCACCAGCAGCAGCTTGGCGTGGAACCAGCTTTCGCCCCAAGCGTGGGTTACATGCGCGAGCGACAGGCCCAGGATCCAGACGGCGATCATCGAGGGGTTGATGATGATGCGCATGAGTTTGCGCTCCATCAGTTTGAAGCGCTCGTACTCGGCCGTGCCCGCTGACGTTTCGCAGTGGTAGACGAACAGGCGCGGCAGATAGAGCATCCCGGCCATCCAGGCGATCACCGCCATGATGTGGAACGCCTTCAGCCAGAGGTAATACGGCAGAAGCGCCTCGCTCATGCGACTTTCCTTTCGAGCGCGCACTGGCCGCATTTGGCAGGGCAGACGCGTGCGCCGCCGGCAGGCTTGGTGCCTTCGCGAGCGGCCGCTTCACGCACGAGTTTGGCGAGGCCTTCGATGAACGCGGGGTGCGTGCCGACGGTGGGGGCGCGGACATAGTTGATCACGCCGCACTCCAAAGCCAGTTTCGCGTATTCGATGTCGAGTTCGACAAGCGTCTCGGAATGCTCCGAGACGAAGGCAATCGGCGCCATCACGATGGCGAGGCCCTCGGCCCCTGCCCGTTTGATTTCGTCGTCGGTCGCGGGTTCGATCCATTTGAGCGAACCGACGCGGCTTTGGTAGCAGACGCGCCAGTCGAGCTGCGGGCGCGCGAGCTTGGCGACAAGCGCCTTCGCGGTCAGCTGGACCTGCTCTTGATAAGGATCGCCTGCCGCGACGACACGCTCCGGCAGCCCGTGCGCGGAAAACAGCAGGCGGAAGCGGACGTTCGGAGCGAGTGTCTTGATGCTCTCGTCGATCAACTCGGCTTGCGCGCCGATGAAGCCTTCGTCTTGCGGGTAGCAGCAGACGGTTGCCGCAGGCGCTTTGATTTCGCGGGCAAGGCGGTGCCATTCGCGCAGCGACGAACGCGACGTTGTCGTCGAGAATTGCGGATAGAGAGGCAGCAACACGATGCGGTTCGGACGGAAGCGTCTGACTTGCAAGACCACATCGGAGGCGCGCGGTGCGGTGTAGCGCATGGCGACGAAGGTTTCGAAGTGGATGCCGTCGTTGTTTGTGAGTGCCGCCTTCAGAACGGAGGCTTGGTTGTAGGTTTGACCGAGGATCGGCGAGGAGCCGCCCATCTTGGCGTAGATTTCGCGGGCGATCGGCGCGCGGCGGCTCGAGATCCACTTGGCGAGCGCCCACCGCATCGGTTGCGGCACCTGGATGATCGCCGGATCGCTGAAGAGATTGAACAAAAACGGTTCGACCGCGTCGAGCGAGGCCGGGCCGCCCAGGTTGAACAGAACGACCGCAACTCTCATGCGCCGGCGTTCCGGATGAGGCGCAGCAACTCTTCGACGTGCGCGATGGGCGTTTCGGGACGAATGCCGTGGCCGAGGTTAAAGATGTGCGGCATGCCCTTGGTGTCGTGCAGGATCGCACGAACTGCGTCTGCGAGCGCGCTGCCGCCTTGGATGAGTGCCAACGGATCTAGATTGCCTTGAAGCGTAAGCTTGCTGCCGACCGCGCGCCGTGCCGCGCTCAGCGGGGTTTGCGTATCGATCGAAATCGCGTTTGCGCCCGTCTCGTCCGCATAGCGTCCGAGGTTCGCACCGGCGCCGCGGGGAAACACGATCACCGGCGTTTGCGGGTGTGTCTTGCGGACTTGCGCGATGATCCGTTTGATCGGTTGGACCGAGTACGTGTCGACGAGCGGTGCCGGGATTGTGCCGGCCCAACTCTCGAAGATTTGGAGAATTTCAGCGCCAGCCTTGACTTGCGCAATCAGGTATTCGGCTGTGGCGTCGACCAGCGTGTCGATCAGGGCGCGGAAGTCGGTTGGCGTGCGGTAGCCGAGTGCGAGTGCTGCTTCACCGTCGTCGCCGCCGCGGCCTGCAATCATGTAGGTGGCGACCGTCCATGGTGCCCCGGCGAAACCGATCAATGTTGTCGTCTGCGGGAGTTGGCTGCGGACCTTGGCGACCGTTTCCATGACCGGGCTCAGGGCATTCAAGACCCGAGATGGTTTGAGGTTCGCAACATTCGTCAGAGGTTCGAGGCGCGGTCCTTCCCCTTCCACAAACCAAACGCGTTGGCCAAGCGCGTTGGGGATCACCAGAATGTCGGAGAACAGGATCGCTGCGTCAAAGCCGAAACGTCTGATTGGTTGCAACGTAACTTCGGTCGCGAGTTCGGGTGTGAAACACAGGGCGAGGAAGTCGCTCGCCTTCGATCTGATCTCTCGATACTCGGGCAGATAGCGGCCAGCTTGGCGCATAAGCCACACAGGTGTTGGCGAAACGGCCACACCGTGAAGGGCTTTCAGGACGGGTTTATCGGATTGATCGATCAACGCTCAAACACACCAATTATCAATTCATTTATAGAGGGAAGATTGGATGTAGGAAGATGATTGGCGTGTGGAGAATTGGGACAAATGGCCTCTGGCAGCGCGGTCCCCAGGGTCATGCCCAGGCCGCCAGGCGATCCACATTTGGGGACGATGATCGTTGATGTAGTGTTTTTGCGTGCGATCGAAGAGGGCCGCGTGTGGATGGGTTGTTGGTGCCGGGTATTGTCCAAAGTTTGGGATAGATGGTCATGGTTGACGGTTGGCCGTGGAGATCCGATGGCTTTGGTTTGGGGGCGTTAGGGGACGAAAGTGATCATGCTTGCATCCCACGGTTCTCCCCGGTCTTATCGGCGATGAAGCCCACAGGTTGATCCTCAAGGCGTGCCGTGCAGAAACCGCGCAACGCAGGCATCTACTACCACCTTCATCTCGTGTCGGATTCAACCGGCGAGACGCTGAATGCCGTGGCGAAAGCTGCGTGTGCGCAGTTCGATATGGGGCATCCGATCGAACATGTGTATCCGTTGGTGCGTTCGCGCAAACAGCTCGAGCGTGCGGTGGCGGAGATCGAGGGTGCGCCGGGGCTGGTGCTTCACACGATGGTCAATCAGGAGCTGCGCGAGCTGCTCGAAACAAAGTGCCGGGAGCTTGGGCAACCGTCGGTGGCGGTGATCGACCCGGTGATGAACCTGTTGGGCTCGTATTTGCGTGCGGAGGTCAGCCATCGGCCGGGTGCGCAGCATGAGCTAGATGCGAAGTATTTCGCGCGCATCGACGCGCTCAACTACACGATGGCGCATGACGACGGGCAGAGCGCGGAGACGCTGGACCGGGCGGATGTCGTGCTTGTGGGCGTCAGCCGCACGTCGAAGACGCCGACCTGTATCTATCTCGCCAATCGCGGGATCAAGACTGCAAACGTTCCGATCGTGTTGGGCGTGTCGCTGCCGGAGCAGATTCACACCATCAAGGGACCATTGATTGTCGGGCTCTTGGCCAGTCCGGAGCGGCTGATCCAAATTCGCAAGAACCGGCTCTTGTCGCTGAACGAAGAGGCAGAGACGGAATACGTCGATCTGGATGCGGTCAGGGCCGAAGTTGCATTCGCGCGCCGGCTCTTTGGCGAAAAGGGTTGGCCGGTGATCGATGTGACGCGGCGGTCGATCGAAGAGACTGCGGCAGCGGTGATCGCGCTGCACTCGCGCGCGCGCCAGCCGGTCGAATGAGCGCGGTCATTCTTGCCTCCGGCAGTTTAACACGGCAGCGGCTTTTGCGTGCGGCGGGCGTCGCCTTCGACGTCGATGTTGCGCGCATCGATGAAGCGGCGGTCATCGAGTCCTTGACCGCGGAGAAGGCCCCGGCGCGGGATGTGGCGGATTTGCTGGCGGAATTGAAGGCCGTGAAGGTGAGTTCGCGCCACCCACAAGCGTTCGTCATCGGCGCCGATCAGGTTTTGAGCATTGGCGCAGAGCTGTTCCAGAAGCCCGGGTCGCTGGTCAGTGCACGGGAACAACTCCGGCGGCTGCGTGGGCGAACGCATGTGCTGTCGTCGGCGGTTTCGGTGGCACGCGATGGGTCCGTCATTTGGCGCATCGTGCAGGAAGCGCGGCTTACTATGCGGGATTTTTCCGACACATTTCTGGAGGCCTATCTTGCGGATGCGGGTGAGGAGATCCTGGGGAGTGTCGGTGCGTATCATGTCGAGGGGCTTGGGATTCAGCTCTTTTCCGGCATCGATGGCGACACGTTCACCATCTTGGGATTGCCGCTCGTTCCGTTGCTCGATTTTCTGCGCCTGGATGGCATGTTGAAGACATGATCTCGGGTGCAGCAAAATTGGCGGGCGTGGCGGGTTGGCCGATCGGGCACAGCCTGTCGCCGGCTTTGCACGGCTATTGGATCGCCGAGCACAAATTGGATGCGGCCTACGTGCCGCTGGCGATTGCGCCTGAGAATTTCGCGGACACGTTCAAGGCGCTGCCGAAGCTCGGGTTCCGTGGGCTGAACGTGACTTTGCCGCATAAAGAGGCGGCGTTCCGTCTGGTCGATGCGCGCGATGAGGCGGCCGAGGCGACGGCTGCGGTCAACACGGTTGTGTTCGAGGGTGGGCGCGCGCTTGGGCGCAACACGGATGTGTTCGGGTTTGCGGAGTCGCTGCGCGAGGGTGGCGTTGCGTCGTTGGCTTCACAGGACGTCGTGGTGTTGGGTGCCGGCGGCGCCGCGCGCGGTGTCATAGCGGGTTTGTTTTCTCTCGGGGCAAAGCACGTTCACCTCGTCAACCGCACGGCGGAAAAGGCACAGACGCTGGCCTCGCATTTTGGTGCGCGGGTTACGGCCCATGAGTGGGCGGCATCGGCGGGGCTTCTTGCGGCAACGGGATTGCTGGTGAACGCGACGAGCTTGGGCATGACCGGGCAGCCGGCTCTTGAGATCGATTTGAAGCCGATGCGCCGGGGTGTGGTTGCCGATATTGTGTACCGGCCGCTGGAGACGCCGTTGTTGGCGCAAGCGCGTGCGCAAGGGCTGAAGACCGTGGACGGGCTTGGAATGCTATTGCATCAGGCGCGGCCAGGGTTTGCCGCTTGGTTTGGCGTCGAACCCCGCGTGACGGCGGACTTGCGCGCGCATCTCGTTTCCATTCTTGAGGCACGGCGTTGATGTTGATCATCGGGCTTACCGGATCGATCGGGATGGGCAAGACCGAGACCGCGAAGATGTTCGCGCGGCACGGCGTGCCGGTGTGCGATTCCGATGCGACGGTCCATTTTCTCTATGACAAGGGCGGGGTTGCGGTTGCGCCGATCCAGGCGCTGTTTCCCGATGCGATCGTCGACGGGCGCGTCGATCGCGAGCTGTTGGGGCGGGCCGTGCTCGGCAAGCCGGAGGCGATGAAGCGGCTTGAGGCGGTCGTGCATCCGCTCGTCGGGCTGGCACAACGCGACTTCCTTCAGAAGGCAGCAGCGGCAGGCGCGAAGATGGCGGTGATCGACGTGCCGTTGTTGTTCGAAACCGGCGGCGAAAAGCGCGTCGATGTCGTCGTCGTTGTGTCCGCGCCTGCGGACATGCAGCGCCAGCGCGTGCTCGCGCGGCCGGGCATGACGGTCGAGAAATTCGAGCTCATCGTGAAGAAGCAGGTGAGCGATGCCGAGAAGCGCCGGCGGGCCGATTTTGTTGTTGATAGCTCGAAGGGGTTAGAGCATGCGGAGCGCGAAGTCGTTGCGATCATCGAGGCGCTGAAGCATCGTCCGGCCAAGATTTGGGATGCGAATCAACAACATGCGCGAGATCGTGCTGGACACGGAAACGACGGGGCTTGAGCCGAGTCAAGGCCATCGGATCATCGAGATCGGTTGCATCGAACTCAAGAACCGGACGCCGACCGGCGCGCGCTATCACACCTATCTGAACCCCGAACGTGACGTGCCGGAAGAGTCGCGGCGGATCACCAATCTCTCGACGGAATTTTTGGTCGACAAGCCGCTGTTCGCTGATGTCGCGGACGGGTTTCTTGAGTTCATCGGCGACAGCCAGCTCGTCATTCACAATGCGGAGTTCGACCTCAAGTTCTTGAACGCCGAACTTTCGCGCGTCGCCAAGCCGAAGCTCGATCCGGATCGCGCGGTCGATACGATGCTGATGGCGCGGCGGAAGTTTCCGGGGTCGCCGGCGTCATTGGATGCGCTTTGCAAACGCTTCGACATCGCGCTCGACGAACGCAAGTCGAAGGGACATGGCGCGTTGCTCGACGTGGAGCTTTTGGCGCAGGTTTATCTGGAGCTTTTGGGCGGGCGGCAGCCGGGGCTCGAACTCGGCGCGGCCGATGCGGCGGCGGGCAGCGGCGCGAAGGTCACCTATTTGCCGATCCCGCCGCGGCCGCAGCCCTTAGCGCCGCGGCTGACGGCGGACGAACTCGCCCGGCACGAGGCCGCGATTGCGGGCCTCGGCGCCGGGGCGATTTGGCGGAACTAAACCGCGGCTTGCGGCTGTTGCGCTTTTTGTTGTGCGAGCTGGGCGCGGTAGAGCGTCATGAAGTCGATTGGATCGAGCATCAGCGGCGGGAAGCCGCCGTCGCGCGTCGTGTCGGCGACCACGCGGCGTGCGAACGGGAACAGCTGACGCGGGCACTCGATCAAAAGGATCGGCTGAATGTTTTCCTGCGGGATGTTCTTCAGGACGAAGACGCCCGCATAGGCGACTTCGCACACGAAGATCGTCTGCGTTGCGGCCTTCGCGTCGGCCCGAATGCGGATCGTGACCTCGTATTGGTCGATACCGAGGCCGCGGGCTTGAACGTCGACACCGACTTCGAGCGCGGGTTTGGAACCCTGCAGGCTCATCGGGGCCGCCGGGTTCTCGAATGACAAGTCTTTAACGTATTGGGCTAGAACCTGGATTTGGGCTGCCTGCCCTGCATCCATCGCGTCTGGCGGAGCGCTGCCGTTCGAGGGCGTGTCAGTCATCGGTTATCCTTGAGGAAAAGCTGTGCAATCGGCACAGTCTGGTGCGGGCGGGTGGCTATCACGGCCAGGCGGCCACGCACAAGCAAATGTCATGGTTCACGCAGACGTTGCGGCCGATTTGATCGCCGTCAGGGCGCATCGCTTCACCTCGCGCTATGGACCAGAAAGGATTGTGGCTGTAGGGTTTATCCCCAGCGCGCGCCGTTTGCGGCCCCACCTGTCGAAAGGGGCCGTGCGGCAAAAAAGAGTGGGTGGCGCGCGGGCTCAAGGAAGCGGATTGGATCGATGACCGGAACGGTCTTGGAATTGGTGTTTCTGGCGGCGATCGCCGCGTTCGTCTTCTTCCGCCTTTACTCGGTGCTCGGTAAGCGCACCGGCAACGAGCCGCCGCCCTACGATCCGCGCCGCGTCGAAACGCGGCGACCCGCGCAGGCGAAAGACGACAACGTGGTTCCGCTGCCGCGCCCGCGCGAGATGCCGCCGCGGCCGGTCATGCGCGACAGCGTGATGGCCAAAGTGGTACCGGGATCGGCTTTGGCGCTGGGCGTCGATCAGATTCGCGAAGCCGATCGCAGCTTCGATCCGGATGCCTTCGTCGGCGGCGCCAAGGTCGCGCACGAGATGATCGCGCGGGCCTATGCCGACGGCGATCGGGGTGCGCTGAAGCCGCTGTTGGGCGAGGATGTTTACGCAAGCTTCGACGCTGCGATCGCGGCGCGCGAGAAGGCCGGGCAGAAGGTCGACTTCTCGTTCGTGGGCTTGAAGCAGGCGAGCCTTGAAGAGGCGGGTCTGCGCGGGCGCATTGCGGAAGTGACCGTGCGCTTCGTTAGCGAACTCATCAGTGCCACGCGCGATGCGGCTGGCGCGGTGATCGAAGGCGCTGCCGGTGTCGTGCGCGAAGTGACCGACGTTTGGACGTTCGCGCGCGATACGCGTTCGGGCGACCCGAACTGGAAGCTCGTCGCGACGGCCGCGGCCTAGATCTCGCGAACCATGCGCCTCTCTCGTGCCGCCGCCGCCGGAGTTTTGATTCTAGCGGCGGCCTGCGCACCGCTGTCGGGCATCGTCGGCGAGAAGCAGCCGGACGAACTCGTTCTCGAGCGCACCAGTTTTGCGAAACTCGACGATTGGGCGGGGAGCGATCCGAAGGCGGCGTTCGCCGCGTTTGCCGCTTCATGCAAACGGCTTGTCGCGCGCAACGACGCCGACGCGTTCGGCGGTGTTGCGGCTTACGGCACGGTCGGCGAGTGGCGCGGTGCGTGCACGGTGGCGCTCGGCGGCGGTGTTGGGGCGCGGCAGTTCTTCGAGGCTTGGTTCGAGCCAGTGATCGCGTCGAACCGCGGCGAAGAGATTGGGCTTTTCACCGGCTACTACGAACCGGAGTTGACCGGTAGCCGCACCGCAAGAGGTGCATTCACGACGCCGCTCTACACGCGGCCCGGCGATTTGGTGTCGGTCGATCTCGGCACGTTCCGGCCTGCGCTGAAAGGCGAGCGGATCGCGGGGCGGGTCGCCGACGCGAAGCTTGTGCCCTACGCGACGCGGGCGCAGATCGTGTCGTCGGGGCTCGGCGGGCGGTCGAATGTGATCGCCTATATCGACGATGCGGTTGGGGCGTTCTTTCTGCAGGTGCAAGGGTCGGGGCGTGTGCGCTTTGCGAACGGCGAGGTGATCCGCGTCGCTTACGACGGGCAGAACGGGCATCCCTACACCGGCATCGGCAAGGTGCTGGTCGAGCGCGGCGAGGTGCGACGCGAGGATATGTCGATGCAGCGGATTCGCAGCTGGCTTGCCGACAATCCGGCGAAGGCGGACGCGTTGATGAATGAGAATGCGTCCTATGTGTTCTTCAAGGAGCAGCCGATTGCCGATCCGGCGCTGGGCGCCGAAGGGGCGCAGAGCGTCGCGTTGACGCCGGAGGCGAGCTTGGCGGTCGACCTCAAGTTCCATGGGCTTGGCGCGCCGATGTGGATCGACGCGACCTCGCCGGCCGAAACCGGGCCCGATGTCGTGTTCCGCCGCCTGGTCGTGGCGCAGGATACGGGCGGCGCCATTCGTGGGCCGGTGCGCGGCGACGTTTATTGGGGTGCCGGAAAACGGGCGGAAGAGATCGCCGGGCGCATGGCGCATCGGGGGCGGCTCATCGTGCTCTTGCCGAAGGCCGTTGCGGCGCGGCTCAACTGACGCGCATGGGGCGTAAGCGGGATCTTCGCGACGACGAGCGCGACTTGTGGGAGCACGTCACGCGCGACGTGCGTAAGGCGCGCGTGCGGCGAACGCCGAAGGCACCAGCGAAACCGGTTCTTGAAGCGAAGCCTGCGCCGCGTCCTAAGGCCGTCGAGCTGCCGGCGCGCGTTGCCGCTGCTCCGGCGCCGGCGAAGCGCCCTGCCCCGGCCTTCGGCGTCGACGGGGCCACGGCGGAGCGGCTGCGCCGCGGCAAGGTCTTGCCGGATGCGACGATGGATCTGCATGGGCTGACGCAGGCCCAAGCGCATACGCGCCTCGTCGCGTTCGTGCGGCGGGGGCATGAGATCGGGAACCGGTGTCTGCTCGTGATCACGGGCAAGGGCGGCGTGCTACGGGAGCTTGTGCCGCGCTGGCTGGAGGAGCTGCGTGCCGTCGTCGTGGGCGTGCAGTCAGCCCACCAACGGCACGGCGGCGGCGGCGCGTTCTATGTCTATCTCAGACGGAAACGCGCCGCTCAGTAGTCGCCCATCAAGGGATCTTTCACCTGGTCGAGTTCCAACGCTGCGCGCTTGCCTGGCCCTGGCGCGGGTTGAGAGGCGGGGCGCAGCGTGAAGATCAGCTGCGAGCCGGCACGCGCGGAGGTGATCTGGTTGCGCGGCACGCCTTGGCGAACGAGTTCGTCTTCGATCCGCAGGCGGCGGCGGTTCCAGAGCTCGTCGGTTTCCTTAGGGCCCAGCGAGACGGCGCGAACCTTCGCCGGACGTCCCATTTGGATGACCTGGCTTGCGGCCGAGGCGAGGGCGTTCATCGAATCCGTCGTCAGGTTGGCCTTGTCGTGGAAGAAGGCGACGTGGAACACCGGCTGCGGGCGCGCCGCTTCCACACGCGGCGGCTGAGCCGGCACGGTTGATGGCGTGACCGGCGTCAGCGGCGCCGTCGAGGATTTGGGCTCCTGCTTCGGCGGTTGGTTCAGGCCCGGATAGGCCGGCGGCGCTACGGGTTCGCTGAGAGGTGGCTTCGACGGGCCGCCAAGACCCGGATAGGCCGGCTTCAGCGGCTCGCTTGCCGGCGGTTTCGTTCCGTTGTCGGGAACGATCGCGGGCGGCGTTTGCGGCGCGGGTTGTTCGGGTGCCGGCGGCTGGGTTGGCTGCTCGAGAACGCGCGGGTCTGGCGGCCGGAATGTCGGGGCTCCGCAGGTACCCGTCAGCGGGCAGTAGAGCAGCATGCCGATCAGGCCTAGGGCCGTCAGCGCGACCAGTGTCCAGATCACGTATTGGAAGAACGGCGCGGTGACGTCCGTGCTGGTCGCGACGGTGTCGTGCGGTTCGTCGCAGCAGCGCGAGGTTTCGCCCGGCTTCAGGTTCACGCCGTAGCACCAGCTGGGGTATTCGCCCAGGAAGTAGCGGTTGAAGTTGCCGGGCGCGTCCGGTTTGTCGGACGGCTTCTTCTCCAGCATCTTGCGCAGCGTGCGGTCCTTGCCGCCGACGAAGCTCGTGCTTTCGCCGAACAGCCAGTCGAAGAGGCGGAACGGCGAGATCAGTGCGCCGTCTTTGAGCTTGCCGCCTTCGTAGAGGAAGGCCGCGCTCTTGGCCGACGACACGGTGACCGGTGCGCGATCGAACACAAAGCCATGTTGGCGGGCGATACGCGACAGATCGTTGAACGGCTTCAGCCACTGATCGGCGCTGGATTTCTTTCCGGCCGGGCGCACCATGGTCATGATGCGGGTCGTGACCGTTGCGGGCAGCTTCAGCGCGTCCTTGGGCGGGGCCGCGTCGCCGCGGCGGCCGACGAGCAGATATTGTGTCGTGTTCTCGGGCAGGTCCGGCGCGCCGAACGAATAGACGTTCAAGAGCACCAGCAGCTTGCGCAGCAGCGCCACGATTTCGCCGAGCGAGCCGGGTTGGTCCCAACCGTCCGGGTCGCCGGGGGCGTCGAGCAGGCCCGCGGCGACAAGGGCCGCCGGCGCCTGCACGGTGTCGCGGACGAGCACTTGCTGACCGCCGCCGAGATAGATGCCGCCTTTGTCCGGACGCGAGTCGCGGCCGACCTTCATCATCTGCGTCATCTGGTCGGAGCGCGAAAGTTCCTCGAGCACGCGCAGCGGATTGCGCGACAGTTCGACGGTCGAGTTCTTCAGGTCGGGGCGGATCAGACGGCCGCGATATTGTTCGTCGGCGTGCGCGCCCACATAGATGCGCGTGAGGAAGCGCGTATAGATTTTCGCTTTGTCTTCCGGGCTCGGGTCGTCGCCCAGTTCCTTGATCGAGGTGTAGGTGCGCAGGAACTCGTCGATGTAGTCGGTGTGCGCGACGAGGACGTAGCTCGTCGGCATGCAAACCTGCGCGAAGACTTCGAACTGGCCGCTGCCCAGCGCCTTCAGCGTCGCGCCGTCCGTCTGCGTGATCGAGTTGTAGTAGGGCACGACCGCGTAGGTCGCTTGGCCCGCTGCAACCGCCTCAAACGACTCGGCGACCGTGTTGCGGAACAGAAGATGCGCGACGCTCTTCGGATTGAGCATCTCGCGGGCGGCCAAATAGGAATGGCCCCCGTCACTCTCGGGAAAACATACAAAGAGGTTTCGCTCTGGCACCCGCGACCCCAACTGGTGCGCC
>CAZXAQ010000052.1:0-27210 GCA_964638635.1 uncultured Flavobacteriaceae bacterium
GATGGCTGCAACCGTCGGACCTGAGAAACGATGAGAGGCCCCGCCAAGGGGTCCGGCCCAGTGAGGGTGTTTAGAGACGCCACTAACCATGGAGCTATCATGGCGAAGACGTTTGGACTTGTTCGACTGCTCAGCCGCAACGACCGCATTCTGCGCGTCGGGTTTGGCGGAGCCCTGCTTTACGCGCTGACCATCGCGCTTGTCAGCCCGGTGGTGTCCACCGCGGCGACCGTGCCGACCTATGCCATCGAAGGCAAACCGGTCGTGCTGCGCCTGGCCAGCCTGCGCCCCACGCTCTCCACGCTGGAAGCCCCCGGCTCCAAGCCGCTGCCTGTGACCATCGTCCGGGACGAGGTTGTGAACCGCCCGGCCTACCAAGCCTATCTGGCCGAGAAGAACTGCCTCGCGACCGCCATTTATTTCGAAGCCCGGGGCGAGAGCGCCCAGGGCCAGAAGGCCGTGGCCGAAGTCGTCCTCGCCCGCACCCGCGTCCCCGGCCGTCCAAAGACGATCTGCGGCGTGGTCTATGAGGGCTCGAGCCGCCGCACCGGCTGCCAGTTCTCGTTCACCTGCGACGGCGTTTCCGATCGCGTCGTGAGCAAGGACGCCTGGCGCCAGGCGAACCGCATCGCGGCGAACGTCATGCGCACCGGCGGCAAGGTCAACGCCGTCGCCGGCGGCGCCACGTTCTACCACGCCGACTACGTGAACCCCCGTTGGGCTTCGCGCATGGTCAAGGTGGCCGAAATCGGCACGCACATCTTCTACCGTCCTCAGCGCGGCCGGAATCTCTAAGGCCGCCGCCGAGTTCGAATTTACAATGAGGCCGGAGAGCGATCTCCGGCTTCTTACTTTTCGGGTCCTGCGCCCGCCCGCGCCGCCAGCGCCGGAAACAGCTTCATGATCCGTCCGCGCATATAGCTGGGCGCGAACCCCTTGATCCGGTCGATCCAGGCGATCTCTTTCGGCACATAGTAGTGCAGCTTCGTCTTGCGCGATGCGTAAGCCTCCCACGCGCACTTCGCGACGCTGTCGGCCGGCATCAACCGGAACATCCCCGTCTTCGGCGCGTTCGCATAGAACTGCTCCTCGGTCGGCTTCGGCGCGTCGCCGGAGCGGTTCGGCGTCTCGCGCAGGATGGCCGTGTCGATCAAGCCGGGCAGCACGTCCGCGACCCGGATACCGTGCCGCGCCCACTCGACCGACAGCGCCTCGGTCAAGCCCTTCACGCCATGCTTCGTCGCCGCGTAAACGGCGATCCGCGGCATCCCGTACGTCGCCGACGAGGACGAGGTTGTGAACAACATCGAGTTCGCGGTCTTCTTCAAATAGGGCAGGGCGGCATAGGCTCCATTCAACGCGCCGACGAAGTTGATTTGCACGACCCGCATCGCGGCCTCGTAAGGCACGTCCTCGAACCACCCCGATTCGCCGATCCCCGCATTGTTGAACAGAAGGTCGAGCCGCCCCGCCTTCGCGTCGAACGCCGCGAGCGCTTGATCGAATGCAGGCTTCGACGTGACGTCGAGCTTCACAGTCCAGCAATTCTCCGACCCCAGCTCCTGTTGCAGCGTGGCAAGCCCCGCTTCGTTCACGTCGGCCGCCCCGACCAACCACCCCTTTGAGGCGAACAGCTTCGCCGTTTCTCGCCCCATGCCAGAGGCCGCCCCGGTGATAAAAATGGCTTGCCGCGAACTCATGATTTTCGTGCCTTTCGTCCAATGCCGAATGTCTGATGTGCCAGTGTCCTAGCACATCCCTCTTGCAAGTCGCGCGCGCCCCGGGGCAGTTTCCGCCCCTCGAAACAGCTTCGCCCTGATTTGGAGTTCGTACATGTCGTTCGGCCGTATCGCCGCAGTATCCATGATCGCCGTGGGCAGCCTCACGCTCACCGGTTGCGTCTTCTCCCTTGGCGGCGGCGACGATGACGAGAAACCGAAGGTCCGCGCCGTCGACGCCTGTCCCGACCGCGACAAGGCGAACTGGGACAAGATGACGGCATTCTTGGAGGCCAACAAAAAGGCCGAAGGCGTCAAGGTCACCGAAAGCGGCCTGCAATACCGCGTCATCTCGGCCGGCAAGGGCACCCGCAACCCGACCTGGGCCTCGACCGTCCAGGTTCGCTACAAGGGCACGCTGATCGACGGCTCCACCTTCGACGAAACGAAACCGTCCGAGCCCCCCGCCGAATTCGAAGCCGGCGGTGTCATCAAGGGCTGGCAAGAAGCGCTGACGATGATGAAGGAAGGCGACAAGTGGAACGTCGTCATCCCCTCCGAACTCGCCTACGGCTGCAAAGGCAAAGGCCCGATCAAGGGCGACCAGGTGCTCACCTTCGACATCGAGCTGTTGAAGATCAAATAGCCTCAAAACACGCCTCGCTGCACGAAAACAGCATCAAAACAGCCGCTACGCCGCTACATCGGCTTCAGTCCGCCATTTCCGGCGCTACAAGGCTGCTACCGCGCCGCTACTTGTAGCGCCCCGGCCTGGCCGGCCGTAGCGGTCTCACGGCGCCCCATTTCCAAGCGCCAAATTTCGGGGACACCAATAGCGTTGCAGCAAAACAGCATGAAAACACCCGTTACGGCGTTACATTGGCTTAAGTCCGCCGTTTCCGGCGTTACAGGCGCGTTACGCCGCCTGTTACAAGTAACGCCCCAACCGTCGGCGCCGTAACGCCGGTAGAAACACACGCAATCTCTCGACACAAACGTGCCGACAATACATCGAAGAGTATAGGAAAATCATCTTCGCTTATTGTCGCGGATAACTTGTCGCATCGAAGCGGGCAAGCCAAGCCCGGAACCGCGGGCGTTCCGCTCGCGCTTGCTGCCCAAGAGCAGCAACGGCCGATAGAGCAGGTTCGTCTAACTTGGAATCGATGGCGAGTCAGCTTTCACCACAAAGGCACCAAGAAACACAGAGTTTCACCAAGTGGATTTGTTCGCGCGCGCCAGCGCGCAGTCAGCGTTTGAAAGGCGCTCCGCGCCAAAGGACGACAATCTTGGTGCACCTTCGTGTTTCTTCGTGCCCTTGTGGTGAAAGCTGACTCTGCGCTGCCTGTTCCGCCTCAAGCAAACTCGCTCTAGCGGCACCATAACCAGTCGCCAGGATGCGAGTACCGAATACCATTCTCCTTGGAGGCGGGCGCTTACGCTTCGCCGTTGTTCTCCAGCTTGCTGCGCAGGGCCCTGACCACGCGATGAACTGTTTCCAAGTCTCTAAGCGACAGTCCGTCCGAAAGCGCGTTGACCCAGGGCGCCTGCAACTGCATCGCAGCTTCGAAGGCTTGCCTCCCCTTGTCGGTGAGCACGACGAGTTGCGCCCGCCGGTGATGCGGGTTGGCTTCGAAAGCGACGAGTCCTTCCCTCTGTAGGTCGTTGATGATCCGCTGCACATTCTGACGATTGGCGCCGATGTCGCGGGCGAGCCAGGCAACCGGTTGAGAACGTTCCGCCGCCACGATGGCGCCCAGGATTTGCCAGCGCGCGCTGGTCAGGCCAAGCCGCGCCACCAGGCGGTCGCCCGCCGTCAGCATCAGACCGTCCAATCGGAACAGATCGAGAATGAGGCCAGTCAGGGCTTCGCCGGCCAGCGTACGCTTAGTTTTCCGCATTTTGTATCCATACATTTATCTTGACATCATAATGTCATACAGACATATTGATGCAAGGTTTATAGCCAAACACGTTGGAGCCTGCCATGTCGATGTTGCGCCCCCTCGATCCTTCGTTCCCGATCGAACGGCAGCTTGGTCTCGAAGCCTCGCCGGTGGTGCTCGTAAACCTCTTCACGATCGACAGGGCGGACGAGAGCGCCTTCCTCAAGGTCTGGCAGGACGATGCGGCGCTCATGAAGCGGTTGCCCGGATTCATCTCGACCCAGCTTCATCGCGCGATCGGCGAAAACCCGACCTACTTGAACTACGCCGTCTGGGAATCGAATGCCGCCTTCCGCGCCGCCTTCACGCATCCGGAGTTCGTGGCGAAGCTTTCGACCTATCCGGCGTCGGCGGTTGCCTCGCCGCATCTGTTTCAGAAGGTCGCGGTCGCGGATATCTGCGTCGCCTAGCCGCCGCAACGGAGCCAACCCCATGACCAACATCATCCATCCCATCGCCGGCACGGTTGCGTTCCTCACGATTGCGCTCTTTTGGACATCCACGGTGTTGACGGAGTTGTTTGCGACGCAGGCCGTCATCATAGCGGTCAAGACCGCGATCCCCTGGGGCTTTCTGGTGCTGGTGCCCGCCCTGGCTGCGGCGGGCGGTTCGGGCTTCGCGTTGGCGGGCAAGCGGCGGACAGGTTTGATCGCCGCGAAGATCAAACGCATGCCGCTGATCGCAGCGAACGGCATTCTCGTTCTCATCCCTTCCGCATTGTTCCTCGCCTCCAAGGCATCGGCGCTCGAGTTCGATACGAGCTTCTACATCGTTCAAACGATCGAACTGGTGGCGGGCGCGACGAACATGACGATGCTCGGCCTCAACATGCGCGATGGTCTGAAAATGAAAGGCCGATTCCGGACCCGGTCCGCGCGCCCGCCGATCTAACGGCGCGAACGAAATCGCTTTCGAAGCGGCACGACCGCGAAGGCAAGGAGTGAAGACATGTTCCAGTTCTTCAGATTCGCCCACCTCGTCGGTGTCGCGATGTTCTTTGGCAGCATCCTTGGGCATGTCGCGACAACGCTGATTCCTGGTGCAGCCGAAAGCGCGCCCGCCATGCTTGCCGCGCGCCAAGCGATCGTTCTTGCAAACCTCTATGTCACCATACCGGGCTTGACGATCGCCGTGATCAGCGGCGCGTTGATGGCCGCAACGTCGAAATACCAAAAAGGACCCGCGCTTCCGCTGCACATAGGACTCGGGGTCGCCGTTACGTTGATCGCCGCGGTCGTGCTGATCCCGGTAGCGTTCGAGCTCGAGACCGCGGCCACGTCGGTCAGCAATGGGACGATGACACAAGCAGCTCTCGCGCAAATCGCCGCGCGCGAAGAAATGTTCGGCGCGGTGAACATTCTTCTGGCGTTCGTCGCCATCGCGCTGGGCGTGGCGGCGTCCCTTTTGCGTCAACGCCAGCCATAGGGGCGCCATCTCATGGATCTCTATACGGCGCTACGATTCCTGCACATCATGGGCTTCGTCTTCATCGGCGGCGGTCTGTTGGCGGTGTTTGTTTCCGAGTGGCGCGGCTACGCCGCCGCTCGTCCTGTGATCTTCGCAGAGGCCGCCCACTACACAGCAATCCTTTACGACTTCGTCGTCGTTCCGGGCGCGGTGATGGTGCTGGTATCGGGGCCGCTTCTGATCTGGCAGGTGGGATACGGATATTTTGATACGCCCTGGCTGACCGCTATGTGGGGGCTCTTCCTGTTCGAGTTCATCGAAGGAAATACGATCACACGAATGCAATTCCAACGCACGCTGAAGATATCGCGGGCGATGCCGGAAGGTGGACCGCTGACTCGAGAGACGCGGGACCACGCGCGAACCCTGACCGGCAAGTTCACCCATTTCCTCGACATTCCCCTGTTCTCGGTCATCGTCTTTTGCGGCGTGGTGCGGCCGGACAGTTGGCTGCCAATCGGCGTCGCAATCGGCCTCGCGATTGCAGCGACCCTGGTGCTGATGTTTGTCGTACCCCGCGCGGCGGCAGCTACGACGGCTGTCGCGCCCTAACGCGGACACGCGCTTCCACTGGAGCGAGTTTGCTTGAGACGGAATAGGCAACGCAGAGTCAGCTTTCACCACAAAGGCACCAAGAAACACAAAGTTTCACCAAGTGGATTTGTTCGCGCGCGCCAGCGCGCAGTCAGCGTTTGAAAGGCGCTCGGCGCCAAAGGACGACAATCTTGGTGCACCTTCGTGTTTCTTTGTGCCTTCGTGGTGAAGGCTGACTCGCCATCGATTCCAGGTCAGACGAACCTGCTCCAGACGAATTTCCGCAATACGGCGGCCAGTTCGGGGAAACATGTGGCAGCCCGGAACAATTGCGGCTCGTGATCGCGGTGTCCCTCGGCTCTGGCCCAATGCGGCAGCCGCGTGCTCGGCCGAGGCTGCCAAAGGCGCACCGCAGTTGTCGTAGACGTCACATGCGCAAACGCTGCACCACCAACACGGCTGTGTCTGCGGGTGTGCCGCTCCGCGCACGAAACAAGGCGACATCGAGCCGCGTAACCCGCTTCGTATCCAGGAACACTTGCGCATCGGGTGTGAGCGGGCCTTCCGTGGTTCGCATGGCGTCGTCGGGCCGCCAGCCAGGTTGCTGCGCGTAGTAGGAACGCACGCCGTCCCATGTGGTTGAAGCGGGCAGACGCCAAATCTGGAATTCGATCGGCTCGCCGTGCGGGAAACGTTTCGCCAATTCGGCCAACCCAAAGCGCAACTGATCGGCGCGCTCTTGGTCGAATTCACCCCAGTCGCTCACACGCACCGCGTCCGGCGGCGCAGGCGGCGCCACCGTTGGCTCGGTTGGCGCACAAGCCACAGCCGTCGCAATCAGAAAGACGATCGCCAGTCGATTCCGCAATGCAGCCCACATGGATCGTTCTCCGGACTTGTTCAACGTGATCGCTGCTCACAAAACCCGATCGCCGGAATGCGCCGTTCTCACGAATCCCAGCGCACCACCGCGTCGCGGCCGAGCACACGCGCGATCCAAGCGTCACGCCGCGCGCTGCCGGCGCCCCTATCGCTGATGTCGTCGAAGCCGAAGTCGATGCCGAACCGCCCGTTCGCGTCGACCGTAAAGGTCGCCTGCGACCACGCACCCAATCCGGCGGCGATGTGGCGTTCGCGCAACTCGGCGAAGAGGTCGAAGAGATCGCCCGACTCGTCGACTTGGAATTCATACGCGCCATCGCCTCTGTCGACGAACATGCCGACGCTGCCGACATCGTCGGCCATCTCGATGCTCACGTAGCTCTTGATGAAGGGGACGCCAACGCAGTCGACGACCGCTTGGCCGATGCGCCCGTAGAGAGCTTCAATCTCGGGTGTCATCGCGCCGCCTCTCACGCCGGAATCCATGCGAAGCGTTCGTCGCCGGGCAATGCCTTGCCGTCGCTGCTGAACAGACTGTCCGCATCGTTCACCTGCGCCGTGCTGCCCGCAGCGAACGGCACCACATGCACGAACAGGCCCGAAGAGCGCGCACCGCGCAGCACCGCAAGCCAGGCACCGTCCGGCGAAATTACCGGGGCGTAGAGCGTGCGCGTGGAGGTGGCCGCGACCCAGCTTCTGCGCTCCTGCCGGTCGTAGCCGCGAATCTGGCCGTTGCTTTCGTACACGATGAACCGCCCGTCGGGCGAGCCGGACATCGCCGCGTCGCGGCTGTTGACGACGAACGGCAACTCGCCGAGGTTTGCAAGCGACGCACTGAGCACGCGAACGCGGTCCTTGTTGCGCACCAACAATTCGCCGCTGCCCAGCCACACGGCTTCCGCCGCGGAGTCGATCATCGTCGTATTCCCGCTTGCGAGGTCGACAACCATCACACGATCGACAAAGCCGCCACCGTCCGGTCGAGCAGGTTCGCTCAAAGCGATCGCCAAACGTGCGCCGTCGGCGGAGATGGCGGCGACGCCGATCGGCAGCGAACTCGCGCGCGGCACCTGGTACTCGCTGACGGTGTTGCCGTCGGAAGCGGAGCGCAAGCTGACGCGCCAACGCGAATTGACACCTCGATAGCTATTCTGGTCGGCGATGAGCCCCGCAGCAGACGCGGTCACCCCCGTCTGAATGTCGGACGGCAGAACCGCGAAGACGCGCTGCCTGCGTGTCGTCACATCAAAAACCCGAAGACCCTGCGTCGATTCGACGACGATCCGGCCGCCCGGCGCATTACGATGCGTCCCCGGGGCCGCGACCGCTGGCACACCACTCACGGTGTGGACGCAGACGGCGAGAACAACGCTGGCGAGCAAACATCCGAAGAGCGTGTTCATATGGGCGATCTCTCCGTCGAATGCCCACCATACATGATTTGCCCGAAGCGACCTACGCTTCGATGATTGAAGCAGACGCAGCTACGCCTGGATAACATCGCCTCAGCATCTGGAAGTGGTACAGTGCCCCTGATACCTGAGAGCACACACCCCATGCCCCGTACCCTCGCCGACATCCCGACGCTCCCGCTGCCCATGCCGGCGGACGCCGATCCCTACGCCGTCTTCGCCGAATGCCGCGCGAAGGTGCCGCTCGTGAGGGTCGAGATGGGGCTCGTGCTGGCGCTCCGTGCCCGCCACCTCGACGTGGTGATGACCGACGTCACGCGCCAGCTCGAAATGGAAACGAAGATCATGTCCGGGATCACCTCGGGCCCGATCTACGCGTTCACCGAAGCGGCGATGCTGTTCGCGAACGGCGACGTTCATCGCCGCCGCCGCGCGCCGGTGCAGCGCACGTTCGCCTTCAAGCTGATGGACGCGATGCGCCCGAAGGCGGCCGAACTCGCCGCCGAACTCATCAAGCCGCGCCTGAACGCCGGCCCGATCGACTTCGTGAACGAGATCGCGGCACAAATCCCCGCCCGCATCATCGCCGACATCCTCGGCATCCCGCGCTCCGACCTGCCGATCTTCCTGCAATGGATCGCCGACACGGCGGAGAGCCTCGGCTTCATCGACCCCGCGCGCCGCCCGCAAATCGAAGCAAGCCTGACCGCCTTCGACAAGTACGTGAGCGCGCTGCTCGACGAACGGCGCCGCAGCCCGCGGGAGGACTTCCTCACCGACTACGTCGAGGCGACCGCGCGCGACGGCGAACTCAGCGACATCGAAATCCGCACTCAAATCATCGGCTTGATCCTCGCCGGATCCGACACCACGCGCGGCTCGCTCTGCATGACGCTGGCGCAGCTGCTGCAGCATCCCTCGCAGTGGCGCGCCTTCTGCGAGAACCCCGATGGCTTGAAGCGCGGCGCGGTCGACGAAGGTCTGCGCTTCGAGCCGGTCATCTCCGGCATCCCGCGCGTCGCCGTGAAGGATTTCGAACTCGACGGCTACCTGATCCCGGCCGGCACGCTGATCGCCGTGTCGCTGCTGTCCGCGTTGCGCGACGACGACGTCTTCGCCGACGCAAACCGTTTCGACATCACCCGCAAAGACCACCCGCGCTGGCACATGATCTTCGGCGCCGGCGCCCACCGCTGCGTCGGCGAAGCGCTCGCCCGCGCCGAGATGGAAGAAACCCTCGCCACCATCGCCCGCCTTGCCCCGAAGACGCAGCTCGTGGGCGACCCGCCACGGCTCAAGCCGGGCGCGATTCGGCAGATCGATCAAATGCGGGTCACCTTCGCCGCGTGACCGATCCCGTCTGCGACTTAACCACCATCGCGCGCTTGCCGTCGGCCGCAGAAGGCATAAACTCGAAGGCTCCAAGATCCGGACGGAGGCGGCCCATGGCCGACGTAACGTTGCGCTTCGCGCATGCTCTGGACCAGGTTCGCGGCGTACCGGCGATCGCCCAGATATGGACGACGATGAAGGAGTTTGCGGCCGGTCTCGGCTACACGCACCTCGCAGGGTCGGATGCGGCACGCCTGGCTGGTGGGGCGGTCGACGCGACGTTCTACACCGATGCGCCCACCGTTCTGCCGGAGATCGACCGCGCTTACACCTACACATCCTCGCCGTTCGTACAGCGCGCGTTGCGTTCGCCGGAGCCGTTCTTGATCTCCGAACTACGCGCCGACCCGGCGACGCGCGGACGCTGGGCCGACCTGATGGCCGACGTCGTCAAGCACGGCGACGGTCTCGTCGTGCCGGTCTACGACGGTGACGAACCGCTGGCCGGCTTCATCTTCGGCGGCAACAAGCCGGACACCACGCCGCTCGCTCGCGCGATGCTTCAGATCCTCGCGCACGCGGCGTTCCTGCGCTATCGCACGCTGAAAAGCACAAAGCGCCCGTTCACGCCGCACGGCCTGACCGCGCGCGAAATCCAATGCCTTCGCGCCGCGGCCAGCGGCAAAGGCGACGGCGAAATCGGCGGCGACCTCGGCATCTCCTCGCGCACGGTGCGCTTCCACATGGACGGCGCCAAGACGAAGCTGAAGGCAACCACGCGCGTCCAAGCCATCGCCAAAGCGCTGCAGGAGAGGATTATTTCTGTGTAGCGACCGCTTCTTCGCCGGGCGCCTTCAGCGCCTCGCCCAGGAACGCCCGCGTCTTCTCCCACCCGTCCGCCAACGCCGCGTTCGTGCCCTTCCTCGAGCCGCCGAGCATGGCGAGCTGCCGATAGCGCGGGTCGGTCTCGGCGACGGGCACGCCGAACGCGTAGTGCCCGGCATCGGTGTAAGCCAGAACCCGCACGTTCGGCGCGGTTTTCGCCGCCGCCCGCGCCTCAAACCCGAACCACTTTCCCCGGGTTCATGATCCCCTTTGGATCGAGCGCGCGTTTCACCGCGCGCATCGTCTCGAGTGCCGCCGCGCTCTTGTAGCGCGTGATCTCGTCGATCTTGGCTTGCCCGATGCCGTGCTCCGCGCTGATCGAGCCGCCGAACGCGTGCACGATGTCGTGCACGATGCGGTTGACCTCGTCCGTGCGCGCCAGGAACGCGGCTTTGTCCGCACCTGCCGGCTGGCTGATGTTGAAGTGGATATTGCCGTCGCCCAGATGCCCGAACGGCACCGGCCTGGCACCCGGCACGGCGGCAATCACCGCGCGCGAAGCCTCCGCGATGAAGCGCGGGATCGCCGAGATCGGCACCGACACGTCGTGCTTGATGCTGCCGCCTTCCGGCTTCTGCGACTCGGAGAGGCTGTCGCGCAGCCGCCAGAGCGCCTCGCGTTGCGCGAGCGACTGCGCGACGACGCCGTCGACGATCAACCCTGCGCTCGCCGCGTCGGTCAGCAGCGCCTGCGCCGCGCCGACCTGCGCCTCCGCGAACAGCGAAACGTCGATGAGAACATACCACGGGTAAGCCCGGCCGAACGGATCGCGCGTGGCCGGGATGTGCTTGACGACGAACTCGATCCCGTTGCGCGGCATCAACTCGAACGCGGTGACGCTCGCACTCTGCGCGCGCGCAAAGTTGAGCAGCGCAATCGCCTTGTCGATGCTGTCGACCGCCACGATCGCGGTCTCGATCTCGGCGGGTTTTGGAAACAGCTTCAACACCGCGCCGGTGACGACCCCGAGCGTTCCCTCCGCGCCGATGAACAGCTGCTTCAAATCGTACCCGGTGTTGTCCTTGCGCAGCGCGCTGAGGCCGTTCCAAATCTCGCCCGACGGCAGCACCGCTTCGAGCCCAAGCACGAGCTCGCGCATGTTGCCGTACGCGAGCACACCGGTGCCGCCCGCATTCGTTGAGATCAGCCCACCGATCGTCGCCGAGCCTTCCGACGCGAGGCTCAGCGGAAACAGCCGCTCCTCGGCGTCGGCGGCCGCCTGCACGTCGGCCAAGACGCAACCGGCGTCGACCGTCATCGTGTTCGCCATCGCATCGACCACGCGCACCCGCGCAAGCCGCTTCAGCGACAGCAACACTTCGCCGGAGGGAATCTGCCCACCGACCAACCCCGTATTCCCGCCCTGCGGCACCAGTGGCGTCCCGGTCTCGGCGCAGATGCGCACGATCTCCGCCACCGCGGCCACCGTCGAAGGCTTCAGCAACAGCGGCGTCGATCCCTTCCACCGTTCGCGCCACTCGACGAGATGAGGCGCGATCTCGTGCGCGTCCGTGCTCCAGCCTTGCGGTCCGGCGGCTGCCTTCAAACGCTCGAGAGCGGTGGCCATGGTCATTGCCTGTGGTTCATCCGAAGACCCGCATGCAGCGCACGGAAACGTCCATTCGCATCCGGATCGAGGAAGTGCACGACCGGCGCCTCCGCAACACCCGGAACACGCCACAAGAAGATGTCGCCGCCCGCAGGCTCAAGCGGGAAGGGGCCTTGCGTGCCGTAGAGTTCGCGCGCCCACTCGTCCGTCCAAGTCGAACTCAGCGTCAACTGACCGTTGCTCTCGCCGATGGTGTTCACCGTGCTGCGCCGCGCATAGGTGCCGACGTAACGCGCCGCGTCGATACGCTCGTCCGCGAGAGCCGCGACCGGCGGCGTCATGATAACGCCCGCCTCGCCGAACACCTCGCTCGCCAGCGCGCGGAACAAGCCGCCGCCGTCGCCCCCGTTCGTGAGCAGCGCGAACACGATCCGCTTCTCCGGCAAGATGCGCAAATATGACCGCTGAAAGATCGACAACCCATCGTGGCCGAAGAGCGCGTGCCCGCCCCAGTCGAACAGCATCCAGCCAAGCCCGAAATGCGTCGCGAGTTGCCGTGGCGGCAGCGCGTTGTTCGGCTCGCGCATCGCGCGCACCGCGCCGTCGCTGAGCACGCGCGTCCCCTCGCGTGTCGTCCCGCCGTTCAAATGCATGAGCGCGAACGACACGAGATCGCGCGCCCGCGCCATCGGCGTTCCACCCGCAGGCCCCTGCGACGGACTCAAGAACAAGCGCTTGGGCACGCGAAACCCGCCGTTACCCACCACGTGTCCGACCGCCACCCGATAGCGCAACGCCTCGCGCGTCAGCGTGAGCAGCGACGGCGTGGCGAGCTTCTCCGAAATCCGCGTGCGCCAAATCGTGTCGAAGTCGCTGCCCTCGATCACCTCGAAGATGCGTCCGAGGATCGTAAAGCCGTGGTTGCAATACGAGAACCCGCGCCCCGGGTCGTGCAGCTGCGGCAGCGAGCGCCCCGCCTCCACCACCTTCGCGATCCGGTCTTCGCCGCGCGTCGTGTCGTGAAAGAAATCGCCGTCAATGCCCGACGCATGGCACAGCAGCTGGCGCACCGTCACCCGCTCGCTCGCCGCCGCCGACCGGAAGTCGGGCAGATACCGCCGCACCGGCGCGTCGAGTTCGAGCTTGCCTTCGTCGACAAGCTGCAACGCAATCGTCGCCGTGATCGGCTTCGTCACCGACGCGATATGGAACAGCGAGTCCGTGGTTGCTTCGACGCCGGTCTCTGCGTTCAGAATGCCTGCGGCCGCTTCGTGCAGCGTTTCGTCACGAAAGATCGCGATCGAAGCACCGGGCACACCATAGGTGCCGATGGCGTACTTCAATCGCGCGCGCAGATCCCAAGAAAGTTCGTTCATGGCCCGACCTTACTCCCGCACCGCCGCACGCTGAAGTCGGTCGTTGATCGCTTCCCCAAGCCCGTGTGAGGGGATGGGCATGACCGCGATCCCGCGCACGTCTTCCTGATCGAGCTTGCGCAGCATCGCAAACAAGTGCGCGGCCGCCTCGACGAGGTCGCCGCGCGCGCTCAAGTTCAGCGTGACCCGGCTCCCCACGAGTGGCGCGCCAAACGCCAACAACGCCTCGTCGCCTGCAACGGTCGTCGAGTTCAGTCGAAGCGGCTTTGCCGTCGCATAGTGCCGCTTCAACCGGCCCGGCGAATGCGGCGCGTTCTCGCTATCCGTGCCGCGGCCGAGCAGACCGACGACGGCTTCGATATCGGCGCGCGTGATCGCGCCGGGTCTGAGCAGCGTCGCCGCACCGTCAAGCCCCACGATCGTCGACTCAAGCCCATGCGTCGTCGGCCCGCCATCAAGGATCAAAGCCACCACTTCGCCAAGGCTCTCCGCCACATGCCGCGCCGTCGTCGCCGACACGGAGCCCGACCGATTCGCGCTCGGCGCCGCCAGCGGCCCGCCGAACGTCGTCAACAGCTGCTGCGCGATCGGATGCACCGGCACGCGCAACGCAATCGTCTCAAGCCCCGCCGTCGCCAGCCACGACACGTCGCAAGCCGCCGCGCGCGGCACGACCAGCGTCAGCGCCCCCGGCCAGAACCGTGCCGCCAACGCCTTGGCGCGCGCGTCAAACACGCCATAGCGTTCGGCCGCGGCCAAGCTCTCCACGTGCACGATCAGCGGGTTGAATTTCGGTCGCCCCTTGGCCGCAAAGATCGCCGCGACCGCTTCGTCGCTGCGCGCGTCCGCGCCGAGTCCATAGACCGTCTCCGTCGGAAACGCGACGAGCTTACCCTCGGCCAAAAGGCGTGCAGCCTTGGCGAGCGCCGCGGGCGTCGGATCGGCGATGTTGGCGTGAGCGACCATGCGCCACTCATAGCGGCGCGGGCGTTGCCGCGAAAGCTACTTCGCGCGGCGGGCGGTGACGTTCACCATCACTTTGATGCTGAGTGCGACCGGCGTGCCGCTCGCAAAGTCGGGTCCTTGGCCGACCCCGAAGTCGAGCCGCTTCAGCACGGTCTCGCCCTTCATCGCGGCGGTGTTGCCCTTGATGTCCAGCGTGAACGGCAGAATGACGTCCTTGCTCACGCCCTTTAGCGTCAGCTTGCCAAGGGCCTCGTACTTGTTCCCGCCCTTCGCGGTAAAGGCCGTCGTTTGATACACAGCCTGCGGAAAGTCCAGGATGTTGAACCAATCGGGCTTCAGCAACATCGCATCGCGCGTCGCGTCATTCGTCTTCGCCTCGTCCATCGGTATCGTGATCTTCGCCGACGAATGCGCAAGATCGGCCGGATCGAACGCGATCAAAGCTCCGAACGCCTTGAACTTGCCCAAGACCGTCTGTCCGTTCACGACGACGGTGAAAGTGAGTGCACTCTTCGCCGGATCGACGGTCCACTTCGCGGGTGCGGCGGTTGCCGAAGTGATCACGAACCCAAGCGATGCAAACGCACACAAGAACAGACGCCACATAGAAAACCTCAATAATTGCTCACTCAATAAAAGATCGTCATGGCCGGGCTTGACCCGGCCATCCAGTGTCGCAGTGAAAGCGCTTCAATGCGGCGCCGACGCGGTTTCCCTGGGTGGCCGGGTCAAGCCCGGCCATGACGATGCTTATGGTCGGCACCGCATCACTCTTCAAACCTTCGTAAACGGCAACATCCGCCGGAACACCGTATCGCGGTCGACGAAGTGGTGCTTCAACGCCGCCACCACATGCAAAATCAGAAGCAGGATCATGAGATTGCCCAAGAGCTCATGCGCCTCTTCATAGAACTCATGCGTGTCGCGATCGTTCGCCACCGGCAGATTGGGCAGCTCCGCCGCGCCGAACAGCAGCGTTGGAATCCCAAGCGGCGACGACGACGCCACCGCCCATCCGCTGAGCGGGATGGCGAGCATCAACGCGTAGAGCCCAAAATGGCTGAGATGCGCGCCCCACCGTTGCCACGCGGGCATGCCCGCAGGTAACGCCGGAACAGGATTGATGACCCGCCAGATAATCCGCACGACGGTCAGCACCAGCACGCTGATCCCGAACGACTTGTGCATCTGGTAGAGAAAGAACTTGCTCGGATCGTTATCCGGCAACCCGTGCATGTACTTGCCGACGATCAACAGACCGATGATCGAAAATCCGATCAGCCAGTGCAGCGTCATCGCCACGGTGCCGTAGCGTGTGGGCACGTTCGAACTCATCGGGGCCTATTTCTCCGCCAGCATTTCCGTTTCGACGTAGAGCGTTACCTCATCGCCGATGAACGAGCGCCAAACGACCGCCGGAAAGGCGAAATCGGCATGCTTGATCTTCGCACTTGCGGAAAAGCCGATGACATAGGTGTTGGCGAAGGCGTGGACCTTGCCGCCGCCGAACGTCGTCTTCAGCGTGACCGGCTTCGTCACCCCGTGCAGCGTCAGATCGCCAGTGATTTCGCCTTCGTTCTTGCCCGTGACCTTGATCGTGGTCGACTTGAACGTCGCCGTCGGGAACTTGGCCGTCTCGAAGAACGAGGCTTTCAATTCGCCGTCGAGCTTGTCGCTGGGCGTGTCCAGGCTGTTGACGTCGATGTCGACGGAAAGCGTGCTTTTCTCCGGCTGGCTGCCGTTGAAGGACAGCGAACCGCTGACGGTGTTGAAACGCCCGCAATAGTCGCTGATCCCGTTGTGGCGGATGCAGAACAGCACGCTCGTGTGATTGGGGTCGACCTTGTACTTGCCCTTCGGCGCGGAGAGCGGGTTGGTCGAAACGTCGTCGGCAAGGGCTGGGATCGCTGCAACCGCGAAGACGCTGGCCAGAAGAGAAGAACGCAACATGTGAAACCTATCTGGAGTTCGAGGGGGAATGGCGTCGGACCTCTATATCCCAGCCGCCAATCCGGATAAACCTGGACGGGATGTCGAAACCGGCAAGTGGCGAAAGCGTATGACTTATCACGCACCTGTGAAACAACTTCGGTTTGCACTCGACGCAGTCGCCAATCTACGCCGCCTTTATGGCAATTCTGCATACGCCGAGTTGAGCGACGATCTGGTCGACGCGGTGCTTGAAGAAGCGGGCCGATTCGCGGGCGAAGTCATCGCACCGCTCAACCACACCGCCGATAAGGAGGGCGCCAGACTCGAAAACGGCAAGGTCATCCTGCCGAGCGGCTTCGAAGCCGCCTACAAGAGCTTTGTCGAAAACGGTTGGAACGCGCTCACCGGTCCGGTCGAGTTCGGCGGCCAAGGCCTGCCGCACGCGGTCGGCATCGCCGTGCAGGAGATGTGGCAATCGGCCTCGATGGCGTTCGGCCTTTGCCCGCTGCTCAGCCAAGGCGCGATCGAGGCGCTCACCGCACACGGCACGCCGGAACAGAAACGTCTGTATCTCCCAAAGCTCGTGCAAGGCACATGGACCGGCACGATGAACCTGACCGAACCGCATGCCGGCTCCGACGTCGGCGCGTTGAAATCGAAGGCGGTGAAGCAAGCCGACGGCACCTACAAAATCACCGGCACAAAAATCTTCATCACCTGGGGCGAGCACGACGCGGCGGAGAACATCATCCATCTTGTCCTCGCCAGATTGCCCGACGCGCTGCCCGGCACGCGCGGCATCTCGCTATTCCTGGTCCCGAAGTTTCTCGTGAACGCTGACGGAAGTATCGGCGCGCGCAACGACCTCAGATGCGTCGGCCTGGAGCACAAGCTCGGCATCCACGGCTCGCCCACCTGCGTGATGTCGTTCGGCGACAACGGCGGCGCGACCGGATTCCTGATCGGCCAAGAAAACAAAGGCATGTCGGCGATGTTCACGATGATGAACGCCGCGCGCCTGAACATCGGCGTGCAAGGCGTCGCCATCGCCGAACGCTCGTTCCAGCAAGCGCTCGCCTACGCTCGCGAACGGCGCCAAGGCAAACCGTTCGGCCTGCAGCACGAAGTCTTGGAGATGTCGCCGATCATCTTCCACGCCGACGTCCGCCGCATGCTGCTTTCACAAAAGGCGATCGCCGAAGCGGGCAGGGCGCTCTGCCTCGCAAACGCCGTCGCGATCGACCTCGCCCGCCACGGCGAAACCGCCGCCGAACGCACAGCGGCGAAGGCCCGCGAAGAACTGCTGACGCCGCTCTCCAAAGCCTGGTCCACCGACACGGGCGTCGAAGCGGCGTCGCTCGGCGTGCAGATCCACGGCGGCATGGGCTACATCGAACAAACCGGCGCCGCGCAGCACTACCGCGACGCGCGCATCACGCCGATCTACGAAGGTACGAACGGCATCCAAGCGATCGACCTGATCGGCCGCAAACTCGGCCTCGAAGGCGGCGAAACCGTCCGCCGTTTCCTGGCCGAGATCACAGACACCGCCGCACTCTGCGAACACGCGAAACGCGACGATCTCAAGTCGATCGGCCGCGAACTCGCCCGCGCCCTAAAAGCCGCCGAGAGTGCCACCGCCTGGCTGCAAGCGACGATGCGTTCATCCCCGACCCAAGCGCTCCCCGGCGCAACGCCTTATCTGCGCATGCTGGGCCACGTGACCGGCGCCCACTACCTCGCCCGCGGCGCGCTCGTCGCCGCCGAACGCCTGGCAAAGAGCGACCCCGACACAACGTTCCTCGAAACCCGCATCGCCGTCGCTCAATTCTTCGCCGAACAACTCTTGCCTGAAGCCGAAGGCCTACTCGGCCCCATCACCCGCGGCGCCGGCGGCCCGTTCGAACTCACCGGCGACGACATCGGCGCTTAGTTGGACCGTTGGTGAAAATTGCTGTGGAGATCATCCACCAACAGTTGCTGTTTTCTTATTCCGGACCGAAATCAGCCCGCCCGTGGATGATGAGGTTCGGATGAGCGACAATTTTTGGTCAGCGATCGCCGGCGCAGTCGTTGGCGGCCTTATTGCCTTTGGCATCCAACTGATCACCTTGCGGGCCGCAGCGACTCAGCGCAAGGAGGAAGCCGCCGAGAGGCGCAGTGGAATCGCTCACTCCCTCTTATTCAAGATGGTGAAAATTCATTCCAACTTGAGTGGATACAAGGGGCACATTGCCGAATCCAAGGATAGGGCGAAGAAAGAAGGGCACGACGGTGATCTTTGGCAATTCGTGCTGCCAATAGCGAATCCCCCCGAGAAGGTTCATTTCACACCGGACGAAATGGCGCTGCTCTTGTCGCTCAAGAACGACGACCTCTTCAACGTGATGATGTCGATGGATGCCGTTCACAATAGCTCAATCGATGCCTTCAACTCGTTCTCGGCAAGCCGTCGACAGCTGACGGCCATGCTCCCGGCAAGCATGGAGGGCGACGTCGGAACCACGGTGCTGTCGGGCGATGACGCGCTCTTTGTTAAGCCCAAGATTGCTGAGCTCAATAGCCTGCTCGAGCAGATTGTAGGCAGATGCGACAACGATGAGAAGGAAGCTCTGCGGGCGCTTCTTCGACTTGGTGGTGAGTTAAGTGAAAAGTTGGGTGTGAACTATAGATTGAGTGTCAAGAAGTTGTAGATGCGCCGTCAAAGGAGTCACTTTGGCCCCGCACTTAGCGCCTCACTCTGCGGCGATCAGCAGATAGTCACCCGCGGCGCCGGCGGCCCGTTCGAACTCAGCAGCGACGACATCGGCGCATGAGCTTCACGCTGCAGGCAACGGCTCGTTCGCCGCGACGCCGTTGAGGGCCTTGTAGGCGAAGCTGACGAGCGCGACCATCATGCCGGTGACGGCGGTGTAAACCAGCAGCTCCACCAGCACCAAGATGGGAAGATAGGGACCGATGACGTCGCGCATCATGCGCTGCATTTCCATCGGCCCGCCGCCGTCGCGCATGGCTTCGAGCGCTTCACGATGTGTGACCATGAAGGCGCCGGCGGCGATCGCGAACGGAAGCGCGATTACGTAAAGCGCGACGACCGCGAGCGCGAAGAGGCCCAACATGCGCAGCGCGTTCCCCTCCGTCAGGCGCCACGCCTGGAAGAGTGCGAGCCTGCGCGTCGCCACCACGGCGGGCGGCCAAACGCTCAGACGCAGGAAGAAATAGAGCAGCACGATCCAGCCCACGACATACGCGAACAACAGCGGTCCGATCGCGCCGGACTTCACCATTGCGATCACGTTCGCCGGGAAGTCCTTGAACTGGGCGAAGAAGCCCGCGAAATCCCCGCGTGCGATCAAGGCGATCACTGGCGCGAACACGACCGCCATGAGCGCGAGGGCGCCCAAGAACGAGAGAGCGCCCATGATCACGTAAAGCAGCTCCGTCCAACCGAACGCGAACGAAAAGTACTGCCCCTCGCGCCTGTCGCCGAACAGAATCACGCGGTGGATCGCGACAGCGACCGCAGCGATCACGATCGCCTGCAGTAAGCCGACCGCACCTTGGACGAACAAGAGCTTGTCGAGGTTGCGGAAGATCATCGTGGGATCGTGGCGGTCGGTGCCGACGGTGCGCAGCATCTCGTCGGCGAAGTACGGCGTGACGAGCAGCGTCACGGCGAACAACGCCACAAACGGAAGCCACGTCAAACGCAGCAGTGTGAAGTAGTTGCCGGCGACGAAGCCGATGGCGTTGGAAAACGTCTGCCAAACCGGAAGCTTACGCATGGGTGCCCTCCATCCCTCGCGAAACAATCGAAAGCCTGCGCGCCAATTGCGGCGACGGTGTGGCGCGGCCGAAAGTGGGCGCTAGGCGGCTACGAGCTCCTCGAACGCGTCCACCGTCAGCTCGGCCAGATGCTGGACCCCGGGAATGGCCTCTTCAAGCCCCATGAAACCGATCTGCAGATTCCGGTCATAGGTGACGGCTGTAATGTTGAGCGCCTGCCCGGGCGCGAGCACGGAAATCGGAAGCACGAGTTCAAGTTCTGCCCCCGCGATGTAGCGGCGGCCCACCAGGCCGAAATGTGGATTCGAAATCGTGACGTTCGCGAGCGTGGGCGCGAGCGGCAGACCGAGCGCTTCCGTCAGCGCGGGAACGCTGTGCACGGCCGCAGTATAGGTCATCAGCGCGGCGGCATCGGTGCGGCTGACGTAGGTCTTAACCTCCGCAGTGTGTTCACAAATTTGCTTGAGACGCTCCAGGGCCGAAGCCGCTGCCTTGCCAAGCGGGAACTGAAGGGCGGCGATCGTGTTGCCGGCCCCGGATGTTTTCAACGCCACGGGCATGTCGGCCACGAGCGGTCTACGGCGCCGTTTGCCGTGTTCAGTGAGATAGGCATTCAAACCCATGTCCAGCACAGTCAGCAAAACGTCGTTGACCGTCGCGTCGTGTGCCTTCGCGAGCGCCTTCACGCGCTGCAGCGGCAGGATGCAGCACGCGAAGTTGCGCCGGACCGACGGCTTGCCGCCAAGGTCGGATGTCGTGTCCAGAAATGGAAGCCTCATTCCCCCCACAATGCCCGTCGACGCCAAGGCTTGGCGCCCGAGCGCGGCGGAGAGCGAAGCGAGACTTGTGACCCCTTGTGTTACCGTCTTCACCGCACTTTCGATCACGGAGTCCGTCGATGCCTTGTTCTGCCGCGTGGGCAGCGTCTCCCACGGCGCGCGCACGCTTCGGTCGGCCCGATCGACGCTGAACCAGCGTGCAAACATCTCGACCAGGCCGCGGCCGTCGATAATGCCGTGGTGGACTTTGGCATAGAGTGCGATGCGTCCGCCCGGGATGCCGTCGATCACGTGCAGTTCCCACGGAGGGCGCGTGCGATCCAAGCGCTGCTCATGCAGCCGGCAGATGTAGTCGAAAAGCGTGCGCTCGCTTTTGGATCTGGTCAGCCGGTGCCGGTGGCAATGGTCGGCGACGTCCACGTCGTCGACGGTTTCCAGCCGCGGCAGGCTACCCAAACCAGGTGGCCTGTAGACGACGTTGAACGGCGGCCCGACCGGCCGGTCCATCATCATCTCAAGCAACTTGTCGGCGAAGCGACCGGGATCGCGCGTACGGGGCGGCGGCTTGACGATCGCAAGCGGGCCGACATTCGCCATCCGCGTACCGGATTCGAACAAGAAGAACGCTGCATCCAACGTCGAGAGTGTTCTCGAAGCCGCCATGTGTCCACCTGCAGGCTAGCGCCCGTCGTCTACGCGCTATACCCGCCGTCGCCGTACCACGACATGAACTCCTCGAACGCCGGGATTTCGGTTGCGTTGGCGAGTTCGTCGACCGGCACCTGCACGACCGCGGGCCTGCCGCAGGCGAGAGCGCGTTCGACCGCGGCCGCGATGCCTTCCGCGCGCTCGACGTACTCGCCGTGAGCGCCGAACCCCTCCGCGATCTTGTCGAGCCTGAGTTGCTTGCCCCAATGCGCTTCCGTCTCCGGCGACTGTGCTCCGAAGGCAGCTTTGTAAACCGCAACCTCCATCCCCCACGCATAGTCGCAGCCGACCACGCACACGATCGGCAGCTTCTTGCGCACGGCGGTCTCCAGTTCCGAGATGTGGAACAGGAACGAGGAATCGCCGGTGAGCAGCACGACCCGCCGCGTATCGCCGACGGCCAGCTGCGCGCCGATCGCATGCGGCAGCCCCGTACCCAAGTGCCCGAAGTTCTGCGACCACATCACGTCGCGCGGTTTCAGCTGCGAGAAGGCGCCCATGAACACGCTGGTCGACCCGCCGTCGCGCACGATGACGGCATCCTTCGGCAACACGCGCGTCGCCTCGACCGCAAGGCGCGCAGGATGCACGGGCGTTGAGCGCGTCGGCGCCGCAGCGAGCATCATCGGCGCCATCTCGGCGTTCGCCTTCACCCATCCGGTCATCTCGGCCGGTGCCGTGCGCGCGAGCGGCTTCACCGCGTCGGCAAGCTGGGGAACGATATCCCTCAAGTCGCCGACCAGCGGCACGTCGATCCGCCGGTTCACGCCGATCGCCAGCGGATCGCGCTCGATATAGATCCACTTGCGGTCCGTGTTGCCCTTCGCCCAGTGCCGCCCGACGCCGTAGTGCAGCGGCTCGCCGATCTCGGTGCCGACCGCAATGACGAGGTCGCTCTTCGCCACCACGTCCTGGCCGACCGGCGAAGCATACTGAAACGTGCGATCCTCCAACCCCGGCAGAAACGCGCCGCCGCCCGGCGTCTGCAGGATCGGGCACTGCAACGTCGCCGCAAGTCTCGCGATCTGCTCATGCGCGCGCGAAACGAACACGCCTTGACCGACGAGAAGCACCGGCACCTTCGCCGCGCGCACGGCGGCCACCGCTGCGGCGATCGCTTCCGTACTCGCACCCTGCCGCGTCAACCGGTAAGCCTCCGGCGGCAACGGCGGCGGCAGCTCAAGCTGCGCCTGCAACAGGTTCATCGGATACTCGATATAGGCCGGCCCCGGCGTGCCGCTCAGCGCCCGGCGAAACGCCTCGTGCACGATCTCGTCCGTTTGTTCCGGAAACTCGATCGTGCCGACATACTTCATCGCTTCTTCGAAATAGCGCGGCTGACGCGTGTACTGGAACCGACCCTTGCGGACGCGTTGCTCGAACACCCTGTGCCGTTGTCCGGCGATGAAGATCGTGGGGACGTTTTCCTTCGCGGCGCAGATCGCAGCCGCGGCCAGGTTCGCGACACCGGGTCCCTGATTGCCGACGACGACGCCCGGCCTTCCCGTCATGCGCCACATCCCGTCGGCCATGAAGGCGCCGGCCTGCTCGTGATGCGGTGCAATCACCCGCCAGCCGCGCGCCTCGGCGGCGACGAACATGCCGACGAAGCTCGGATCGGGAATGCCGATCAGCGTCTTGATGCCTTCGGCTTCGAGCAATTGCAGAATGCGGTCGTGAACGAAAACGGGCATGAGAGCGGCTCCTTGATGAGGCCGCTCTCAACCCGTTGCGGCGTCAAGCAGCCAGTGGAAGTGTCGTGGTTCCGTAAACGGCGGTCAGCTTACCGAGTGCGGGCTTGTGCACGTTGACCTTGGTCAAATCGCCCTTGGCCCATTCCATCACTTTCTTGTCCATCACGCGGAACCACAGCGGCGGGATCGCGGCGAGCAGGTACATGCCCGGATAGCCGCTCGGCAGGCGCGGCAGATCAGGGAAATCGCGCAGCGACTGATACGGACGCTGCGGGTTCGCGTGGTGGTCCGAATGGCGCTGCAGGTGGAACGTGATCAGGTTCGAGAAGATGTGGTTCGTGTTCCACGAATGGCGCGGCTCCACGGCTTCATAGCGCCCGTTCGCCCGCTTCTGGCGCAGCAAGCCGTAATGCTCCACATAGTTCGCCTGCGTAAGCCCGTACCAGCCGAAGAAGTGGTGCGCCACGATAAACGGCAGCACGACCCATCCACCCACGGCGATGAGCACCGCGGCAATCGCGATCGTGATCGCATAACCTTGCAGAATGTCGTTCTCGAACGACCACCTGCTCTTGCCGCGCTTCGACATGCGCAACGCTTCCTGCTCCCAGCCGCGGCGGAACGTGCCCGGCAGCTCGCGCGTCGCGAAGTGGTAGATCGTCTCGCCCATGCGCGACGACGCGGGGTCTTCCGGTGTCGACACCCACACGTGGTGCCCGCGATTGTGCTCGATGCAGAAATGCGCGTAACCGCACACCGCGCAGGCAAGCTTCGCGAAGAAGCGGTCGATCGGGCTGTGCTTGTGCCCGAGCTCGTGCCCCGAGGTCAGGCAGCCGCCATTGATCGTGCCGACCCCCACGACGAGCGCCAGGATCGACCACCACGGCAGCTCTTGCGTGCCGACCAGCAGCGCCGTCGATACGAAGCCGATCCAGAACAGCGGCACGGAAAGGATGCAGAGAATGCGGTAGTAGTTATCGGCGGCCATCGCATCGACGACCTCTTCCGGCGGATTGTTCGTGTCTTCGCCCAAAATCGCGTCGACGACCGGCACGACCCCGAAGATGAAGAAGAGCGGCACCAGCGTCATCAGCGCGTTGCCGGTGAGCAGAAACCCGATCGCCGACAGCGTCGGCACCATCGGCAGAAACAGCGAGAAGAAATAGAGATGGCGCTTGCCATCCGTGTAGCTGACGGTGCGCCCGTCTTCGGTTCGACCGGTGAAAGCCATTGGCGTTTCCTCCCTTGAAGGCTTCGAGGCTTGTTGTGATCGAACCCTAAGGCGGCCGGGGCTGTCCCTCGCGCCAAAGATGTGGCATTTTGCGCCACGATGGCGAAGCGAACCGCGCCCGACCCACGACGCTCCATACCCGCTCCGGCGGGCTACATCCGCTTTCTGCTGCGGCGCTTCGGTCCCTCGCCCGCGCTCAGGGCTGAGCTGCTGAAAGGCACCGACATCGATGAGGTTCGTCTCGCCGATCCCGCGGCGGAGGTGACCTTGTTCACGTTCATCACCTTCAACGACAACCTGTGCCGCCTGGTGGGCGAAGCCTGGCCGCTCGACGCCATGCTGGCGTTCAGCACGTCGATGCAAGGCGCGCTCGAAGTCGCCGTCCGCAGCGCACCCACGATCGGCGAAAGCGTGGAGGTCCTCGCGCGCTTCGGCCACGTGCGCGCGCCGTTCCTCATCGTTCGTTTGAAGCGGGAAGCCAAGGCGATGAGCATGATCCTTCGCCCTGGCGTGGCCATCAGCGACCCCGGCTGGCGCGCCTTGAGCGCCACCGCCGCATTCGGCATGGCCGGTATGCTCGGCGTGCTGATGGAAGGCGATACCGGGAATCTCGTGTTCAGTTTCAACTGGCCGACCCCGAAATACGCCGACCGCATGCGCCAAGCGTTGCCCGGCGCGCTGAAATTCGCGGCACCCGAGTGCGCGATCGCTGTGCCGCACGATGTCTGCAAGCGGGCCTCGCCGTTCGCCGACGCCGCGCTGCACGCGACCGCGCTCGCCGAACTCGAACAAACCGCCCGCCGCATCGAAAGCGAAGACACGCTGGTGCTCCAGATCGAGCGCCTGTTGAAGCGCCGCCGCACCGGCCGCCTGACCGAAGAAGAAGCGGCCGGCGAACTCGGCCTCTCCCGCCGCACGCTCGTGCGCCGTCTCGCCGGCAGCGGCACCAGCTTCCGCGCCCTCCTCGACGCGAACCTGAGAGCCCGCGCCGAACAAATGCTCGGCGCCGGAAAACTCTCCCGCAACGACATGGCCACCGCGCTCGGCTTCGAAGACCCGACGAGCTTTAGCCGCGCCTGCCGAAGGTGGTTCCGCGAAAGCTGAGTCTATCATCGATCACGGTCGTACGAGATAGGGCACTCGCCCTGGGAGCGCAGGCGTCCCGCCTGCTCTTCACACACGTCTCAATCGCACCGCGTGTTGAGAGTCAGCAAAGAGCAGGCGAGGACGCCTGCGCTCCCAGGACAAGTGCCCCTTCTGGTAGTAGGTGTGCTATGACAAACCATCAGCCATCACCAAACCTTGGAGCCACCTCATGTCCCTCAAAGGCCGCGTCGCCCTCGTCACCGGCGCCAGCCGCGGTATCGGCCGCGCCATCGCGCTTGGGTTAGCCCAAGACGGCGCCGACGTCGCCGTCAACTACCGCCGCGAAGACAGCGAAGCCGAAAAGGTCGTCGCCGAAATCAAAGCGCTGGGCCGCAAGGCCGCCGCCTACAAAGCCTCGGTCGACAACATCGACGAAGACGCGGCGATGGTCGAGCGCGTCAAAGCCGAACTCGGCCCCATCTCGATCCTGATCAACAACGCCGGCATCGCCAGCCGCGGCAACACCGTCGCCGACACCGACCCGCAGGAGATGCAGCGCGTGCTCGGCGTGCACGCACTCGCGCCGTTCTATCTCTCGAAACTCGTGCTGCCGCAAATGCGCACCCAGAAGCGCGGCGACATCATCGTGATCTCCTCCGTCGCGACGCTGGGCTACGCCGGCCGCGGCAGCCCCTACAACATGGGCAAGGCCGCCGGCGAAGCGCTCGCCTACACGCTGGCGAAAGAGGAGAAGGGCAACAACATCTACGTCAACGTCGTGGCGCCGCCCTTGACCGACACCGATATGGGCCAGCGCCTGGCGAAGTCGCGCGGCGTGACGGAGATCCACGACCTCGACAAGCAGTCCCCCTTCGGCCACGTCTGCGCCCCCGAAGACATCGCCAACGTCGTGCGCTACCTCGTCTCGCCGCTGAACACCTACGTGTCGGGCGAAAAGATCACAGTCCACGGCGCCGCCGACCGCGCGGGGTTCGCATAAGAGCAAGAATGCCTCACGCGAAGCCGCGAAGGATGCGAAGAAGAAAATCTCACACAATGGAACAATGAAACAATGAGGGGCTTTCCTTGCGCTACGGGCGCGATGACAGCGGTCATGCTGGCGCTACGCGCCGGCGAGGGGCTCCCAGTGTTTCATTGTTCCATTGTGTGAGAATTTCTTTCCTCTTCTTCGCGTCCTTCGCGTCTTCGCGTGAGACCCCTTTCCACCCTCGACAAACCACACCGTTCCGTGATCACGTCGCCCCATGACGGCTGAGGCAAGCCCGGCGGGGGCACGTAGTAGGTTTCTCGACGGGGTCGAACGGTTGGGCAATTTGCTGCCCGACCCCGTCTTCATCTTCGTCTGGATCATCATCACGGTCGTGATCGTGTCCGTGATCGGCGCGATGTCGGGCTGGACGGCGACCAATCCGGTCACCGGCGAAGTGCTGGCCGCGAAGAGCCTGCTGACGGAAGAGAACCTGCAGAAGCTCTTCGTCGAGATGCCGAAGACCTACACCGGCTTCGCGCCGCTCGGCCTCGCGCTCACCATCATGCTGGCGGCCGGCGTCGCCGATCGCAGCGGCCTGTTCTCTTCGCTCCTCCGTGCGGGCTTGAGCGGCGTGCCGAAGTCGCTGCTGACGCCGGTGGTCATGGTGCTCGGCATGCTCACGACCCATGCTATCGATGCGGGCTATCTCGTTTACATCCCGCTCGCGGGCGTGATCTTCGCGGCAGCGGGGCGCCACCCGGTTGTGGGTATCGCCGTCGCGTTCGCCGGCACGGGTGTCGGCCTGTCCGGCAATCTCTTTCCGGGCCAATACGACGTTCTCATCTTGGGCATCACCGAAACCGGTGCGAAGATACTGGTCCCCGACTGGGCGATGAACCCGCTCGGCAACTGGTGGTTCAGCCTTGCCGCCGCAAT
>CAZXAQ010000053.1:0-27017 GCA_964638635.1 uncultured Flavobacteriaceae bacterium
CGGACCCCTTGGCGGGGCCTCTCATCGTTTCTCAGGTCCGACGGTTGCAGCCATCAGGCCAGTAACTATCCGGAAGGCTCAAGTTCGACCCGAACGCGGTAAACCTGAGCCCGAAGGCAAATCAACTAGTGCGGGAAACCCCCTCGCACGGTGGGATTGCACCGGTACGAACTGTCCCGGTGCGGTGCAACAAACCGCGGGTTGTATAGGGATCAAGTACTAACGTGTCATCCGGGGGGTGACAAAATAGGCCATGGGCCCCTGCGACAGGTTGTTCTTGGCATTAACTGTGAGCTCTATTTCGGCTTTTCAGTCTTGGTTGAATGTTCGATGGGCTTTGTTCTGATGTTGCGAAATGTTTCCCTGAAACTGTTCTGAATTCGTGGGGCTCTATATCTTGTGGTGCTGCGACACTTATCCCTAGTCATGACGGAGATTTAATATGGGGATTGGCGGAAAATCGCCCGCACGCAGGACGCGGACGGCCGGGTTCGGCCGCGCCTCTCAGGAGAAATGGCGGTTTTCTGCGGCTTGTGCCGATTCAACCCAAAGCGGCCTGTGCGGCTGCGAGGCGGGCGATCGGGACCCGGAACGGGGAGCAGGACACATAATCGAGACGAACCGTTTCGCAGAAGCGGATGGAGGCGGGGTCGCCACCGTGTTCGCCGCAGATGCCGAGTTTGAGCTGGGGTCTCGTCTTCCGGCCGCGGTCGGAGGCGATGCGGATGAGTTCGCCGACGCCTTCGGTGTCGAGGGTGACGAAGGGGTCGTTGGGGAGCAGGGCGCGGCTCACGTAGTCGGGCAGGAATTTGGTGGCGTCGTCGCGGCTGAGGCCGAACGTCGTCTGGGTCAGGTCGTTGGTGCCGAAGGAGAAGAACTCGGCTGTCTCGGCGATCTCGCCCGCTTTCAGGGCGGCGCGGGGGAGTTCGATCATGGTGCCGACCAGGTAGGCGAGCTTCGCGCCCTTCTCCTTCTCGACCGCCTTGGCCACAGCGTCGATGCGGGCTTTCAGGAAGTCGAGTTCGCCTTTCATGGCGACGAGCGGGATCATCACCTCGAGCGTCACCGCCCTGCCCGCCTCTTTCTCGGCGATGACCGCGGCCTCGAACATGGCGCGGGCCTGCATCTCGTAGATTTCGGGGAACGAGATGCCGAGCCGGCAGCCGCGGTGGCCCAGCATGGGGTTCGCCTCCGAGAGGTCGTCCAGCCGTTCGCGGAGTTTCTTCGCGTCGAGGCCGAGCGTGGCGGCCGCCTCCTCCACCTCGTGTTCCTTCGGCAGGAACTCGTGCAGCGGCGGGTCGAGCAGGCGGATCGTGACGGGCAGGCCCGCCATAATGCGGAAGAGCTCCACGAAGTCCGCGCGTTGGAACGGCAGGAGTTTCGCCAACGCCGCCTCGCGGCCGCCCTTCGTGTCGGCCAGGATCATCCGGCGGACTTCGGCGATGCGCTCGTCGTCGAAGAACATGTGCTCGGTGCGGCAGAGGCCGATGCCTTCGGCGCCGAACTCGCGGGCGTGTTTGGCGTCGGAGGGGGTTTCGGCGTTGGCGCGGACCTTCATGCGGCGCACCGCGTCGGCCCAGCCCATGAGCGTCGCGAAGTCGCCGGAGAGTTCGGGCTGGATCATCGCGACCCGGCCCTTCATGACCTGGCCGGTCGAGCCGTCGATGGTGACGACCTCGCCCTTCTTGATCGTTTGGCCGGTCGCGGTGAACAGCTGCTTGGCGTAGTCGATGCGCAGGCCGCCGGCGCCGGAGACGCAGGGGCGGCCCATGCCGCGCGCGACGACGGCGGCGTGGCTTGTCATGCCGCCGCGGGCGGTGAGGATGCCGCGGGCGGCGTGCATGCCGTGGATGTCTTCGGGGCTCGTCTCGACGCGGACCAGGATGACTTCGCGCCCTTCGCCGGCGAGACGTTCGGCTTCGCCTGCGTCGAACACAACTTCGCCGGAGGCGGCGCCTGGGGAGGCGGGTAAGCCCGTCGCCAGCACCACGCGGTGCGCTTTCGGGTCGAGCGTCGGGTGCAGCAGCTGGTCGAGCGAGGCGGGGTCGATGCGTTTGATCGCTTCTTCCTTCGTCAGCTTGCCTTCATGCGCGAGGTCGACGGCGATTTTCAGCGCGGCCTTGGCGGTGCGTTTGCCGTTGCGGGTTTGCAGCATCCACAGGCGGCCCTTTTCGACCGTGAACTCGATGTCCTGCATGTCGCGATAGTGGGCTTCGAGTTTGTTCACATAACGCACGAACTCGGCGAACTCTTTCGGCATGCGTTCTTCGAGCGAGGGTTCCTTGCCGCCGGAAGCTTCACGCTCGCGCTTCGTCAGCGGCTGCGGCGTGCGGATGCCGGCGACGACGTCTTCGCCTTGCGCGTTCACCAGGAACTCGCCGTAGAGCGCGGCCTCGCCGGTGGACGGATTGCGCGTGAAGGCGACGCCGGTCGCGCTGTCGTCGCCCATGTTGCCGAAGACCATCGCCTGGATGTTCACGGCCGTGCCCCAGCTGTCGGGGATGTTGTGCAGGCGGCGGTAGGTGTTTGCGCGCGCGTTCTGCCACGAGCCGAAGACCGCGCCGATCGCGCCCCAGAGCTGCACGTGCGGGTCTTGCGGGAAGGGTTTGCCGAGCTCCTCTTCGACCTTGGCTTTGTAGAGATCGACCAGTTTGATCCAGCCGGCGGCGTCGATGTCGGTGTCGAGCGCGAGGTCGTTCTCTTCCTTGTAGATTCCAAGAATCTCTTCGAAGTGGTCGTGGTCTACGCCCAAGACGACGTCGCCGTACATGGAGATGAAGCGCCGGTAGCTGTCGTAGGCGAAGCGTTCGTTGCCGGTCTCGCGCGCCATCGCCTTCGCGGTTTCGTCGTTGAGGCCGAGGTTCAAGACCGTGTCCATCATGCCCGGCATCGACGCGCGACCACCGGAGCGGACGGAGACGAGCAGCGGGTTTTTGGCGTCGCCGAATTTGCGGCCGACCTTTTGGCCCACGGCAGCGAGGGCCGCTTCGACCTCGGCCTTCAAGGTCGTGGGATAGGCGCGGTCGTTCGCATAGTAATAGGTGCAGACTTCGGTCGTGATCGTGAAACCCGGCGGCACGGGGAGCCCGAGGTTCGCCATCTCGGCCAGGTTCGCACCCTTGCCGCCGAGCAAGTCCTTCATCTTGGCGGCGCCCTCAGCGCTGCCGCCGCCGAAGCCGTAGACCCATTTCGTCATGCGCGATGCCCGTCCCAATGCCGTCGGGGCTACTTCTCATGTGCAGTGCAGCAAGGCAAGCGGGGGCGTCAATTCTGCTTGGACTCTCAGGGGTGCACTCAACTTGCTTCCGACAGCTTGCCCTTGGCATCGCGCAAGTACTTGGACTGCTCGCCGGCGATTAGCCTGTGGCGCTCAAACTTGTAGGTCGTAACCTGAAGCCCAATGACTCTGGCATCTTGCCGCGCGAATTCGATCAAATTGAATCCTCGTGTGCTATCGGGCGGACGGTCCTTCTCAAGGCGAGTGGGCGTCGGTGCCACAATCTCTAAGACCTTCGCCGAATTGCGACTCGTCAGATTGCAGATGTCTGTATGCACATGCCCGCACAAGTTTACGTAGGCCTTTGAGAAACTGGCAAGCGGCCCGAGAAAGTCGTCAGGATTGACGACACCTTCCTCCGAAGGCGGACTAAACAGTGGGTGATGCATCAAGCCAACAAGCAATGGGTCGCCGGCATCTTTAGAAACGACGCGAATGGTCTTGAACAGGTCGGCTACTGTGGCGTCGAGAATCCGGCGCGTAGGTTCGCTGTCGATCTTCAAGTCTTCGCATGTGTTCAGACCGCAAAATACCAACCCAAGATGCCTATAGCGTCCCTCTACCCAGTGATGAGATTTGTCCCCCCAAACGTTCGTACCGCAAAGTGATTGAGTGAACGCTCGAAATGGTTCCAGTGCGAACCCTCTAAGTTCTGAGTAGAGGCCGTCCCCTGTCGCCGAGAGAGTGTCGGTGTCAGTTCGAATTCTCGCAGACCTTCCTAGTGCCCAACAAATGTCGTGGTTTCCGGGAACGACCAAAAATCGGTCTCCGCTCCAATCAGCGTCTAGCTCCTTGGACAAAGAGCGCAGCCACTGTTCGGCATTACGATACTCAGAAGGAAGTCCATGTTGCGCAATGTCCCCAGTAAGGGCCATAAAGTCGGGGGAGGCACCGCACGCATCATGAAGCCGTTGAGCCAACAATTCCGTTTCAACCTTGAATCTTGGCGGGGGTTCGGCTTCGAACTGAATATCCGATAGCTGGAGGATTCTCACCGCATCGTTGGGGCCGATCTTGGTCGTGGCGATGTTTCGCGCTGACGAAATTGAGAACTTCATCCACGTGACTACAAGTGATCGGCGCTCTTCGTTCTCCAAGTCTTCCCATGTGAACAGTTGAGCCACTTGTTCCTTGTAGGCGGCTAGTGTCGCTCTTAGCCTCTCAAAATTCGGCCCCCAATGACCGCTGATCAAGCCGACGGGTATGTCGCGTGGCAGCTGCGCCAAAATGCTTGCGGCATCGGTTTTCCACCCCTCAAGCACAAAATCGAGCAATATGCCGTGGACAACCCTTCTTGATAACTCCGCGTGGAGATCTCCCGGATCCGGCAGGAAGACAATCTCAAAATGTTCCTTCAGACGGTCATAGTACTGCCGGCGCGCCGTTGCACCGGCGTGTACCGGCGACTCGAGTTCATCGTCAATTACGAGCAGTGTAAATTGCATCCTCCGCCCCTGTTAGAAACAACGCGCCGATCGTTGGTAGCGAGATTCGGGTACTCAAGTCGGCTCGTCACACGCAAGCGCAGGCTCGACGGCACAACCAGCCGGTGAATTTGAGCTCCAGCGGCAATGCTGCATGCGACGATCGACCGGAAAGTGCTTCGTTGGCACAGATGCGAAGCCGAAGCGGCGGTAGAAGCGGATGGCGCGCTCGTTGTAGCGGATGACGCTGAGCCAGATCGGGTTCGCCTCACCGAGCCAGGCGATGCCGTGGCGCATCAGCGCTGCGGCGACGTCCGTGCCGTGGAAGTCGGGGTGCACCATGAGCCAGTCGAGTTCGAGGTCTGCTTCGCCGTGGCGCGTGGCGATGACGAAGCCTGCGAGGCGATTGGCTGCGAACGCGGCGGCGAAGTTTTGGTTTGGGCTTTCAGCTGCGATGCGAGCGATTCCTTCGCTGACGTCGACGATGTGCCGGTTCGCGGCGCGCTGATCTGCGGTGAGATCGGGGCGATGGAAGGTGGCGTTGGTTGCGGCTTCGGTGAGGCGCGTGATTTCGCCCGGCGCGATCCGCGCGAGGGCTGCTTGGCCTTCGAGTATTGCGAGCGCGTCCTCCACGCTGCTGTTTCCCACGTGCGCTGAAGCGGTGCAAGCGCCACGCACTTAAGAGCCCTTACAGCATTCGTCGATCTCGGCGACTAGGCCGTCGAAGGCGGCGTAGACCGGGGCGAGAGCTTCGGGGCCGGTTGTGGTCGCGTCGTCTGAGGGTGTGTGGAAGAAGTTGTGGGAGCCGGTCAGGCCCGCGAATTTGCGATAGCCCGCCGCGTGGACGTCGCGGAGTTCGCCGATGGCGGCGGCGGCGCCGGTAAAGACTGTCCCTTCTATGTTGGCGAAGTGGCGGTCGGCGATGTCGGCCATTGCTTCCGAGCGCAGGAGATAGCGCCGCTTTGGGTCTACGCGTTTGTCCGTGATCCAGCGGTCGCCTTCGCGCCGCCAGTCGTAGCAGGCGAGCGAGGCGCCGATGTGGATCCAGGCGGCGGTGACGCCGGGAGCGGGTGCTTCGTCCTTGATGAAGTGCGTCATGCCGCCGTGGCCGACTTCGTGGCCGCTGGTGGCGGCGAAGACGAAGTTCGCGTTTTGCCATGCGCTGCCCGCGCGCCGCGCGAGGGCGAGCAGGACGGCGATGCCGGGGCCGCGCTCGCAGGTGCTGGTGAACCAGCTGGTGACCGGCGTCGAGACGACGATCGTTTGCTGCGCGCCGCGATCGAGGCGGCCGACGATGTTGCGGGCGGGGACGTTGCGGCGGTAGGCGCCGGCAATCGTGGCGGCGATGGGTCCGCCGCTCGCTGCAGCTTCTGCGATCAGCGTCGTGTGTTTCGCGCCGACCAACAGCACCGGCACGGGCGAGGGCTCGTCGTCCTGCGAGACGTTGTAGATGAAGATCTCGCGGCTTGGGTGTTCGATCGTCAGCAAGACGGCGGCGGGGTTGCGGGCGAAGGCTGCTTTCAGCGCCTCACGCTGCGCGGCGGTGACATAGCCGCCGTGATCGTAGGGCACAGTGATATGGACGAAGTTTCCGCTTGCGTCGCCGGATTGGGAGATCGGCGCTTCAAGCGCGAACGTCGCTTGCGCCTCCGGCGGCCACCATTGCGGCACGGTCGCGATGTCGTGGCCGCCCACGCGCAGGCTGCCGCCGGCGAAATCGTATTGCCGCTTGACCGTGAAGGGTTGAGCTTTGACGGCGAGGCCGGCGCCCGCGAGTTCGGCCGCGATCCAATCGAGCGCCTGGTCCGCGCCGTGCGAGCCTAGGCGATGTTGGCCGAAACTTTCGAAGCGCAAGACGTCTGTGTAGAGCGCCTCGCCCAGGTCTGTGCGATTGTTCATGCCTTGGTGTAGCCGCGGGCGAGGCCGCAGGTCTAGACGCCGGCGATCAATAGCCACGCCACCACTGGGGCCGATATCTGATGAAACGCGCCGATTGCGGGTCGACGCGCGTGAGGAAGGCTTGGTATTGCGGCGCGGTCATCGTGCCCTCACCGGCGATGTTGAGGACGGCGGTGGCGGGGTCGATGGCGAGGCTGCGGATATCGACGGTGACGCCTTGGAATTCCTTCGGCAGCAGGCGGGCGACGTCGAGCGTGTGGCGCTTGAAAATGTTCTGACCCATCTGAGCGGTGATCGAGTCGCTGAGCGCGGGCGACAGGCCGTCGATGCGGCACGGCGGGTTGGTTGCGCCAGCCACGTCGATGGTGACGGCCGAGCGAATTGCCGCGACGGCTATCTTCGCTGTGCACGCGACGTCGGCTGGGTATTCGAGGGGCATGCCGACGCAGAGCCGCTTCGCGTAGTGGAAGCGCACGTCGTAGGTGAGGGTGCGCGGGCTGGTGAGCTTTGCGGCTGCGGATTTGACGCGCAGCAGCTGGTCGCACGGTGTGTCGCGATTGAGCGCGCGGGCGGAGAGCGTGGGCACGTTCGCGAGCACGCTGGCGGCGTTCACGTTGGCGGTGAGTTCGATGCGGTAGCGGCCGCCGTCGAGCGGTGTCGCGCGCCAGCGGACGGCGGAGGGGAGTTCGAACTGGGCGGCGCCGAATTTCGGGCGGGCGACGAAGGACTTTTCGCCTTCGGCAGCATCCGGCGCGGGCGGGGCTGCGGCGGTGAGGAAGGCCGCGAGTAGAGCTGTGAAAATGATCGATGCAAGACGCCGCACGTGCCGCTCCCAGTTTTGTGCGGGAGAGGGGTAGTTCGTAGTTGAGGCAATTTCAGGGCAGAGCCCACCGCAGCCTGCTCAAAAAGCCGTCATGGCCGGGCAAGCGAGGCGCGACCCGGCCACCCAGGGTCGCTGCTCGAGACGTGTGCGGAGGTCTCGGCCTCGCATCAAAGCTGCGCATATCCACCGGTGGCGTAGGCGTGCTCGCCAACGTTATCGAGTGCCTCAGCCAAGACGACTCTGAGCTTCTGAAAGAGCAGCCCGCGCTCTCTAGCTTCACTTGGAAGCCACTTGGACACGCGCCCGTGGTGAGCCTCATTTAGAAGGTCTTCGACAAGGCCGGAGATACCGTCTTCGGTTAGTTCCGCCGTATGTACCAAGCGGGCGCTTATTCCGTCGGCATTGGAGAACGCCAGCGCTGCTTTCAGTCTGCGTAGCTTCTCAACAACTTCAGGCAGCTGCCCTTGCGTTAGAAGGTTGAAACGCCAAGAGCTCCAAGCGGCTCATGCTGACTTTCAGTTGTGGGCGCTCGTGGAGACGATGAGAGGTCTCACACGAAGAAACAAAGCAACGAAGTGGCGCGCCTTCGGCGCCCAATCGCAAAGCAGTGCCTTCGTTGCTTTATTTCTTCGTGTGAGAAATTTCCAACGCCAACACCGCGACTGCGTTTGCGGGCACACACGAGCATCTTGGCGTCCTTGGCGTTTCAATTCGCGGCGCCGGGCGACGACCCTGGGTGGCCGGGTCGCGCTTCGCTTGCCCGGCCATGACGACTTTTTTGTTACTTCGCCGCCGCGCGCACCGCCGCCGCCAACCACGCGGTTAGGCCTTCCCCGAACTTATCGATGTTGGCTTTGAACCGTTCGTCGGCTTCCCACATGTCGGCGAGGTTTGCGTGCATCGCGGGTGAGCACGGGTAGAACCAACGGTCGGTGTGTCGGCGGTGGCGCTCCGCCAATGCGAGGGCTTCGGGGCTGGTGCTCTTCTTGCCCGCTTTCATCGCCGCGGCGGCGTCGGCGAAGATCGCGTTCGATTCCGCTTTGATCGCGGCCCAGTCTTTCTCCCCGTATTGCCTCGTGCGGCGCGCGCTTTCTTTGTAGGCATCGGTGTGCCCCCAGCGCTCTTTGGCTTCGGCTTCGTATTTTTCCGGTTCGAAGCCGTCGAACATGTCTTTGTTGGTCATGGGGTCGTCTTTCTGGTTCAGAAGTTTCAGCGTGGCGTCGATGGACGCGATCATGCGGTGCGTTTCGGAGACGCGGGCGAGGAGTTGTTCGCGTTGTTTGCGCAACGCCTCGGCGGCATCGAAGTTCGGGTCGTCGAGCGTGCGGCGGATGTCTTCGAGCGCGAGGCCGAGCGAGCGGCCGATTAGGATCTGCTGCAGGCGGATCAGGTCGGCGTCGGTGTAGAGGCGATAGCCTGCGCGCGAGCGGTCGGGCGCGAGCAAGCCGATCTCGTCGTAGTAGTGCAGCGTGCGGACCGAGACGCCGGTCAGCTCGCTCACGTCCTTCACCGTCAATGTGCGTTTCTTCGACATGGGTGGAGCATGCGGCCTCACGCGGCTGGAGGGTCAAGCGCGGCGGTCAGGTCAAAATCGCCGCAGGTGTGGCGGGGGTGCGCTTTCCGGGGGCGTGAGGGTTGGGCTTGATGGCCTCCTCGGACATTGGAAGGAACAGCCCCGTGAAGACTCTCTTGGCGTTTGGCGCCGCCGCCGTTGTTGCCGCTTCAACCGCGCTCGCCGCCGAGGCGCCGCGGATCGCCGCGATCCATGCGCAGCTCTATCACGAAGCGACGGGCAAGCTCTCCGACGACGACATCTTGGTGCCGGATGCGCCGGGCATGTGGAACACGATCATCGGCGAGAACGCGTCGAACTTCACGCTCGTGACCGTCGAGGTTCAGGGCAAGGACGTGCCGGTCGGCGCGGTGAAGGTGCAGATCGTCGCGCGCGGGTACAAGCGGCGTATCGTGGAGAGCCGCACGATCGACGTGTCGCTCTACGACCGGAAGACGAGGTTCTTCGCGCCGCTGTGGTTGTACGATACCGGGTGCGACGAGATTGAGGTGTCGGCGCGGCTGATCGGCCGGAGTGTTGCGGGCGCGACGGTGAAGAAGGTGATTCCGTTTAAGTGCGGGGAGTAGTATTGCCGCCCCAAAAAAAATCCGTCATGGCCGGGCAAGCGAAGCGCGACCCGGCCACCCAGGGTCGTTGCACAAGCGTTAGAAATTTGAAACGCCAAGCTGCTGGTGCGCGCTCGCTATCGTGGTCGTGGTGGCGAAATTTGCGATCCTTGCGCGCCTTCGGCGCGCAGCACCATCATCATCGTCACAGTGCATGAAATCGACCACGAGCGGCTTGGCGTTCTTGGCGTTTCAAAATTTCAACGCCGGAGCTGCGGCCGTGGGTGGCCGGGTCGCGCTTCGCTTGCCCGGCCATGACGAATTTTTTGTAGGCTATCCCTCGATCTTCGAGAAGTCGGCGACGGTGTGCATGGCGTCGCGGATTTCGCTTAGCAGCTTCAGGCGGTTTTCGCGGAGTTTCGGGTTGTCGGCGTTGACCGTCACCTTGTCGAAGAAGGCGTCGACGGGCGCGCGCAGGCGGGACATGGCGCGCATCGCTTCTTCGAAGCGTTCTTGGGCGACTTCGGAGGCGATCAGATCGTTCGCGATCGCGAGTGTTTTGAAGAGTTCGACTTCTTGGCTGGCTTCGAGCAGCGACACGTCGGGCTTGCCGGTGAAGCCTGCGTGCTTGGCGTCCTTCTTCTTTTCCTTGCCCTCTTCGATTTTCAGGATGTTGAGGGCGCGCTTGTAGCCCGCGAGCAGGTTCTTGCCGTCGTCGGTTTTGAGAAAATTCTGGAGCGCCTCGACGCGGCGGACGATCAAGACAAGGTCGTCTTGGCCGCGAAGCGCGAACACGGCGTCGATGAGGTCGTGGCGAATGCCCTTTTCGCGCAAGGCGGCCTTCAAGCGATCGCCGAAGAAGCCCAACAGCTCGCGCGATAGCGGGCCGAAGAAATAACCGAGCTCCATCAAGCGCTGACCGTCGAAGAATTCGCTCTCCTGGTCGCCGGACGCGAGCACTTCGTCCCAACCTTTGTCGACCCCCGCTCGAACGAGATCCGCGTAGAGGCTGAGTTCGCTCCGCTTGTCACCGGAAACGCCGCTCTTGGCGAGTGTGTTGAAGAACGCGGTCGCGATCCCCCGCGGATCGGCGGACGCCTCTTGCTTGAACGCCGCGGCGACGCTTGCGCCAAAGACCTGGACGAGGTTCACGCGCACGCCCGCCGTGAGGATGATGCGAATGACGCCAAGGGCCGCGCGACGCAGCGCGTAGGGGTCTTTCGAGCCCGTCGGCTTTTCGTCGATCGCGAAGAAGCCGACGAGCGTGTCGACCTTGTCGGCCAACGCGACCGCGATACTGACGGGTGCCGCGGGCACGTCGTCACTTTGACCTTGCGGCCGGTAGTGATCGCGCACGGCGTCGGCAACGTCTTTGTCTTCCTTGTCGTTGAGCGCGAAGTAGCGGCCCATCACGCCTTGGACTTCGGGGAACTCGCCGACGGTGCCGGAGACGAGGTCGGCTTTGCAGAGGCGGGCGGCTCGTTTGGCTTTCGCTTCGTCTGCACCGATCAGTTTGGCGATTTCGCCAGCGAGCGCTTCGATGCGTTCGACGCGTTCGAGTTGGGTGCCGAGTTTGGCGTGGAAGACGATGTCTTTGAGGGCGGGGACGCGGGCTTCGAGTTTGGTTTTGCGGTCTTGGTCCCAGAAGAACTTCGCGTCGGAGAGGCGGGCGCGCAGCACGCGTTCGTTGCCGGCGACGACGTTCTTGCCGCCGTCTTTCGTGATCATGTTCGCGATGACGACGAATTTGTTCGCGAGCTTGCCGGTCTTCGGGTCTTTGAGCGCGAAGTATTTTTGGTTGGCGCGCATGGTGGAGATCAAGATCTCCTGCGGCACGTCGAGGAAGCCTTTGTCGAACTGGCCGATCAGCGGGACCGGCCATTCGACGAGGCCCGCCACTTCGTCGGCGAGGCCGCCGTCTTCGATCAGTTCGAGGTTTTGCGCGTGGGCGAGCTGCTTCGCGTCGTGCAGGATTTGCGCCTTGCGGTCGGCGGCGGCCAGGATGACGTGCGCGCGTTTGAGCTTGTCGACGTAGTCGTCGAAGCGGCGGACTTCGAATGGGTCGTTGCCGAGGAAGCGGTGGCCGCGGGTTTTGTTGCCGCTCTTCACGGTGCCGACTTCGAAGGGCACCACTTCGCCGTCGAATGTGCAGACGATCGCGTGCAGCGGGCGCACCCAGGTGAGGTCGCCGCTTCCCCAGCGTTGCGATTTCGGCCACGGGAACGACTTGATGACCTCGGGGATCAGTTCGGCGAGGACCGCTGGTGTCGGGCGTCCTTTGCGTTCGGTGATCGCGAGGTAGAAGTCGCCTTTCGGGTCCTTTTGGATTTTCAGTTGGTCTTTGGCGAGGCCCGTCGAGCGCAGGAAGCCTTGGATCGCGGCGTCCGGCGCGTCGACCTTCGGACCTTTGCGTTCTTCTTTCACGTCCGATTGTTGCGCGGGGAGGCCCTCGATCACCAGCGCAAGGCGGCGCGGGGTCGCGAACGAACGCGCGCCTTCGTTCAAGAAGCCGCGGTCGGTGAGGCCGCCAACGACCAGGCGCTCAAGATCGCGCGCGGCCTGCGCTTGCATGCGGGCTGGGATTTCTTCGGAGAAGAGTTCGAGGAGGAGTTCGGGCATTACACCTCACTCCAAATCAACAAAACGCTGTCATCCCGGCCGAGGCGATAGCCGAGAGCCGGGACCCAGGATTGACAGGCACGGTGCTTGGCTCTCCTGGGTCCCGGATAGTAACGCTCGCGCGCCAACTGCTTCGCAGTTGGGCTCGCGTAACTTCCGGGATGACAGTTGTGGTTGTTTGTCATCACCGCATCCCGCTCATGCCGGCGCCTTGGGTCATGCCTTGGGGGCTCTCGATCCAGGCGCTGGCGCATTCTTTGGCGAGGGCGCGGACGCGGCCGATGTAGGCTTGGCGTTCGGTGACGCTGATGACGCCTCTTGCGTCGAGTAGATTAAACGCGTGGCTTGCTTTGATGCACTGCTCGTAGGCAGGGAGCACGTGGCGCCAGTCGGGATGCGCCGAGCTGCGGCCGACTTTGCGGGCGAGCAGGCGTTTGCATTGTTCTTCGGCGTCTTTGAAGTGCTGGAACAACGCGTCGGTGTTGGCGTGTTCGAAGTTGAAGCCGGATTGTTCGACTTCGTTCTGGTGATAGACGTCGCCCCAGCGCATGAAATCCGGCGACTGGCGGTTCATCGTGTTGTAGGCGAGGTCGAAGCCGTTATCGACGCCTTGGACGTACATCGCCAGGCGCTCGAGGCCGTAGGTGATTTCGGCGGAGACCGGGCGGCAGTCGATGCCGCCGACCTGTTGGAAGTAGGTGAACTGCGTCACTTCCATGCCGTCGCACCAAACTTCCCAACCTAGCCCCCAAGCGCCGAGCGTCGGGCTCTCCCAATCGTCTTCGACGAAGCGGATGTCGTGTTCGTCGGGGTTGATGCCGAGCGCTTTCAGCGAGCCCAGATAGAGGTCGAGCACGTCGTCGGGCGAAGGCTTCAGGATCACCTGGAATTGGTAGTAGCGCTGAAAGCGGTTCGGGTTGTCGCCATAGCGGCCGTCCTTCGGGCGGCGCGAGGGCTGGACGTAGGCGCACTTCCACGGTTTGGGGCCCAGCGCGCGGAGTGTGGTTGCGGGGTGGAAGGTGCCGGCGCCCATTTCCATGTCGAACGGTTGAAGCAGCACGCAGCCTTGGTCGGCCCAGTAGTGCTGGAGGGTCAGAATTAGGCCTTGGAACGAGCGGTCTGGGGCGGTCATTTCGTGGGGTCGCAAAGTGAGCGGCGGAAGCTAAAGAGGGGGGCGGCAGGGGTCAAGTTCGGCTGGCCTTTGCCAATCCACCCTTGTCATGGTCCGCGAACGCGGACCACCCACGACTTCCTCTTCTCACACGAAGCCGCGAACAAGAGTTTCGCGTTCTTCGCGGCTTCGCGTGAGACACTTGAGCGGTTGGTAAGTCATGGGTGGTCCGCCTTCGCGGACCATGACAGTGATTTTTTGGAGTTATTGGTACGGACAACCCTGCTTGCCGCAGTTCTTCTGCTGACCGGGCGCGATGTAGGTGCCGCAGGTTTTGCACTGGGTCATGCTCTCGCTGGGGAGATTCGGTTTGCGGCTTTGTTGCGCGCGGCGGAGGGCTTCGGCGAACTCTTCGCGCAGGCGGATGATGCGGCCTTTGACGCCGAAATAGATCAGCGCGCCGATGGCGGCGAGGATCAAGAGCGTGAACAAACCCATGCCTGATTATAGCCCGAAACGCGACCAGAGCGCACGTTCTTCCAGCGCGGCGATGATGCCGGTCGCGACGTCGGCGCGCGGTTCGAAGTCGGCGCGGCTGGTGAAGGCGTCGAGGCTGAACCAGGGGCGGCGCTGGGTGATGACTTGGAACTCGACCTTGTCGCCGAATTTCTGGCGGCAGATCGTGCGCAGGTCGCCGACGCCGTCGATCAGGCCGAAGTGCTTGGCTTTCGCGCCGGTCCAGAACGCACCGGAGAAGAGTTCGGCGTCGTCGCCGTTCAGTTTTTCGCCGCGGCGGTCACGGACCATCTGCTTGAAGCTGTCGTGGACTTCGCGTTGGAGCGATTCCAGGTGCTCGGCGTCCTTCGGGTCTTCGGGTTTGAACGGGTCGAGCATCGCCTTGCGATCACCCGCGTGGTGGACGCGGCGGTCGACGCCGATTTTCTCGATCAGCTTGTCGAAGCCGAAGCCGGCCGAGATGACGCCGATTGAGCCCACGATCGAATTCGGGTGGGCGTAGATTTCGTCACCGGCCAGCGCCAGCATGTAACCGCCGGAGGCGGCCACGTCTTCGGCGAAGGTCAGCACCTTGATACCGCGCTCCTTCGCGAGCGCGCGGATGCGGTCGTGGATCAGCGCGGCTTGGACGGGCGAGCCGCCGGGCGAATTGATCACGATCGCGGCGGCGACGACCGATCTGTCGGCGAAGAGCTTTGCGATCGGGAGCGCCAAGGTTGCCAGCGTCAGGCCCTTGCGCATGCCGACGTTCATGCCGATGGCGCCGTTCATGCGCAGCACCTTCACGACCGGCGGGGCCGAGCCGCCGATTCGCCGCCACAGATTCTTGACCCAATCGATGATCATGACGGCCTATGTAATCAGAGCCCCGGCGTGCCGCAAGACGGCTTCGGCTTCGGGGGTGGGCTTTCCCAAGGTTGTGGCGAGCAGAAGGCCTGCGTGAAGTTGCAACGGGGCCTTCGCATTCATCCGTGTACGGATGATAACGCGCTTCGCCGGTGCGCCCGGCTTCGGCCAGAGCGGGATGATCTCCGTCCCCTGCCCTTGCGGCGCCAGCGCGTGGAGTGCGAGCGGAATTTGCTCCGGCGGCAGGATCGCGGTCACCGTGCCTTTCGGGCGGGTCAATGCGCGGGCGAAGCGGAGCCAAGCGACGAGTTCGTCGGTGGCGGCGGATGTCGCGCGCGCCTTCGCCGCTTCCGGCGCGCGGGTGCCTTTGGCGATGTCGTGGAACGGCGGGTTCGTGAACACGTGATGGAAGCTTTGACGCGCGAGCGTGCGCGGGCGCTTCAGCACGTCGGCGACGACCACGTCGATCGGTGCTTTGTTGCGTTCGGCATTCGCTTGCGCGAGGGCGCCGAGGTCTTCCTCGATTTCGACGGTGGTGATGTGGAGATCGTGCACGCGCGCCGCGAGGCAGAGTGCCGCTACGCCGACGCCCGCTCCCAACTCGCAGGCCTGCTCCTTGGCGCGTGCCGGCACGGCGGCGGCGAGTGTCACCGCATCGAGGCCGGCTCGGAAGCCATGCGCCGGCTGCCAGGCCTGCACGCGGCCGCCGAGAAATGCGTCGTCGGTTAACTCCAGCGCGGTGTGCGGCCTTTGGACGCTCATCGCTTCGCGAGGGCCTCGCCCAAGCCTGCCTCCTGCAGCACGCGGCGGGCCTGGCGTTCATCGTCGTCGTCAACCATCAGGCGGCGTTGAACCATGGCGACACTGCCGTCCATGACGCTGGCGTGCTGGTCGAGCTCGAAGACCGGGATGCTTTCGGCCTCCAACAAAGCGCGAACGTAGCTCATCAAAACAACGTCATTCGACCGGAGCAGTTCAACCATTTGAACGCACCCTCCTTGGGGCGGCACCCTATACCCTTGACCTGGCTTTGGGGCGGTTTCTATTTTGCAGCTTAGCCGCCGCTCGCGCGCACGCAAATCCGAGGCAGGAACCCCGTGAGAGTTGTTCAACGATTGGCCAAGGGTGCGGGCGCTCCGACGGGTGCGGTGGAGCGGCTCTACAAGCTTATCGAAGGCGATCTGCAGCACGTTAACGCTCTTATTCTTGAGCGCATGCGATCGGACGTGCCGCTGATCCCGGAACTTGCGGGACACCTTATCAATTCGGGCGGCAAGCGGCTCAGGCCGATGCTGACGCTCGCGGCGGCGCAGCTGTGCGGGTATCAGGGGCTCGGGCACATCCGGCTCGCGACCGCGGTCGAGTTCATTCATACGGCGACGCTCTTGCACGACGACGTGGTGGACGAGAGCGAGCTTCGGCGCGGCAAGGCTGCCGCGCATGTGATTTGGGGCAATGCGCCCAGCGTGCTTGTCGGCGACTTCCTGTTTTCGCGCTCGTTCCAGTTGATGGTCGAGACGGGCTCTTTGCGCGTGCTCGGCATTCTCTCGAACGCGTCGGCGGTGATCGCCGAGGGCGAGGTGATGCAGCTCAGCACGCAGGGCAATATCGGCGTTACGGAAGATACGTATCTCAAGATCATCGCGGCGAAGACGGCGGCGTTGTTCGCGGCGGCGGCCGAGTCCGGCGCGGTGATCGCGCAGACCGACGGCTTGCGCGAGGCGGCGCTGAAGTCCTACGGCCACAATCTCGGCATCGCGTTCCAACTCGTCGACGACGCGCTCGACTATTCCGGGCGTGAGGCGATGATGGGCAAAGCCGTCGGCGACGATTTCCGCGAGGGCAAGCTGACATTGCCGGTGATCATCGCACTCGGCCACGCGAACACCGAAGAAGCCGAGTTCTGGCGCCGCACGATGGCGCAGCGCCAGCAGAGCGATGCGGATCTGACGCACGCGATCCACCTGATCGAGAAGCATCACGCGATCGCGGCGACCGTCGCGAAGGCGCGCACGTTCACGGACGAAGCCTGCCGCGCGCTCAACGTGTTTCCGGACAGCCCGATGCGCCGCGCGCTCACCGACCTCGCCGAGTTCTGCATCAGCCGGGCGTATTGAAGCGACGTCAGTCGTCGCTCAACGCCGAAAGCGGCACACCAAGGACGCCGGCGATCTTACGCAAGATTGCGCGCCCGCCCGGCTTCGCGCCGGTTTCGATTTGCGAAATGTAGGCTTTAACCGAGTCGATTTTGCGCGCCAGCGCCTCCTGGGTCAGCCCGCGCCACTCGCGATAGACCTTGACCGCATTCTCGCCAGCGACGATGCGCTTAGCGACGTCCCACGGAATCTCGGTGTCCTCCCGTTCGCACGCGGCCCGATAGCGCTTCGCAAGGAAGGCATCTTCCGCCTCACCCCTCGTGATCGCCTGCCAACGCGCATAGGGCACGACTACGAAAGCGGGTTTGCCTTTTTTGTCTCTCACGATCTGAACATCGTTGGCGCTACGGCTCATTTGTACGCGTCCTTTCGATCCAATGTTTCTACCACAGCGATCGTTTGCTTCGAGCGTTAGGCAGGCTTTACCCACCAATCAGGGTGCGCCGTGGCGATTACGCGCGCGGCGGCTTCGGCGGCGGCTTTGGTTTCGTAAAGGCCGAAGCAGGTGGCGCCGCTGCCCGACATGCGCGCGGTGAGGCAGCCGTCGGTCGCGGCGAGGGCGTTTTCGGCGCGCATGATGACGGGGGCGATCGCTTTCGCCGGTGCGGCGAGGTCGTTGGTGGTGCCGTCCAAGTACATGGCGAGATCGCGTGCGGTTGCGAACGTCCGCAGCGGCGGCGCGTGGGCACCGGAGCGGGCGGCGAGCGTTTTGAAGACGTGCGCGGTGGCGACTTCGACGCGCGGGTTCACGAGGACGAACGCGAAGGGCGGCAGCTTGTCGACGGGTTGGAGCACTTCGCCGACGCCAGAGACGAGCGTCGGGCTTGCGCGCAGGCAAACGGGCACGTCGGCGCCAAGTTGCAGGCCTATCGCTTCGAGTTCGTCAACGGCGATCGGCAAGCCCCAATGGGCGGCGAGCATCAAAAGCGTCGCGGCGGCGTCGCTGGAGCCGCCGCCGATGCCGGAGGCGACCGGCAGGTTCTTCTCCAGCGTGAGTTCGACGGGCTTTGTCTTGTGACCGTTCTTGTCCGCCCACGCTTGTAGTGCGCGGGCGGCCTTGATGACGAGGTTGTCTTCGGCGGGGCCGGTATTTGGGAATGCGCCCGTCACCTTCAGCGACAGACGATCGGACGGCGTGAGGCTTACGCGGTCGCCGATGCCGGCGAAGACGACCAGGCTCAGGAGGTTGTGGTAGCCGTCGGCGCGCTTGTCGCCGACGTGCAGGAACAGATTGACCTTCGCTGATGCTAGGGCGCTCGTCACTGGCCGGTCGGCTGCGGCGTGCCGGCTTGCGCCGGGACCTTCGGCAGGTCTTCGAGGCCCGCTTCGATCTTGCGCCGGATCTTCGGCTCGTCGTCCGCGGTGGGTTTCAGCGTGAGCGCGTGCTGCCACTGGAAGCGGGCTTCGAGCTTGCGGCCGACGCGCCAGTAGGCGTCGCCCAGATGGTCGTTGACCGTCGGTTCGCCGGGTTCGAGCAGGATCGCTTGTTCGAGATATTTGATCGCGCTCTTGTAGTCGCCGAGGCGGTAGTAGGCCCAGCCAAGGCTGTCGATGATGAAGCCGTCTTCGGGTTTGAGCTCGACGGCGCGCTTGAGCATGGCCAGCGCTTCGGTTTGGTTCACGCCCTGCTCCACCCAGCTATAGGCCAGGTAGTTCATCACCATCGGCTGTTCGGGCTTGAGCTTCAGCGCTTGTTTCAAATCGCGCTCCGCGTCGGCCCAGCGCTTCGAGCGTTCGTAGGAGATGCCGCGGGTATAGAACAGCGCCCAATTGCGCTCTTGCGGCGCTGCGATCATCGCGATCGCCTTCGTGTAGGCTTCGGCCGCTTCCGCGTATTTTTCCTGACCGCGCAGCACGTCGCCGATTGAGGCGTGGAGATCCATGTCGTCGGCGCCGCCGGTGAGCGTTTCGCGCAGCACTTTGAGCGCTTCGTCGGAGCGCTTCTGACGCTGTAGGTTTTGCGCGATCTGTTGGCGTGCGTTCACGTAAAGCGGCGAGCCCGGCTGAACGCGGCGATAGACGGCGATCGCATCATCGAAGCGTTCGGCGGTTTCGAGGCGGTCGCCGAGCAGGGTCAGCGAGAGATCGTGCTGCGGCTCCAGCGCGAGGCCGAGCTGCAGATAGAAGACGGGAATTTCGACCGCGCGCTCGTCACTCAAGCTCGCGGCCAAGCCGTACATCGTTTCGGCGAGACCTTGCTTGGCGCCCGAGATGACGCGGTCGGGAATTTGGCCCGCTTCGAGGCGTGCGAGCGCGCGCGTGACGACCGGGTTCGACGGCGCCTTCTTCAGGAACTCGCGGTAGACGGCTTTGGCTTTGTCGACGTTGCCGCTGCGAGCGAGGTGCGCGGCGTAGGCTTGCAGGATGCGCAGCGACTCGCCGTCGGAGTGGCGGTTCGCCTCTTCGAAGTGAACGAGCGCGTCCTTCGCGTTGCCGGACAAGTCTTCGATGACTGCTTGATGATAGAGTGCGAAAGCGCGCACGCTGCCCAGGTCGACGAGCTTGGCGATGACGGCGATCGCTTCCTTCGTGTTACCTTCGGAGAGTTGCGCATACGCGAGGCCCAGGCGTGCAGCTATTTCGGCGGCCGCATTGCCGGAGACTTTCTCGAACTCTTGGGCCGCCTTCGCGTAGCCGCCGTCGCGCATCGCGCGCATGCCGATGACGAGGCGGGCGATGCGGGCCGAGGGTGTGCCCTTGACCAGGTCTTCGGCGTGGTCGGCGGCCGCGTCGAGGTTGCCCTGCGCCACGTCACTCATTACCGCGCGTTCGAGCAGCTCGGCGTTGTCCGGATCGAATTTCAGAGCCTTGTCGAAATAGTGCGCGGCGGCGCCGGAATCGCGCTCGCTCGCGGCGAAGCGGCCGGCGAGGTAGCTGCCGTAGCGGTTGTCGGCGCTCGGCGCGGACGAGCCTGCACCTTGGTCGATCGAGGAACATTGCGTCAGGCCGACGACCAGCCCTGCCGCCAATGCGGCCACGACCAAGCCGCCTTTGATCAACGAAGTCATACGCACAACAGGTCCATCACATATTCGGATAGTTCGGGCCGCCCCCGCCTTCCGGTGTGACCCAGTTTATGTTCTGCGCCGGGTCTTTGATATCGCAAGTTTTGCAGTGAACGCAGTTTTGGGCGTTGATGACAAAGCGCGGATTTCCGCCAGACGCGTCTCTAACCACCTCGTAAACTCCCGCTGGACAGTAGCGCTGGGCGGGCTCGTCGTATTCGGGGAGATTCTTCGAAATCGGAATCGAGGCGTCTTTGAGCGTGAGGTGAATCGGCTGGTCTTCTTCGTGGTTCGTGCTTGAGAGGAACACGGAGGAGAGCTTGTCGAATGAAACCACTCCGTCCGGTTTCGGATAGGCGATCGGTTTGTGTTTCGCCGCGGGTTCGAGAGACGCCGCGTCGGTTTTGTGGTGCTTCAGCGTGAAGGGGCTCGTCCCGAAGATTTGGTTCACCCACATATCGATACCGCCGAAGCCGACGCCGAGCACCGTGCCGCAGCGAGTCCAGAAGGGCTTCACGTTGCGGACGCGCTTCAAGTCCTTGTGGACGTGGCTCTGCTCGTAAGCTTCGGTGTAGGCCGTTAGTTCGTCGTGCGCGCGGCCGGCGGTGACGGCGTCGAACGCGGCTTCGGCGGCCATCATGCCGGACTTCATGGCGTTGTGGCTGCCCTTGATACGCGGCACGTTCACGAAGCCGGCCGAGCAGCCGATCAAGGCGCCGCCAGGGAACGTCAGCTTCGGCACGGATTGGAAGCCGCCTTCGGTGATCGCGCGCGCGCCGTAGGAGATGCGCTTGCCGCCTTCGAAGTACGGGCGGATCGCCGGGTGGGTTTTGAAGCGTTGGAACTCGTCGAACGGCGAGAGGTAAGGGTTCTTGTAGTTCAGATGGACGACGAAGCCGACCGACACGAAGCCGTCGCCCCAGTGGTACATGAACGAGCCACCGCCGGTGCTGTTCGACAGCGGCCAGCCCATGGTGTGCATGACGAGGCCGCGGTGATGTTTGTCAGGCGGCAGTTGCCAGAGCTCCTTCAACCCAATGCCGAACTTCTGCGGCTCCCTGCCCTCTTCCAGTTTGAAGCGCGCGAGGAGTTGTTTGGCGAGTGAGCCGCGGACACCTTCGCCGATCAGCGTGTACTTGCCGTGCAGCTCCATGCCGCGCGCGAAGCCGGATTTGTGCTTCCCATCGCGGCCGATGCCCATGTCGCCGGTCGCGACGCCTTTGACCGCGCCCTTGTCGTCGTAGAGCACTTCGGCGGCGGCGAAGCCCGGGTAGATTTCGACACCGAGTTCTTCGGCTTGCTTGGCGAGCCAGCGGCAGATGTTGCCGAGGCTTGCGATGTAGTTGCCGTGGTTCCACATCAACGGCGGCATGATGAAGCCCGGCACGCGGAGCGAGCCCGATGGGCCCAGATAAAGGAAGCGGTCGTCGGTCACGGGCGTGTCGAGCGGCGCGCCTCTTTCCTTCCAATCGGGAAAGAGTTCGTTGATCGCGATCGGATCGATGACGGCGCCGGAGAGAATGTGGGCGCCGACTTCGGATCCTTTTTCCAGAACACAGACCGAGATTTCCTTGCCCATTTCGGCGGCGCGTTGCTTCAGGCGGATCGCGGCGCACAGGCCTGCCGGGCCTGCGCCCACGATCACAACGTCGTATTCCATGGCTTCGCGCGGCGCGTCACTCATATGATCGCTCTTATCCCTTGGGACCGGCCGATGGAGGTGGGTATCGGGAGGTCGGCGAAATGCGGTATCAGGGGGCACGTTAGGGGCCAGCATAGGCCACGGTCAACGCAGGTAAGGCATTGAATCAGACGCTCGATCCAGCGGAAGCGCGCGCGGCGCTCAAGTGGCTTGTCGAAGCCGGGGCCGATGAGGCGCTGGCCGACGCGCCCATCGACCGCTTTGCCGTAGCGGCGGAACCGGTGCAGGCGGCGCCTGTCGTTGCGGCACCTCGTTCACGGGCGGCCGAGCCGCTTCCGCAGCGAACAGCGGAGCCGTTGTCGCAACGTGCGGCGGCGTCATTCACCGTGGCGACGGCGGCGGTGGGCGGCGCACGAGAGATTGCGGCGCGGTGCAAGACGCTCGCCGAACTCAAAGCTGCGGTCGAAGCGTTCGAAGGATGCGCGCTGAAGGTGACGGCGAAGAACACGGTGTTCGCGGATGGGCATCCGGATGCACCCGTCATGCTGATCGGCGAGGCGCCGGGGCGCGACGAAGACTTGGAAGGTTTGCCGTTCGTCGGACGCAGCGGACAGTTGCTCGATCGGATGTTGAACGCGATCGGACTCGATCGTGCTTCGAGCGCTTACATCACGAACGTCATCTTCTGGCGGCCACCGGGCAACCGTCCGCCGACGCCGGACGAGGCCGCGATCTGCGCACCCTTCCTGTTACGCCACATCGAACTGAAACAACCCAAGGTTTTGTTGATGCTCGGCGGCACGCCGGTGAAACATGTGCTGAACGTCGAGGAAGGTATCACGCGGATTCGGGGACGGTGGGGGCGCTTTGTTGCGAATGGCGTTGAGATTCCTGTGCTTCCCACGTTTCATCCCGCCTATTTGCTGCGTCAGTCCAGCGCGAAACGCCAGGCGTGGCAGGACTTGTTGAGCCTAAAGCTGAAGTTGCGCGAATTGGATGCGCTCTGAGTCAGCTTGTTTACAGCGCGCCGCGCCCGTAAGAGTCGCCCGTTATCGTTCCTTGAGCGCCGGAGTTCGGCATGATCGCTCGCGTGTTGCGCATCTTCGTCATTGCCGTGTCGTGCGCGATCGCGCTGTCGTCGGATGCGAGCTTTGCCGCGCCGAGTTCGTTCGTGCGCGTGCTCGGCGACGAGGACGTCGCCACCTACAAGCAACTCTTCAAAGCGGCGGAAGCGGGCGACACGGCGCAGATCAGCGCGCTGCTGCCGCAGGTGAAGAACAAGCTGCTGTTGCCGCACGTCGTGGCGAAGAACTATTTGAGTCCCAGGACAGTTTCGTCGTTCGACCAACTGAAGACGTGGCTCAAGAGCTATGACGACTACCCGGAGGCGGCGCGCATCTATGCGCTTGCCGTGCGGAAGGAGCCGAAGCGCGCGGGCGAGTTGGAAGATCCGGACCGCAAGATCATTCGAGGCAATCTGGACGAGTCCGATACGCCGACCGAATACACGAGCCCCGCGGCCGAAGCGGCGGCGAAGAAGCTGAGGGGCATGATCCAAGGCGGCCAGATTAGGGCGGCGACGGCCTACATCGAAGGGGCGGAATTGCGTTCCAGCCTCTCGCGCGCCGACTTGGGGCGGCTCACGCATCAGGTGGCGGCGGGGCAATATTATCTCGGCGACTCCGCGACGGCGCTCGCGCTGGCCGACAAGGTTTCGGAGCAGGTACGCAGCGAAGTGCCTGACGCGGATTGGGTGGCGGGCATCGCCGCGTTCCGGCTGGAGAAATACGACGTCGCGGCGCGGCACTTTGCGGCGCTGGCCGAGAACGAGAAGTCGTCGTCCTGGATGAAGTCGGCGGCAGGCGTTTGGGCGGCGCGATCGTATCTCATTTCGAAGCAGCCGGAGCGCGTTTCGCGGATGCTTGAGATCGCGGCGGAAAAGCCGCGGACGTTTTACGGGTTGATCGCGCTGCGTCTCTTGGGGCGTGACGCGCCGTTTACGTGGAACGAGCCCAAGCTCGACAAAGCCGGGTTCGACCGGATGATGCGCGTCACCGGCATTGCACGCGGCGTCGCGCTTTATCAGGTGGGCGAGATGGAGGCTTCCGAAGGGTCGCTGGCGCGCAGCCACGGGCGGCTCAATCCGGAACTCGACCGGCCGTTCATTGCGCTCGCGCATGAGATGGGGTTTGCGCATGTGCAGCTGCTGGCGGCGGGCGCGGCACGCTCGCCGGATCTGAAGGCGGCGGCCTATCCCTTGATGCGGGTGAAGCCCAGCGACGGATGGCAGGTCGATCCCGCGATCGTGCACGCGATCGTGCGGCAGGAAAGCAAGTTCGAGATGCGCGTCGTCAGTTCGTCGGATGCGCGGGGCCTCATGCAGCTGATGCCGTCGACGGCGGCGGGCACGATGAAGGACACGACGCTCGACAATCCGGGCGCGAAGGCGAAGCTGTTCGACCCCGCGTTTAACTTGAGCATCGGGCAGCGCTACGTGAAGAAGATGTTTGAGTTCGGCCAACCCGACGGGAATCTGTTCCATCTCGTCGTCGCCTATAACGGCGGGCCGGGCAATCTGCAGAAGTGGTTGAAAGAGGTGGAGCACCGGGGCGATCCGCTGCTCTTCATCGAGAGCATCCCGTCGCGCGAGACGCGCGGCTATGTGGAGCGGGTGGTTGCGAACTATTGGATCTATCAAGACCGCCTCGGCGAACCGAAGACGACGCTCGACCAGGTCGCGCGCGGCGAATGGCCCGTGATGACGCCGTTCGGCCGGCAGCGCGTCGCGTCTCTGACGCATTAGGGAGCACTATGTCTGCCAGCCGCATCGACGAGACGAAGCCGTTCCTGCCGGTCCGCATCGCGGTGCTGACCGTGTCCGACACGCGCACGCGGGAGAACGATACGTCCGGCGATACGCTGGTCGAGCGGCTGACGGGTGCGGGGCATGTGCTTGCCGAGCGCATGCTGCTGCGCGACGACGCTGTCGCGATCCGCAATCAGCTGACGAAATGGATCGTCTCGGGCGAGGTCGATGTGATCATCACGACCGGCGGCACGGGCTTGACCGGGCGCGACGTGACGGTTGAGGCGATGCGTCCGCTGTTCGAGAAGGAGATCGACGGGTTCTCGGTGCTGTTCCATCAGCTGTCGTACGAGAAGGTCGGCACATCGACGATCCAAAGCCGCGCCTGCGCGGGGCTCGCGCGCGGAACGCTGATGTTCGCCCTGCCCGGCTCGACCGGCGCGGTGAAGGACGGGTGGGACGGGATTTTGAAGTGGCAGCTCGACGTGCGGCACAAGCCGTGCAATTTCGTTGAACTGATGCCGCGGTTTGAAGAGCATCTGGCGGCGGAGAAGCGAAAGAAGTAATGCCGCTGCGCTGGCGTACGGCGCACTTGCCTGCCGTTTACCCGCAGGCCATCCTTGCGCTGATGAACACGACACACTCGCACCAATTTCTGCCGAATCTCCGCCGCAGGGTGGTGCTGTTGTTCGTCGTCGTTGCCACACTATTCCCGGCCCGGGCCGAGCCCAGCGCGAAGGCGCTTGAAGCACTGACCAAGGCGTTCGCGGCGCAGGATGCCAAGGATTGGGACGGCGCCAAGGCACTTGCGGCAAAGCAGCCCGCCATCGTTCGCGACCTCGTGCAGTGGCGGTATGTGTCGTCGGCGGAGTCGGGCGCGACCTTCGACGAGATCGACGCCTTCCTGGCTGCGCACGCGAACTGGCCCGGGCGTGCGCCGGTCATACAACGCGGCGAGGAAGCGCTGCTTGCCAACGCGCTGATGGAGGCAAAAGGACCGGCCTGGTTCAAGGCACGGCAGCCGCGCACGAGTGGCGGGTGTCTTGCGTGGGCGAAGTTCCAGTTTGCGCACGAGCAGAAGGCGGAGGCGTCATCCGGCCTGCGGCGGTGCTGGTTGGGGCTGACGCTGAGCTTTGCCGACTATCAGGATTGGACGAATACGACGCAGATGCCGCTCGGCGAGGCCGATCATCTCGCGCGTGCCGATGCGCTGTTGTGGAGCCGCAATGTCTCGGCCGCGCGGGAGCTTCTGCCGCTGCTGTCGCCCAAGGTGCAGGGCGTGGTCGGTGCACGGGCGGATATCCAGTCGGGTAGCGCGGTCGACCTCGACGATGTCGTGGACGACGCGCCGTCGACGGCCTGGGCGGCCAGCCTCTATTTCGACCAGGCGGTGCGGCTGCGAAAGGCGGGGGAGACGGAGGACGCTTGGTCTTCGCTCATGAAGGCCGATAAGGCCGGTGCGCCGTCGCCTGCGTCTTCGCAGACCTGGTGGGCGGAACATAATCTTCAGGCGCGCTCTGCTCGCGATGCCGACGAGGACGACACGGCGTACAAACTGGCGGCGCGCACGCGTTTGTCCGCCGACGTCAATATTGCGGCCTATCTGGATGCGGAGTTCCTGGCCGGTTGGATCGCTTTGCGCGATTTGGACGAGCCGAAGAAGGCGCAAGTTCATTTCCAGAATCTTGAGGCGGCGGCGCGGTCGCCCATCACGCGTGCGCGCGCCGCGTATTGGAAGGCACTCGCGTTCAAGGCGCGCGACAAAGACACAACGGCACAGCAAGCGTTGGCGCTCGCTGCGGCGGAGCCGGGCACGTTCTATGGGCGGCTTGCGCTTGAGATGCAGACGGCACCGGCCGTCGTGCCGAGCCCGGTGTCCAATCCTTCAAGCGCTTCTGCCGGCGAGAATGTCGAGGAGCTTGTCGAGGCCTCCGCCATCTTGCTCAGCATCGGCGACAATCGCCGCGCCAACGCCTTTGCGAATGCTGCCATCGACGGATGTCAATCCGCCGGTTGCGCTGCGACGCTGAGCGGGCGCTTGTCAAAGCTCGGCAACACCTACGGCGCCTTGCGTGGTGCCAAGAAGGCGCAGACGCTGGGCGGCGTACGGTTGGACGAACTCTATCCGCTGGTCGACCTGCCTGCGGCGTGCACCGCCGCCGGCGTTCCGCCCGCGCTCGTCCTCGCGCTGGTCCGGCAGGAAAGCGAGTTCGATCCGTCGGCCGTCAGCAACGCGAACGCGCGCGGGCTGATGCAGCTCCTTCCTTCGACGGCGCAGGACGTGGCGCGGCGCTACGGGCTTGCCTATGCCGGTACGGCCGATCTGCACAAACCCGAGGTCAATCTTGGCCTCGGCTGCTATCACGTGAAGGACTTGCTCGACGGGCTTGGCGGTTCGTGGGTTCTAACCATTGCCGGTTACAATGCCGGCAAGGCGCGCGTGCTCGGTTGGGCCACCAAGTACGGCGACCCGCGCGACGCGAAAGTCGATGTGATCGATTGGATCGAAGCGATCCCCTTCGACGAAACGCGCAACTACGTCATGCGCGTGCTGGAGAATCATCTCGCCTACAAGGTTCGCCGCGGCGAGACGCTGCAGCCGCGGGAACTGAACCAGATTCTCCGCCCCGCGCCTTGAGTGCTGCTAGCCGCGCCATTCGTAGAGCACGTCGGGTTCGCCTGCTTCGTTGGCGGAGCCGTCGCCGAATTCGATGGGGGTAAAGCCGTGGTGTTCGTAGAAGGCGCGGGCGCGGGTGTTCACGGCGAAGGCGTAGA
>CAZXAQ010000054.1:0-210 GCA_964638635.1 uncultured Flavobacteriaceae bacterium
GGTGATTGTGAAGGCCTCGGCCGGCGGCGGCGGCAAGGGGTTACGCATCGTCTTCAAGGAATCCGAGCTCGCGCAGGCGATCCAGTCGTCGCAAAACGAAGCGAAGGCGGCTTTCGGGGACGACCGGTTGTTCATCGAAAAGTACATCACCGAGCCCAGGCATATCGAAATTCAAGTGCTGGGTGACAAGCACGGCAACGTCATCCATCT
>CAZXAQ010000054.1:220-26290 GCA_964638635.1 uncultured Flavobacteriaceae bacterium
CGAGTGCTCGCTTCAGCGGCGCCATCAGAAGGTGATCGAGGAGGCGCCCTCGCCGTTTCTCGACGAGAAGACCCGCGCCGCGATGGGCGCGCAGGCTGTGGCGCTCGCGAAAGCCGTCCAGTACGAGAGCGCGGGGACGGTCGAGTTCATCGTCGACAAGGAGCGGAATTTCTATTTCCTCGAGATGAACACGCGGTTGCAGGTCGAGCATCCGGTGACGGAGTTGGTGACCGGGCTGGATCTTGTCGAGCAGATGATCCGTGTTGCTGCGGGCGAGAAGCTTTCGATCAAGCAGGAAGACGTGAAGCTGAAAGGCTGGGCCATCGAGAGCCGCATCTATGCGGAAGACCCGTATCGGGGCTTCCTGCCGTCGACGGGCAGACTCGTGCGCTATCGCCCGCCCGCGGAGGCGTCCGTGATGGGCAAGACCATCCGCAACGACACGGGCGTGTTCGAGGGCGGCGAGATTTCGATCTTCTATGATCCGATGATCGCGAAGCTGTGCACGCATGCGAATTCACGCGAAGCCGCGATCGATTTGATGGGCGATGCGCTCGATCATTTCTCGATCGACGGGATCGCGCACAACATCCCGTTTCTACAGGCGGTGATGATGCACGAACGGTTCCGCGCCGGACGCCTCACGACGAATTTCATCGCCGAGGAGTTCAAGGACGGGTTCCACGGCGCGCCGCTGACCGACGAGCTGAAGGACCGGATGGCGTCGGCCGCCGTTTTTATGCAGCTGCGCGAGGAAGAGCGCCGGCGCAAGATTTCGGGGCAGGTGAACGGAGTCAGTCAGGTTCCGCGCGACTGGACCGTGACCGTGAACACGACCGATACGCTCTCCGTCAAAACGATGACGGAGGGGCGCGACGTGATCGCCGTTCGTCTCGGCGACGGCAAGACCTCGCGCATGATCGAGGTCGAGAGTTCGTGGAAGCCCGGCGAGGCGTCGTTCTCCGGCGAGATCGCGGGTCAGGCTGTGGCGATGCAGGTCGCGCGGCGCGGCGACGCGTTCCGCCTGGTGCATCGCGGGGCGAACGCGAGCGTTACCGTGCGGCGGCCGCGTGTCGCGGCGCTGGCGGCGCATATGCTGGTGAAGCCGCCGCCGGATACGTCGAAGTTCTTGCTCTGCCCGATGCCGGGGCTGGTGGTTTCGATCGCGGTCGAGGTCGGCCAAGAGGTGAAGGCCGGTCAGCCGCTCGCGGTCGTCGAAGCGATGAAGATGGAGAACGTGCTGCGCGCCGAGCGCGACGGCGTGATCAAGCGCGTGGCGGCGAAGCCCGGCGATAGTCTGCCGGTCGACGCCGTGATCCTGGAGTTCGCGTAAGGCGCTATTTCTTCTTCTTCTTCGCCGGCTTCTCGGGTTCGACCGGTGCGTCTTGGAGCGCGGACGATTTCGCCCAGCCTTCCGCCGGCTGGCCTTTCGTTGGCGTTCCGGTCAGGCGCACGCGGCTCCAGATGCCCGTCGTCTCGATGACTTCGACCTTCGTGTCGCGGGCCAGCGTGCCGATGATGTTGCCGTAGAGTGAGGGCGTCGCGCGGAGTTTCGCGTCTTTGGCTGCGATTGCGAGGGGCAACGTTTCCGGCAGCGCGACCACGGCAGCCGGGGGCTTTGGCGGTGGCGCGGGCGGTGTGCGCATGAGGTTTGAGAGCGACGGCCAAAGTATGACCGCGACGATACCGATGCATGCGGCGATTAGGGCGTCGCGATACATGCGCTTCGAGCGGGCATTTTGGACGTCCGTCGGTGCGGCGGTTTCGGCCGTGGTGGCTGAGCCGTCTTCGCTCGTCTCGGTCGCGCGATAACGTTCGAGTTCGGCTTCGCGGATGGCGAGCGCGGCGCGGAGCGAGGCGAGTTCCTTGTGGAGCGGCGCTTCTTCGGTGGCGCGGATGCGCAGCTGGGTGAGGGCCGCTTCGGCGGCTTCGGCGCGTGCCGTTACGAGCGCGAGTTCGCGGGCGGACTGCTTGTTCCATTCGGCTTGCGCCGTTGCAATGCGGGCGTTTTCGTCCGATTTTCTTTCGCGCGCGGATTTGACGATGACGTCTTGCGCCTCTTTCTGCCAGCGGCGGCGTTCTTCTTCGGCGAGCTTGGCGGCGCGTGTGGCGGCGGCATCGCGGAGCGTCAACTTCGCTTGCAGGGCGCTCAGCTTGTCGCGGAGGTCTTGCAGTTCGGTCTCGTTCGCGGGTGCAGGCGAGGGTGCCGCCGGAGCGGCTTGAGCGGTGGCCTGCTCGAGCTTGGCCTTCCAGGCGGCTTCCGCCGCGGCGAGGCGCGCGGCCTCGGCGGCGTTCCAGCTTTGCTCGGCCTTGGCGAGGCGATCGTCGGCTTCTTTCGCGGCGCGGCTGCGGCTTTCTTCTGCCGCCGTTTGGGCGCGGGCGAGCGCTTCGTCGCGTTCGGCGACAGCGGCTTGGAGCCCGGTGATTTGGGTCAGGAGATCGCGCTCGCTGGCGGTGCCCTGGGTGCGCAATGCTTCGGCGTTGGCGTGCGCGTCGGCGAGCGCTTTCGTGGAGGACTCGCGCCACTTGGCCTCGGCGGCCGTCAGGCGATCCGCTTCACCGTCGCGCCAGGCTTGTTCGGCCTTCGCGAGGGCCGCTTCCGCGTCGCGCTTGGCGGTGTCGGCGGCCGTGCGGATGCGTGCAAGTTCGGCATTGGTTTCGGCGAGCTTTGCTTCGGCAGCGGCGAGTTTGCGCGTGGCGTCGTGCGCCGCGGCGGTCTCGCGTTCGTTTGCCGTGGTGTTGGCGGCTTTCGTCTGAGCGAGCGCCGTCTCACGTTGGGCAAGCTCTGCTTGCAGCGCGTCCAGCTTCTCTTGCAGTTCGCGGACCTGCGCTTCGTGCGCTTGGGTTTGGGCGGTTTCGACTTCGGCCAGAGCCTCGGCGAATTTGTCCTGCCATTGCTGTTGGATGGAGGCGAGGCGGGCGTTTTCGCTTTCCGTCCACGTGGCTTCGGCTTTCGCGAGCGTCTGCTGGAACTGGGTGGCGGTGTCGCCGGCGGCGGCGGCCAGGCGTTCGGCCAATTCGGCGTCGCGGGCCGCGAGAGCGTCCTTTGCGGCGGCGAGTTCTTGACGGAGCGCGTTCAACTCGGCCGAACTGGTGTCAGAGATGGTTGCGGAGGCCGGCGGCGGTGTGCTCGGGCCTGCGGATTCGGCACCGGGTTTGACCAGCACCTCGACCGTGGCCAAGGTGCTGCCGTTGAGGAGGCTGATGACGCGAACGCAGATCTTGAATTCCTTCTGCGCGTTCGCGGGGATCAAGACTGCGAGTTCGTCGAGTTCGTCGGAGGCGAGCGACCACGTGCCGTCGTTGTTGCGCGTGCCGCGCGAGAGCCGCGTGCCTTGCGGCATGCGTTCGACGCGCAAGGCCAGGCGTCCCTGCTTGCGATGCGGCGTCAGAAGCGGTGCAAGATTGAGTGCAACCGAATCCGTCGCGACTTGTTCAATGTGTGCAGCCCGCGCCATTCTTCCCGCGCCCCGCGCCCCCAGTCATGCCTTGGCGACATTCTCGCGCGCGCGGGTTAAGTAAGTGCCCCCGCGGGCCGTCGAAACTGTAAGGAAAGTTCTAATAAACATGAGCGAAATCACGATTTTCCGCCTTCGGATCAAGGGGGCCGTGCAGGGGGTCGGCTACCGGGACTGGGCCATTGCCGAGGCGAAGGCGCGCGGGCTCGACGGGTGGGTGCGCAACCGCTCGGACGGTAGCGTCGAGATGCTGATCGCGGGGCCCGACGCGAAGGTCGAGGACATGCTCAAAGCCACGACCCAGGGGCCTGGTGCGGCACAGGTCACGAACATCGATATTCACAAGGAAACGGAGATGCCGGATGCCGGTTTTGTGCGGCGGCCGACGATGTGATTGGGGCTGACAGGCGGGCCCCGCGTCGCGTAGTTTCTGCGCCGTCACGCCATTCCCATCAGGAGTTTCCCCTATGAAGGCCGCCGTTCTGCGCGAAGTTAAGAAGCCGCTCTCGATCGAAAACGTTCAGATCAACAAACCGGGTGCGCATGAGGTTTTGATCCGTACTGCGGCGGCGGGGATTTGCCATTCCGACCTGCACTTCGTCGACGGGCTTTACCCCTATCCGCTTCCCGCGGTTCTGGGGCACGAAAGTGCGGGCGTCGTCGAACAAGTCGGCAGCGAGGTTCGCACGGTGAAGCCGGGCGATCATGTGATCACCTGTCTTTCGGCGTTCTGCGGGCACTGCGAGCATTGCTTGACGGGGCACATGTCGCGCTGCGTGAGCCCGGAGACGAAGCGACAGAAGGGCGACGCGCCGCGGCTTGCCAAAGACGCCGATCCGATGAACCAGTTCTTGAACCTGTCGTCGTTCGCCGAGCAGATGCTGATCCACGAGCATGCCTGCGTGAAGATCCGCAAGGATATGCCGCTCGACCGGGCGGCGTTGATCGGGTGTTCGGTGATGACAGGCGTCGGCGCCGTGATGCATACGTCGAAGGTGCGGCCCGGCGAGACCGTGGCCGTGATCGGTTGCGGCGGCGTGGGCCTTGCCTGCATCAACGGTGCGGCGATCGCCGGCGCGGGTCGCATCATCGCGGTCGATATGCAGGGGTCGAAGCTCAACCTCGCGAAGCATTTCGGCGCGACCGATGTCGTCAATCCGAAGGATGGCGATCCGGTGAAGCAGGTGATCGAACTGACGTCGGGCGGCGTGCATCACTCGTTCGAGGCGATCGGCCTGAAGCAGACGGCGGAGCAGGCGTTCCGCATGCTGGGGCGCGGCGGTACGGCGAACATCATCGGCATGATCCCTGTCGGCGTGAACATCGAGCTGCATGGCGCGGACTTCTTGGGCGAGAAGCGCATTCAAGGATCGTTGATGGGATCGAACCGGTTCCCGGTGGACATGCCGCGGCTCGTCGATTTCTACATGTCGGGCAAGCTCAAGCTCGACGAGATGATTTCACGCCGGATCAAGCTTGAGCAAGTGAATGAGGGCTTTGACGAACTGAAGCGCGGCGAGCTCGCGCGTTCGGTGATTATGTTCGACGCGTAAGGTCCATCCGGGAGAAGCAGATGCAGTTGGTGTTGCGTATCGGCGCGGTTCTGATCGCGCTGCTTCTCACGGCGTGCGCTCAGCAGGGCACGAGTGTATCGACGGCGCCGCAAAGCGACAGCCGTGCTGACTACAGCTATTGGCCGCACGAGGTCAGCGACATCCGGCCGGATCCGGCCGCGCGCTTCGGCGTTCTGCCGAACGGGATGCGTTATGCGTTGATGCGCAATGTGCAGCCGAAGGGGACGATCTCGCTCAGGCTGCGGATCGCGTCCGGTTCGCTGCAGGAGAGCGACGCGCAGCAAGGACTTGCGCACTTCATGGAGCACATGGCGTTCAACGGCTCGAAGAACGTGCCGGAGGGCGAGTTCGTAAAGCTGCTGCAGCGTAAGGGGTTGGCGTTCGGCGCCCACACGAACGCGTACACGTCGACGGACGAGACCGTGTACATGCTGGAGCTGCCGAAGAACGACGCGGACTTGGTCGATACCGGCTTGATGCTATTTCGCGAGGTCGGCGACCGCTTGTCCCTCGACCCAGCCGCGATCGAGCGCGAGAAGGGCGTTGTGCTTTCCGAACTGCGGACGCGGAACACGCCGGAGTACCGCGCGTATGTGGATCGCTGGCGGTTGTCTTATGAGGGGCAACGGCTGGCGGCGCGGCTGCCAATCGGGACGCCGGAGACAATTGGGGCCGCCACGCGCGACCTGCTTTCCGACTATTACCGTCGTTACTATCGCCCGGAACGTACTTTGCTGGTGGTGACCGGCGACTTCGATCCGGCCGAGGTGGAGGCCAAGATCAAGGCGAAGTTCGCCGATTGGCGCGGGGAGGGTGAGGACCCGGCCGATCCGGAGCTTGGAAGCGTGAAGGAGCGCGGGCTTGTCGCGGCGTCGCGTGTCGAGCCGAACTTGCCGGAAAGCACGATCGTGACGTGGTTACGCCCGCCGGACAATTCGCCCGATACGATCGCGTTGCGCGGGCGCAGTTTGCGGTACCGGATTGCGTTGTCGATCCTCAGCCGCCGCATCGCGCGGATTGCGCGCGGCGACAAAGCGCCTTTCGTCGGCGCGAGTGCCGGCTACTCGAACACGCGGGGTGTGTCGCAGTCCATCGGCGTCTCGGCGACGTCGCGGCCCGGGCAATGGCGGCGCGCGATTGCGGCGGCGGAGCAAGAGTACCGGCGAGCGCTTGAGCACGGCTTCACGCAGAGCGAGGTCGACCGCGAGCTGAAAGAGTGGCGGGCGGCGCTTGAGAACGCGGTCGCGACGCAATCGACGCGCGAGACGCGGACGTTGGCGGATCAGCTTGTGAGTTCGTTCTCCGACCGGACGGTGTTCTCGCCGCCGGTGGATCAGCTGGCGCGGTTCGAGAAGGCGGCTGCCGGAGTGACGCCGGCGACGGCACTCGCGGGTTTGCGCGAGATCGCGGGCGGGCAGGGGCCGGTCGTCTTCGTTTCGTCGAGCGAGCCGATTGCCGGGGGTGATGCCGCGGTGGCGGCGGCTTATGAGGAGAGCGTGAAGACGGCGGTCGCGGCGCCGACGAAGGAAGACGCGAAGACGTTTCCTTACGCCAATTTCGGAACGCCGGGCGTTGTCGCGGAGCGCAAAGAGATTGCCGATCTGGCTGCCACGTCCGTGCGGTTTGCGAACGGGGTCAAGCTCAACTTCAAGGCCACCGCGTTCGAGAAGGATACCGTCTACGTCGTCGTGCGGTTTGCCGGCGGGTACATCCAGATGCCGCGGAACAAGGTCGGGTTGGCTTTGGCGATGCCGTTCGGGTTTTCCGAAGGCGGGCTGAAGCAGCTGACCGCCGACGAGTTGGAGGAGTCGCTCGCGGGCCGCATCGTGTCCAACGGGCTTAGCATGGACGAGGAGTCGTTCGAGTTGAGCGGCGGCACGAACGGTCGCGACTTGCTGTTGCAGATGCAGCTGCTGGCGGCGTTTACGACGGACGCGGCCTATCGCGGCGGCGGGTTGGAGCGATTGCAGACGGCGGCGGAGAACTTCATCAAGCAATATGCGTCGAGCCCAAGCCGCGTGATCGACCGCGAGTCGAGCGCGTTCTTGCGGTCGGGCGATCCGCGTTGGGCGTTTCCGAAGATTGCCGACGTGAAGGCGCTCAAGATCGCCGATGTCGAAGCGGTGCTGAAGCCGGTCTTGGCCTCGGCGCCGATCGAGATCACGGTCGTGGGCGACACGTCGCTGGACGATGTGATCAAAGCCGTCGGGGCGACGTTCGGTGCACTGCCGCCGCGGGCCGCGAAGCTTGCGGAACCTGCGGGCGCGCGCGATGTCCGCTTTCCGGCGGGGACGAAGTCGTTGCGCTTCACGCATGAGGGCCGCGCGGATCAGGCGTCGGCCTATGTGGCTTGGCCGGGGCCGGACTTCTATTCGAGCCCACGGCGCTCGCGCACGATTTCGATCTTGCGCGAGGTGCTCGAGGTGCGGCTGACGGAGGAGTTCCGTGAGGCGCAGGGCGCGACCTATTCGCCGTCGGTGGGGTCGTGGAGCTCGGGCGCGTTGCCGGACTTCGGGTTTATCGCGGCATCGGCGGAGACGCGGCCGGAGCTTGTTGAGGGGTTCTTCAAGACCGTGGACAAGATCGTGGCCGACTTGAAGTCGGGTGGGCTGTCCGACGACGTCCTCACGCGAGCGCGGACGCCGGTGATCAAGTCGGTGGAAACGGACCGGCAGTCGAACGGCTACTGGCTGGGGGCGCTTGAGGATATTCAGAGCGAACCCCGGTCGTTGGAGACGATTCGCACCCAGCTCAGCGATCTGGAGGGCATTACCAAGGCCGAGGTGGTGGCGGCGGCGAAGCAGTATCTCGGGACCCGCCGCATCGAGGTGCGGGTCCTGCCCGGTGCGAGCAGCCAAAAGTAGGTGGGCGTGCGACAACACAACCCTTGGGGGAACTGAGGATGGCGGGTACCGGGCGGCAGCCCATGCCGTTGGTACAGCTTTACGGGCCTCGCCCCGGCACGCCATAGTCCGGCGCCTCTGAGTCAGGAGTTCTGCGTCCGAAAATGATCAAGTTCTTCAATTGGCTGCTCACCTGGTGGAACGGGAGTACGCTCGGGACGTGGATTTACACGAAGCGCAACGGCACGTTCGTGGGCGAAGATTTGTTCGGCAACACGTACTACCAGACGCGCGACGGCGTGCGGCGCTGGGTGCTCTACAAGAACTTCGCCGAGGCTTCGCTGGTGCCGGCGGAGTGGCATGGGTGGCTGCACCATACGTTCGACGAACCGCCGACGGTGGCGCCGCCGAAGGTGAAGCCGTGGGAGCAGGAGCATCTGCCGAATTTGACCGGAACGCCGGGCGCTTATCGTCCGCCGGGGAGCTTGCTGGGCAGCGGTCAGCGTGCGCCGGCAACGGGCGACTACGAAGCGTGGCAGCCGGAATAGGGGAAACGAGATGCAGAACGGGTTTGTCGAGACATTGTTGGGGGCCGCGGTCGTCGCGGTCGCGGCGTTCTTTTTTTACTACGGCTGGAGTTCGACCGGTGCCGGCACGGTGTCCGGCTACGAGGTCGTGGCGCGGTTCGACAAGGTCGACGGGGTTTCCGTCGGCACGGATGTCCGGATGGCGGGCATCAAGATTGGATCCGTGACGTCGCAGGAGCTCGACCAAAAGACGTACCGCGCGCTTTTGAAGATGAACATCAAGCAGGGCGTTGCCGTGCCCGAGGACTCGTCGATCAAGGTTGCGAGCGAAGGGCTCTTGGGCGGCAGTTACTTGTCGGTTTCGCCGGGCGGCAGCGATGACATGTTGAAGGCAGGCGCCGAGTTCGCGACGACGCAAGGTTCGGTCGATCTGCTCGGACTTGCGATCCAATCGATGCTTGGCGGGGGCGACGACAAGAAGAAGGAAGAGGCGCCTGCGCCGGCGCCCGGTACCGCACCATCGACGCCACAATAATGGCGTCTTGTTAGGTTGAGTTGACGATATGAAGCGTTCCCTCGCGTTGTTGCTTTCGTCCGCGGCCCTAATCACGGGGCTTGCGATCGCTCAAGATACGGCACCGCCGGTCGACACGCCGATTCCGGTGCCGCCGGAACCCGCACCTCCGCCGCCGGCTGATCCGAACGAGACGATGCCGCTGCCGCCGGTGGAAACGCCCGGCGAGAGCGTGGTGACGCCGCCGCCTCCGCCGGAAGTCATTACGCCGGCCCCGCCGTCCAGTGCGGCGCCAATTGCCACGGGCGTGATCCTGGGCGGGCTCGACAAGGTGGCCGCGCGCACGGCCAAGCTCGAAGTGAAATTAAACCAGCCGGTGTTCTACAACACGCTGATCGTGACGGCGCGGGCCTGCAAGACGCGTCCGCCGGAAGAGCCGCCGGAGTCGGCCGCGTTCCTGGAGATCCAGGATCGCAAGTCCGACGGTACCATCCAGAAGATCTTTTCGGGCTGGATGTTCGCGTCGAGCCCGGCGCTGAACGCGCTGGAGCATGCGGTCTATGACGTGTGGGTCGTCAGCTGCAAGACGGCGCCCACTCAGCCGGCCGCACCGGCGCCGCCCAACACGTAGAAATTCGCCTTGGCGTCGACGGCTTTCGCGAGCTGCTCTTTGTAGCGGGCGCGCGGGATTTCGATCGCGCCAAACTGCTTCAGATGCTCGGTGATGAACTGCGTGTCGAGCAGTTTGTACCCGCCGGCTCTCAGCCGCTCGGCGAGGTGGACGAGGGCGATTTTGCTCGCGTCCGTTTCGCGGCTGAACATGCTTTCGCCGAAGAAGGCCGCGCCGATCGAGACGCCGTAGAGGCCACCGACGAGGAGGGTGCCGTTCCAGACCTCCACGCTGTGCGCGTGGCCCTTGGCATGCAGATTCGCGTAGGAGCGTTCGATCAGCGGGCTGATCCACGTGTTCATGCGCTTCGGTCCGGCGGCGGCGCAACCGAGCATCACTTGCGCGAAGGCCGTATCGACGGTGATGCGCAAGGCGGTGGAGCGCACGGTGCGAGCGAGGCGCCTTGGCACATGAAAGGCGTCCAGCGGAAGGATGCCTCTGAGCGGCGGGTCGACCCAGAAGACGTCCTCGTCGTCGCGCGCTTCGGCCATGGGGAACTGGCCGCTGCGGTAGGCGGCGAGCAGCGTGCGTTCGGGGATGATCGTGGCTCGCGTTCGAACCATCGTTGTCGTCAGCCGGCTTGCCGCTTCAAGAAATTCTCAAGCCAGTGGATCGAATAGTCGCCATTCACGATATCGGGCTCGGTGACAAGCGATTGGAACAGCGGGATCGTCGTCTCGACGCCGTCGATCACGAACTCGGAGAGCGAGCGGCGCAGGCGCATCATGCATTCGTTGCGGTTGCGGCCGTGAACGATCAGCTTGCCGATCAAGCTATCGTAGTAGGGCGGAATCTTGTAGCCGGAATAGGCTGCGGAATCGACGCGCACACCGAGGCCGCCCGGCACGTGGAAGTCCTTGATCAAGCCCGGCGACGGGCGGAACGTGCGCGGGTTCTCGGCGTTGATGCGGCATTCGATGGCGTGGCCCGAGAACGTCACGTCGGATTGGTCGAAGCCGATCGAACCGCCGTGCGCGACGCGCACCTGTTCGCGCACGAGGTCGAGGCCGGTGATCATTTCGGTGACTGGGTGTTCGACCTGCAAGCGGGTGTTCATTTCGATGAAATAGAACTCGCCGTTCTCGTAAAGAAACTCGATCGTGCCGACACCGAGGTAGCCGAGCTTCGTGAGCGCGTCGGTGACGACCTTGCCGATCTTGTCGCGGGCCTCGGCGTTGAGCGCGGGCGAGCCCGCCTCTTCCCAGACCTTCTGGTGGCGGCGCTGCAGCGAGCAGTCGCGTTCGCCCAGATGGATCACCTTGCCGTGGCTGTCGGCCAAGACCTGGACTTCGATATGGCGCGGCAGTTGGAGGTATTTTTCCAGATAGACTGCGTCGTCGCCGAACGCGGCCTTCGCTTCGCTGCGCGCGGTTGCGAGCGCGAGCGAGAGTTCGGCTTCGCTTTTCGCGACCTTCATGCCCCGCCCGCCGCCACCGGCCGCAGCCTTCACGAGGACGGGGTAGCCGATCGCGGCGGCGATGCGCTTGGCGTCTTCATCGTTGGAAATGCCGCCGTCGGAGCCGGGCACGACCGGGATTCCCAAGCGCTTGACCGCTTTCTTCGCCTCGATCTTGTCGCCCATCAGGCGGATGTGATCGGGCTTCGGTCCGATGAAGATGATGCCATGTTCTTCGATGATTTCGGCGAAACGCGCGTTCTCGGAGAGGAAGCCGTAGCCGGGATGCACGGCTTGCGCGCCGGTCACTTCGCACGCGGTCACGATCGCCGGGATGTTCAGATAACTGTCGCGCGCGGGCGGAGGCCCGACGCAAACGCTTTCGTCCGCCATGCGCACGTGCATCGCGTTTGCGTCCGCGGTCGAGTGGATGGCCACCGTCTTGATGCCCATCTCGTGACACGCGCGGTTAACGCGCATCGCGATTTCGCCGCGGTTGGCAATGAGAACTTTGTCGAACATCGAGCCGTTACTCGATCACCATCAGCGGCTCGCCGAACTCAACCGGCTGGCCGTCGCTGATGATGATCTGGGTGACACGCCCCGCGCGCGGGGACGGGATTTGGTTCATGGTCTTCATGGCTTCGATGATCAGCAAAGTCTGACCTTCGGTGACCATGTCGCCGATTTTGACGAACGGGCTCGCCCCGGGCGAAGAGGCAACATAGGCCGTGCCCACCATCGGCGAGGCGACGAGGCCCGGATGACCGGACAGATCGGTTGGCCTCGGGGCGCCGCCTGAAGCTGGCGTTGGAGCGGTGGGTACGGCCGCGGCGACCGTATGCGCGGTCGCAACCATTTGGATGTTGCGCGCGACGCGCAGGCGCAAACCCGCCTTCTCGATTTCGATTTCGCTGAGGCCCGTTTCTTCCAGGATGGCCGCGAGGTCGCGGATCATCTTTCCTTCCAGCGGATCGGGCTTTTCTTCTTTGCTCATACTCAAGCCTTCTTGGGCGCCGTCAGGTGGACCAGCGCTTCGACGGCCAGGGCATACCCCTGGGCGCCGACGCCGCAAATTGTCCCCGTGACGACGGGTGAAACGTAAGACGTATGGCGGAACGGCTCGCGGCGGTACGGGTTCGAGATGTGGACCTCGATCACGGGGACTTCGACCGACTTGAGCGCGTCATGTAGGGCGACGGACGTATGCGTATAGGCGCCAGCATTCAAGATAACGCCAGAGGCCGATTTGCGGGCCTCCTGGAGCCAATCGACCAGGTCGCCTTCGTGGTTCGACTGGCGGAATTCAATCGTGAGGCCCGTCTGAGCGGCCTTGGCGCGCACCTGGGCCTCGATGTCGGCCAGGGTGGTGTGGCCATAGATCTCGGGCTCGCGCTGCCCCAAGAGGTTCAGATTGGGGCCATTCAAGACGAAAATAGGCTTGGCCATCTTGTCTGGGCCCGGGCGTCCGTGGTGAAGAAATGCGCCGCCGTTATAGCCAGTCCCCTTATGGGGCGAAAGGCACCATATGACGGGTGGTTATCGGCTGGCCGGGGCGCTATCTCATTGACGAACCGGCCGGATTTGGACAGCGGGAATCAGCTTTTCCATGCGCATTCAGCTCAACGGCCAGGACCATGAGTTGCCCGGTCCCATGACTCTCGACCGGCTGGTCGAACGGCTGGGGCTGGACGCGCGCAAGGTCGCGATCGAACGGAACTTGGAGATCGTGCCGCGCTCGACCTATGCGGCGACGATGTTAGATGAAGGAGACCGGCTTGAGATCGTCAATTTCGTCGGTGGCGGGTGAGGGCATGAGCGACACGTGGACCGTGGCCGGACGGACGTTCCGTTCGCGCCTCATCATCGGAACGGGCAAGTACAAAGACTATGCAGAGAACGCGGCGGCGCTCGAGGCGTCGGGGGCGGAGATTGTGACTGTGGCGCTTCGGCGTGTGAACGTCGCCGATCCGGGGAGCCCGAAGCTCGTCGATTTCATCGACCCGAAGAAGGTTGTGTACTTGCCGAACACGGCGGGCTGCTACACGGCGGAGGAGGCGATGCGGACGTTGCGGCTCGCGCGCGAGGCGGGCGGGTGGTCGCTGGTGAAGCTCGAAGTGCTGGGCGATCGCAAGACGCTTTATCCCGACATGATCGAGACCCTGCGGGCGACCGAGATTCTCGCCAAAGACGACTTTCAGGTGATGGTCTATTGCAGCGATGATCCGCTGATGTGCAAGCGGCTGGAGGATGCTGGGGCGGCGGCGATCATGCCGCTCGCCGCGCCGATCGGGTCGGGGCTTGGTATTCAGAACCCTGTGAACATCCGCCTTATCATTGAGGCGGCGAAGGTGCCGGTGCTGGTCGATGCGGGCGTCGGAACGGCATCGGATGCGGCGGTGGCGATGGAACTCGGCTGTGACGGTGTGCTGATGAACACGGCGATCGCCGAGGCCAAGAACCCGGTCATGATGGCGCGCGCGATGAAGCTCGCCGTCGAGTCTGGACGGCTTGCCTATCTCGCGGGGCGGATGAAGAAGAAGACCTACGCCGATCCGTCGTCGCCGCTGGCCGGGTTGATCTAGCTCGGCTTGGCTTTGCGGGCCGCGGCGACGGCTTTCTTTAGTTCTTCGAGCGACAGTGCGCCGGTCGAGGGTTCGTCGCCGATGAAGAACGTCGGCGTCGCGTCGATGCCGATCGCGCGCGCCAGATTCTGCGTTTCGGCGAGACGTTTGGCGATCTTCGGGTCCTTCAGATCGGCTTTGAGGCGCGCGACGTCGGCGCCGGCCTCCTTCGCCAACGTGAAGATGCGTTCTTCCGTGAGGTCTTCAGCGCCCATGAAAGCCATATGCACGTCCCAGTACTTGCCTTGCGCGGCCGCCGCGATCGCAACTTGCGCCGCCATTTCCGACTCGGGCGACAGGATCGGGAATTCCTTCAGGATCAGCTTGATGTTTCCGTCTTGATTCAAGAGATCGGCGATCGTCTTTTTGACTTTGCGGCAGTAGGGGCAGCGGTAGTCGAAGAATTCGACGATCGTCACGTCGCCCTTCGGGTTGCCGGCAATGAGCGGTTCGGCTTCGGCGTAAAGCTGCGTCTGGTGGGCCTTTGCCTTGTCGCGCATTTTGACGAGGCGCTGGCTTTCCTCCTTGTTTTTCATCGCGTCGACCGCTTCGAAGATCACTTCGGGATGTTCGATGAGGTAGTTGCGCACGATCTTTTCGACGTCGGTCTTGCTCATCGCGACGTCGGGCACGCTCTCGCCGCCGACCATGCCGGCCAAGCGCAAGGCGCCGAACACAGCCGCGATCATGATGACGGCGGCCAGGAGGAGGTAGAGGACGGTTTTTTGGTTTGTCATTCGTTTCTAGCGTTCGCGTTTGGCGGCTTCGGCCGTCGCAATGGCGACGATGTCGTTTGCGCGCTGCCAGTCATTGGTGCCTTCTTTGAGTTTGGCGGCGGCGCGCTGCGCGAAGCTCACGGCCTGCGGATAGCCGCCCAGGGTGAAGTAGCGTTCCGCGGTGGCGAGAGCCGCCAGGCCTTCCTCGCCCGCCCCGTCATGAACGATCGCCAGGTAGAACCAGGCCATGCCGTTGTCGGGCTCGTCCTTGAGCGCGGCTTTCAAGTGCTTCTTGGCTTCGGGGATCAGGGATTTGTCTTCGGTGGCGATCAGTGCCGCGCCAAGGCTTGCGCGGATCAGCGGTTCGTCCGGTGCCAGTTCGACGGCCTTGCGGTAGGGCGCAACAGCCTCTTTCGGCCGGCTCGACTCCAGAAGAATTTGGCCCTTCAGCTCCCAGTAGTAGGCGTAGTTCGGCTTCTCGGCGATCAAGCTGTCGACTTCCGGAATGGCGCGATCGAGTTGGGCCGAGCGGAAGAACGCCGCGGCGCGGGCATATCTGGCGGCGGCGCTATGGTCCGACATCGGGTAGCGGCGCAGAACCACTTCGGGCGTTTCGATGAAGCCGCGCAGCTTGGCGCGCATCAAATCGTACTCCGCCAAGTCGGCGGGCGAATCCGTCTTGTCCTTGAAGGGCGAGTCTTCCACGAGACTTTGCAGGTTGGCGACGCGGTCGCGCGACAAGGGGTGAGAACGGACAAAGGGATCTTGGCGATAGCCGCTCAGCGCTTCTTGGTCGGCGAAGCCGTCGAAGACTTTCATCATGCCGCGAGGCGATTGACCGGTCGTGTTCATGAACTTCGCGCCGGCTTGGTCGGCTGCTGATTCTTGCGTGCGGCTGTAGGCGAGCACTTGGCGCTGCGCGACCGACTGCGACCCGATCAGGAGACCCATGCCAAGATCGGGCACCCCGGCCGCGATTGCGGCCACGCCTGCGAGCATGCCGATCAGCATCGGGATTTCGGCTTTCGCCATCGCTTCCGGCCCGCGGGCCAAATGGCCGCCCGTGATGTGGCCGGTTTCGTGCGCGATGACGCCCTTCAGTTCGTTCGGGGTGTCGAGCGTCATGATCATGCCGGTGTGCATGAAGACGTTTTGACCGCCCGCCACGAATGCGTTCAGCGAGGGGTCGTTGATGATCATGACCTTGACCGCTTTCGGATCGAGGCCGCCCGCCTTGAAGATCGGGTCGGAGTACTTGCGCAGGATCTTCTCGATTTCGGCATCGCGGATGCCGGCGCGGGCCCAGGCGTCGGCTTGGCTCGCCAGCAACGAGGCGGTGGCCAGAAGGCCCAGGCTGAGGGCACGGAGGGATTTCGAGAGGGTCACGACATCGGTCTCCAACAAACGCATCACAGGTGCGCCGAAAACGGCGCCCAAAGGCTTGGCTGAAATGCCCCTCACCCGGCTTTGCCGCCACGGTACGAAGGCGGCGAATTGGCGTCAATCAGTTGCTTGTCACAGGGCAGTCATCGCGCCCGCAAAAAAGGGCGTGAATCAGCCTTCGATTGGCGCCAATAGTGGCGATCCGATGAAGCGGAATTAAGGCAGGTCTCGTGACACCCTCCAAGCGCAGCGACGTGGCGCCGTTTATCGTGATGGACGTTTTGGATCGCGCAAACGCGCTCGCTGCGGCGGGGCGGACCGTATTTCACCTTGAGGCGGGACAGCCGGGAACGCAGGCGCCGAAGCTCGCGCTCGACGCCGCTGCGCGGGCGCTCGGCAGCGATGTGCTGGGCTATACGGAGGCGCTGGGGCGGCCGGCGCTCAGGCGGCGTATCGCCCGTCATTATCGCGAGGTGCATGGCGTCGCTGTATCGGCGGAGCGGATCGTGATCACCGCCGGGTCGTCGGCCGGATTCGTGCTCGCGTTTCTGGCGATGCTCGACCAGGGGCAGACGCTCGCGATGGCGAACCCGGGCTATCCCGCTTATCGCAACATTGCGCACGCGTTGGGACTTGCGCCGCGATTGATCGCGTGTCGCGAGGCGATGCAATTCCGGTTGACGGCGGACGCGGTCGCAAACGAACGCGGCATCGACGGGCTTCTGATCGCAAGTCCGGCAAACCCGAGCGGCACCGTGATCGGTGAGCGCGAGCTTCAGGCGATCGTCGAGGTTTGTGCGCGGCGGAAGATCAAGCTGATCTCGGATGAGATTTATCACGGCATCACCTATGGCATACGCGCGCAGACGGCGCTGGCGTTCAGCGACGATGTGGTCGTGATCAACAGTTTCTCGAAGTACTTCTCGATGACGGGCTGGCGCATCGGGTGGATGGTCGTTCCGGAGAGCTTGGTACGGCCGATCGAACGGTTGACCCAGAATTTCTACATCTCGCCGCCGACGATTTCGCAGGTTGCGGCGTTGGCTGCGCTGGATGCGGCGGACGAGTTGGATGGGCATGTGCGCGTTTATGCGCGCAATCGCGAGCGGCTGTTGGCGGCCGTGCAAGAAGCGGGGTTTGGGGCGATCGCGCCTGCTGACGGCGCGTTCTATGTGTACGCGAGTGTGGCGCCGTTCGGGATGGATGCCACGGCGTTCACGAAGGCGCTTCTTGACGAGACGGGCGTTGCCGCGACGCCGGGCAACGATTTCGACCCGGAGGAGGGTGGCCGCTGGGTGCGCTTCTCGTATGCGGGCAGCGCGAGCGAAGTCGATCGCGCCGCCGATGCGTTGGTCGCGTGGTGCCGCCGGCGGCGTTAGCTGCCGCTGCGCTTGTTCCACCAGCCTTTGCGTTCCGGCCGCGGTTCGCTCGGCGTTGCCGATTGCTCCTCGGGCTTCGAATTGAAGCCGAAGAACGAGGCGATCGACGGGCGGTCGGCCTTTGGTTCGGCGGGCTCGGGCGCAGGTGCGGGCTTCGGTGGTGGGGGCGGCGGCGCGGCGGCGCGTTCCTGATGATGGGGGCGTTCGCCGCGGCGCGTGTCGAAGCCGCCGGTCGCAGGCCAATCGGGTGCGTCGAGAGCCTCGGCCGGCGTCGGCAGATGGCCGATCGGGGAGGGCGCGGGAGTGCCGCTGCTCTGCTGAGGCTGCTCGTAACCGCTACCGCCGCCTTCGCGGCGGCCTCTGCGGCCACGACGGCCACGGCGGCGCCGGCGGCGCTGGCCTTCGCCGTTCTCGCCAAAGGACGCGGGCTGTTGCTGGGTGTCGTTGCCTTCGCCCTCGGGACCGTCACCTTCGTCGCCATCACCTTCGTCATCGCCGTCGGCGTGCGGTTCGGGGCGCTCATCGTTGGCGGCCATCTCCGGTGCGGCGGCGGGTTGTCCTTGGCCGGGACGGTCGCGATCCCGGTCGCGGCCACGACGGCGGCGGCGCCTGCGGCGGCGGCCGTCGCCTTCGGCCTCACCAGCACGCGCGGCTTCGGGCTGCGGAGCGTCTTCGCGGTCTTCGACCTCGGTGACGTCGGCCGCTTCTTCCTCGTCATCCTCGAGGACGTCGTCGTTGACTTCGAGCTCGCTTTCGACGGTGACCGCTTTGGCGGCTGCCTTGCGCGGTTCGAACGGCACGCTCGCGCCGCGTTCGATTTCGTAGGTCGAGGCGGCAAGCGAGGGCTTGGATTCGATGTAGATGTAGACGCCGTGGCGGTCTTCGATCGACGTCAGCTGCGCGCGCTTGTGATTGAGGACGTAGAGCGCGATTTCGGGCGGAATGCGCAGCGTGAGCGCGATCAGTTTTTCGCGTTGGCAGTATTCTTCGACGGCGCGCAGGACGCGGAGCGCCATGGAACCGACGGATCGGATCACGCCGCGGCCTTCGCAGTGCGGGCACGAGATCGTGGCCCCTTCGACCATGCCGGCGCGCAGACGTTGGCGCGACATTTCGAGCAGACCGAACGGCGAGATACGGCCGAGCTGGATGCGGGCGCGGTCGTGGCGGAGGCAATCCTTCAACCGCTTTTCGACGGCGCGGTTGTTGCGGTGCTCCTCCATGTCGATGAAGTCGATCACGACGAGACCCGCGAGGTCGCGCAGGCGCAGCTGGCGCGCGATTTCCTCGGAGGCTTCCAAGTTCGTCTTCAGCGCGGTGTCTTCGATGTGGTGTTCGCGCGTCGCCTTGCCGGAGTTCACGTCGATGGCGACGAGCGCTTCGGTCTGGTTGATGACGATGTAGCCGCCCGAGCGTAGCCGCACGATCGGATTGAACATGCTGTCGAGCGCGGTCTCGACGCCGTAACGCTGAAATAGCGGAACATGATCTTGGTAGTGCCGGACCGAATCCGCGTGGCTCGGCATGAGCATGTTCATGAAGCTGTGCGCTTCCTCGAAGCCTTGCTCGCCCTCGACGAAGACTTCTTCCACGTCCTTCGAATAGAGGTCGCGGATCGTGCGCTTGATGAGGTTGCCTTCCTCGTACACGAGCGTCGGTGCGACCGACTTCAGAGTGAGGTCGCGCACGGCATCCCATTGGCGCATCAGGTATTCGAAGTCGCGGCGGATTTCTTGCTTCGTGCGGTTGGCGCCGGCGGTGCGAATGATGACGCCCATGCCGTCCGGAACCTCAAGCTCGCCCGCGACTTCCTTAAGTTTGCGGCGGTCGGCCATGTTCGAGATTTTGCGCGAAATGCCGCCGCCGCGATCGGTGTTCGGCATCAGCACGCAGTAGCGGCCGGCCAGCGACATGTAGGTGGTGAGCGCCGCACCCTTGTTGCCGCGCTCTTCCTTCACGACTTGGACCAGCAGAACTTGGCGGCGCTTGATGACTTCTTGGATCTTGTAGCGGCGCATCGAGCGGTAGTCGCGGCGCGGGAGTTCTTCCATCGCGTCGTCGGCCGCCGGTTCGTGCGCGGCGTCGGCCACTTCGGCCGCTTCAAGCGGCGTTACTTCGGCGCCGGCTTCATCCCCGTTCTGGTGCGCGACGGTTTCGACCGGAACTTCGACGACGATTTCGGGCTCGCCGTTGGTGTCCTTCGCTTCCGACGGCGGGGCATCTTCATCGGTTTCGGGATCGTGGACCCAGACGTCTTCGGCGCCATTCGTCTCGACTTCGACGATCCCGGCCTCTTCCGCGTCGCCGTTTGACGACGGTTCGGACGGCGAGGTCGTGAGGTCGGCGTGCGCCGCCGCGGCCGGATGTTCTTCAACGGACGTGTCGACCTGGGCCTCGGCCGCGGCTTCCTCGTCATCGTCGAGGTCTTCGCGGCGCCGGGCGGCACGGTTGGCTTCAAGCAGCGCCTGACGGTCGGCCGTCGGGATTTGGTAGTAGTCGGGGTGGATTTCTGAAAACGCGAGGAAACCGTGCCGGTTGCCGCCGTATTCGACGAAACACGCCTGCAGCGAGGGTTCGACCCGCGTTACCTTGGCGAGGTAGATGTTTCCTTTGAGGGGCCGGCGCGACGCCGACTCGTAGTCGAATTCCTCAACCCTGTTTCCATCAAGTATGACGACGCGTGTTTCTTCCGGGTGGCTCGCGTCCACCAGCATCTTCTTTGACATTAAAGACTTCTCCGGAACCCGCGCGCTGCGGCCATGCCAGCTGCGTACGCACGGACAGAAGACCGCGCACGCTTGGTTCCACTTGGTTGGATGTTGCAGATACGCCCAACGCAGCCACGGTGGTCACCAGGTGCGGACGTAGCGTCCGCTCCCGAGCCGTGTGCGATGTGGCGAAAAACGTCATGGGAAAGTTCGAACCCTTGGCGCCGATGCCCCGGATTGGGCAACCAGCGTTCGTCGGCGTTCGGCCTTCCCGTTTCGAGGTGCCGCTCAAGGCACGCAAAGGAAGCGAACGCCGCACCAGATCATCGGACCTTGCCCTTGCGATTCGGGTCCGACCGTCGACCGGCTTGAGGGCACTTGTAGCCTCGTTGGTCTCCCATCGCAACCCCGAATCCGCAGTTTTCTGCGATTTCTTGAGTTGGCCTGGTGAACGCCCGGTCTTGGAGGCATACCGTAGCCGATTCTTGGCTAACGGGTCGTCAACGAGGGTTGAGCGACGATCCCGGGGTCGTTGGGAGCCACGAAGCTTCGGTCCATGAAGTCCACCCGTCTGAGCCTTGTTTTGGGCCTCGCCATCGCATGCGTTGCGGGCGTGGTTCTGGCTGCGCCCCAGGCGGTGATCAGCGAAATCCGCGTGGCCAAACACGAAGACCACACGCGCTTTGTGTTGGACGTGTCGCAGAAGGTCGACTTCAGCGTGTTCACACTCGCCGATCCCTATCGGGTCGTCATCGATTTTCCGGAAGTCGGCTGGCGGCTCGATCCGGCGGCGGGCAAGAGCGCAGTCGGGCTGATGAAGGGCTTCCGCTACGGGCTCTACCGGCCAGGACGGTCGCGCATGGTTGTCGACTTGAGCGGGCCGGCGACTCTGGCGAACAAGTTTCTTCTGCCCCCGGAAGGACAGCGGCAATACCGGCTTGTGCTCGACTTGGTGCCGACCGATCGGGCGACTTATCTGAAGACAGCGGGGTGGCCCGAAGCGGCTGCGACGGACGCACCCCCAGCCGTGGAGGAGCCGCCGGTCGATCCGGTGGTCAAAAAGCCCCGGAACGTGAAGCGGGTGATCGTCATTGACGCCGGGCACGGCGGCGTCGATCCCGGCGCGACCGGCGTGAGTGGCGCGCAAGAGAAGGACCTGGTTCTTGCGGTCGCGTTGTCCCTGCGTGACGCTCTTGAAGAGACCGGCAAATACAAAGTCGTGATGACGCGGGACACGGATATCTTCTTGTCGCTGAAGGCGCGGGTCGCGGTGGGGCGGCAAGCGAAGGCCGACCTCTTCATCTCGCTGCATGCCGATTCGGCGCCTGGATCGGGCGCACGTGGGGCTTCCGTCTACACACTGTCGGAACGGGCATCCGACCGGGAGGCTGAGGCGCTGGCGCGGTCCGAGAACCAATCCGACGTGATCGCGGGCGTCGACCTGACGAATGAATCAGATATCGTTACCAGTATCCTGATCGACCTGGCGCAGCGCGAAACCAAGAACAGTTCGGTGAAGTTTGCCCAGGCCCTCGTCCCAGAGTTGCAGCGGGCGGGCGGCGTTACCCAGAAGAGCCATCGTTTTGCCGGATTCCGCGTCTTAAAGGCGCCGGACGTTCCTTCCGTGCTGATCGAGCTTGGCTATCTTTCGAATGCGTCCAATGAGTCGGAGATGCGGACCCGGCGTTGGCGCGCAAATATGGCTGCCGGCATCAGCCGCGCGGTGGACGAATATTTCAAACAAAGCCGGCTCGAGCATAAGGCCGAAGCCGGCGAATAGTGGGGGGCGAAATGCTCGCAAATTGTGACAAAATGCGCGGAGTTGTGCGCTTCATTTGGGATTTTTCACGTGGCGGCCCGGATCGCCGTGGTATAACCGCCTCAAGCGCGCCTTAAGCGCGGGAACGTTCAACACATGTATCGTTTTATCGCGTACACGCTGGGCGGGATCGCGGTCCTGATGATCTCGGTTTTCGCCGGGGTCGCGTTGTACTTGTACAAGCTGAGCCAGGATCTTCCCGACTATTCCAAACTCGCAAATTACCAGCCGCCGATCACGACGCGCGTCTATGCCAACGACGGCGCACTGATTGCGGAATACGCGCGTGAGCGGCGTTTGTTCGTGCCGATCGACGCCATTCCGCGGCGCGTGATCGACGCGTTCCTGTCGGCCGAAGACAAGGACTTCTACTCGCATCCAGGCGTCGACTTGAACGGCGTGACGCGCGCGTTCGTGACGAACCTTCAGAACTACATGTCGGGTGCGAACCGGCGCCCCGAAGGCGCTTCGACGATCACTCAGCAGGTCGCCAAGAACTTCCTGCTTTCCAGCGAAGCGACGCTGGAACGTAAGATCAAGGAGTGGATGCTCGCGTTCCGTCTTGAGGACGCGTACAGCAAAGATAAGATTCTCGAGCTCTATTTGAACCAGATATTCTTGGGTTCGGGCTCTTACGGCGTTGCGGCGGCTGCGTACAACTACTTCGACAAGTCGCTCGACCAACTGACGATCGCCGAGACAGCGTTCTTGGCGGGCCTTCCCAAAGCGCCGAGCACCTACCATCCCGTTCGCAACCACAACGCCGCCGTCGGGCGCCGGAACTGGGTGATCGAGCGGATGGCGGCGAACCAGTTCATCAGCGACGAGGACGCGCAAAAGGCGGTTGCGGAAGCCTTGGTTCCGCATTTCAGGCCGGCGGGCGCCCAGTCAGCGGAAGCGCAGTTCTTCGCCGAAGAAATCCGCCGTTGGATTCAGCAGAACTACGGCGACGAGTCGCTCTATGACGGCGGCCTTGCCGTGCGCTCCACGTTCGATCCGAAACTGCAACGCTTCGGCGTGATGGCGCTGCGCAAAGGGCTTGTCGGCTACGACCGCCGGCACGGTTGGCGCGGTCCGGTCACGCGGGTCGATCTTGCGACCGATTGGAAGAAGACCCTGCGCGACATGCCGGCGCTGTTGGACGTCACCGAATGGCGTCTCGCCGCGGTGATCGGCTATGGCGCCAACGAAAGCGTTCGCATCGGCTTTTCCGACGGGGGCGAAGGACGCATTCCGCTCGCGGAAATGAAGTGGGCCCGCAAGTTCGTCGCTGACGAGCGCCAGGGGGCTGAGCCCCGGAAAGCTTCCGAAGTGGTGACGCCGGGCGATGTCATCTACGTCGAGGCCTTGCCCAAGGCTGCGGACGGCAACACGAATGGTGCCTATGCGCTGCGCCAAGTGCCGAAGGTGAACGGCGGCTTGCTGGCGATGGATCCGCACACGGGCCGCGTGCTCGCGCTGGTCGGCGGGTTCAGCTACTACGCCAGCGAATTCGACCGCGCATGGCAGGCGCTGCGCCAAACGGGTTCGTCGTTCAAGCCGATCGTGTATGCGGCGGCGCTCGACATGGGTTACACGCCATCGAGCATCGTGCTCGACGTGCCGTTTGTCGCGAGCCAAGGCCAGGGCCTGCCGATGTGGCGACCGGATAACTATGATGAGAATTTCGCCGGCCCGTCGACGCTTCGGCAGGGTCTTGAGAAGTCGCGCAACCTGATGACGGTGCGCATCGCGGCCGATATCGGTATGGAGAAGGTCGTCGAGTACGCGCGCAAATTGGGTACGTCGGAGCAGATGCTGCCGGTGCTTGCCAACGCGCTCGGTTCGACCGAATCCACGCTCGTTCGCATGACGACCGCGTATTCTATGTTCGTGAACGGCGGAAAGCGCATCTATCCGGCACTGGTCGACCGCATTCAGGACCGCACCGGCAAGACGATCTATCGTCATGACAAGCGGGTCTGCGAAGGCTGTAACTCGGACGCGTTTGCGAACCAGGAAGAGCCGCTGATCGCCAACAACGCCGAGACGGTTCTTGACTCCCGCACCGCCTATCAGATCGTGCACATGCTGGAAGGCGTGGTGGAGCGCGGTACGGCGATGGTGGTGAAGCAGGTCGGCGTGCCATTGGCCGGCAAGACGGGCACCACGAACGACTACAAGGACGCTTGGTTTGTCGGGTTCTCGCCGAACCTCGCCGTCGGCATCTACATCGGCTTCGACCAGCCGGCGTCGATGGGCAAGGGCGAAACCGGCGGTACGAACGCGGCGCCGATCTTCAAGGACTTTATGACGGAGGCCGTGGGCAAGGAGCCGCCGGTGCCGTTCCGTATTCCCTCCGGTATTCGTCTTGTGCGCGTCGACCTGAAATCCGGACGGCCGTCGAGCGCCGGCGTGGTGCTGGAAGCGTTCAAGGCCGGCACGGAGCCGGGCAGCGGCTATGCCGCGCGTGGCGACCGGTTTGGTTCGGGGCTGGGCGTTGCCGGCGACGACGGGACCGACGACGGGACGTCCGACGACAACGGCAGCAACACGAGCAACGGCGACTGGGGCCTTTACTGAAACCGGCTTGAGACGAATTCGGGCGCGACCTATAAGTCGCGCCCTTTTCTTTGTGCGGATAACCCATTCATGCGCGCCGAAATGCAGACCATCGCCGAGCAGATCCAGCAGTCGCTGGCGCTGCTGAGGAGGCATCTTTGACCCGGACGCTGCGCATCGGCGTTTGGACGAGCTGAACGCGAAGGCCGAAGACCCGAAGTTCTGGAACGATTCCGCGAACGCGCAGAAACTGATGCGCGAGCGGAACAAGATCGAAAAGTCTCTGGCGGATTACACCGGCCTTGATAATTCGTTCCGCGACACCGTCGAGATGATTGAGCTCGCAGGTGCGGAGGGCGACGCAGCGCTGGTGCGCGAGTCGGAGGATGTGCTGCGAGCGCTTTCCAAGCGTGCGGCGGAGCTTGAAATGCAGTCGCTGTTCTCGGGCGAGGCCGACGGGAACGACTGCTTTATCGAAATCCACGCTGGCGCTGGCGGCACGGAGAGCCAGGATTGGGCGTCCATGCTGTTTCGCATGTACACCCGGTGGGCGGAGCGGCACGGCTTCAAGGTCGAGTTCATCGAGGAAAGCGCGGGCGAAGAAGCTGGGATCAAGTCGGCGACGATTTTGGTCAAGGGTGAGAACGCGTTCGGCTGGGCGAAGACCGAGTCGGGTGTGCACCGGTTGGTGCGTATTTCACCGTTCGATTCGAACGCGCGCCGGCACACGAGCTTCGCCAGCGTTTGGGTCTATCCGGTCGTGGACGATACGATCGAGATCGATATCGTGGACAAGGACCTGCGCATCGACACCTACCGGGCGAGCGGCGCGGGTGGCCAGCACGTGAACAAGACCGAGAGTGCGATCCGGATCACGCATATGCCGACCGGCATCGTGGTGTCGTGTCAGAACGACCGGTCGCAGCACAAGAACCGCGCGACAGCGTTCGCGATGCTGCGCTCGCGGCTTTACGAGTTGGAGTTGGAGAAGCGCGAGGCGGTCGCGAACGCGCAGAACGCCTCGAAGAGCGACATCGGCTGGGGCCACCAGATTCGGTCTTACGTGCTGCAGCCGTATCAGCTGGTGAAAGACCTCCGCACCGGCGCGCAGAGCTATAGTCCCAAGGACGTGCTGGACGGCGAACTGGATCCGTTTATGCAGGCGTCGCTCGCCCAACGTCTAACGGGCGGCGCTGGTGCACCGCCCGTCGAGGACTTGGAATAGAACTTCGGCTTATTGGCCGGATTTGATCGCGCCGAGCAGGCTGCCCGTGCTCGTCGTGCGCGTTGTGCCAGGGCGTCCGAAGATGCCTGCTGCAGGTTGTACCGGCTGCGCGGCGGCCTGACCGCCCAGGTCGCGCTTCGGTTCGAAGCTGGCGCGGGGTTCCGGCTTGCCGGCAACTTCGGCCAGCGGGTCGGCGCAGTGGCGGCAGCTGCCTTCGAAGAAGGCGCCGATCTCAACGGCGAGAGATTCGTGTAGGATCGTGCCTTCCATGTGACACGTGCCGGACAGGTGGACCTTGCGGGCGCGAACGATGCCCTGGACGCGACCGCGGATCGTGCATTCCTCGGCGACGATCTCGCCTTCGAAGTTCGCCTTCTCGCCGATCGTGACGGAGCCCGAACGGATGTCGCCGTCGACGCGGCCGTCGATCTGAATGTCGCCCGTCGAGGTCAATGTGCCGATGACCACTAAGTCATTGGAAATAATCGACGGAGCGGCCCGGCCCATGCCTTTGCGGCCGCCCGGAACCGGGAGATTGTCCATGGGCGGATGCGATCCGCCCTTTCCGCTACCCTTTGAAAACATTTCGCCCCGCATCGAAAAATTTGGTCGGATCGCGGACAACATCGTTGAACCAAATCTCGTAGTGAAGATGTGGTCCGGTGCTCCGCCCGCTGGAGCCCATCGTAGCTA
>CAZXAQ010000055.1:0-26200 GCA_964638635.1 uncultured Flavobacteriaceae bacterium
TTGAAGCCGCCCAGGTTCTGGCCGAAATTGCTCTCCAGCGACCAGATCGCCGTGATGATGCTCGCAGGCACGCCGTGCTTCCGCTCCGCCCGCCCCAGCGACTTGCGGTATTTACGCATCATCTGACGCGCTTTCGACACGCGGTCCGACGACACGGCGCCGTCCATGTAGTCCCAGATCGCGCGCGAAAACTCCGGCTGGTTTTCGTTGAGTTCGATCACCCGCCCGTTCAATTCGACGTTCGCGAAGGCCGCGTCCAACGTGCGTTGGCTGATCCCATTGGCACGCGCTTCGGCCTTAACCCCTTCGACCCAGGCAGCGAACGCGGGCGTCCGGTCGGCCCCATCGGGCACGGGCGCGGACATTCTGACGGGCTGCGCCGTGGCCGACAGAGCGCCGGCAAGCGCGAACACGGCGGCACCCAGGACGCGGGCGGGAATCATCGGGAAACGTGCGACAAACATGACGACTCGGATGACACGACAAAGGGCCGCAAAGCAAGGAAATCAGCACCCTTGGCGGTGCTTTGGCCGGTTGACAACCTGGGAGTGCCACACTAAAGCTCCGCCCCTCGAAAAACGCCGCCAAAAGCCGCCTTCGCAGGACCCGAAAGATGAAAATCCGCAACTCGCTGAAATCGCTGAAGGGCCGCGACAAGGACTGCCGCGTCATTCGCCGCAAAGGCCGCACCTACGTCATCAACAAGAAGAACCCGCGCTTCAAGGCGCGCCAGGGCTAAAGCCCTGGGCACTGGCGCGACCGCCAGCGTCCCTTGATACTGCCCGGCATGCAGATGCCGGACCTCGATCAATCCATCCTCGCCCGCCGCAGCGACCTGATTGCCGGATTGCGTTTGGCTGTGCCCGACGGCGTCATCGCCGATGACGACGCACTCGTGGCCTACGATTGCGACGCGCTGACCGCCTACCGGCAAAAGCCGCTCGCGGTGGTGTTGCCCAAGTCGGCCGACGAGGTGAGCGCTGTCCTCGCGTTCTGTTCCACGAACAAGCTGAAACTCGTTCCACGCGGGGCAGGGACGTCGCTATCCGGCGGCTCGCTCCCCTTAGGCGACGGCATCCTGCTCGGCCTCTCGCGCATGAACCGCGTCCTCGAGATCGACCTCGAAAACCGCTGCGCCGTCGTCGAGCCCGGCGTGACGAACCTCGCCATCACCCGCGCCGTCGAAGCGGACGGCTTCTACTATGCCCCCGATCCCTCCAGCCAAATCGCCTGCACGATCGGCGGCAACGTCGCCGAGAATTCGGGCGGCATCCACTGCCTGAAATACGGCCTCACCACAAACAACCTGATGGGCGTCGAGTTCGCCCTCATCGACGGCACCCGCGTCCGCTTCGGCGGCAAAGCGCTCGACGCACCCGGCCTCGACCTCTTGGGGCTGATCACCGGCGGCGAGGGCCTGCTCGGCGTGGTGACGGAGGTGACGGTTCGCCTGCGCCGCAAACCGCCGAGCGCCAAGGCGTTGCTCATCGCCTTCCCCTCAATCGAAGCCGCCGGCCAATGCGTCGCCGACGTCATCGCCGCCGGTATCATCCCGGCTGCGATGGAAATCATGGACCGCTTCGCCATGGACGCGATCGAGGCCTACTGCGCACCCGGCTACCCCCGCGCAGCGTCCGCCATCTTGATTGCCGAACTCGACGGCATGGACGTCGAAGTCGCCGCCACCGCCGCCGAAGTCGACGCCATCGCTAAGAAAAACGGCGCGCTGGAATCGAAGGCGAGCGCGACCGATGCCGAACGCGAGCAAATCTGGGCCGGCCGCAAAGCCGCCTTCGCCGCAGCCGGCCGCATCGCCCCCGACATGCTCTGCATGGACGGCACGATCCCCCGCCGCGCGCTCAGCTCCGTGCTGACACGCATCGGCGAGATGTCTACGGAGTTCGGCCTTCCCGTCGCCAACGTCTTCCACGCCGGCGACGGCAACCTCCACCCGCTCATCATGTACGACGTGATGAAGCCGGGCGACCTCGAACGCGCCGAACATTTCGGCGCCGAGATCCTGAAACTCTGCGTCGAGGTTGGTGGCGTCCTCACCGGCGAACACGGCGTCGGCGTCGAAAAGCGCGACTTGATGCCCTTGATGTTCTCAGCCACGGACCTCGCGGTTCAACAAGGCGTCAAATGCGCCTTCGATCCGCAAAGCCTGCTGAACCCCGGTAAAGTCTTCCCCTCGCTATCCGCTTGCGTCGAAGGCGGCGCGATGCACGTCCACCACGGCCGCATGCCCTTTCCAAATCTACCGCGGCTCTAGATGCGCGTCCTGAGACCCGAAACCGAAGCCGAAGTGGTCGAAGCGGTTTCCGCCGCTTTCGCCGCCCGCACCCCGCTCGCGCTCGAAGGCAACGGCACCAAACGCGCGCTCGGCCATCCCGTCCAAGCGGAGACGGCACTGAAACTCTCGGGCCTCACCGGCATCACCATGTACGAACCGGACGAGATGGTGTTCACCGCGCGTGCCGGAACCTCACTGGCCGAGATCGAATCCGCACTCGCCAAACACAACCAGATGCTGGCCTTCGAACCCACCGGCGCGAACGCAACACTCGGCGGCGTTGTCGCAGCCGCCGTCAGCGGCCCGCGCCGCTTCGCCGCCGGCGGCCCGCGCGACCATCTCTTGGGCTTCACAGCCGTCAACGGCAAAGGCGAACGCTTCAAAGCAGGCGGCCGCGTCGTGAAAAACGTCACTGGCTACGACCTGCCGAAACTCGCCGCCGGCTCCTTCGGCACGTTGTTCGCAATGACAGAACTGACGCTTCGCGCCTTACCGAAAACGACGACCTGCGTCTTAGCACTCGATGGCCTCGGTCCGGGTCCCGCGCTCCGTCTTCTGCGCGGCGTCGCAGCCTCACCATTTGATCCGACAGGCTTGAGCTACATCGCCGCGAAGTCGCTCACGCTGATCCGCCTCGAAGGCCAAGCCGACGGCGTCGCAGCCCGAAAGAACGAACTGTGCCGCACGATCGCCCAGGGCGCGCGCGAGATCGACGCGAAGGAAGGCGTCAGCCTGTTTCGAGCCATCGCTGAAGCCGCGCCGCTTTTCGGCTCGGCAACATCGCTCTGGCGCCTCTCGCTCCCGTCAACCGCCGCCGAGGCCGCCGTCGATCAGCTCAAGCCGAAGACGTGGACCGCCGATTGGGCGGGCGCTTTGCTGCTGGCTGAATTCGACCGCGCGCCCACAAACTTACACGACATCGCCAAAGCCCTTGGTGGCCACGCAACGGCGCTCCGCACGAACGAGCCCACCGACGACATCTTCGCACCGCTCGATCCCGCGACGTTCGCGCTGACGTATCGGATCAAAGACGCGTTCGATCCTGCGCGCATCTTGAACCCCGGCCGCATGTACAAAGAGATCTGATGCGTACGAACTTCACGCCGGCCCAACTGTCTGATCCCCACCTCTTCGCCGCCGAGCAACAGTTGCGCGCCTGCGTCCACTGCGGCATCTGCACGGCGGCGTGCCCAACCTACACGCTGCTCGGCGACGAACTCGACGGCCCGCGCGGCCGCATCCAACTCATCCAGCACATGCTGGAAACGGACAGCACGCCGAGCGCCAAAGTGGTCACCCACATCGACCGCTGCCTCTCTTGCCTGGCCTGCGTGAGCGCGTGCCCCTCCGGCGTCAATTATCCGCGCCTGATCGACGAAGCCCGCGCGCATATCGAACGCAAGGCGGCCCGCCCGTTCGCGCGCCGTTGGCTTCGCCGTATCCTCGGCGCAACGCTGCCCGACCGCCGCAAACTCCGCCTCGCTCTATCGCTCGCCCGCATCGGCGCCGCGGTCGCGCCCGTGTTACCAAAGTCGCTCCGCGTCCCCGCTGAGACCGCCGCGCTGCTCGCCGTGCATGGCCCGGCGTCGAAATCCCGCCACCACAAACCGGAGGCGCCGTCGGGCAAACGCGTCGCCCTGCACAAAGGCTGCGTCCAAGAGGTCGTGGCGCCACACATCACTGCCGCCGCCATTCGCGTGCTCATCCGCCACGGCTTCGAGGTGGTGACGGTCGAAGGCACGGGCTGCTGCGGTTCGCTCAATCACCACCTGGGCCAAACCGCCGAGGCGGAGCGCCACGCCACCGCATTGGTTGCAGACATCAACGCCGAAGACGCACGTGGCCGCTTCGATGCCATCGTCACAACCGCCTCAGGCTGCGCGACCACGATCCGCGACTACGGGTTCCACCTGTCCACGCAAGACGGCAAAGATGTGGCCGCCCGCACGCGCGACATCGCCGATGTCCTGCGCGACGTGCTGATGCGGCCCGGCAGCGCGCACAAAGGCATCCGCGTTGCCTATCACGCCGCCTGTTCGATGACGCACGGCTTGAAGCAAGGGCCAACCGCACCCCAACTGCTGCGCAAACTCGGCTTCGACGTCGTCGAACCGCGCGACACGAACTGCTGCGGCTCTGCCGGCGTCTACAATGTCCTCGAACCCGACATCGCCGGCGAACTTCAAACCCGCAAGGCCGAGACGCTGATGGCGACCGAACCGCGGCTCGTTGCGACCGGCAATATCGGCTGCTGGGCGCAAATCAAAGCCGCCGTTCCGGTGCCCGTCGTTCACACCATCGAGCTGATCGATTGGGCGACCGGCGGCCCGCCGCCGTTCACGAATTAATGAGCGCTTACACGCTGGTAATCTTCTTGCACCTTGCCGCTGGACTTGGCCCCCCGAACTCGTAGCATAGCGCCCATGCGCCTCATCTTCGCAGCCCTCACGATTGCACTACTCGCCGTTCTGCCCGCGCGCGCGGACCAGAACGATCAGCGCCTCGACCGCCTCTTCGCGCAACTCGCGGCCGTGCGTACCTTGCCCGAGGCCGCCGCGATCGAAGCGAAGATCATGGAAATCTGGACACATTCGGGTAGCGACACGATCGACGTCCTGATGGCGCGCGCGCAAAGCGCGGTCGCGGCGCAAGACTTCGCGACCGGAAAGAAGCTGCTGGATTCCGTCGCGGAAATGAAACCCGCCTACGCACAAGTTTGGTTCCGCCGCGCCGAACTTCTGCTCGCGATGGACAGCCAGCAAGAAGCAGCGGCCGACTTGGAGAAAGCGCTCTCGCTCGAGCCGCGCCACTTCCGCGCGCTGGCCGCTGTCGGCCAAATCGCCGAAGCCGCCGGCGACAAAGAAGCCGCGCTCGCCGCCTACCGCCGCGCCGTCACGTTGAACCCGATGCTCGAAGCCATCGCCCGCCGCGCCGGCCAACTCACGAACGACACCGAAAAGAAACCGCCGCCGACTTAGGCCCCCGGCGCTGCTGGAGCCCTACGCCCAACGAACGCCACGCGCAGCAAGTTTGTCGCCCCCGGCGTACCCAGCGGCACGCCCGCCGTCACCACAATCCGTTGCCCCGCCGCCGCGAACCCCTCACGGAATGCGATCTGGCACGCGCGATCGACCATGTCCTCGTGATCGTGCGCGTCTTCCGTGACGACGCAGTGCAAGCCCCACGCGATCGCAAGCCGCCGTCCCGTGGCGGCGACCGGCGTCAACGCGATGATCGGCGCGCCGGGTCGCTCGCGTGACGCGCGCAAGCCCGTCGATCCGGATCCCGTCCAGCATACGATCGCGGCCGCGCGCAACGTCTGCGCCACCTGGCGTGACGCCGCGGTGATCGCGTCCGGCGTCGTCGGCTCGGGCTCCGAGCGCTGCGCGTCGATCACCATGCGGTATTGCGCGTCGCCTTCGATCGACCGCGCGATCCGGTCCATCATGTCGACCGCCTCGACCGGGTACTGTCCCGACGCGGATTCCGCCGACAGCATCACCGCGTCCGCGCCGTCGAAAACCGCGGTTGCGACGTCCGATACCTCCGCGCGCGTCGGAATGGGGCTCGAAATCATCGACTCCAGCATCTGCGTCGCGACCACGACGGGCTTACCCATCGCGCGCGCAGCCCGCGTGATCTGCTTCTGCTTGCTCGGCACCTGTTCGACCGGCAGCTCGACGCCAAGGTCGCCGCGCGCCACCATCACCGCATCGGAAAGTTCCAAGATCTCGTGCAGCCGCTCGATCGCGGACGGCTTCTCGATTTTCGACAGAACGCCAGCGCGCCCCGCGACGATCTTGCGCGCCTCCGCGACATCTTCCGGCCGCTGCACGAATGACAGCGCGATCCAATCGACGCCGTGTTCCAGCGCTCGGTCGAGATCGGCGCGATCCTTCGCCGTCAAGGCGGCGATGGGAAGAACGGCGTCCGGCACGTTCACGCCCTTGCGATCCGTCAGCCGCCCGCCGACGTCGACCACCGCCGTTGCGCTATCGCTCGCAACCTTCTGCAAGCGCAGCCGGATACGCCCGTCGTCGATGAGCAGATGCCCGCCTTCTTTCAAGACGGCGAACACTTCCTTGTGGGGCAGATAGAGGTGATGCGCATCGCCCGGCCGCGCATCCAGGTCGATGCGAACCTCCGACCCGGTCTTGAGATCGACGCCGCCGCCCGCCATCGCGCCGATGCGCAACTTCGGCCCCTGCAGGTCCGCCAGAATGCCGATCGGCCGCCCAACCTCCGCCTCCACGGCGCGAATGATCCCGACGAACTGGGACAGGTTCGCATGATCCGTGTGGCTCATGTTGATGCGAAAGACGTCGGCCCCCGCTTCGAACAGCCGCTTGATCGTTGCGGCGTCGCGCGAGGCAGGGCCAAGCGTGGCCACGATTTTCACATTACGGCGCCGGCGCATGCAGCTCTAATCCGAAAGATTTTGCGTCCAAGAACTCTCGTCGCCGGTGTCGACTTCGAAGAACCCTACCTGAGTGTATCCGCGCTTCCTGCAATTCTCACGGCCCTTGATCGTAAAGTTGTCGGCCGCCACGCAGAAGAAACGATTCCCATCCCAGGCCCCGTCGACCCCCAAATGCACGCCGCGCAAGTAGTAATAGCGCGCTTTCAAGTCGCCGCGCAAAATGTCCGTGCAGGACTGCGGCTCCACGCGCCACCAGCCCTCGCTGACCCAGCCCTTTGGCCCCGGCCGCCCGATCGCGATCAGAAAGGGATGCGTGGTCTTGTTGCACACGGTGAATGCCGCCCAAGCGGGCGAGGCCCCCCAAGCGGTTGCAACAAGAGCAATCAGCAAAACGCGGCGAATCATCCCGAAGCCAGCATCTGTGCCCGCCGTGCCGAGGTCAAACCGCCGGCACGATCAGAAGCGCGCGAAAGTCGTTGACGTTCGTGCGTGTGGGCCCCGTCACAATCGCTTGCCCCAGCGCGCCAAAGAAACGCCCCGAGTCGTTCTCATTTGCGAGCGCGCGCGGATCGAGTTGAAGCGCGCGCGCCTTCGCCGGCGTATCGGGCCCGATCCACGCGCCCGCCCCATCGTCGCTACCGTCGATCCCATCGGTATCGCACGCCAGCGCCCAGATGTTCGAAGCCCCCTGCAGCGCCTCCGCCAGCGCCAGCAAATATTCCCGGTTCGGTCCGCCTTGGCCCTTGCCCTTCACCGTTAACGTCAATTCGCCGCCTGAGAGCAGCACCAGAGGCTGAGCACCGACACGTGCATCCCGCGCAATCTCCGCATGCGCGCGTGCGACGTGCCGCGCGTCGCCGGTGACGTTCACGCCGACGATCTTGGTGACGAAGCCCAAGCGATGCGCCTCATCCGAGGCCGCCGCCAACGCATCCGCCGCCCGCGCAACGATCCGGGTCTCTGCACGCGCGAGCCGCGGATCGTTCGGCTTGATGGATTCCGACAGCGCCGGAACCGGCACGCCGTACTTCGCGAGAATGACCGCAGCATCCGCGCACGTCGTCGGATCGCCAACGGTGGGCCCCGACGCGATCACCGACGGATCGTCGCCCGCCACATCCGAGATCGCGAGCGCTAACAGGCGCGCCGGATACGCCGCCGCCGCAAGCCGCCCTCCCTTGATGGCGGAAAGATGCTTACGCACGCAGTTGATCTCGTCGATGGACGCGGACGACAGCACCAGCCCTCGGGTGATCGCCTGCTTCTCGGCGAGCGTCAGCGGCGGTAACGGCGCGCTCCACAACGCCGATCCCCCGCCGGAAAGCAGCGCGAGCGCGAAGTCGTCCTCGCTCAAACCCGAAACCATCGCGAGCGCTCGCGCCGCCGCGTCGCGCCCGGCCGCGTCGGGCAACGGATGCCCGGCCTCAACCACCTCGATCGACCGCGTCGGCGCGCCATGCCCGTACCGCGTGACCACCAACCCCTCGACCGGCCCCCACGCATCTTCGACGGCGGCCGCCATCGCCGCCGCAGCCTTCCCAGCACCGACAACGACAACGCGCCCCGATGGTCGCGCGGGCAGGGCAGGGGGCAGGACGCGCGCGGGGTGGCACGACGCCACCGCCGCGTCGAACAGTCGCCGCAAAACGGCCGGCGCGTCGATCACTCAGCGCCGCGCTTCGACGAACAGCATGATGCTCAACAAACCGGTGATGACGGCGACCCCGACGCTCGCAATAACCGGCACGTGAAAATCGCCGATAACGACGTCGAGCCCCAAATACGCCCGCGCCGCCTGCGCGATGGCAACGATAAACAGCAAAAGCGCGGTGAGCGCCGTGAATGGCTTCATGTCGAGTTCCTCCGCCCGAAGCACCAAAGGAGTCTCACACAAAGACGCAAAGAAACAAAGACGCCGGTGCGCCGAAGGCGCGCTTTGCATCTTTGTATCTTTGTGTGAGATTCCCTTGTCACGCGAACAGGGGAAACAACGTGTCCGGGGACCAACCCGCCTTCGAGCTTGTCAACGCGGGTGCGGCGCCGCATCTCATCTTCGTCTGCGATCACGCGTCGAACGCGTTGCCCGCCGAGTACGGAACGCTGGGCCTCGCGCCGGATCTATTCCGCCGCCACATCGCCTACGACATCGGCGCCGCCGACGTCACGCGCGCGATGGCAAAAGCATTCAACGCGCCCGCCGTGTTGGGGGTCTACTCGCGCCTGCTGATCGACCTGAACCGCGGCGCCGACGATCCGACGCTGGTGATGAAACTCTCCGACGGCGCGATCATCCCAGGCAACGCGAAAGCCGATCACGCCGAAGTCGCGACTCGCACGCAAAAGTTCTACCGCCCCTATCACGACGCGATCGAAGCCGAAATCGCGCGCGCCCGCACGCAAGGCATTACGCCCGTCATCATCTCGATCCACTCCTTCACGCCCGAATGGCGCGGCAGACAGCGCCCGTGGCAAGTGGGCGTTCTCTGGAGCCGCAGGGACGGCCGCCTCGCACAACCGCTGCTCGAAGCGCTACGCCGCGAAAGCGACCTCACCATCGGCGACAATCAGCCTTACTCCGGTGAGCTCGAAGGCGATTGCATGGAGCAACATGCGCTCGCGCACGGGTTTGCCCACGTCCTCATTGAAATCCGCCAAGACCTGATCGAAACAGCGGCCGCTGCGGCACATTGGGCCGCACGCCTCACGCCGATCTTGCGCGAAAGCCTCGCGCGCCTAAGTTCCTCTGAAGGAGGCCCCATGAACGACGCCACAAAAACCGAGATCGAAGCAGCGGTCTTCCGCCGCCTCGTCGCACACCTGCAAAAGCGCACCGACGTGCAAAACATCGACCTGATGAATCTCGCCGGCTTCTGCCGCAACTGCCTCGGCGACTGGTTCAAAGACGCCGCCGCGGAACGCGGGCTCGATGTCACGAAAGACGACGCCCGCGCCCGCGTCTACGGCATGCCGCAAGCCGAATGGAAAGCGCGCTACCAAAAGGAAGCGAGCGCCGAACAGAAAGCGGCCTTCGAAAAAGCCCACAAAAACCACGGCTGAACGACATTTCCACAGCTTCGAATCCCACAGTTTTCGCGGGCCCCGCTGATTGATTCGCAGGTCTCACGCGCACTAGGGTTCGCGCCCGAAATCGACCGTTCTTCAGTTGGGGTTTAAGACGCATGGCCAAAGCCAATTTCGCCAAGGATCAGTTGAAATCGTTGGTTGAGCGCGTGGAGCGGCTCGAGGAAGAAAAGACCGCGCTCTCCGGCGACATCCGCGAAGTCTACGCGGAGGCAAAGGGCCACGGCTTCGACACCAAAATCATGCGCCAAGTCGTGCGCCTCCGGAAGTTGGACTCCGGCCAGCGCGAAGAACAAGACGCGCTGCTCGACCTCTACATGTCCGCGCTCGGCATGGCGAGCTAGCCGCCGAAGCCCAGCCACAGCAGCAGCGGCACCAGCACCGCGATCAGCGCCTCGCCGGCGATGAAGCCCGAGGCGAGCGGCACCACGTAGACCTCGGCCGATCGGCGCGCGACCAACCACCAGATCGCGCCCAACACGGCGCCGACGAAGATCGTGGCAACCGCCGCGAACGGCAGCAAAAGCCCAAGGCTCAAGCCCGTCGGCGACGGCATGATCGTGCGCCAGCGCGTGTTCTCGGCGAGTGCGAACAAGATGCCGAGAACGATCCCGATCGCCATCGCCTCCAGCGCGTAAGGCGGCAGCGCGCTCACGCCCGCGCTCAAGATCTCTGCGAACCCGGCCGCGCGCCGCGCCGTCGGTGCCGCAAGCTGGGCGTTCTCGCCCACGATGCCATACGTCGACACCAGCAGCGGGTAGATGAACGCCAATGCCGCCGCGCCGATCGGCGCGCCGATCAGCTGCGCGATCGTCATCGCGCGCGGGGTGGAGCCGATGATGTGCCCGGCCTTGTAATCCTGCATCAACCCTTCCGACGTCGAGGCGATCGTTCCCGTCGTCGCGTTGCCAAGAATGTTCGCATTGACGTTGCCGGGCGCGATCGCCGCGAAGATACCCTGCATCATGTTCGAGAGCGCGCTGATCGGCCCCCAATTCGTCTCGCCGAGCGCGCGCAAGCCGACAAGCATCAGCGGCACCGAAAGGAAAATCGCAATCGCGCTCATCCAAACCGGCAGCCCGAAATACTGCTCCTGCAAATAACAAAGCACCACGATCAGAAGCGCGCTGCCGATGATCACGATGCCGATCGGAAACTCGTCGCCCGACGTGCCAGCGGAGCCGAGCCCGCGAAATGCCTCGCTCAAAAGCCGCCAGCGCAACGCCAAGATCGTCATACCGGCCGCCACGATCATCCCGATCGCGGGCCACATCACCCAGAACAACACCTTGGTGCGCGTCGGATGATCTTCCAAAATGCCATATTGCGTCAGCAGATAAGGCGCCAACAACCAGCCCAGGCAAACGCCCACCATCAGCCAGAAGCTGATGCGTAACCCGATAATCATGCCGCTGCCGATCGAGAGCAGGCTGTAGGACACACCCACGCCCATCGCGGCGACCACGAACGACGCGCCCGCGGTTCCCCAAACGAGATCGCCCGGCGTCCAGCCTTCCGGGATGTATTTGAAGAGCTGCGCGTCCTCGCGAAAGAACATCAGCGCCGCCGACGCAAGCAATCCGAGCCCGAGCAGAGCGGCCGCGCGCCGCGCTTGAATGTAGCTGACATTCGTCTTCTCGCTCCCGCGCGGCGGATCGAGCACCTTCAGCGTTTCCGCCGCCGCCATTCCGTCCGGGAACGGCAGCTTCTCGTCCACGACGAAGTGCCGCCGCATCGGCACGGCGAGCAGCACGCCCAGAAGCGAAGCGGTGGTCAGCCAGATGAACGTCTGTTCTTGCGTCGGCGCCAGCGCGAACGTGACGAGCTTCGACTCGCGCAACATGTCGAACGACGCGAGCACGATGCACATGAACGCGGTCGCCGCGGCCGAGGTGCCCGCCGTTTGCACGATATTGTTGCGCCAGCGATCGTACCCTCCAAAGCCGATCGCGCTGAACAGGCTCAACACGACGAACCCGAAGAACGCGGACACGATCGAAACGTTCGGCCCGAACCCCAGCTTCAGGACCATGTAGGGATAGGCGAGCCCCATCACCGCCGAGACCAAAACGGCCGCAAGCAACGAGGCAACCGTCAACTCGCTCCCGCGCACATGCGTGCCGGCGTCGCCTTCGCCCGCGTTCGCGTCTGTCTCAGTCATATCGATTGCCCCCTCAAGTCCGGACCGGAACCTAGCGAACCGCAGCCAATGCGGGCAACATATCCGCTCGCTCCAACGCGCGAGGCACAAGGTGAACGAGACAAAGAAACAGGCGCGTGCCCGCAACGCATCACTGCCGCATGTGTCGGCGCGCTGTTTGTGCGGTGCGGTGGAACTTGAGGTCGCCGTCCCCGTATTTTGGGCCTGGCACGACCATTCGGGCCCGAGCCGGCGTGCGCACGGCGCGGCTTACGCAACCTACGTGGGTGTCTGGAAGAGCAAGTTTCGCGTGAAGAAGGGTGAAGCCTCAATCGCGCGTTACGAAGACAAAGACGCCGGCCGCACCCGCAGCTTCTGCAAACGCTGCGGCACACCCCTCATGTACGAGCGCAGCCACTCACCCAAGATGATCAACATCCCCCGCGCCCTCATCCAAGGCCGCACCGGCCGCGAACCGCTCTATCACATCGCCATCGACGAGCTGCAGGAATGGACCTATCTCGGCGAACGCCTGGTGCCCCTCAAAGGCTACCCCGGCGTCGTCTGGACAAGGCCGAAGCGCAAACGCAAGGACGTCGAACAGATTCTGGACGTCAATTGAAGGAGCCTCCAATGCCCCAATCCCGCGTCGTCCTGTGCGCCGTCTACGGTCTCATCGCGCTTGGCGCGCTGATCGCGACCTGGAGCCAAAACCTCGCTTACTTCACGAGTCCCGCCGATCTCATCCCGGCACTCGGCACGTTCGTGACCGACCTGAAGGTCAACCCGGCCGCCCGTTCCGTCGCCGCCGACATCGCGCTCGTGTTCCTCGCCGCCGCGATCTTCATGGTGATCGAAGCGCGCAAGCACGGCATCCGCTTCGTCTGGGCCTACATCGCGGGCGGTCTCTTCGTCGCAATCAGCGTGACGTTCCCGCTCTTCCTCATCGCCCGCGAACTGCGTTTGGCTGCGCCCGACGCAAGTCACTTGCGCAACCTCGACGTCGTTGTTCTCGCCGCCCTCACGACATTCGTCGCGGTGCTGACCGTCTGGATCGACGCGATGTAGTCTCAGCCGAACACCGGATGAAACCGGAAGCGGCCGGGCGGACACCGATCCTTGAGCTTCAGGATCATGAAATACGCAGGCGGCACACCGTCAGGCGCGTTGTCCGGCGCGCCCGCAAATCCGAAGCGCGCGTAATAGGCCGGATTGCCGGTCAAGATACAACCGCTTGCGCCTTGCGCCTCGAGCCAGCGCCGCGCATACGCGATCAACGCGCGGCCGATGCCTTGGCGCTGCAACGCGGGCTCGGCCGAGATCGGCCCAAGCGTGTACCATCCGCCTTCACCGCTCTCATGTACGGCTGGCGATAGCGCAATATGCCCGACGATCTTGTCGTCGAGAACGGCGACGGCCGACAAACTCAGCGCCCCCGCATCGCGCAGTTTGTCGATCATTTCCTGCTCGTCGCCATCCGCATACGGCATTGGCGCGAACGCGCGCTTGATCAAATCGAAGATGGCGCCCCGGTCTTCGGGACGTTCGAGGCGAATGCGGATGTCCAACCGCGTGCTCAGGCGATCCGCTCCAGCCGCACCGGCACATACTTGTGCCACGGCGTGCCGACGACAGGATCGCGCCAGCGATAATCCGTGAGTTCGTTCAGCGCCACCCCCTTGCGCCGCACGCGCCCGTCCGCCTGCAACGAGTCGAGGCCTTGCCCGTTCGGCAGCGACACGTGCCCGGGCCGCGCATCATCGGTGATCTCGACCTGCGTCTCGACCGCGCCGCGCGCCGAGACAATGCGCACGCCGCCGCCGTCCGCGATGCCGAGTTGGCTGGCATCGCCGGGGTGAATGCGCAGATGGCTCGTCAGTTCGCCGCGCCGCATCCAATCCGTGTCGCGGATATTCGTGTTGCTGGAATCGGTGCGCCGCTCGCCGGCGGAGAGGATGAACGGATACGACGCATCGCGCGGCGGCCCGTCGAGGCCAAGTCCGCTGAGCGCCTCCAGCATCTCCGGGATCGCGAGGTTGATCCGCTGCCCCGGCTGACGCACGAGACTCCAACTCTGCGCCTCGTCGCCGCGCGCGAACACGACGCCCGACGGCGACGTCAGGATCGCCTCGAACAACCGATTACCGGCGAGCGGCCCGGCGAACCCAGCCCGCGCCGCCGCATCCGGGAAACTGCGAACGTAGATCTGCGACACGCCCCAAAGCCCCGCCGCATTGCTCAAGCCCTTGGGCAGCGTAGGCCCAAGCGCGCGGTAGAGCAGGGCGGACGCGATCGCCATCAACGGCGGCTTCTCGGACGTCGCCTGCAAGAACGCCATCGTAAACGCGGTGAGGTCTTGCTTCGCCGCCTCCCGCAGCGGCGCAACGTCAGCTTCGCTCAGCACGCCCATCGCCTCGGCCAGCCGCGCATGAATCTCGCCTTCCTCAAGCGTACCCTCGCGCGGCGCAAACAGCGGCGGACGCAATTGAAACGCGTTATCCGTGGGCTCGAAGTTGAAGAACGACGCCTCCGCCTTCTCGAATTGGCTGCACGCGGGCAGCACGTAGTCGGCCTGCCGCGCGGTCTCCGTCATCGCAACGTCGATCACGACGCTGAAGTCGAGCGCGCGCATCGCCTCGCGCATCCGCCCGGTATCGGCCAGCGAATGCACGGGGTTCGCGCTCTCCACAAACATCGCGCGAAAACGATGCGGATGGTCCGTCAAAACCTCTTCGCTGATCGCGTTGCAGGGAATGAGCCCCATCACCACCGGAAACCCGGTCACCGGCGACTTGCGCCAATTGCGCTCGCCGGACGACTTCGCCGGCGCCGACCCGCCCGAGATCGAACCCAGCGGCCGGAACGGCACAAACGCGAAATTCGTTCCCTTCCGCCCGAAGTGCCCGGCCAGCACGAAGATCAACCGGTGCAGATAGGACCCCAGCGTCGAATGCACGCCCATCTGCATACCCAGGTCCTCGAACGTGGCGCAGCTTTTCGCCGCCGCAATCCGCCGCGCCGCGCGCCGCACCAAATCCTCACCCAAGTCACAGACGCGCACGAACTCCGCAACCGGCACCCGTGCGAGCATGTCGATCGCGCTCTCGGCGTTCGCAACATGCGCCTCGATCCACTCGCGCGCGATCAACCCTTCTTGCACCATCACGGCCGCGAGCGCCGCGAGACACCACGCATCGGTCCCGGGCTTCAACGCGAGATGATAGTCGGCAAGCGCCGCCGTCTCGCTCCGCCGCGGATCGATCACGATCAACGAACGCGCCGAATCCTTCGCGATTTCGCGCAACACCAGCCGCGCGCGCGGAAACCCATGGCTCTGCCACGGGTTCTTGCCAATCAACAATGTGACTTCCGCATGCTCGATATCGCTGTGCATCCCGCAGCCGAACATGCGCGCCTGCACCCACGCCTCGCCTGTCTTTTCCTGCGCCAGCGCATTCGAGCGGTAACGCACACCAAGCGTCGCGAGCGTACTCTGCGCATAGACGCCGGGCAGATGGTTCCCCTGTCCGCCGCCACCGTAATAGAGAATGCTCTCGCCGCCATGCGCCTCGCGCACCGCAAGAAGCTTCGCCGCAACCTCCTTGATCGCCGTATCCCAATCGACCGCCTCGTACGTGCCGTCCGCACGCCGCCGCATCGGCGACGACAACCGGTCGCGCGCATGTTGGTAGACGTCCATCCGTTGCGCCTTCTCGCAGAGATACCCTTGGCTGACCGGATGGTTCTTATCCCCGCGCGTGCGGACGATGTGCCCGTCCTCCGTCTGCACCTCGAGCCCGCAATTGATCGAGCAGATGTTGCAAGCGGTCGCCTGCCAATGATCGCTCATGAGGTGGTTCCTTCCTTGGTCTCGAATGCATCAATGAGAATGTTCGACGCGTCGCGGCACGCGCGCAGGATCGCATCGGAATGCTCGGCGTCGGGCACCGCCCGCGCCAGCGCAAGCCCGCCCATGGCCAGCGCCATCAGCGCCAGATCCTCCGCCTGCGTGGCGCGCCCGCCATTCGGCTCGCGCCGCTCCACCGCGTCGATCAGCGCCGCCGCAAACGCGCGCCGAAACGCGGGGCCCCCATGCGCCGCCTCGCTCAGCAGCGCACTGAACGCACACCCGCTCTCCGGATGATCGCGATGCGAGCGCGACAAATACCGTCGCGCAATCGCCTGCCGCTTCTCCGGCCGGGACGCGCCCGGCGGTATCCCATCGTCGAGCGCCTTGCGCCCCCGCGTGGCATGCTCGAACGCCGCCGCATCGAGCGCCTCTTTGCTCTCGAAATGAACGTAAAACCCGCCATGCGTCAGCCCCACATCGCGCATCAGGCGATGCACGGCGTTCCCGGACAAACCCTCTTCCCGCATGCGCCGCGCCGCCAGATCGAGAATCTTCACGCGCGTCGCCTGCTTCTGCGCCTCTCTCGTCATGCCAACGCCTCACCGGATCGGGAGTGAGAGTTTCACATGATAATTGTCATGTCAATTGAGGGACCGCAACCGCACGCTCTTTCAATAGTGTTGGAGCCGCGTGCCGTTCAGTGCCGCACTGATGAGCGTTGCCGCGTAGGCGTTGTTTTCGCTGGCCGGCGTCGCGAAGGTCATGCCGCGTCGCCAGCTCTCGGGCGCCTCCGGGTGAATGCCCGTGAGGATGAGCCACCCGTTGCCAAAGTTCCCTTCGACGATGGCGGGTGTGCCGTCCGGGTACTTTGCGACGACGGCGCCCCAACCCGAAAGCTGCGGGCCGTCCTCCCAATATTGGTCGCTGGTCGACGCACCGGCGACCGAGACCGGCACAGCGCTCTTGCGGATTCCTCGCGCTTCAAGGGCGTAGAAGTCGAACCGGACACCTTCTGTGAGGTTGAGACCGTTATAGGGCGAGTTGCCGGCAAAGAATGCACCAGCGCAGAGTCCGAGGTAGTTCGTGCCGCCTCTGATCGCGTTGCGGATGTTCGCTGCGGCGGTTGGGGTCAGGCCATTGCCGATCTCTTCGAAGTTCCCGCCAGGCACGATAAGCAGGCGGTAGGCGCGCAGCTGCGATGCGCTCAAGCCATTGAGCTGCAGCGAACTCGCAGTCGAATAGTCGAACTGCTTTGCGCGCAGGATACGTTCAACCGCCTCGACATCGCCGCGCGATGTGCCGCTGCCGGCAAACAACAGAATGTCCGCACGTGCAGGCGGTTCGCTGTTCCGCGACTCCGGAGCGCCACATGCAGTCACGCAGACCGCGATAACGCAGAGATACGCGAGTACAATTGTGTGGCGGGCGCGTTTCACCAAAACCAGGTCCACCCGAAGTCGAAAGGTTGAGGCTTGGATCGACCTCCGCCGTCAACCTTGCCCCAAGTATTCCTGCGCCTCAAGAGTCGGCAGGTTTCGGTCTAGCAGCCTGCGACGAACGGCTCGCAGATGCCGCCGTTCGACGCAGGTTCGGTTAGCGTGCCGTCAGCAGATGTTACCGACCGTCATACGGCGCATCCGGATCATAGTAATCCTCGTCGTCATAGTCGTCGCCATACGCGTCGTCGTATTGCGGCCCCGCATATTGCGGACCGTAAGCATAACCAGGCGCCGGAGCGTACGCTTGAGAACGGCAGGAGCTGCTCGCGATCGCATTGCCGGCAAAGCTGCCGAGCAGCACGCCCGCAACCGTCGCCGGGCCGCGATCGCTGTGGTGGTAGCCGTACCAACCGTGATGATGATGCCCGCGCGCAAGATTGCTGCCGATGACGCCGCCCAGCACGCCGCCGATCAGCGTTCCCGCCACGCTCTCGCCCGCACAGTCGCGATCGCGGTAGGCGTAAACCGGCGGACCCGCGCGATAGGGAGCGCCATAAACCGGCTGACCATACGCCGGCGCACCGTAAACCGGCGCACCATAATTCTGCGGCGCCGGGCCCTGACCGTAATTGCCGTAAATCTGGCCCGTCGCGAACGCCGGGCTTGCCACGCCGAGCAGCAACGCCCCGGCCGCAAGCGCAGATACCAACACCTTCGTCATGTCACCATTCTCCCAAGTGCCGGCTGATCGCGGAACGTCCACGCCGCCGGTCCTATGCTTCCATTCCTAGCACAGCCAATCCGGCCTGAACCTGGCATGAACACCAGCGGACGGCAGATTCGCCGCCTTTTTTGCCGGGCTTTCAATCGGAGTCCGAAAGCGGCTCGAACGTCAGCGGAACGCCATGCTGCAGCCGCACGCGGTAGAGCGCCGGGTTCGGCATCGCCCTCCAGGCGTCGAAGCCGAACTGCGGATCCATGCGATGGAGCAACGACGACAACAAGTTCCCGTGCGAAACGACGGCCGCGCTCGAAACGCCGTCGTCGAAGATTCTCAGCAACGCCGCGAGCCCGCGCGTTTGCGCCTCCCGAAGCGTCTCACCGCCCGGCGGGCGGTAATCGAGATCGTCGAAAGAGAGGCGAACATGCTCCAACCAATCGTCGATCGCCTCGCCCGACAACAACCGTTCGCGCAGCCGCGGTTCGATGTTGATCGGAAGTCCCCGCGCCGCCGCAAACGGCTCGATCGTCTGAACCGCGCGCGCATAGGGACTCGAATAAACGGCCTCAATGCCCAGCGGCATCAGCCGCCGCACCAGCTCGCGCGCATCCGCAAACCCCTTTGCCGTTAGCGGCGCCTCGGGCGTTTGCCCGCTCGACTCGCAATGCCGGACAAGAATGATCGCCGAACGCAAGAGAAGCCCTTCCAGACGTTGAAGCAATACCACATTGACGGCGGTGCGGCGCGCCGTCAGCATCTCCCATGGCGCTCACGATTTACGGTTCACCCCGCTCGCGCACGATGCGCACGCTTTGGATCGCGGCCGAACTCGGCCTCGATTACACGCATGTTCCGCTCGCGTGGGACGATCCGCAGCTGAAATCGCCGGAGTTCCTCGCGCTCAACCCGGCGGGCACGATTCCCACGATCGTCGACGACGGCTTCGCGATCGCCGAGTCGCTCGCGATCAATCTCTATCTGGCGAAGAAATACGGCGCGGCGGGCGAAGCGCCCCTCTATCCTTTGACGCCCGAAGCCGAAGCCGAAATCTGGCGCTGGACGCTCTGGGCGCAGGGGCACCTGGAGCCGTGGGTTCAGCGCGATGCCTCGCTCGCGGACGTTCGTGCCGCGATCGGCGGACTGGTTGACACCGTTGTGGCGAAAGCCCTGGTCACACTGGACAGTGCCCTCGGCTCCCGTTCGTGGCTGGTCGGCCCGCACTTCACGGTCGCCGATCTCAACGTCGCCTGCGTCCTATCGCCTTCGCGCGCCGCAGGCATCGACATGCGGCCGTTCCAGAACGTCGCAGCCTGGCACCGGCGTTGCTACGAACGGCCCGCCGCCGCAGCCGTCCGCCGTCGCTTCCCATGACGCGTCACGGTATCAGTGTGACTTTTCAGACAATTTGTGCTACAAGAAGCAACGTCGCGGTCCCTGGCGCGTCGGTTAGGCTTGCGGGAAGGGTGTTACCTCCCGCCAAAGGCGGGCGTTACAAAGTAACGGCGATGTAGCGCCGTTGTAACGCCGAAAACGGCGCGAGACCGCCAATGTAACGGTGTAACGGCTAAATTCATGCTGTTTTGCTGCAAGGTCACGAAAAAGGGCAGGGCGTGCGGCGCGACCCGCCGCCCTGCTTATCGCAACTTACGCCGCGCCAGCGCGCGGTTCGTCGATGCCCATCTCGCGCAGTTTGCGATAGAGCGTCGAGCGGCCGATGCCGAGGCGCCGCGCGACTTCCGACATGTGCCCTTCGTATTTTTCGATCGCAAAGCGGATGAGTTCGAACTCGATCTCTTCCAGCTTGCGCAAGTGCCCGTCGACGCCGACGACGTTGAGGCCCTCGCGCTTGCCCACACCGGGTTCGAGCGCCGGCGCATGCGGCGGCGCGATCGGCACGTAACGCGGTCGCGCCGCGATTTCGTCGTCGTCGTGATGCGTCGAGCGCACCGCGATGCCAAGCTGGCTCGCCACTTGCGGAAAATCGCCCGCGCGCAGGCAATCGCCGTCGCACAGAACGACCGCGCGAAACACGGTGTTCTCAAGCTGGCGGATATTACCCGGCCAGTTGTAATTCGTGAGCATCTCAAGCGCCGCCGGCTCGATGCCGACCAGCTTCTTGTTCTCCTCCACCGCAAAGCGGCGGATGAAATGCGCAACCAGGCCTGGAATGTCTTCGCGGCGATCGCGCAACGGCGGCAGCGCGATCGGGAACACGTTCAAGCGATAGAACAGATCTTCGCGGAACTTGCCCTCTTGCACCTGCTGCTGAAGGTTGCGGTTCGTCGCCGAAATGAGACGGATATCCACCTTCACCGGACGCTTCGCGCCGACGGGATCAACCTCGCCCTCTTGAATGGCGCGGAGCAGCTTCACCTGCATGTCGAGCCGAAGCTCGCCGATTTCGTCGAGGAACAGCGTGCCCCCGTTCGCCTCTTGGAACTTGCCGATATGCTTATCGACCGCGCCCGTGAACGCACCCTTCTCGTGCCCGAACAGGATGCTCTCAATCAGCGTGTCGGGAATAGCGCCGCAGTTCACCGCAACGAACGGCTTGCCGGAGCGGTCGGAGCCGCCCTGAATCGCGCGCGCGACAACCTCTTTGCCGACGCCGCTTTCGCCCTCGATCAGGATCGGAATATTCGACTGCGCCGCGCGCTCGGCCATACGCAGCACCACGCGCATCGACGGGCTCTCTGCGATCAGATCGCCGAACGTCAAACGGCCGTCATTGACTTTCTTCAGCCGCTGCACTTCGCCGGTCAGCGCCTTCAGCTTCAACGCGTTCTGCATCGAAACTTGAATGCGCTCCGGCGAAGCGGGCTTCACAAGGAAGTCGTCCGCGCCGGCCCGCATCGCGTTCACGGCGGTATCGATCCCGCCCTGCGCCGTCAGCACGATCACGGGCAGCGAGGGATGCGTCGGCCGCAACTGCTGCAGCACGCCCAGCCCATCCAACCCGGGCATCACCAGGTCGAGCAGCACCAGGCTCACCGCCGCACCCTTCGGCCCATGCAAAACGTCCAGCGCCTCTTGGCCCGACGATGCCAACAAGGTCTGAAACCCGCACCGCTCGGCCTGCGCCTGCATCAGCCGGCGTTGCGTCGGATCGTCGTCAACAATAAGCGTCGTATGCGCCATTTTCTGGGTCCCACCATTTTTTGGTTTATCTTGGGACCGACCATGGCTCACGCGCGGTAAAGGTCGAGTTTAAGTGTTTCAGCTTGGGTCGTTTTCGCCGGATTTGGGGTGCCGCACACGCCCCTGTTGTCTCAGCGCTACACTGCGTCTCGAATCAGACGCGGACGGGCCACATACGCTTGCAAGTGGCAGGGCTTAATGAAAAGTTTCACTCGCTTTTCTGATGTCCGGCTCGCGGGGGTTGCTCTGCTAAGACAGCGAGCGAATGGGGGCACCGGAAAACGCATCGAGGGGGTGAAGCGCGGCGTACAGGATCTGGGGGATCTTGTACGCCGCTGCTGTTTCTGGGCGGTTTTTGGCGCCTTAGCGGCCTGCCAGACCTTCGAAGTCGGTCCCTTCCTCAAAGAACAAATCACCGGCGACACCTGGCGCGCGTGCCTCGCCCGGGAATACCAGCTCCAGGCGAAAATCGCCGTCCGCGCGAACCGCAACTGGGAGAAGGCCGCAACCCTGGCCAGCAAAGGCCAAGCGGCCCTGGACGGGGTTGAAGTCGCCCCCATCTTCGGCAAGACCACCTGCCCCTGCGCCACGGCCCAAGCTCGTTTCGACGCCGGGGCGGAAACCTTCGACGCGGCCCGCGCCGCATGCCACACACCACCATGAGCCACGAAAAGAACACGCTGGGCCGCCGCCTGAAGCGCTACGCCGACGTCACCACGGCGGTCGGTGGCGCAGCCGCCCGCATGGCCGGCGCCCGCATGCTCGGCCGCGCCCCCGATCACAAGACCGAGGCGAGCGACTTGAAGGCAGCCCTGGGCAACCTCAAAGGCCCGCTGATGAAGGTCGCCCAGATGCTGGCGACCGTCCCCGACGTTATCCCCGCCGACTTCGCGGCCGAACTCAGCACTCTCCAAACCCAAGCGCCGCCGATGGGCTGGCCCTTCGTTCGCCGCCGCATGGCCGCCGAACTGGGCCCCGCCTGGGAGCAGCGCTTCAAATCCTTCGAACGCGAAGCCGCGGCCGCCGCCTCCCTCGGCCAAGTCCACCGCGCCACCGACAAACGCGGTAAGAAACTCGCCTGCAAACTCCAATACCCCGACATGGCTTCCGCCGTCGAAGCCGACCTCTCGCAGCTGAAACTCATCTTCTCGCTCTACCGCCGCATGGACCGCGCGATCGACCCGTCGGAGATCGCCGAGGAAGTGGGCGCGCGCCTGCGCGAAGAACTCGACTACAAGCGCGAAGCCGCGCACATGAACCTCTACCGCGCGATGCTGAAAGACATCGCGACGATCCACATCCCCGGCGTCGTGCCGGAACTCTCGACCGGCCGCCTGCTCACCATGAGTTGGGAAGAGGGGAGCCCGATCCTCGAGTTCAAGAAGCACAAACTCGCCGACCGCAACAAAATTGCGCTCTCGCTGTTCCGCGCCTGGTGGCACCCGTTCAGCCACTACGGCGCGATCCACGGCGACCCGCATCTCGGCAACTACACGATCCGCGAGAACCTGGATCTGAACCTGCTCGACTTCGGCTGCATCCGAACCTTCAAACCGAAATTCGTCGGCGGCGTGATCGATCTCTACCGCGCCCTCGAACACGGCAAGCCCGACCTCGCCGTCCACGCCTACGAAACCTGGGGCTTCTCAGGGCTGAAGAAAGAAGTGATCGAAACGCTGAACATCTGGGCCCGCTTCATCTATGCGCCGCTGCTGGACAACCGCGTGCGCACCGTCGCCGACGGCGTCGAGCCCGGCGCCTACGGCCGCAAAGAAGCGTTCGAAGTGCACAAGCGCCTGAGCCAACTCGGCCCCGTCAAACCGCCGCGCGAATTCGTCTTCATGGACCGCGCCGCCATCGGCCTCGGCGCCGTGTTCCTGCACCTCCAAGCGGAACTGAACTTCTACAAACTCTTCAACGAAGAGATCGAAAACTTCTCGCTTGGCGTCGTGGGCAAGCGCCAGAAAACAGCATTCGAAGCAGCTGACGTACCGTTACCGTGAGTTCAGGGATCAGGAATCAGGGATCAGAAAGCCTTGCATCGGCGCAGACGCCGCGCTCAATTCTGATCACTGATACCTGATCACTGATACCCGAAAATGACCGACGATCTCCTCGAAGAATACGCACCCGAAATCCCCGAAGGCTTTTCGCGGATGAACTGGTTTCAAGGCTTCGGCCGCCAGATCGGCCCGATGTACGAACGCGTGAACGCCGACAAGACCTACGCCCGCGCGTTCCTGGTCAGCGAGGCGCACACGAACGGCATGAAGAACTGCCACGGCGGCATGCTGATGGCCTTCGCCGACATGGCTTTGGGCCACGCGATCACGCTGAACGCCAACCGCTATTGGGTGACGGTCCGCATGGTCACCGACTTCATCGACGCCGCCCAAGTCGGCGATTGGGTCGAAGGCACCGGCACGATCACCGGCCAAGACGGCGACTTCTACACCGTCTCCGGCCGCATCTGGTCCGCCGACCGCACGATCATGACCGCAACAGGCGTCTTCAAAGCGTTGGGCACGCGGCCACCAAGGCGCAAGACCTGATGGCGGCGGACCAAAACACCGGCCCGCTCGCGCGCTTCAACGGCGACCGTGTCCCCGGCGCCGCCTGGTTCGAGCAAGCCGTCGCCGTCGCGCCCGAGATCGCGCACGTCGACGCGGCAGGCGCGCGCATCCGCTACCTCCGCTGGGGCAAGCGCACGAACCCCGGCCTCCTGCTCGTGCACGGCAACGCGGCGCACGCGGAATGGTGGAGCTTCATCGCACCATTCCTGGCCAGCGAATACAACGTCGCCGCGCTCGACCTCTCCGGCATGGGCGACAGCGCCCACCGTCCAAACTATTCGATGGAACTCTTCGTCGAAGAAGAGTTCGCCGTGATGAACGCGGCCGCCATGTTCGACCACGAAGAGCCGCCCGTCATCGTCGCGCACTCGTTCGGCGGCTTCATCACGATGCTGACCGGCGCGCTCCACGGCGACAAGCTCGCGGGCACGGTGATCGTGGACTCGCCCGTGCATCCGCCCGGCCGCCCGCATGGGCCCCCGCACCGCGAACTCCGCCCGCACCGCATTTATCCGACGCTTGCAGAAGCGCTCACCCGCTTCCGTCTCGCGCCCGAACAACCGTGCGAGAACGACTACCTCGTCGATTACGTCGCCCGCCGCTCGCTGAAGCAGGTGGACGGCGGTTGGACCTGGAAGTTCGATCCGGCACTCTGGGCCTCGCGCTTCTCCATCGGCGACACGGCCGAACGCCTGCGCGCAACCAAGTGCCGCATCGCCGTCATGCGCGGCGAGATGTCGGTCCTCATGCCCCACGAAGTCGGCGAGTACATGTTCAACCTGCTCGGCCGCGCCGCCCCCATGATCGAAATCCCCCAAGCCCGCCACCACGTAATGCTCGATCAACCCTTGGCCTTCGTCGCAGCCCTACGCGCCCTCCTCGCCGACTGGAACCACTCAAGGCCGAAGCGGCAGGTGTAGATCGCTGTCGCATCTCACGACCAAATTGTTGCCGCATTGAAGAAAGAAGATTGAACCACCAAGCACACCAAGGTCACCAAGCGGATAGTGTCGTGAGCGAGCCGCACCAATTTCCAAATGAGCTTCCCGAATCGACTGACCGCATCGCGCGCCAGATCGTCGACGCGGGATTTCAGGTGCATCGCGCATTGGGAGCTGGCTTGCTGGAGTCCGCATACGAAGAGTGTCTTGCGCATGAGTTGACATTGCGCGGAATCCCATACAGGCGCCAAGTCGCTATGCTGATTTCGTACAAAGGCGTTGAACTGAAAGCTGGCTATCGCATCGATCTGTTGGTTGCATCATGCGTGGTTGTCGAAGTGAAAGCTGTTGAGTCTCTGCTCCCCGTCCACGAAGCGCAACTGCTCACCTACCTTCGACTATCTGAGCTGCGGCTGGGCTTCTTGATGAACTTCAATGTTCGTCTCTTCAAGCACGGCGTGCGCCGCATCGCTCTGTGATTTTGCGGCCGAAGGCCGCGAGAGAACCGGCATGCTGCAATTTGCTTGATCGTACGCACCAACCGCTTGGTGAGCTTGGTGAGCTTGGTGGTTAAACTCTTACTGCCGTCGAGCCAGCAACTTGCCCAGCAATTTGCCCAACCCGCGTCAAAAACGGCGGTTGCCCAGGCAATTTCGATTGCTATAGTCCCGCCGCAATTCAATTCCGTCAACGAATCCAAGGGGCTATCCGCATGGCGAACACGCCGACGACCTACAAGAAGGGCAGCCAAGACATCCGCGCCCAGCAAGACACCTTTGCGCTGTTCTGGGGGCTCACGAAGTGGGGCGTCATCGTCACCCTGCTCATCATGATCGCGCTGGCCTACTTCTTCACGTAAGAGCCGCCGCTCAGATACTGCGGCGACGTCCCCCAAGAACACCAACGAACGCAGGTCTAAATGAAGGTCGGCATCCCGAAGGAACGGCGCGCGGGCGAAACCCGCGTCGCTGCGACCCCAGCAAGCGTCAAGAAGCTGAAGGCCTTGGGCCTCGACGTCGTCGTCGAAGCGGGCGCAGGCGGCGCCTCCTACTTCGCCGATCAAGACTATGTGGCTCAGGGCGCGACCGTGGGCAGTGCTGCCGATGCTTTGGGCGCTGACCTCGTCTTCAAAGTCACCCGCCCCGCCGACGACGAACTCGCGCAGATGAAGCGTGGCGCAACGCTCGTCGCCATCCTCGCGCCTTATGCCGACAAGACCTCGGTCGCGAAATACGCCAGCGCCGGCGTCAACGCTTACGCGATGGAGTTCATGCCGCGCATCTCGCGCGCGCAGTCGATGGACGTGTTGTCGTCGCAATCGAACCTCGCGGGCTACAAAGCGGTTGTCGATGCGGCGGGCCTCTACGGCCGCATCTTCCCGCAGCTGATGACCTCGGCCGGCACGATCGTCCCCGCGCGCGTCTTCGTGATGGGCGTCGGCGTCGCAGGGCTGCAGGCGATCGCAACCGCCAAGCGCCTCGGCGCCATCGTCTCGGCGACCGACGTGCGCCTCGCCACCAAGGAGCAGGTCCAATCGCTCGGCGGCTCCTTCGTCATGGTCGAGGACGAAGAGACGAAGCAAGCCGAAACCTCCGGCGGCTACG
>CAZXAQ010000056.1:0-26123 GCA_964638635.1 uncultured Flavobacteriaceae bacterium
GACCGGCGAAGGCAAGACGCTGGTCGCCACCCTGCCCGTCTATCTGAACGCGCTGTCGGGCAAGGGCGTACATGTCGTGACCGTGAACGACTATCTGGCCCGCCGCGACGCGGAGTGGATGGGGCAGATTTATCGGTTCTTGGGGCTCTCGGTCGGCTGCATCGTGCATGGCCTGAACGATCCGCAACGGCGCGAGCAATACGCCGCCGACGTGACCTACGGCACGAACAACGAATACGGCTTCGACTATCTGCGCGACAACATGAAGTACACGAAGGCGCAGATGGTGCAGCGCGGGCACAATTTCGCGATCGTCGACGAGGTCGACTCGATTCTGATCGACGAGGCGCGCACGCCGCTGATCATTTCGGGCCCCACGGAAGACAACTCGCACCTCTACAAGGTGATCGACGCGTTCATGCCGGAGCTGAAGCCCGAGTATTACGAGCTCGACGAGAAGCAGCGCAGCGTTACGCTGACCGAAGAGGGCAACGAAGCGGTCGAGAAGTGGCTCGCCAAGAACGGCGTGCTGACCGACGGCACGCTCTACGACATCGCGAACGTGTCGCTGGTGCACCACGTGAACCAGGCGCTGCGGGCGCACAAATTGTTCCAGAAGGACCGCGACTACATCGTCAAGGATAGCAAGGTCATCATCATCGACGAGTTCACCGGCCGCATGATGGAGGGCCGCCGCTATTCGGAAGGTCTTCACCAGGCGCTTGAAGCGAAGGAGAACGCCGCGATCCAGCCGGAGAACGTGACGCTGGCGTCGATCACGTTCCAGAACTATTTCCGGCTCTATTCGAAGCTTGCGGGCATGACCGGCACGGCGTCGACCGAAGCCAACGAGTTCATGGAGATTTACGACCTCGACGTCGTCGAGATTCCGACGAACGTTCCCGTTGCGCGCGCCGACGACGACGACGAAATCTATCGCACGATCGACGAGAAGTACGACGCGATCGTCGAGACGATCAAGGATTGCGCGGCGCGCGGGCAACCGGTGCTCGTCGGCACGGTCTCGATCGAGAAGTCGGAGACGCTGGCCGCGCATTTGAAGAAGCTCAAGATCAAGCACAACGTCTTGAACGCGCGCTATCACGAGATGGAAGCGCAGATCATCAGCCAGGCGGGCGTGCCGGGCGCGGTCACGATCGCGACGAACATGGCAGGCCGCGGCACCGACATTCAGCTCGGCGGCAATGCCGATATGCGCATTGCGATCGAGACCGTCGGCATCGAAGACGAGGCGGAGAAGAAGCGCATTGCGGAGAAGATTCGCGCGGAGATCGCCGAGGCGAAAAAGAAAGTGATCGAAGCGGGCGGGCTCTATGTGCTCGGCACCGAGCGCCACGAAAGCCGGCGCATCGACAATCAGCTGCGCGGCCGTTCGGGACGGCAGGGCGACCCGGGGCATTCGAAGTTCTACTTGAGCCTGCACGACGATCTGATGCGCATCTTCGGGCAGGACAAGCTCGACGGCATGTTGCAGCGGCTTGGCCTAAAGCAAGGCGAGGCGATCAGCCACGGCATGGTCAACGCGGCCGTCGCAAAGTCGCAACAGCGGGTCGAGGCGCGCAACTTCGACATCCGTAAGAACTTGCTCAAGTTCGACAACGTGATGAACGATCAGCGCAAGACGATCTTCGAGCAGCGGCTTGAGTTCATCAGCGCGGAAACCGTGCACGACACGATCGTCAGCATGCGCCACCAGCTGATCGAGGAATTGGTCAAGCGCTACATTCCGGAGGGGTCGTATGCGGAGCAGTGGAAGCTCTCCGATCTCGATGGCGACGTGCGCGAGTTCTTCGGCCTCGAGCTTTCGATCGACAAGTGGGGCAAGGAAGACGGCATCGCGGAGGAGGAAATCACCGAGCGCATCACCAAGGCGGCCGATGCGCGCGCCGAGGAACGTTTGCGCGGCGCGCCACCCGAAGCGGTGAACCAGATCGAACGCGCGATCCTGCTGCAGACGCTGGACCACGAGTGGCGCGAGCATCTCGTGACGCTGGAGCATCTGCGCCACACGATCGGCCTGCGCGGCTATGGCCAGCGCGATCCGTTGAACGAGTACAAGTCCGAGGCGTTCCTGCTGTTCGCGGCGCTCTTGGGGCGCGTGCGCCAGCAGGTCACGCGGCAGTTGATGCATGTGCAGATCCAGCTGGAAGCGCCGCCGTTGGACGAGCGCGCGTTGCCACAGATGCAGGCGATGCACATCAACCCGGACACGGGCGAGAACGAGTTCGACGAGCCGGACGCCGGTCCGCGCACGAACGCGCCGCGGCTTGCGGGGCGGCCGGTGCCGGTCAACCCGAACGACCCGCAGACGTGGGGCAAGGTCTCGCGCAACGCGCCCTGCCCCTGCGGCTCAGGCAAGAAGTTCAAGCAGTGCCACGGGGCGTTTTAGGCGCTCCCTCCGGCCTTCGCGAAACGCACGTCCGGCGCCTGAGCAAAAGATAACTTGCGCAGGCGCCGTTGCAGGGCTCCAATCGCGGCACCCGCTATTGGAGTGCCGCGATGTCTCAACCCGTTCCCTTCAAGATCGAAATCCCGCAGGCGACGATCAACAAGATCATGGAACGCGTGCGCGCGTTCGAGTGGCCGGATGCGCCGGCCGGCGGCGGCTGGGCGTACGGCACCGAACTCAAGGCGATGAAGGAGATCGTCGAGTATTGGCTGCATGGGTACGACTGGTATCGCGAACAGGCGATCCTGAACGAGTTGCCCCATTTCAAGGCGCGGGTGCGCGACCTCGACATCCATTTCATTCATCTGAAGTCGAATGCGCCGAAGCGGCGGCCGCTCATTATCACGCATGGATGGCCCGGATCGATCGTCGAGTTCATGAACGTGATCGAACCGCTGGCGCAGCCGCAGAAGCACGCGGGCAAGCTCACCGATGCGTTCGACGTGATCGTGCCGTCGCTGCCCGGCTATGGATTCTCCGACAAGCCGGCAAAGCCGATGAGCCCGCGGACGGTTGCCGGCTATTTCGACGAACTGATGGTGGGTACGCTTGGTTACTCGAACTACGTCGCGCAAGGCGGCGATTGGGGTTCGGCGGTTTCGGGATGGCTTGGGTATGAAGGGCGCGGCTGCAAGGCGGTGCATCTGAACATGTTGGGCTGGCGCTCGCCCGGCGTCGTTGCGGAGACGCCGGAGGAGAAGCAGGCCGAGCAGCAGTTCCAGATGCTGTTCGACATGGAAGGCGCCTATTTCCGGCTGCAGTCGACGAAGCCGCTGACGCTTTCCTACGGGATGATGGATTCGCCCGTCGGAGCCGCGGCGTGGATCATCGAGAAGTTCAAGACCTGGTCCGACCTTGACGACGGGAAGCTTGAGAGCGTCTACACGAAGGATCAGTTGCTCACGAATATCATGATCTATCTGGTCACGCGCACGTTCGGCACGGCGTCGTGGATGTATCGCGGGCTGTTCGAAGATCCCGGCAAACCGATCACGCCGAAGTCACGCGTTGAAAAGCCGGTGGCGATCGCGCGCTTCCCCGTCGATCTGATCCCGTTCCCGCCGCGGTCGATGGTGGAGAAGCATCTGAACGTCGTGCGTTGGACTGAATTCAAACGCGGCGGCCATTTCGCGGCGATGGAGCGGCCGCAGGACTTCATCGAGGACGTGCGCGCGTTCGGGCGAGAGATGGACGGCGCCTAACCGCCCTTTTCATAGGTCAGGATGTCGCCAGGTTGGCAGTCGAGGACCTCGCAGATCTTTTCGAGCGTTTCGAAGCGCACGCCGCGCACGCGCCCGGACTTTAGCGCCGAGACGTTTTGCTCGGTGATGCCGATGCGTTCGGCGAGTTCCTTCGAACGCATCTTGCGGTGCGCCAGCATAACATCGAGTTTGATGACGATCGGCATTAGACAATCTGCCGGTTGTCGTCGGCGATGAGTGCGGCTTCGGCCATAATGTGGCCGAGCACGACCAAGAGCGCGGCGACGAGCGCTACGATAATGTCTTGGCTGCTGATTGAAAATGCGAGGACGCGCTGGCCCGCTTCGTTGCCGATCGTGACGATAACGCCGACGATAGCGCGAAAGAACGGCGAGAGCGCGGCGAAGAGCAACAACAATATGCCGAGACGGCGGAGCCGTGCCCCCGTCTCCGGCACGAAGATCGCACCCGCCGCGAACGATGCGAACAAACGTGCGACCGTCCATAACGCAAGCGCCATCAGCCCAACATAGACGGTTGACACGACAAGTGCAGCGGCCCGCGCGCCAAGCGTGAGCGTCACGGGCGCATTGCCGATCGCCGATTGTGAGCGCACGGCGTCGGCCGCGAATTCGGGCACGATCCACATTGCTGCGTTCGCGGCGAGCAACACGAGCGCTGCGACCTTTGCGGCGTGCGAGAGCCATGTGCTCATGCGCAAGAGGCGCGCGAGCTTTTCACTTTGGCGTGTGTCGGCGCTCATCATTTGACTCATTAAGAAATGATCGTTATACGATCATTATATCAAGCAAAACGTGAGTGTCGAGATGCGGAAATTGGCGGTTTTGTTGGCGTTTCTGGTTGGGGGCTGCGCGTCGGTCCCGCTTTCGACGATGTACAACCTTTGGAACTTCGATCCGTGGTCGTCGGATTATCGCGAATGGCGCGCGGCGGCGCGCCTGCCGCTGGCGGGGGCGCAGGAGTTGAAGCCGCAGATCCGGATGAAGATCGAAACGTGGCGCGACGGCGATGCGAAGCGCACCGAGGATCTGCTCGTGTTGTTGCCGACGACTGACCCTGGCGATCTCGGGCCGCTCGCGGCAGAGAAGCGCGCCGGTTATTCGGTGACGGCATATCGCATCGACCCCAAAGACTACGATCGGCTTGCGGTGCTTCGGGCGCGCGTACTGGCGTCGAAGAAGGCGGGCGACGGCTTGCACGGATCGCTCGCAATCACGGCCGCAGCTTGCGGCGCGGTGGCGAGTTTGCCCAAGGATGAGTTCCTTATTTCGACCTATCTGCTGGTCGACCGCAAGGACGGATACAATCCGCTGCTTCTCGACTACGACTTGTCGGACGCGCTGCGGAAGGCTCCGGCGCAACCGAAAAAGGACGCTGCCTGCGGCTAACCTTCATGCTAGGGGTGCGACCTCACCACGGAGCCCGCAACCCTCGTGAAGCCGTTCACCGTTTCCGTTTCGCAGAATGAGATCGACGATCTGAGAGCACGGCTTTCGCGCGTGCGCTGGCCGAATGAACCGCTCGGCAATGAGGCGTGGGATTGGGGGACGAACCTTTCCTATATGAAGCGTCTGATCGCGTATTGGCGCGATCAGTTCGATTGGGGACAAGCCGAGGCGGAGCTGAACCGGTTTCCGCAGTTCACGGTCGAGCTTGCGGCGGGCGGCGAGACGCACACGGTTCACTTCCTCTACGAGAAGGGTTCGGGGCGCAAACCGTTGCCGTTGATCCTGACGCATGGGTGGCCGTCGACCTATCGCGAGTTCTTGGATGTGGTGGAGCCGCTGGCGCATCCGGAGCGGTTCGGCGGCGATGCGGAGGACGGGTTCGACGTCGTTGTGCCGTCGCTCATCGGATACGGATGGTCGTCGAAACCGGCGACGCCGATCGGGCCTGCGGCGATGGCCGAGCTTTGGCACCGGCTGATGCATGATGTGCTGGGGTACAAACGCTATGCGGCCCAAGCCGGCGACTGGGGGAGTTTCGTCACGTCGCGGCTGGCGTTGCAGCATCCGGAGAGTGTGATTGCCATTCATCTGACGATGCTGCCGCTGCGGCCGTATCTGAAGCATCCGTCGCAGCCGCCGGTGACGGCGGAGGAAGCGGCGTGGATCGAGAAGATGAAGGCGTGGTGGGCTCAGGAGGAAGGCTACCGCTCGATCCAGTCGACGAAACCGATGGCGCTCGCGTTCGGCTTGATGGACTCGCCGGTGGGCTTGGCCGGGTGGCTCGCGGACAAATATTGGCGACTCGGCGATACGCGCAAGGATCACCCTTACGCGGGGATGGAGGCGCGCTTTCCGATGCACACGATGTGCACGCAGCTGTCGCTCTATTGGTTTTCAGGCACGATCAATTCGGCGAACATGCTCTACAAGGCCGGACCCGCCGAGCGGAGCGCGGTGCTTAAACCCGGCGAGCGCGTGAGCGTGCCGACCGCCTATTCCGACTATCCGATGGACGTTCTGCCGCCCACGCCGGAGTCATGGGGCCGGCGCGGCTACAACATCGTGCGCTGGCGCGAGATGAAAGCGGGCGGGCACTTTGCGGCGATGGAGGAGCCGGGGATGTTTGCGGACGACGTGCGGGAGAGTTTTCGCGGCGTGCGTTGAGCTCCCAGACTGCGCTCAAGCCAATCCCACGCGGCCCATGCTCAAGTATTTGTCCCAGCGTTGTTTGCGGAGGGCTTCCGGCGACAATGCTTCGAGTTCGGTGAGAGCCAGGTCAATCGCGTCGCCGGTGTCTTCGATGGCACGGTCGCGGCCGCGGTGGGCGCCGCCGACGGGTTCGGCGACGATCGAGTCGATGATGCGCAATTGTTGCAGGTCTTGCGCGGTGATCTTCAGCGCGGCTGCGGCTTCCTGCGCCTTGGCACCCGAGCGCCAGAGGATCGAGGAGCAGCCTTCGGGCGTGATCACCGAATAGATCGCGTGTTCGAGCATGATCACGCGGTCGCCGGCTGCGATCGCGATGGCGCCGCCGGACATGCCTTCGCCGATGATGACGGAGACGAGCGGCACTTGAAGCGTGAGGCAGCGTTCGGTGCCGCGTGCGATCGCTTCGCCCTGGCCGCGCTCCTCAGCGCTCACGCCCGGATAGGCGCCGGCGCTGTCGATCAGCGTGATGACCGGCAGGTTGAAATGCTCGGCCATCGTCATCAGGCGCACGGCCTTGCGATAGCCGTCCGGCATCGCCATGCCGAAATTGTGGCGCAGGCGCGACTTGGTGTCGTTGCCCTTCTCGTGTCCGATCACCATGACGGTGCGGCCACGGAAGCTGCCGATGCCGCCCAAGATCGCCTTGTCGTCGGCGTAGGCGCGGTCGCCTGCGAGCGGGGTGAAGTCCTGGATCAGCGCGTGGACGTAATCGAGGAAGTGCGGGCGCTCCGGATGGCGGGCGACTTGCGTCTTCTGCCATGGCGTCAGCTTCGAATAGGTCTCGGCGAGGAGCTGGCGCGCCTTCTCCTCGAGGCGCGAGACTTCTTCGTCGATCGAAACCGGGTGTTCGCCTTGGGTGGCGACACGTTTGAGCTCTTCGACTTTGCCTTCGAGGTCGGCGATCGGTTTTTCGAAATCGAGATAGGTGGCGGTCATGCTGCACTGCCCACCGGCTCAGCGCCTCGAAGAATACGAAGGCGAGCCAAGGGGTTAGCCCTTGTTGCGTCGTTCTGTCGCGAGTGGTGCCCGATCCCGGGCGGCCTTGTCAATGTTCGGCGCCTGTCACACTGGCGGGGCCATGTGCGTCATAGCGGGCAAGGAGGCCCGTACCCTCATGAAAATACTCGCATTCGTCTTGGCGGCGATGATGGCCGCGAACGGGGTCTACATGTTCCTGGACCCGCCCGGCTGGTATGCGGCGGTGCCCGGCGTGCCGGACACGGGACCGCTTAACCATCACTTCGTGCGCGACATCGGCATCGCCTATGTGACGGCGGGCGTGGCGCTGGCGTGGGGTGCGCTTGGTGCCGGGTGGCGCGCGAGTGCGCTCGCCGCCCTCTTCATCGGTGGGCATTCGCTGCTCCATGCGGGCGAGACCTTCATGGGCCACCATCACGATGTGATTGTGAACGAGCTTCTCGCCGTGCATTTGCCGGCGGTGCTTGCGATCGTTGTCAGCGTCTTTCAGAAGAGGAGCGTGTCATGAACCGGTGGTTGCTCACGAAGTTGCTCGAATGGGGCAAGACGCAAATCGGCGACGTCAACATGGATTATGCCTATCACCTGCGCGACGTGGCGCCGTCGCGGCTGTGGCGGTTCTCGATGATCAAGGCGGTCGAAGGTAATCGCAAGTATACGCCCGCGGAGGCGTATCACACTGCCGGCATGGCGGCGGCGATGGTTGAGGATTGCGGACCGTGCGTGCAGATCCACGTCAACTTGGCCCTGAAAGACGGCGTCGATGCCGAGGTGCTGCGCGCGCTCGCGGTGCGGCAGCTGGATAAGGTGCCGCCGCATGTCGCGCTGGCGTTTCGCTATGGCGATGCGGTTTCGCGCGGCGAGATGGCCGACGATATGCGCGAGGCCATTCGCAAGCTGTGGGGTGAAAAGGGTTTGATCGAGCTCGCGTTCATCATTGCGACGGCGCGGTTCTATCCGGGTCTGAAGCGCGGCTTGGGCTTTGCGCACACATGCGAGCGCGTCGTTGTGAACGACCGTGTGACGGCGACGGCGAAGGCGGCATGAGCAGCGTCGCCGCCTTCGAGGCCGAGCGCAAGCGGCTGACGCACGTCGCCTACCGCATGCTGGGGCGGTGGAGCGAGGCGGAGGACGCCGTGCAGGACGCGTATCTGCGCTGGCAGGCCGCGAACCATGCGGCGATCGAGACGCCGGCGGCGTGGCTGACGACCGTGATCGTACGGCTGTGCCTCGATCGCATGCGGCGGGCGAAGGCTTCGCGCGAGGTTTATGTGGGGCCTTGGTTGCCAGAGCCCATTCTGACCATGGAGGGCGGCGAACGTCGCGAGGCCGAGATGGAATCATTCGCCGACGATCTGTCGCTTGGGTTGATGGTTGCGCTGGAGCGGCTGGGGCCGGAGGAGCGCGCGGCGTTCATCCTGCGCGAGGCGTTCGACAGTTCGTACGCGGAGATCGCTGCGGCGCTCGGCAAGAACGAGCCGGCGGTGCGCCAATTGGTGTCGCGGGCGCGCGAGCGTGTACGCGCGGAGCGGCCGCGGTTTCGTCCAGCGCCGGATGCGCATCAGCGGCTGATGAACGAGTTCCTCTCCGCGGTCGCTGCGAACGACACGGCACGGCTGGTGGCGATGATGAAAAGCGACGTGAAGTTCGTCAGCGACGGCGGCGGCAAGGCGCCGGCCGCGTTGCGGGTCGTGAACTCACCCGCGGAGGTCGCGCAACTGATCCTGCACCTGGCTGGCGCCAAGGGTGGCCCGCGCGAGATGAAGTTCGTCAGCGTGAACGGCGTGCCGTCGGTGTGGTTCCGCGACGGTCAGGGCTTCGAGACGGTCGCGCAGCTCGACGTCGACGGCGACAAGGTCGGCGCGATCTACATCGTGCGCAATCCGGAGAAGCTGGCGCATCTGCGGCTGCAATAGTCATTTGCGCCAAGCCGCCACCGAAGAAAAAATCTCACACAAAGACACCAAGCAACGAAGCGGTGTATCCCTTTGGCGCGAAGCGCCGGCGGGATGCCATATCGCGCCTGCGGCGCAAGAGAGGCACCCTTTGTTGCTTTGTGTCTTTGTGTGAGATTCTTCCTTCTCTATTCGCCGGGTACGGGCTTTGCTGTTTTCGGCGCCTCGCTCGCGGGCCTGTCGAGGCGGCCTAGTAACGGAGACACGATCAGGATCGCGATGCCGATGCCGGCGCCCCAATACGCGACGGTCGTGAAGACGCCGATATAGGTGTGGAGCGCCGCCGCTGGGTCGAGCACTTGGCCGGCCACGGTTTGCGCGGCTGTCAAGCGGGCGATGAACCCGGCAAGGAGGCCGGCCCACGCCGAACCCAAGAACCAGGTCGCCATGATCGTCGCCACCGTCGCTTTGGGCGAGAGCTTCGTCATCTGCGCGAGACCGACGGGCGACAGGAAGAGTTCGCCGGTCGTGTGCAGGAGATACATGCCGACCAGGAAGATCATCGGCACGCGGTATTCGGCGTTGGCGAAGTTCTCCGCGCCCCAGACGAGCACGCCGAAGCCTGCGGCGATCTGCAACATCGCGAGACCGAATTTCGCCGGCGCGTTCGGGTCGAGGTGGCGCGGTTCCAGATAGGCCCACAGCCCCGCGAAGATCGGCGCCAGGATCAGGATGAAGCCGGAGTTGAACGACTGCGTTTGCGCGGGCGTCATCGCGAAACCGAACAGGTTGAGCTCCGTATTGCGCTGCGCGAACTGGTTCAGTGAGGAGCCGGCTTGGTTGAACAGTGTGAAGTAGGCCACGGAAAACAGGATGAGCGTGAGCGCCAGGATCATGCGCTGCGCTTCGATGCGCGTGCACTGCGTGAACATGAAATAGATTAGGTAGAGCAGCACGATGATCGATCCGGCAAGCAGCGCGTAGCCGACGAATTCGAAGCGCTGCATCAATAGCCAAACGACGCCCAGGGGGATGAGTACTCCTGCGTAAATCCACCATTCGAGCTTTACGCCGGCGATGGGTCTCGCCAGTTTGGCGGGATCGGGCGGCTCGCCCTTGCCTTCGAGGAGCGGCTTGCCGAGCACGAAGACGACGTAGCCAGCGAGCATGCCGATGCTCGCCAAGCCGAAGCCCGCCCACCAGCCGACCTCTTGGCCCAGCCAACCGCAGATGATCGCCGCCCAAAACGAGCCCAGATTTATGCCGTAGTAGAAAAGCGTGAAGCCGGAATCGCGGCGCGGGTCGGCTTGCGGATAGAGCTGGCCGACGAGGGAAGAGATGTTCGGCTTCAAGAAACCGACGCCCATCACGATGAGCGAGAGCGCGAGGTAGAAGATCGCGACGTAGAACGGATCGCGATCCTTCACCGTCAGTTCGAACGAGCCTTTCGGCAGGATCGCGGGAAGCGAAGCGCCGGCGGGCAGATCCTTGATCTCCAGATCGCCGGCGTTCGCGGCACCGATCGCGTATTTGTTGCCGTCGACGATCATGTGAACCTGGCGCGCGTTACCGCGGCCTTCGACGTCGAACGCGTATTCCCGACCCTGGTAGGTCAGGACTTGCTTGGCCGGCTCGCCTTCGAGCGCCATCGTCCCGTGGCCGGCGACGAGCAGCAGCGCGCCGAACGCAACGGCCTTGCGCGTGCCCAGATAATGGTCGGCGAGGAAGCCCCCTAAGAGCGGCAGCAGGTAAACCAATGCGCCGTAGGCGGCGTACTGGCCGTTCGCGAACGCGTCGTCGAACAGGAAGTGCTGCGTGAGGTAGAATATCAACAGCCCGCGCATGCCGTAGAACGAGAAGCGCTCCCACATCTCAGCAAAGAAGAGGATGAAGAGCCCCTTCGGGTGGCGGCGGATCTGCAGCAGGACGGGGATCGCCGTCACGATCGTGATGAAGATGCCGGCGACGGCGATCATGTTCATGCGCTGAGGTCCATCAGTTGGCTCGAAGTACGCGGCCCGGTGTGGCTCCGGTCGGCTTGTCGTGCTCCAGGATCGGCACGCCCGCCACCAGCGTCGCGAGATAACCGCGCGCTTCCTGCACGAGGCGCTTGCCGCCTGCGGGGAGGTCGTAGGCCATGCGCGGCGCGCGCAGGTGTAGGTTTTTCCAGTCGAGGATGTTGAGGTCGGCGACCATTCCGACGGCGATGCGGCCGCGGTCTTTCAAGCCCATGAAACTGGCGTGGTCGGACGTGATTTTCTTCACCGCGTCTTCGACGCTGAGGCGCCCGCGGTTCCGGTCGCGGGCCCAGTGGTGGAGGAAGAACGTCGTCCAGGCGGCGTCGGCGATCGTGCCGACATGGGCGCCGCCGTCGCCGAGGCCTAGGTGCGCCGCTTCGTGGCGCATCATCTCAGCCGTCGAGTCGAGGTTGCCGGCGTTGTAGTTGAAGATCGGGAAGTAGATGACGCCTTCCCCATTGTGCTTCAGGAACGTGTCGTACATCTCCTCTTGGATCGTCACGCCACGGGCTTTGGCGCGCGCGCCGATCGAGGTTGACTCGTCGGGTTCGTAATTCGGCGGGTCGCCGAGTTCGAACATGCGGAAGGCGATCATTTCGAGCATGCCGATCGCTTGGTCGATCTGCGGCGGGGCCGAGGGATCGGTCTCGCGCATGTTTAGGAAGGGTTCGGCGAGGATTGCGGCTTTGGTTTCGGGCTTGCGTAGTTCGGCCACGAGTTCGGCATGAGGCAAGCGCATGACTTTGCGGTAGCTCGGCTTTGCGACGAAGATGTTCATCGTCGTGCGCAGCGAACTCAAAATACCGACGCCGCGCGGGGCGATTTGCATGCGCATGTCGAGGCCGCTTGCGCGCGCCTTCTCGACGCGGCGCTTGACGTGGTTCCATTGGTCGGGATTGCCGAGGCGTTCGAGCGTGGTGATCGTCATCGGCCGGCCGGCCGCGCGCGCCATGGCTTCGAGCACGTCGAACTCCGGGTCGAAGCGGTCGAGGCCCTTAAACATGTCGAAGTCGGAGACGGCGGAGAGGATGCGGTACGGCAAGTCTTTGAGCGCGGACGCGATGCCGGCCAATTCCTGCATCTCGGCGATGCAAGCGGGTGTGTCTTTGCCGTCGGATGTGCGGTGCGTGTCGGAGCGGCCGGTCGAGAAGCCGAAGGCGCCGGCTTTGAGCGCGTCGCGGACGATCGCCTTCATCGCGGCGACGTCTTCTTCGGTTGCAGGCTGTTGCGTGGCCGCGCGATCGCCCATCACGTAGAGGCGCACGGGATCGTGCGGGATTTGGGCGGCGATGTTGATCGCGTGCGGCAGCGCGTCGACGCGGTTCAGATAGTCGGCGAAGCTTTCCCAGCGCCAGTCGAGGCCTTCGTAGAGGACGGTGCCGGGGATTTCCTCGACGCCCTCCATCAGTTTCACCAGGCGGTCGGCGTCACCTTTGCGGAGCGGCGCGAAGCCGACGCCGCAATTGCCCATCATGATCGACGTCACGCCGTGCCAGGACGACGGCGCGAGGGCCGAGTCCCAGACAGCCTGGCCGTCGTAATGCGTATGAATGTCGATGAAGCCCGGCGTGACGGTGGCGCCCGCCGCGTCGATCGTGCGCTGCGCAGGGTCGGTGACTTTGCCGACGGCGGCGATCTTCCCGTCCTTGACGCCGATATCGCCCGCGAAGGCCGGCGCGCCGGTGCCGTCAACGATCGTTCCGCCGGTGATTTTGAGATCGAGCATGGGCCACCTCCCTGTGTTTGAGGCGACTAAATCACACGCACTCTGTAAGCGGAAGCGGCGTTAGATCTCCACCTGCGTGCCCATTTCGACGACGCGGTTGGCGGGGATGCGGAAGAAGCGCGTGGCGGAGAGGGCCGTTGCCTGCATGGCGATGAAGAGCGCGGCTTGCCAGCGGCGGAGTTCGGAGCGGCGGGCCGGGATCAGGGTTTCGCGGCCGAGGAAGAACGTCGTCTGCATCAGGTCGAACGAGAGGCCGAATTGGCGGCAGAGTTCGAGCGCGCGGGGGACGTCGGGACGCTCCATGAAGCCGTAGTGGACGATGACTTGGTGGAAGCCCTTGCCGAGCTTCTCAACCTCGATGCGGTTGGCGTCGGCCACGCGCGGGATATCCTTGACGTCGACCTTCATCAGGATGACGCGTTCGTGCACGACATGGTTGTGCTTCAGATTGTGCAGGAACGCGGTCGGGATCACCGCCGGGTTCGAGGTCATGAAGACCGCGGTGCCGCTGACGCGCTCCGTCGTGCGGTCCCAGTGCTCCAGGAACTCGCGGATCGGCATGGCGTCACGGTAGAGCTTCGTGACCAAGATTTCGCGGCCGCGGTTCCAAACCATGAAGGCCGTCAGCGCCGCGACTGCCGCCACGATCGGGAACCAGCCGCCCGTCGGGATTTTCAAGCTGTTCGAGGCGAGGAACATGAAGTCAACGAGGAAGAAGGCGCCGAAGACACTATAGGCGAGCCAGCGGCTCCAGCCCCAAAGCCAGCGCGCGACGACCGCGGCCAGCAAGCCGTCGATCATCATCGCGCCGGTGACGGCGAGACCATAGGCATGGGTCAACGCGCTTGAGCTTTGGAAGGAGAGCACAATGATCGCAACGCCCAACATCAAGACGTAGTTGATCTGCGGGATGTAGATCTGGCCCATCTCAGTCGCCGAGGTGTGGCGGATGTCCATGCGCGGCAGGTAGCCCAGCTGAATCGCCTGGCGCGTGAGCGAGAAGACGCCGGAGATCACGGCCTGCGACGCGATGACGGTCGCACAGGTCGCGAGCAGCACCATCGGGTAGAGCGCCCAATCCGGCGCCAGATGGAAGAATGGATTCTTGATCGCGGAGGGGTCGGAGAGCAGCAGCGCGCCTTGGCCGAAATAGTTCAGCACCAAGCAGATCGCGACACCCATCCAGGCGAGGCGGATCGGGCCGCGGCCGAAGTGACCCATGTCTGCATAGAGCGCTTCGGCGCCGGTCACGCACAGCACGATCGAGCCCAAGGCCACGAACGTGACCCAGGGCTTGGCGATGATGAGGTCCAGCGCGTAGCCCGGCCAGATCGCGCTCAAGATCGTCGGACGCACGAGGATTTCGATGACGCCCAAGGTTCCGAGCGTCAGGAACCAGATCATCATGATCGGGCCGAACAGCCGCGCGACGCCTTCTGTGCCGCGGCTCTGCAACATAAAGAGCCCAACGAGAATGACCGTCGCCAGCGGCACGACGAAATGGTCGAAGGCGTCGGTTGCGACCTTCAAACCTTCGACGGCCGAGAGAACCGAGACCGACGGCGTGATCAGTGCGTCGCCGTAAAAGAGCGAGAGGCCGGCAAGCGCGAGCAGCGAAATGACCCGGCGGCGCCGCGGTGCGGCGTGGCCGGTTCTGAGCGCGAGCGAGGCGAGCGAGAGGACGCCGCCCTCGCCCTTGTTGTCGGCGCGCATGACGAAGACGCAGTACTTCAGCGACACGATGATCATCAGCGACCAAAACGCGAGCGAAAGCACGCCGTAGACCGAGGTCTCGTTCAGGCCCATACCGCCGGTGAACGTTTCGCGCATCATGTAGAGCGGGCTGGTGCCGATGTCGCCGAACACAATGCCGAGCGCCGCCAACGCTAGGGTGCGTTGGCGCGCGGTCTGCGCTTTGGGGTCGGTGGCGGTGGTGTCCATGAGCGCGCTCGGCGGTCGTTTCCCGCGTCAGGCCTTCGTTCGCTCGCGGATCATCTGCATCTGGCGCACGATCACCTCGGCCTGGCGGATGGACGCGAGATCGATCAGCTTGCCGTTCAGCGCGACCGCGCCCATGCCCTTGGCAGCCCCTTCCTTCATGGCGGCGAGGATTGCCTCGGCGCGTTTCACTTCGTCGGCGGGAGGCGTGAAGACGCGGTTCGCGAGCGCGACCTGGCTCGGGTGGATTGCCCACTTGCCTTCGCAGCCGAGCACGGCGGTGCGCTGCGCTTGAGCGATGAAGCCCGCCTCGTCCGAGTAGTCGCCGAACGGGCCGTCGATGGGGCGAAGTCCGTGCGCGCGGGCGGCGGCGACCATGCGCACCGTTGCGTAGTGCCAGAGGTCGGACCAGTGCTGATCGCGTTTGCCGGCTTCGTCCTTGTCGGTGAGGACGACGTAGTCCTTGTTCGGGCCGCCGATGTTCGTGGTGCGCATGCCGGCGGAGGCTGCGTAATCGGCGGAGCCGAAGTGCAGCGACTCGAGACGCTTCGAGGCGCCCGCGATGGCGTCGATGTTGTTCAGGCCGAGCACGCTCTCGATGATGACTTCGAGCTTGACCTTCTTCTTGCGGCCGACGCCCGCCTCGATCTGCGAGATCAGCATGTCGATCGCGTAGATGTCGGCGGCGACGCCGACTTTCGGGATCATGATGAGGTCGAGGCGCTCGCCCGCCTGCTCCATGATGTCGACGACGTCGCGGTAGCAGAAGTGCGTGTCGAGTCCGTTGATTCTAACCGAGATCGACTTCTGGCCGAAATTCTGGGTCTTCAGCGCCTGGATGATGTTCGCGCGCGCTTGCGGCTTGTCTGCGGGTGCTACGCTGTCTTCGAGGTCGAGGCAGATCACGTCGGCATCGCTCGCCGCCGCTTTCTCGAACAACGCGGGGCGAACGCCCGGCACAAAGAGCTGCGACCTGTTCAGACGCGGCGGAACGCTTTCGACTGTCGTGAAGCTCATGTGAATGCCCCGTCTTTGCAAGAATCGCGACGCCGGGCCCCCTCAAAAGAGGCCGGGAAGCTATGCCTGCCCCAGGGCACAGTCAACGCTTGCGATTACGGGCGGCAAGTGGGTGTTTTTCGGAAACTAGGCGTCTTAACCTTTCGTCCTGGACATGGGTATAGATCTGCGTCGTTGCGATATCCGCATGCCCGAGCAGCTGCTGCACGCTGCGCAAGTCGGCACCATGCGCAACGAGGTGGCTTGCGAAGGCGTGGCGCAGAACATGGGGAGAAAGCTTGCGCGGATCGACGCCTGCCTTCACCGCTAGGTCTTTCAGCAATTGCGCGACGCGGCGGCGTGTTAAGTGGCCTTCCACACCGCGCGACGGGAATAGGAAGCGTTGCGCGCGTTCGGACGGCGGTAAGAAGCGCGGGCGGACTTGCATGTAGGCCTTGATCGCTTCGCGCGCGGGAGCGCCCAGCGGAACGAGGCGTTCTTTGCCGCCTTTGCCTTTGACGAGAAGCATACGCCGCTCGCCGCTTGCGGCGGTCAGAGGAAGCGTCACGAGCTCCGACACGCGCAGGCCGGAGGCGTAGAGCAGTTCGACGATGCAGAGCAGGCGCACGGCTTCGGGGCCTTCGAGGGTCGCCGCCGCGTCGATCAGCGATTGGGTTTGCGCTTCGGTGACGACCTTGGGCAGCGGGCGGCCGCGCTTCGGCGATTCGATCGCGGAGGTCGGGTCGTCGGCGCGGATGTCTTCGTCGAGAAGGAAGCGGTGCAACTGGCGCAAGGCGGAGAGGCGGCGCGCTTGCGTGGAGGCCTTCAATCCGGCTGCCGAGAGCGAGGCGAGATAGTCGCGCACGTCGGCGGCCGAGGACGTCGTGAACGTGCGGCCCTTCTTGCTCAGGTGCCCCGCGAAGTCGAGCAGATCGCGGCGGTAGGCATCGAGCGTGTGCACCGCCGCGCCACGCTCGGCGCTCAGCATTTCGAGGAAGGCTTCCAAGAGGTGCAGGCCGACGTCCGCTTTGGCCGTCATGAGCTTTTGCGGACCGGCGCGCCGAGGACGGACTCGATTGCGAGCGCGCGAGCCTCGTCACGCAGGCCGGCGCCGATCAACGCCTTCACCACGCGCGCGACGGTTTGGCCTTGCGCGCGCGTCGGGCCGCCTGGGCCGAGCGCCACGAGGGCATTCAGCACCGTTTCGCCGAGGCGATCATCCGCTGCGCTGCGTCCCACCGCAATCAGCGCTTCGGCCGACGCGCCGGACGGCACGACGCCGGTGGTGTTCGCGGAGACGGCCCACTGCGCGTCGGGCGGAATCGTGTAGCCGAGCGCTTCCAGCAGCGGGATCTCGCGGGTTGCGCGTTCCATCAGCCAGTCTTTCGAAGGGCCCGCTTTCAATGCGTTTTGGCCGAGCCATGTCAGCGCGGTCTGCATGCGCGCGAGGTTCTCAGCCGATGGGCGCACGAGGCCTAAGTGAACTTGCAGCGCGTTGACGGCGGCGGCGTCGGTCGGCGATGTCATCACGGTGAGCCAATGCTCGGCCGCCTTGTCGCGGCGCGCGTAAAGCAGCACGCGGGTGACGCTGGGCGCGAGCCAGGCGGTGTCTTGCGACGGCGCCATCTGCTGCGCGATGCCCGCACTCAGCGTCGCGAACAGCGCGAAGCGGTTCTGCGACTCCGCGCGTTGCAGCGCGGCGGCGAAGGCCGCGGCCTTTGCCGACGGGACAGTGCGCGCCGCAATCGAGCGGAAGTAGAGAGCGTTCGCGCGGGAAGGCGGCAGTTTCTTCGCCCATTCTTCCGGGTCGTCGAGTTGGTCGGGCGTGAACGTTTCGGTCTGATAGGCTTCGCGCAGTTCGTCGATTGGGACGAGACTTGCGAGCGCGGCACGCTCGATCGCGGCGAGGCGGACCGTTGGCTCGGTGAACTGCTGCGCGAGCAATTGGGCCGCGGGAACCCAGCCCGCCAGCGGCGCCACGGGTGCGGAGGCGCCCGCTTTGCGTAGCATGGCCAGATGAAGACCCGACGGGGCCGGCACCGTCACGTTTGCGGGGCCACCGTTCATGATCACATCGGCGAGCGTGAAGAATGCGTCGTCGTTGACGCTACGCTCGCGCATGACGTTTAGGGTCAGCGCGGCGGCTTGTTCGTCGTTCTGGGTGAGATAACAGAAGACGCGCAGTTTCAGCCAATAGGGATCGTTTGAGGATTGGCGCAACGACGTTCCATCGCCACAGGCGTCGGCATCGCGGCCCTGCAGCAGCAGGGCTTCGGCCGATGCTTGGCGCGCGAAGAAGTCTGTGCGGGCGCTTTGCGCGCCGAGCGTCGCCGCTTCGTCGACCAAACCATTCGCGACAAGTTTCTGCAGGCGCAAGGCGAGGAACGACGGTTCGTCCGGCGGCGTCTCGCCTACGGGCGGGTTGCCTTGACTGAGCAGCAGGCGCTTCGTCAGGTTCTGCATCGCGGGCGAGTTCGGCGCCCCGGGTAATTGCGCGATGCGCAACGCAACGGCCGGACGCGCACTGCCCGTCCAAAGGCTTGAACGAAAGCCGCCCGAACCGTCGCTCAAGAGTCCCGCTCCCGCCGGATCGATCGCGGCCAGATCGGAAACGGTGACACGGGGACCGGACGGCGAACCGGGCTTGTCGGGCACCGCTTGTTCGGCAGGGACGGTTTGAACCGTTGCTGTTGCGGGATCGGCTGCCGGTTCGGTCTGTGGCGTCAGCGTGCGCGGCGCGGTTTTTGCCGGACCTTGTGGTTCGGGTTCAGCGGCGGTGGCAACTGACGAAAGAAGAAATGAGGCGAGCAATCCTACGCAGCAAAAGGTCAGACTCGCCCAACCACGATCGTCATGGCCGGGCTCGACCCGGCCACCCAGGATGACGCGCTCAGCATGTGACCCTGGGTGGCCGGGTCGCGCTTCGCTTGCCCGGCCATGACGACTCTTTTTTGGGACGTTCAGAGATATCAGCCGGTGGTATGAGGCGTTAACGCGGGAACCGATCATCGGGCAGAACCTTCTCGACCTTGCGCGGCTGTGGGGTCACGGTCGAGCCGTAATACGCAAGCGCCCCCGCACCCAATAGCAGCAATACTAGAGCGGCGCCCAGCAGGCGGCCAAGCTGCTGCAACCCGCCGGAGCCGTCGTAGTTGCGGTGGTAACGTCTGCGCCGCACGCCGTTTCCCCTATTCTTCCCGCTCTCTGGCAGCGATCACGCTGTTCATGTACATGCTGATTCCGCCAGGTTAGAACAATATATGCAGGTGCAGGAACACACGGAAAGCCCGGAAGCGGGGCCGCCTCCCAATGAGCGCTCGATTGTGCTGGTCGGGCTTATGGGGGCCGGTAAAAGCACGGTTGGCCGCCGCTTGGCCGCCGCGCTGAAACTGCCGTTTCACGATGCGGACGCGGAAATTGAAACCGCTGCGGGGTGTTCCATATCCGACTTCTTCGAGCGGTACGGCGAGCCCGCGTTTCGCGAGGGTGAGCGGCGGGTGATCGCGCGGCTGCTGGCGGGGCCACGGCACGTGCTTGCGACGGGCGGCGGGGCGTTCATGGACGCGACGACGCGGGCTTTGATCAAGCGGCTCGGGTTTTCGGTTTGGCTTCGTGCCGACATTGGGTTGCTGATGGAGCGCGTTTTGAAGCGCCCGACCCGCCCACTGCTCAAGAACAGCGATCCGCGCGCGACGATGGAGCGGTTAATGGCGGAGCGGTATCCGGTTTACGCGGAAGCCGATCTGACGGTCGATTCCAACGGCGGACCGCACGATGCGATCGTGCAGCGGATTCTGGCGCACCTCGCCAACATCGGCGTGAAGGGCACGTCATGAGCCTCGAACGATTGCGCGTCGACCTCGGCGGGCGGGCCTACGACATCGTGGTCGGGGCCGGCGTGCTGGCGAACGCGGGCAAGGAGATCGCTGGCCTGAAGCGAGCGAAGCGCACATTCATTGTTGCGGACGACCATACGGCGCAATTGCACCTTGGCGCGTTGACGCGTTCGCTCGATGCCGTCGGGCTTACCCACACCGCTTCCGTGCTGCCCCCCGGCGAAGCGAGCAAGAGTTTCGGCGTGCTCGAACAGCTCGTCAGCCAGATGCTCGATGCGAAGGTCGAGCGCGGCGATCTTGTTGTCGCGCTCGGCGGCGGGGTGATCGGCGACCTTGCCGGATTTGCCGCCGGGATCACGAAGCGCGGGCTCGACTACGTGCAGGTGCCGACGACATTGCTGGCGCAGGTGGACTCTTCGGTCGGCGGCAAGACGGCGATCGATATGCCGCAAGGCAAGAACTTGGTCGGGCTGTTCCACCAGCCTTGTTTGGTGTTGGCGGACACCGGCGTGCTGGACACGCTACCCCCGCGCGAGATGCGGGCGGGGTATGCGGAGGTTTTGAAGTACGGCTTGATCGGCGATGCCGCGTTTGCCGAATGGGCGGGCGCGAATGCGTCTGCGATCCTGCGGAAGGCCGGCCCCGAACGTTCGAGGGCCATCGTCACGTCGTGCCGGATGAAAGCCCGTGTTGTCGAGGCGGACGAGCGCGAGGCCGGGCAGCGGGCGCTGCTCAATCTCGGACACACCTTTGCGCATGCGATCGAAGCGTGCGCCGGCTATTCGGGCAAGGTGCTGCACGGCGAGGCGGTCGCCGTCGGCTGCGCGCTGGCGTTCGACTTGTCCGAGCAGTTGAAGCTGTGTCCGCCGGGTGCGGCGAGCCGCGTGCGCGGTTGGCTCATGGCGGCGGGATTACCGGCATCGTTCGCCGATTTGCCGGAACTCGGCGCCTCGGAAGACGACCTGATCGAGATCATGCGCCAAGACAAGAAAGCATCGGGCGGCAAGCTCGTCTTCGTGCTCGCGCGCGGGATCGGACAAGCGTTCGTCGCGAACGATGTCGATGCAGGCGCGGTGAAGACGCTGCTGACGTATGCGTTGAAGCGTTGAACATGCTTTCATCACCTCATATTTGTCATCCCGGCCGAGCAGAGCGCAGCGTAGCGAGAGCCGGGACCCAGGAGAGCGAGCAGAGTCTTTCGGCGCTCTCGCTTAGACGCCACGTGTTCGTTGACCTGCTGCGTCCGGTCTCCTGGGTCCCGGCTCGCAAGCTTCGCCGCGCTGCTGACGCCGCGGGCTACGCTAACGTCCGGGATGACAGTTGTTTTTTTGTTTGAACGCGCACTAGCGGCCCCACAGAAGAGAGAAGCTGCACGCTATGGAAGAGTCTCTGATCCCCGCCCATGAACTTTCCGGATGGGATTTGCTGTTTTCGATCGGCATCACGTTTGTGCTGATGCTGTTCTCGGCGTTCTTTGCGGGCGCCGAGACTGCGATGACAGGCGCGTCTCGAGCGCGCATGCATCAGCTGGAGAAGGACGGCGAGCCGGGCGCCAGCCACGTGAATTGGCTCTTGGCGCACCGCGAGCAGATGGTGGGGTCGATGCTGCTCGGCAATACGTTCGTGAACATCGCTTCCTCGGCGCTCGTCACCAGCGTGCTGCTGACATTGTTCGGCAGCGCAGGCATCGCGGCCGCGACGATCATCACGACCGTTCTGGTCTTGATCTTCTGCGAGGTGTTGCCGAAGACCTATGCGATCACCAATCCGGACAACACAGCGCTCAGACTCGCGCGGTCGGTCCGATTCTCGGTCAGAGCCTTTGCGCCGGTCGTGGCAGGCGTCGCGTGGATCGTGGCGATGATCCTCAAGGGCATGGGTGTCAAGTCGCAGGGCTTGGTCGAAGACCGGGAAGAGGCCGCAGAGGCTGCGGCCGAGGAGCTGCGCGGGGCGATCGATCTGCACCACATCCAAGGCGCGGTGCAGACGTCGGACCGCAACATGCTGGGCGGCATTTTGGACCTGAAAGACTTGCAGGTCGCCGACGTCATGATCCACCGCAAGGGCATGACGATGATCGACGGCGATTTGCCGCCGGAAGAGATCCTCGACCGCGTGTTGTCGCAACCGCATACGCGCTTGCCCGTCTACAAAGGCGATCCCGACAACATCGTCGGCGTGTTGCATGCGAAGGACTTGCTGCGCGCGATGTCGCGCAGCCAAGGCAACGTGAAGGCGATCAACCTGATGTCGATCGTCGCCAAGCCTTGGTTTATTCCCGACACGACGATGCTGACCGATCAGCTGCGCGCGTTCTTGCAGCGGCGCGTTCATTTCGCGCTTGTCGTCGACGAGTATGGCGCGCTGCAGGGGTTGATCACGCTTGAAGATATTCTGGAAGAAATCGTCGGCGAGATTCGGGACGAGCACGACGTGCCGGTGTCGGGCGTGCGGCAGCAACAAGACGGCAGCGTGAACGTCGACGGCTGGGTGACGATCCGCGAGCTCAATCGGGCGATGAACTGGAACCTGCCGGACGAGGAAGCGACGACAATCGCGGGGCTCGTCATTCACGAGGCGCAGACGATCCCGGACGTCGCCCAGGTGTTCTCGTTCCACGGCTTCAAGTTCGAAGTCCTGCGCCGGCAGAAGAACCAGATAACCGCCCTGCGCATCACGCCGCCGCAGACGGCGGAGGCGACGGTACAGGGGGCGTGACGTTTAGATTTGAAACGCCAAGACCGCCAAGCTGCTCTGCTCAATCGGGGTGGTCGGGCTTGTCACAGCTGCCCAATTGTTTCCCGCTAAGACGCAAAGCCGCAAAGAAGAAAGAACGACTTTCTTCGACGCGGAGCGCCTGTCAGACGTTCGATTGCGCCTGCGGCGCCAAGGTGACTCTTTCTTCTTCGCGCCTTTGCGTCTTAGCGGGAAACAATTGAGCGGTCGTTACGGCTGACGCGCTGCCGGTTAGGCAGAGCAGCTTGGCGTGCTTGGCGTTTCAATCTGTTTACGGCGTCACATGCGGTGGGCGGCTTCGCTGGGTGTCAGCAGTGTCAGCGCCAGGGCGTGGACGCGGGCTTTGAGTTCGGCGTCCAGGACTTCGTGAACGCGGCGGTGGCGTTCGACGCGTGTCAAGCCGTCAAACGCGGCTGACACAATCGCAACACGGAAGTGTGTTTCGCCGCCTTCGCGGTGGCCGGCGTGTCCCCGGTGCTGCTCGGACTCGTCGCGCACGTCGAGCCGGGAGGGCGCAAATGCGGCCTGAAGCTTTGTCCGTATGGTTTCCGTGATCGTCATGGCGATGCGGTCGTGAGTCATTCCGGGAGCAATGTCAATTCTTGTCTTCTTAACCGGGCGTTCCCATACTCGATCTTGCCATGGGCGAGAGCACGAAGCACGCGTCACGCTGGGCACAGGACCTGCGCGTCAAACGCCAGCCTGTGATCAAGCCGACGCGTCCGTGCGACAAGCCGGGCTGCGAGGCGGGCGGTTCGCACAAGGCGCCGAAGAGCCGGACGTCGCTCAACGACTACTATTGGTTCTGCCTCGACCATGTGCGCGAGTACAATCAGTCGTGGGACTTTTTCAAAGGCATGACGCCGGGCCAGATCGACGCCTATCAGCGCGCGACGCTGACCGGCCTTCGGCCCACCTGGAAGCTCGGCGGTGGTGCAGCGGGGCCGAATGCGAAGCTGCAGTTCTACTTCCGCGGCGCGTATGTCGATCCGTTCTTGATCTTCGACGACGGGCCGAGCGGCGCGGAGGCCAAGGCGGGTGCGGCAAACCGTAACGGCACGGCGGAGCGGCGGCTCTCGAAGATGCAGCAGTCGAGCCTCGATACACTGGGACTTGAACCGTCCGCGACCTTGCAGGACGTGAAGGCGCGCTTTAAGGAATTGGTTAAGCGCTACCACCCCGACGCCAACGGCGGCGATCGCGGCGCCGAAGAGCGGCTGGGTCAAGTCATCAAAGCCTATGGGCAACTGCGCTCGTCCGGCTATTCTTGAAGTGATTTGAGCGAACGCCACCCTCTTCGGAGAGCCGAGAGGCCGCCGGAAGAGGACCAACGCCATTGTCACGGAAGCCTGAAAGCATGAGCACGCCGCAGAACGGTCTGGCGACCGACAGCCAGCCCGACACCACCATCGACGCCAAGAAGGTCTTCGGCATCGACGTCGCGATGAAGGTGCCCGCCTTCTCGAAGCCGAACGAGTATGTGCCCGACCTCGATCCGGCGTATCGCTTCGATCGCGAAACGACGCTCGCCATTCTGGCGGGGTTCGCGTTCAACCGGCGCGTGATGATCCAGGGCTATCACGGCACGGGAAAGTCGACGCATATCGAACAGGTGGCGGCGCGGCTGAACTGGCCGTGTATCCGTATCAATCTCGACAGCCATATCTCGCGTATCGATCTGGTCGGTAAGGATGCGATCGTGGTGCGCGAGGGCATGCAGGTCACCGAGTTCCGCGAAGGCATTTTGCCGTGGGCGCTGCAGCACCCGGTTGCGCTCGTGTTCGACGAGTACGATGCGGGCCGGCCGGACGTGATGTTCGTGATCCAGCGCGTGCTGGAACAATCGGGCAAGCTCACGCTGCTCGACCAGAACCGCGTGATCCGGGCGCATCCGGCGTTCCGGCTGTTCTCGACCACGAACACGATCGGGCTTGGCGATACGACCGGGCTCTATCACGGCACGCAACAGATCAACCAGGGTCAGATGGACCGCTGGAACGTGGTCACGACGTTGAACTATCTGCCGCACGACAAGGAAGTCGACATCATCTTGGCGAAGGCGCCGCACTACGCGGGCGCGGAAGGCAAGAAGAAGGTCTCCGCGATGGTGCGGGTCGCGGATTTGACGCGCAATGCGTTCATGAACGGCGACATCTCGACGGTGATGAGCCCGCGCACGGTGCTGACGTGGGCCGAGAACGCCGAGATTTTCAACGATGTGGGCTTCGGTTTCCGCGTGACGTTCTTGAACAAGTGCGACGAGCTCGAGCGCGCGACGGTGGCCGAGTTCTATCAACGCTGCTTCGGCGAGGAATTGCCCGAGTCGGCGGCGAAGGTGATGGTGGCGTAAGGCAATGCCTGCCCTTCTGGGTGACGACGCGCGCGCAAGCGCATCAAAAAATTCGTCATGGCCGGGCTTGACCCGGCCACCCAGGGGAGCGCACTGAGGCGCCCGGGGGGTGGGCCGGGGGGGGGCGGGGAAGCCCGGCCCAGGCGAGACGTTGGTGTTGGGGGACATGTTGTTCCCCGTTGGACTCGCTTGATGGTCACGAAATCCGAGAGTCCTGCTGATCCTTTTAAGCGCGCGGTGGCGAACACCATGCGGGCGATGGGGGCTGAGCCGGAGCTTGAGATTGCGTTTGGGACGGAGCCGCCGGCGCTCAAAGGTTTGAAGGCGCGGCTTCCCCTGCCCGGCCGCGATTTGCCGAAGAACGATGTGGCGCAGACGCGCGGCGTCGCGGACGGGTTTGCGCTTCGGCTGGCACTGCACGACGACAAGACGCATGCGAACTATGCGCCGCCGGGGTCCTCGGCGCGCGCGATCTTCGAGGCGGCGGAGCAGGCGCGCGTCGAGTCGATCGGCGCGAACGCGATGAAGGGTGTTGCGCGCAACCTCGAGGTCGCGCTTGAGGCGCGGCTGAAGCAGAAGGGCTATGCGAACGCGCGCGGGCGGGATGAGGCGCCGCTGGCTGAGGCCGTGGGCTTGCTGATGCGCGAGCGGTTGACCGGGCGGCCGGTGCCGGCTGCCGGCAAGGCCGTCGCGGAGGCCTGGCGCGAGCATATCGAGGCGAAGGCCGGGTCCGATTTCGACCGGCTCGACGATGTGATCAAGGATCAGGCGGCGTTCGCGAAGGTGACGCGGCGGATACTGACGGACCTGGGCTTGGGCGACGAGCTTGGCGAAGATCCGGACGGTTCGGATGAGGATTCCGACGAGAGCGCGCAGGAAGACAGCGAGAGCGCCGACAGCGAGGCGGGTGAGACGTCCGAACCGCAGGGTGCCTCCAGCGAAGAAACCGAGATGTCGGAGGCCGAAGGCGAGGACGGCGAGCAGCAGGCGGTCGAGGTCGAGACCGAGGAGCGCGCGTCGCGCTCTGAGGCCGACGACACCGCCGACGGCAAGCAGCCGTGGCGGCCGGACAATGCGCTCCACGGTTCGAACGAGCCGAACTACAAGGTGTTCACGCCCCAGTTCGACGAGGTGATTACGGCGGAAGAACTGTGCGACATGGAGGAACTGGCGCGGCTTCGCGCCTATCTCGACCAGCAGCTGCAGGCGCTGCAGGGTGTCGTGGCGCGGCTCGCCAACAAGCTGCAGCGCAAGCTGATGGCGAAGCAGAACCGGACGTGGGAGTTCGATCTTGAGGAGG
>CAZXAQ010000057.1:0-25731 GCA_964638635.1 uncultured Flavobacteriaceae bacterium
GCCTTCATCATGAAGAACGCCTCCAGTGTCATCGTCGTCCCCGGCTACGGCATGGCGGTGGCGCAAGCGCAGCACGCGCTCCACGAAATGGCGAACAAGCTGAAGAAGGAAGGCGTGAAAATCTCCTACGCCATCCACCCTGTGGCGGGCCGCATGCCCGGCCACATGAACGTGCTGCTCGCCGAAGCGAACGTCCCCTACGACGAAGTCTTCGAACTCGAAGACATCAACAGCCAATTCCCGACCGCCGACGTCGCCTACGTCATCGGCGCGAACGACGTGACGAACCCGAGCGCAAAGACCGACCCGAAATCGCCGATCTACGGCATGCCGATCCTGGACGTGGAGAAGGCGAAGACGGTGCTCTTCATCAAGCGCGGCATGGGTTCCGGCTACGCCGGCGTCGAAAACGAACTCTTCTTCCGCGACAACACGATGATGCTGTTCGGCGACGCGAAGAAGATGACAGAAGAAATCGTGAAGGCGTTGGGATGAGTGTGCGCATCCGCGACGCCGACATCTCGCGCGACGCTGAGACGCTGCACCGCTTCATCCTGGGCTCGAACACGTACGAAGCTCAGTTCGAGTCCGACCGCCGCCTCGACGCCAAGGCGGGCATGGATTACCTGCCCGACCTCATCGCCCGCTTGACCAAGCAACAGGGTCGCATCTTCATCGCCGAAGACGCCGGTGCGCCCATCGGCTGGGCCGTGTGTTACGCCGACCGGCACGAGCCTTTCGTGAAGGAAGAAGAGCGCCCGTTCGGCTATGTCGCCGAATTGTTCGTCGACGAGGCCCACCGCGGCCGCCATATCGGCCGGACGCTGCTCACCGCGTGCGAGGATCACTGCCGCGCGCTGGGCCTCAAATCCATCCTGATCGGCGCGCTGTCGCCAAACACGCGCGCCGTAAATGCTTACCGTGCGGCCGGTTACACGGATTACGCAATTAACCTTCGCAAGATGCTATAGGCCGCTTCTCACCGTTGAGCGAAACGGGTTAGAGATGAAGCCGGACCGAGTGCCAGAGGATTCGCTTAAGATGAAGATGCGCCGCTTCGTTGTTCCCCTCATTGCTGGCCTGATGCTGGCGGTGGCCGGTTGCACGAACCCGTTCGCGCCGACGCAAAAGTCCAGCGAAGCGCCGGAGGAGGCGCCGGAAGTCAAAGCCGCGATCGACCAGTTCGTCGCCAAATACAACGCCCACGACGCCGAGGGCGTCGGCGCCTACTACGCCGACGACGCGAGCTTCCGCTGGATTGAGGACGGCCGCGTCACTTACGAAAGCCGCACGGCGGCAGTGGCGGGGCTGACGAACTTCTTCGCGGGCTTCGGCGACAGCCGCCTCGACGCTTACGAGGTGAACGTCTCGATGTTGACGGACGAGTCCGCCGTGGCCACGTTCCGTTTCACCCAGGTCGTCGCCGCGAACGGCCAAGCTTCGCTGAAGTTCGAAGGCACGATGTCGCTCGCCCTCTCCGACCGCGACGGCGGCTGGAAAATCGTCGTCGGCCACAAAAGCTCGAACGGCCCGCCGCACTGACGGGTGAAGCCCGCCCGCTAACCTTGAGGGCGGGCATTCACGACCTTTTGTTCAGTTGATCCGCACCCGCGCGCCGTGGTTCTGTCCCCCTGGGGGCGGGGTAGTTGGCGTGAGTATGGGGAACGCGGTCCTCGAGTTGTCCGGCGTGACCAAGCGGTACGGCGATTTCCTCGCCGTCGACCGCGTGAGCTTTGACGCGCCGAAGGGCAAGATCCTGGGGCTCCTAGGGCCGAACGGCGCCGGCAAAACCTCGACGTTGCGCATGATCCTCGGCATCAGCGCGCCGACCGAAGGCGAGATTGCGATCTTCGGCCGCGCGCCCGGACGCGCAATCCAGCGCCGCATCGGCTACCTGCCGGAGGAGCGCGGCCTCTACAAGCGCATGACCGCGCTCGACACAATCGCATATTTCGGAAAGCTGAAAGGCATGTGGGGCGGCAAGGCCCGCCGCCGCGCAAGCGAACTGCTCGACGAGCTGGGCCTCGGCCACGTCAAGGACCGCCGCATCGAAGCGCTATCGAAAGGCATGGCGCAGAAGGTCCAGCTCGCAACCGCCATTGCCCACGAACCCGAACTCGTCATCCTCGACGAACCGTTCTCGGGGTTGGATCCCATCAATCAGAACGAACTCGAAGCTGCGATCCGCCGCCTCGCGAACGCGGGCACGACGGTGCTGTTCTCGACCCACACGATGAGCCACGCCGAGCGCCTCTGCGACCGCTTCGTGATTTTGGTCAAAGGCCGCAAAGCGTTCGACGGCACGCTGGACGAAGCGCGCGCCGAAATCCCGCGCAAGATCAAACTGGAATCGGCCAACGACCTCAGCTTCCTTTCGAGCGTCAAAGGCGTGACCGAAGTCGTGCCGCCGCACGACGACACGAAACACTGGGAAATCATCCTGGCCAAGGGCGCCGATCCGCAAGCCGTGCTCGCCGCATGTTTCGAGCACGGCGCGAAATTGACCCGCTTCGATTCTTCCCCGCCCAGCCTGCACGAAGTCTTCGTCGTGCTGGCCGGCGGCGACGTCGGGGACGCCGAGCCATGAGACAAGTCTGGCTCATCGCCTGGCACGGCTTCATTCAGCACGTGACCTCGCGCGCGTTCCTATTCGGCTTGCTGTTGTTGCCGCTCTACATGGCGATCGGCGGCTTGGCGCCCAACGCCTCGCAAGCCCCCTTAGACGCACTCGGCGGCACGATCCGCCACTTCGCGGTCGTCGATAAGACGGGCGTGATGATCCCCGCCATCGACGCCGCCATCGAACGCGACGTGACCGCCCGCGGCCTGCTCGTCCTTGCAGCCTATGCGGAGGAAAATGCCGACGCCGAAAAGCTGCGCGAAGAGCGTCCGGACCTGGCGGCGCTCTTGATCGACGGCGATCCAATGAGCGAGGCATCCATTGCCGCCATCGAAAAGCGCGGCGGCGTCAGCCAAACCTTTGTCGATCTGCGCCCCTATCTCAAGGAAGGCTCGCCCCCGTTCAACGCCCCGATCGGCCGCTTCTACCGCGTCGACCTGCCTGAAGACGTGGCCGCGAGCGACGACATGCTGGCCGCCGCCGAACCCTATCTCTCCGCCGACAAGCTGATCGTGGGCCCGTTCGGTCCGGTCTCGCTCTGGGCGATCCTTTGGATTCCCGAAGGCTTCCTCGAAGGCAAAGCGAACGCGACCTACGTCACCGACGACACGAACCGCCTGTTCCTGCGCGAAGTGCTGCGCCAAGCGCTCGACGGTGAACTCAAACGCCGCCGCGCCGAAGCGCTGGGCGTCGCGCCGGAAGCGACCAACCAAGTGCTCGCCACCGCCGGCACGATCGAAACGCTCGACCCCGATCCCGAACGCCTCGGCGCGGTGAGCCACATGCGCCAGCTCAACCTCATCGGCGCCGTCGTCATGTATCTGCTGCTCTTCATGGCGGTGTTCATGACAGCGAACTTGGTCGTGATGGCGCTGGTGGAGGAAAAGAGCAACCGCGTCGCGGAACTGCTGCTCTCCTGCGTCCGGGCCGAGACGTTGATGGCCGGCAAGCTCTTCACCGGCCTTCTGCTCGCGCTCTTGATCGTGGTCGTCTGGGCAACCAGCGCGCTCCTCAGCGCCGACACGTTGTTCCCGACCGCCAAAATCATCATCGAGAATCTGACCGAGAACCTGAAGAACCCCGCTCAGCTCTTGATGCTCTTCACGTTCTTCGCGCTCGCCTATCTGACGATCGGCTCGTTCCTGCTCGCGGCCGGCAGTGCCGCGACGTCGATCACCGACGCGCAGACGATCGTGGCACCCGCGACCATGATCTCGCTCCCGATCTTGATGCTCCCGGTCGCGATTGCCTACGACCCGATGAGCGGCCTGGCGCGCTTCGCATCCTATCTGCCGATCTTCGCCCCGTTCACGATGATGGTGCGCTCGCTCAGCACCCCCGACGGCATCGACGTGTTGGGTGCCCTCGTCGTCAGCGTGCTCACGCTCTGGTGGATGATCCGCCTCGTCGCCCGCGTCTTCCGCGCGAACCTGCTCCGGCCCGACTCGTCGGCGACGTTCACCGGCTTCATCCGCGACCTCTTCGGCCGCAAGAAGCCAGCCTAAAAACAATGAGGCCGCCAAGCGAACCTGGCGGCCTCAACCCCTCTAACTCTTGGAAAGCGCTTAGCGCGGACCGGCGCCCGGCCCACGCGGCTTCACGACCTTCGGTGTGCGCGGCAGAACGCCCTCGCGCTGCAGCTTCTTGCGTTGCAGTTTGCGCGCCCGGCGCACGGCTTCCGCTTTCTCGCGGGCGCGCTTCTCGGACGGCTTTTCGTAGTGGTTGCGCAGCTTCATCTCGCGGAACAGGCCTTCGCGCTGCATCTTCTTCTTCAGCGCCTTCAGGGCCTGGTCGACATTGTTGTCACGCACGATGATCTGCAAAGGAAGCCTCCGGCTAAACGAAACCGGGCAACGCCGTCGTCAGCGCTGCCCGCCAATTGGGCGCGGTTGATACCAGAGGCATGCGGCGCTGTCCACCCTTGGAAGGGCGGCGGACGGCCGTCATATACCCCCCATGACCATTCGAAAAATCGCGCGTATGGGCCATCCCGTGCTGCGACAAAAGGCAGAGACGGTGACCGACCTCGTCGACCCCGAACTGCGACGACTTGTCGAGGACATGGTCGAGACCATGATCGACGCGAACGGCGCCGGCCTCGCCGCCCCGCAGGTCCACGAATCGATCCGCCTCGTGATCTTTCAAGCCCCCGCCCACCGCGCCGACCCGGGCCTAAGCGAGGCGGAAGCCTACGATCACACCGCGCCGCTGACCGTTCTGGTGAACCCGGTCATAGAGGTTCTGTCGCCCGAGACGGAAGGCGGCTGGGAAGGCTGTCTCTCGGTCCCGGGCCTGCGCGGCTGGGTCGAACGCCCGGCGCACATCCGCTACAAGGGCATGGGCCTCGACGGCAAGCCGATCGAACGCGTCGCCAAGGGCTTCCACGCCCGCGTGGTCCAGCACGAATGCGACCATCTTGATGGTATCCTCTACCCGCAACGCATGAGCGACCTCTCAAAGCTCATCTTCGAAAGCGAGACGAAACATTGGCTCGAACCAAAAGAGTGAAGGGCGCCGCCACCGCGACCGACAAATGGCGTGAGAAAATCCTCGCCGAAGCGCTCGCCCACGTCGCCTTCGACGGCTGGCACGACAAGACGCTGAAAGCCGCCGCCGACAAGGTGGGCGCCAGCGACGCCGAACTGAAAGCGGCCTTCCCGCGCGGCGTAGCCGACGCGCTGCTGTTCTTCTCCAGCGAAGCCGACCGCCATGCGGTGGAAGCGATCGAAGCCGCCGACCTCAAACCCATGCGCGTGCGCGAACGCGTGACGTTTGCGGTCCGGAAGCGCATCGAAGCCGTGATGAAGCACAAGGAGGCCGCCCGCCGCGGCGCAGCCGTCTTCGCGCTCCCCCAACACGCCCTCGACGGCACGACGGCGGTCTACCGCACGGTCGACGCGCTCTGGCGCGCGGTGGGCGACACGTCCGCCGACTTCAATTTCTACACCAAGCGCCTGTTGCTCTCGGGCGTCTACACGGCGACGATGCTTTACTGGTTTGCCGACAACAGCGAGAAGTCCGCCGACACCTGGAAATTCCTCGACAACCGCATCGCCGACGTGATGCAAATCGAGAAGGTACGGTCGCAGATCGGCAAATTCGCCGAAGGCCTTCCGAACCCGCTCACGATCCTAGGCGCCCTCCGCTACCCGAAGCGCTAAGCGTCGGGCCTGAGCCCCAACGGATAAAGCCGCGTGACGTGTCCCATCTTGCGGCCCGCGCGCGCTTCGCCCTTGCCGTAGAGATGCACCGCTGTCGAACGCTCGCGTGCGTAGTGCTCCCAAGCGTTTGCTTCCTCGCCCAGCAGGTTCGTCATCACCGCATCCGAGTGCCGCGACGGATCGCCAAGCGGCCAGCCCGCGACGGCGCGAATGTGCTGCTCGAACTGGCTGACCGCGCAGCCGTCGATCGTCCAGTGGCCGGAGTTATGCACGCGCGGCGCGATCTCGTTGACGAGGAGTCGCCCGTCCTTCGTCTCGAACATCTCGACCGCCATCACGCCGACATAGTCGAATGCTTCCAGCAACTGCGACGCGATCTTCGCGGCTTCCGCCTTCACGCGCTGCGCCGCCTTGGCAGGCGCGAGTGTCGTGCGCAGAATGTGGTTCTCGTGCCGGTTCTCGACCAGATCGAAGCACGCGATCTGCCCGTCCTGCCCCCGCGCTGCCACGACCGAAAGCTCGCGCGCAAACTCGACAAAGCCCTCAAGAATGCACGGCACCCGCTTCAACTCGTTCCACGCCCCCGCGAGCTGATCGTCCGCGCGCACAATCTTCTGCCCCTTGCCGTCGTAGCCGAGCCGCGCCGTCTTGAGCACCGACGGCGTGCCCACGCTCTTCAACGCCACCTGCAACGAGGCGTCGGAATCGATCAACGCAAACGGCGTCGTCGCGATCCCGCGCTCACGCGCAAACGACTTCTCCTGGAACCTGTCCTGGATGACGCTGAGCGCCGTCGGGCTCGGCCTGACCGACTTCAAGCCGCTGAGCACGCTCGCCGCGTCGCCCGGCACGTTCTCGAACTCGTAGGTGACAACATCCACGCCGCGCGCGAACTTCACCAGCGCGTCGTGGTCGCCGTAGGGCGCAACGACATGACTGTCGCAGACCTGAAAGGCCGGGCTATCCGCCTCCGGCGCATAGATCGCGCACTTCAAGCCCAAGCGCGCCGCCGCCATCGCGAGCATGCGCCCGAGCTGCCCGCCGCCCAGAATGCCGATGGTCCCGCCGGGAGGAACGACGCTCAAGGATGATCCTCATCCACCGGCGCTTCCGGCACGTCCGCCGTCTGCCGCGCTCGATAGGCGTCGAGCCGTTTCGCCAACTCCTTGTCGTTCAGCGCCAAGATCGCCGCCGCCAGCAACGCCGCGTTGATCGCGCCCGGCTTGCCGATCGCCAGCGTCCCGACCGGCACGCCGCCCGGCATCTGCACGATCGACAGCAAACTATCGAGCCCGTTCAAGCCCGTCGCCGCAACGGGAACGCCTAGCACCGGCAGCGTCGTCATCGCCGACGTCATGCCCGGCAAATGCGCGGCCCCGCCGGCGCCGGCGATGATCACTTTCATCCCGCGCGCCTTCGCGCCCTTCGCATAGGCATAGAGCCGGTCGGGCGTGCGATGCGCCGACACGACGCGCACCTCATAGCGCACGCCGAGTTTCTCCAGCGTCTCGCCCGCGGCCGCCATCGTGGCCCAGTCGGACTTCGAACCCATGATGATGCCGACGTCGGCAGCTTCACGATCGATCGTTTTGGAAAGGTCTTTGGTGGCCGCCTTGGCCATGGGCTTCCTTCGGGCGCTTGGGAACTGCGCCGCAGTCGAAAAGAAGCGCCGGACTATAGGCCTTGGACCCCGCGATGTGAAACCCCGCCCGCATTAAGCATTTGGTCGCAGTTTGCCACTTAACGACGACCCCAAGCCTACGGCATGCTGGCGAACGCAACGAAGGACGCCCATGGGCAAACCGGTTAAGGACGCGATGGCGGCGCTCGGCATTCCCGAGGCGGAACTGACGCCGCGCGTGCGCGAAGTGATCGCCGGCTTGACGTCGGAGCTCGGCCACCTCCGCGCGCGTCTCGAGTCGCTCGAAACCGTCGCCGACCAAGACAGCCTGCTTCCCATCCTGAACCGTCGCGCCTTCGTCCGCGAGATGGCGCGCGTGATGGCGTTCGGCGAGCGCTACGAACTGACCACGAGCCTCGTCTATTTCGACCTCAACCATCTAAAGACGATCAACGACACCGACGGTCACGCTGCGGGCGATGCGGCGCTGCGCCATGTCGCGGGCGTCCTCGCGACGAACGTCCGCAAGTCGGACGTCGTCGGCCGCCTCGGCGGCGACGAGTTCGGCGTCATCCTGCCCAAGGCCGACGCGGCGCTCGCCGACAAAAAAGCCCGCGCGCTCGCGAGGCTCCTGTCGTCGCAGCCATTTCTCTGGCAGGGAAGAGTGCGCACCCTCGCCGTCGCCTACGGCGTGCACACGTTCACCAAAGGTGACGACCCCGAAAAAGCCATCGCCACCGCCGACAAAGCCATGTACGCCGCCAAGCGCACGAAGTGACTCCGCCAAAAGGAATTTTTCACACGATGACACGATGGGACGATGGCAGTTCGGCCGGTAATGTGGACCTGCGCGCCGCAGGCGCATCATCAAGCATTTGATTGGCGCTTCGCGCCGGTGACACGCCCGTCATCGTCCCATCGTGTCATCGTGTGAGAAATTCTTTGCGCCTTGGCGTCTTGGCGTGAAATCATTACGCAATGATGTCGGGAACGATCTGCCCTTCGAGACGCGTGATCAAATCGCGCAACATCAACTTGCGCTTCTTGAACCGCGTCAGCTGCAACTGGTCAATCGAGCCCGACGCGATCAACGCCTGAATCTCCTCGTCGAGCGTGCGATGCTCGGAACGAAGTTCGGCCAGCTTGGTCAGTGTCGCCTTATCGGCGGCGTCGGAAGCGCTCGGTGTGTTCGCCGCCGGCGTGATGCTCACGACGGTCAGCCCAGCACTTTCTCCGCCCTCGGCGTCTTTGGAAAAGCCCATGATGCGCGCGCGAACGAGTGAGAGGTGCACTTCACGTGAAAGTGGAAATCTACCACGGAAACCCACATTTGTCTTCGGTGAATTGCATGCGCTGCAGCGCGAAAGCGCTTGTGTTTTCAAAGACTAAGGCGTCCACGCGCGAGCCACTCGCATTAAGACATTATTCGCATTTCATGCGCGCGCCCCGCTGACAAGCGTCTGATTCTGTGTTTTAGTTTCTCGGTCAATAACGGAGGCTACCTACATGGGCCTGGAGTCGCATATCCAAGAACTCTCGGATAAGCACCATAAGCTGGACGAGCTCATTCAAGACGAATTGCACCGTCCGCACCCAGATGACCTACTTCTCTCCGACCTCAAAAAACGAAAACTCAGGCTCAAAGAAGAAATCGAACGCCTAAAGCACGAAGTCCACTAGGCCGTTCCATCGCTTAGCTCACATGTAACTGTGCGTTTCCAGCCTGAGCGCGGTTGTGCGCGCTCGGGAAACACGCATATCGAAAGCGGCGCCTAGGCCCGCCTCCGCCTTCTCGTGCAGCTTGAACGTCTGAATCTTGCCCGTGGCCTTCTTCCGCAGCTCGCAGAACACGACCGTTCGCGGCACCTTGCCGAATCGCGCCTACCGTAGCGCCGCCGCGGCAGCTTCCATGCCCGGATCGCGGCCGGCCAGAAACGCGTCGATTGTCCACGGCGCGGCAATGTCCGGCGCAAGCGTCGCGACGCTGACCGGGTGGCGCACGACCGGCCCGTGGCAGTCGCTGAAGCCCCGGCAGCCGGTGGCATAGTCGTGCCGCTCGGTCGCATTCAGCATCTCGGCTTTTGAGTTTGGGAGTGTGACCACGCTCCCTTCCGAAAAGAAGTTGAGCCGATCCCCGACGGCCTCGCCGATAATGGTCACGCGTGCGCCGGCGGCTTGCTTCACATAGCCGACGCTGGAAATCGCGGCAGAGAACGTCCAAGGGCTGGTCAGCACCAGGATCCGTCCGCGCACGAGCTTCGGCAACGCCTGCATGAAGTCCCGCGTGGTGTTGAGATCGCCGCCGCCGTTCAAACGCATGTCGAGAACGATGTTCTGCGGTCGGCGTGCCTTCAGCATCGCCTCCACCTCCGCGAGGAAGCTCGCGATCGATCGCTTTTCCGAATCGTTATTCTGGCGAAAGTCGATCACGGGCGCGTTGATCTCCGCTGCCCAGCGCCAGCGAAATGCCGCGTCGGGCTCCGTGAGCGACCACGGTGCACGCGCGAGCGCCAGAGGCGACATCCACTCGCCGTTCTCCGCCGGCATCGCTTCGGGAAACAGCCAGCGATCGGCATTCGCGCGGGGCCGGTTCGGGTTTGCAGGTTCCGCAGCGAGCCGCCGCTCCACAGTCGCACCCTGGCGCGTTTGGAAGCGATAGGTCGCGCTATCGTTCTGCCCCAGCAGACCCAGCGCCTGCATCTGCTCCGGACTTTCGAAAAAGTAACCCAAATTGCGATCGCGCCACGCGGGAAGGCCGCCCTGAAGCGTCCTCGCTGCGTTCCGGAAATTCGCAATCGGCTTTCCGTCGATCGCAACAAGCTGCGCGCCGAGGAGGTCCGCATTCGCGGCCTTCGCGCGCAGCACGAAGAACGCCTCTCCAAAAGGAACCAACCTGACCTCGACGCGATTGTAGCGGCGCGATCGAGGCCCGGGAAAGAACGCGGTATGCCCGTTGTCGGCGAGGCCCACGATGCGCGAAATCTCAAGTTCGAAATAAACCTGCGAGATCTCGCCGGCTTTATCCGCCAGTTGATTGAGCCGCGCCTCGGCTTCAGCACGTGCGGCAGGTGTGTAGGACCGATCCTTCGCCAAGAACTCGGCGCGAAAAACCTCGATATCGTTGAGGCGTCCCGCAACAACCGCCGGATCACTCTGCGGCGCCGCGACCGCCAACGCGGCCCACACCAAAGTCGCCAGCGCCAACAGAACGGCTCTCATGATCCCCTCCCGGTCGAGGGTCCCAGAGTTCTACGTTTCGCGGCCGCAGTCACGCTGGCTCATACAGCTCTCACGGCGAATTGACCGGTAGGCTGTCGGAGCCGACGGCCTACGCCGCCTCAGCCTTCTCCCGCAGCTTGAATTTCTGGATCTTGCCCGTGGACGTCTTCGGCAGCTCGCAGAACACGATCGTGCGCGGCACCTTGTAGCCTGCGATCTGGCTCTTCACGAACGCAATGATCTCGTCCGCCGTGGCCTGCGTGCCGGACTTGAGTTCGATGAACGCGACCGGCGTCTCGCCCCATTTCTCGTCTTGCTTGCCCACGACCGCGGCCAAGCCCACGGCCGGATGCTTCATCAGCACGTCCTCGACCTCGATCGAAGAAATGTTCTCGCCGCCCGAAATGATGATGTCCTTCGACCGGTCCTTGAGCTGGATGTAGCCGTCCTTGTGCCAGACGCCGAGATCGCCGGAATGGAACCACCCGCCCTTGAACGCAGCGGAAGAGGCTTTTGGGTTCTTGAGATAACCCTTCATGACCACGTTCCCGCGGAAGAACACCTCGCCCATGGTCTCGCCGTCGCGCGGCACGTCCTTCATCGTCTCGGGGTCCTTAACCGACAACGCCTCAAGCACGGGATAGCGCACGCCTTGGCGCGCCTTGATCTTGGCCCGCTCTTCGCCCGGCAGCGCATCCCATTCCGAATGCCACGCGTTGACGACCGCGGGACCGTACGTCTCGGTCAGCCCATAGACGTGATGCACCTGGAACCCGGCCGCCTCCATCCGCGCGAGCGTCGCTGCGGGTGGAGGCGCCGCCGCCGTCATGAACTCGACGCGGTTTTGCAGCGCCCTGCGCTCGCCATCGCTCGCATTGACGAGCATCCCCATCACGATCGGCGCGCCGCACATATGCGTCACGCCATAGCGCGCACACGCTTCGAACATGTTCGCCGCCGTCACGCGGCGCAAACAAACATGCGTGCCGGCCACGACCGAAATCGTCCAGGTAAAGCACCAGCCGTTACAGTGAAACATCGGCAGCGACCACAGATACACGGGGTGCGCGCGGATCGACGCCGAGATCACGTTCCCCATCGCAAGCAGGTACGCGCCGCGTGAATGAAATACGACGCCCTTCGGATTGCCGGTCGTGCCGCTGGTGTAGTTCAGCGTGATCGCCTGCCACTCGTCTGGGGGCAGCTCCCAAGCAAACGCCGGATCGCCGCCTTTCAGAAAATCCTCGTACTCGATCTCGCCGATCAGCTCGCCGCCGTCGAACTCCGGATCGTCGATCCCGATCACATAAGGCTTCGCCTTGCAAAGCTTCAACGCCTCCCGCGCCAGCGCCCCGAACTCCTTGTCGACAATTAAGACCTTGGCTTCGCCATGATCGAGGATGAAGGCAATCTCCTGCGCACTGAGCCGGTAGTTGATCGCATTCAACACGCCGTTCGTCATGAGCACGCCGTAATGTGCATCCAGCATCGGCGGAATGTTCGGCGCAATCACCGCGACTGTATCGCCAAGCCCGATCCCGCGTTTGGTGAGCGCCGACGCCAGCCGCCGGCAGCGCGCATAGAAGTCGCGATACGTGATCTTCTGCTCGCCGTGTAGGATCGCGACGTGGTCCGGAAACGTAAACGCCGCCCGCTCCAAGAACGTCAACGGCGACAACGGCTGATAGTTCGCCGGGTTCTTGTCGAGATCGAGCGTGTAGGGATTGACCCGCGTCCCCTTCGCCGGCTTCGCCTTGACCGCCGCCTTGGCCTTCGATTTCGGCAAGCTCTTCGCGGCCTTCTTGGCAGGCTTACTCTTGCGCGCGGACGGCATTCTGGCACCCCGTTGTCTTGGAAGCGCCGGACGTTAGCGAACAGGGGAGGGTTGGGGCAACATCGGTGACGAACCGACGCATTGGCACCTGCTGGCGGGAGGTGAAGCCGTTCGCTAAGCAAAGGGATGCACCGCGTCACCGCAGCCGACTACCGCAAAATCCTCTCGCTGCTGGCGACGGCGGTGATCATGCTTCTGGCGAACGGGCTACAGGGCACGCTCGTCCCCGTGCGCGCGCACGAAGCCGGCTTCACCGACACGGCGATCAGCCTGATCGGCGCGGCCTATTTTACCGGCTTCGTCAGCGGCTGCTTTTTCGGCCCTCGCCTCATCCATCGCGTTGGTCACATCCGCGCCTTCGCGATCCTGGGCGCCCTGACCGCCGCGATCGTGCTCATGCACGCGCTGATCGTAAACCCCTACGCCTGGGCGTTTCTCCGTGCAGGCATCGGCTTCTGCGCCGCCGGCATGTTCGTGATCCTGGAAGGCTGGCTGAACGGCCAAGCCCGCAACGAAATCCGCGGCCGTGTCTTCACCACCTATGCCGCGCTGAACAACCTCGCGCTGCTCGCCGGTCAATACGTTTTCACGCTCGGCAACCCAGCGTCGTTCGAGCTGTTCTCGATCTGCGCGATCCTAACGATGCTCTGCCTCGTACCGGTCGGCATCACGCGCCAGCCCGAACCGCAATCCCACAGCCGCGCCCGGCTGCGCCCCGGCCGCCTTTACCGCCTGTCGCCCGTGGGCGCGGTCGGCGCCGTCGCGGTCGGCCTCGCGAGTGGCGCGTTCTGGACGCTCGCTCCCGTCTACGCCCACGCGCGCGGCATGGACGGCGACAACCTCGCGCTCTTCATGTCGGTCGTGATCTTCGGCGGCGCGCTCGCGCAGTTTCCGTTGGGCCGCCTCTCCGACTTCACCGACCGCAGACTGATCATCGGCATCGCGGCCGCCTTCGCCGCATTCGCCGGCGTCATGCTCGCCAACCCCGCGCCCTTCGGCATCAACGCCGTCACCTGGCTGCTCGCCGCCGGCTTCCTCTATGGCGCGACCGCGTTCCCGATCGGCTCGCTCACGAACGCGCACCTGAACGACCACGCCGACAAGAGCGAAATGACCGAGATCGCAAACTCGAACTTGTTCCTTTACGGCGTCGCGGCGGCGGTAGGCCCTCTGCTCGCCGCCGTCGTGATCAACCTCTGGGGCTTGAGCGCAATCTTCTTCTACACCGCCACGATCCACGCGACGTTCATGGCGTTCGTCCTCGTCCGCGTCTTCCTGCGAGCCCCCGTCGCCCGCGAGAAGCGCCCCAACTTCGAGCCCGCCGCCGTCCAACCCGCGGCCCCGGTACGCCTCCAACCGGAACCGGTGGGCGGGAAATAGAAAGAAGAATCCACCACAAAGCCACGAAGGCCACCAAGCAGTGATTTGCTTCGTGACCTTCGTGGCTTCGTGGTGAAACGGTGTGAATCCAAATCGCGCTATCGCGCGAAGTGAGCGCTCAGGGCTTATCGCGCGTCCGCTGGAACGACGCGAACACCGACGCCGGATCGTATTTCATCTGCGGCGCTTCTTCCTCAGGCGCCGCTTCGGCCTCGACAGCATCGCTCGCAGGCTTCAGCGTCGCCCCCTTCGCTTCCGGCGGCGCGTTCTTGGCCTTCCGCGCGGACGCCTTCTCGACCGCGAGGTCGAGCTCAAGCTGCGAACAGAGGCTGAGCGTCACCGGATCGACCGGCTTGATGTTCTGCATGTTCCAGTGTTCGCGATTGCGGATCAGCTGGATCGTCGACTTCGTCGTGCCGAGCAGCTTGCCGATCTCCGCGTCCGTCACCTCCGGGTGATTGCGCACGAGCCAGAGGATTGCATCCGGCTTGTCCTGCCGGCGCGACACCGGCGTGTAGCGCGGGCGACCCTTCTGCTTCGCACTCGGCATCTCGACGGCCGACTTCGTCATCACGAGGCGCTTGCGCGGATCCTTCTCCGCCGCCGCGATCTCTTCACGCGTCAGCTGCCCCATCATCACGGGGTCGAGCGGCACGATCTTTTCCGGATGCATGTCGTCCGCCATGGCCTTCACTTCCAGCGCATGCAGCGCACAGAATTCCGCGATCTGGTCGAACGTCAGCGTCGTCTGGTTCAAGAGCCACATGGCCGTCGCCTTGGGCATCAATGGCTTCGTCATAGGTAAAACCTCTCTCAAGGGCGCCAGCGGGTTCGAGCCGCCAGGCCGGAAATTCACCTCAAAATGAAGGGAGTTTCAGGCGCCTATATAGTCGTTCGCGCGGCCCGAGGGAAGCCGAATCCGGTCGCGGAAAAGTAGGGAATCCAAAACAAACTTGTCATCCCGGCCGAACGGAGCGCAGCGCAGTGAGAGCCGGGACCCAGGAGAACGCGCAGAGCATTTCAGCTGCCTATGAAGCTCCCCTGGGTCCCGGCTCGCAAGCTACGCCACGCTGCTATCGCAGCGGGCTCCGCTAGGCGTCCGGGATGACAGCGTGTGGGCGCTCAAGGCGTGAGCAAAATCTTCCCGATATGCGTGCTGCCCGCCATGCGCGCATGTGCCTCCGCCGCCTTCGAAAGCGACATGACGCTGTCGACGACCGGCTCGATCCGCCCGTTGACGAGCAGCGGCCAGACCTCGCGCTCGACCGCGCGTGCGATCTCGGCCTTCTCCGCGTTCGACCGCGCGCGCAGCGTCGAGCCGGTGATCGTCAGCCGCTTCAACATCACGAGCATCAGGTTCAGGTTCGCTTGCGACCCCTGCTGGAACGCAATGTTGACGAGCCGCCCCTCGAGCTTGAGCAGCCCCACGTTCTTCGCAATGTAGTCGCCGCCCACCATGTCGAGGATCACATCGACGCCCGCGCCGCCAGTCTCCTGCCGTACGACCTCGACGAAATCCTCCTCGCGATAGTTGATCGCGCGCGCGGCGCCGAGCTTCACGCAAGCCGCGCACTTCTCCGCCGACCCCGCCGTCGTGAACACGCGATGCCCCCGCGTCGCGAACAGCTGGATCGCCGCCGTGCCGATCCCGCTCGACCCGCCATGCACCAGCAGCGTCTCGCCTTCTTTGAGTCGTGCGCGATCGACGACGTTCGTCCACACCGTCATGTAGACTTCCGGCAGCGCCGCCGCGTCGACCAGCGACACGCGCGGCGGCTTCGGCAACACGCTGCCCTCATGCGCGACGCAGTACTCCGCATAGCCGCCGCCCGCGACCAACGCGCAAACCTCGTCGCCCAAATCCCACCGCTCCACATTGGCGCCGCTGGAGACGATCGTTCCCGAAACCTCGAGCCCCAGCGTCTGCGGCGCACCGGGCGGCGGCGGATACGCACCCGCGACCTGCACAAGGTCGCCGCGATTGACGCCCGCCGCCGCGACCTTGATCAGCACCTCGCCGGGCCCCGGCCTCGGCACCGGCAGCTCGACAAGGTTTGCGATGCGCACCCCCGCCTTTTCGGTCGGCACGACGGCAGTCATGGTTTGTGGCAGCGTTTGCACGGATCGCAATTCCTTCTTGCGGGCAAGGGCAGGGCGGGAAACTATTAGCCAGCCAAAAGGGAATTGGCCAATGGCCTGGGACGACCTCGATCCGAAACCGAAGAAACCGGCGCCCGTCGACCTCACGCTGATGTCGATCGAGGACCTGACGAACCGCATCGCCGAGCACGAGGCCGAAATCGCCCGCATGAAGGAAGCGATCAAGGCCAAACAAGCCCAACGCTCCACCGCCGACGCGCTGTTCAAGAAGGGGTGATCGGTTCTCGGGAATCGGGATTGAACCCCGATCACCGAATCCCGAAAACCGACACCCGTCAGTACGCGATCGCCATCCGCAAACCCCGCGAATCACGCTCGACAGCCCCCAGCGCAAACTTCACGCGTCTTTGCAACACATTTTTGGCCGTCAGGACCAAGACGCACGCGTCCAACAGGTCGTCCGCTTTTGCGCCAGTCCCGCGCAGCCGCTGCAACCAATCGTCTAATTTCGTGAATCCCTCGCGCTGCAATAGGTGCTTGCGCGCAGCCAGTCCTTCGGCCGTGTGCTTCGATTCGAGAGGCCGCCCGGCGTTCAGCCGCGCAAACGCGAGTTCGGGGTGCGCCTCGTAAATCCGCCGCTGATCGCCTGGCGAAATCGCGCGGTCGATCTCCATGATCTTCGGCCGGATCGCCCAGATCTGTTTCGAGATGCCGCCGAAGCCTTTTTCTTTCGACCACTGATTCGCGGAAAGCCAGTCGTTTTGCGTGAATTTGAGCGCCCCGCGCGGCAGCGTTTTGAAGACGCGCGAGCCATGCGGTGAAATGATTTTTCGCGCCGCAACCTCACATTGCCGCACGCCCGTTCTCGAAAGTCCGATCGGCATGTCCACAGCGATGACCTGAGCATCGCTCGCTATCGCGTTCCAATTCGGAGCAATTCTGAAATCCGCGTCGTGCAAATTCGAACACGCTTCGACGACTAACCATCCGCTCCGGCAACCATCTATGCCCGCAAGGCGCTGCACGTTGCGCGACATGGGTGTTAACTCTCTTTTGCGTGACGGATTGTGCTTTTCGTGCCAAGCTTGGCGCAAAGAATGCAAACAACGAAATCTTAAGCTTGAACTGTGCCGCCTTCATGTTCTTCGATTCGGTGGGGACATGCGGTCTACGGTTTCAAGCCCACTCCATGAGCTTAAACCGTCATCCTGGGAAGGACCGCATGAAGAGTTGGATCAAAGGGGAATTGATGGCGTACAAGCCCAACGCGGCGGATCCGCAAGTAGCGAACGCATTGTCGTTCGCGGGGTCCGAGCTCTTCAAGCGCACGTTCGAAGAAGGCATGGCGATGGTCGAAGAGACCGCGTCGTATCTTGATGGGAAGGGTCGCGCGGAATCGAAATTGCTGCCGTCGAAGGCGGCCTTGGCCTATGCCGGCGAAAGCATGCGCCTGACGACGCGCCTGATGCAGGTGGCCTCGTGGCTCCTCGTGCAACGCGCCGTCTCGGAAGGCGAGATGACGCCGGACGAAGCGGGCAAGGATAAATACCGTCTGGGCGCGCGCGAAATCTGCCGCGGCCGTCGCGCGGAAAACGCGGACCTGCTGCCCGCAAAGCTCCTCGACCTGTTGGAGCGCAGCATGAACCTCTACGAGCGCGTCGAACGCCTCGACCAGCTGCTCTACACAAAGGAAGCGGTCCCGGCCGCGCCCAGCGTCCACCACCAATTCAACCGCCTGCAAGCCGCCTTCGGCGCAGCCGAGTAACCAGTTACGGGGTGTCATTCGCAAAAAAGCGAAGACGCAAAAAGGGCGGCCCAAGTGGCCGCCCTAAACATTTCCGGCCACCACGCACTCTCCGTTCGTCATGGCCGGGCTTGACCCGGCCACCCAGGATCGTTGCACCAACGCTCAAAATGTTCACCACAAAGCCACACAAAGCACACGAAGCCGCTTGGTGAGCTTCGTGGCTTTGTGGTGAACCTTCTTGCGGCGCTGAAGCGTTGCCTGGGTGGCCGGGTCAAGCCCGGCCATGACGTTCTTTCTTGTGTCGCTGCGAGAGAAACGAAAGAAGCGTGACGCGCTATTTCTTCGCGACGCCCAAGCCTTCGAACTTCTTGTTGAACTTCGACACGCGGCCGGCGCGGTCGAGGAGCTGCTGCCCGCCGCCGGTCCAGGCCGGGTGCGTGGTCGGGTCGATGTCGAGCGTCATCACATCGCCCTCCGCGCCCCACGTCGAGCGCGTGAGGTACTTCGACCCGTCGTTCAGAAGAACGGTGATGTAGTGATAGTTCGGGTGGCCATCTTTCTTCATCGGTCGAAGCTTTCAATCTACGAAAAGGGCGGAAAAGAGCGCGCGGATATAACGAAAACCCCTCTGCGGCGCAAGACCGCGGAAAACCGCCGCCGCCGCCCTAGCGACCGCAAACCCCCGGTGCCATATAGGGCAGAGCCGAAATCGCCTGGAAACCCGACCTTTGACCGACAATAGAGGCGCCGAGTTCGCCGCCGCCGTGGAGCGCGAGGCGCAAGGTCGCAGCCGCGGCCGCGATGTGCGCGTGCTCCGGCGCCTGTGGCCGTTCATGGCCCCCTACAAGGCCCAGATCGCGGTCGCGTTCGTCTTCCTGCTGATCTCGAGCTCGGCGACGCTGCTCTTCGGCCCAGCCGTGCGCGAGATGGTCAACCACGGATTCTCGAAAGAGAATGCGGACTCGCTCAACCGCGCATTCCAATTCATGGTCGCCGTCGTGGTGCTGCTCGGCATCGCGACCGCCGTCCGGTTCTACTTCGTGACTTGGATCGGTGAACGGGTCGTCTCCGACCTCAGAAAGGCGCTCTACAACCACATTCTGAGCTTGAGCCCGGCCTTCTTCGAGTTCACGCGCACGGGCGAGGTTCTGTCGCGCCTGACGACCGACACCACGCTCATCCAAACCGCCATCGGCTCCAGCATATCGATCGCGCTGCGCAATCTCTTGATGATGATCGGGGGCCTCATCATGCTCGTGATCACAAGTCCGAAACTGACCGGTCTCGTTCTCGTCACGGTGCCCTTCATCGTCGCCCCGTTGATCATGATGGGCAGAAGCGTCCGTGGTCTGTCCCGCAAGAGCCAAGATCGCGTCGCCGACACGAGCGCCTATGCGTCCGAGACCTTGAACGCCATCCAAACGGTCCAGTCCTTCACGCACGAACAGATCGACCGCACGCGCTTCAGCGCGACCGTCGAAGACTATTTCGCGATCGCGCGCAAACGCGTGCTGACCCGCGCCGTCACCACGTCGCTCGTCATCACGCTCATCTTCGGCAGCATCGTCGGCGTGTTGTGGATCGGCGCGCACGACGTGGTCGCGGGCCAAATGACCGGCGGCGAGCTGATGGAGTTCATCATCTACGCCGTTCTGGTCGGCTCGGGCGCCGGTGCCCTGTCGGAAGTCTGGACCGAAGTCTTACAAGCCGCCGGCGCGACCGAACGCCTGATGGAACTGCTCGCGACCAAGCCGCAAATCGAAGCGCCCGCTGTCCCCGCCGTGCTGCCCAAGCCCGCGCGCGGCGCCGTCCGCTTCGAACATGTGACGTTCGAATACCCGATGCGCCCCGGCGTCTCGGCGCTCAAGGACTTCACGCTGGAAATCAACCCGGGCGAGACGATCGCGCTCGTGGGCCCCTCGGGTGCCGGCAAGACGACGGTCTTCCAACTTTTGCAACGCTTCTTCGATCCGCAATCGGGCCGCGTGCTGATCGACGGCGTCGACATCAAGCAAGCAGAACCGCAAGACGTCCGCGCACGCCTCGCGCTCGTGCCACAAGAAACGGTCATCTTCGGCGACACCGCGTTCGAAAACATCCGCTACGGCCGCCCGGACGCGACAGAAGCCGAAATCCGCGCCGCCACCGAAGCCGCGCAAGCAGCGGAGTTCATCGAGAAACTGCCAAAGGCCTACCACACCTATCTCGGCGAACGCGGTGTGACACTCTCCGGCGGCCAGCGCCAGCGCGTAGCAATTGCCCGCGCCATTCTGCGCGACGCGCCGATCTTGCTGCTCGACGAAGCGACCAGCGCCCTCGACGCCGAAAGCGAACGCCTGGTCCAAATCGCGCTCGAAAACCTGATGCAAAAGAAGACGACGATCGTCATCGCCCACCGCCTGGCCACGGTTCAACGCGCCGACCGCATCATCGTCCTCGACGAAGGCCGCATCGTCGCCCAAGGCACCCACAAAGACCTCGTCGCCGGCGGCGGCCTTTATGCTAGGCTCGCGCGGTTGCAGTTTGCGGGGATCGCGGCGGAATAGGGCATTACCGCCGCGCGCCGAGCATTTTGCCCGCGGTCCAAATTGTCCAGGCGACCGCGAGCCAGATGAGCACCAGCAGCACCATCCCGATGTCGTGCAGGAAGCCGACGAGCCACCCGATGGGCGAACCCAGGACCGTGCCGACCTGGCCGACGAACGCCTCGCCCAACACCTCGACCAGCACATAGGCGACGACGCAGACCAGCGTCCACACCACGATCAGCGTCTTGGCGCCGAAGCGCAACAACCAAGACATCACCCTCTCCGCATGCGGTTCATCGGTCGAGCGCGCGCCCGATCGAACTCAAAGCCTCGTACTCCAACGGATGCGCGATGCCGTCGGCGTGAAGAATCTCGTCGCAAGACTTGAGCAGGATGCGCAGCTCCGTCTCGTTCGGCTTCAAGGCGGCGACCGCCGCAAGCGCGCGCTCGCGCGCATGATCGGGATCGAGTTCGAACGCCCGTTCGTGGCGGGTGAACTCGTCGGCCAGGTCGTCCCGCGAAAAACCTTCGAGCAGCGGAATGCGCCGCATCAGACCGAGCAGCCGCCGCCGTTCGCTCTCGTCGGCCTTGCCGTCCGCGTAGGCGACGACGGCGCACGCCGCGACAAGCGCGTCGAGCAGGTCTTGTTGGCGCAGCGATGGTTCGTCCTTGGCTCGGCGCATGTGATTGTCGAGCGTTGTTTTCGCGTGTGTCCTGTTCGGCATTGTCGTTCCTCCCCGTTCGGGTGCGATCGACATCGTGCGCTGCCAAGCGGTTTCAAGGTGCGACAGTCCGTGGATGCGCCACGCGATTCGTTACCGTTCGTTCACCCAATTGGTGCTCTTGAAATCGCCCCGAGCCCGCCTATTTGCTCGCCATCCGGGCCCCTCTGGCGAAAGCGCATCCGCCCTGCTTTCGCGATGTCGGAATGTGAAATTCAACATCACCGGCGGTTTTCCAGGGGCTGCATGGAGTTTCTTCTTCTCGATTTTCTAGGCAAACCCATTTGGATGTGGGCCGCGTTCCTCGGGGTCGTGGTCGCGCTGCTGGTTTTCGACCTCGGCGTGCTGCACCGCGACAATCACGTCATCGGCGTGAACGAGAGCCTGCTGATGTCGGCCGGCTATGTCGCCATCGGTCTGCTGTTCGGCGTGTGGGTGTGGAGTGAGCTTGGGCCCGAACTCGGCATGGCTTACATGACCGGCTTCGTCGTCGAAAAAACGCTCGCGATGGACAACGTTTTCGTCATCGCGATGATTTTCGCCTATTTCGCGGTTCCCTCGCAGTATCAGCACCGTGTCCTGTTCTGGGGCATCCTCGGCGTCATTCTCCTGCGCGCCATCATGATCGGGCTCGGCGCGACATTGGTCTCGCAGTTCTCTTGGGTTCTCTACGTCTTCGCCGCGTTCCTGATCTTCACCGGCATCAAGATGTACATGATGGCGGACAAGAAGTTCGACGTCGGTGCGAATCCGCTCGTCGGCTGGATGAAGCGGCGCTTCAATGTGACCGACACGCACCATGGCGAACGCTTTTTCGTCCGCCAGCCCGACAAGACCGGCAAGACGGTGCTGTTCGTCACGCCGCTCTTCCTAGCGCTCGTCATGATCGAGTTCGCGGACCTGATCTTCGCGATCGACAGCGTGCCCGCGATCTTCGCGATCACGACGGATCCCTACATCGTCTATACGTCCAACATCTTCGCGATCTTGGGGCTGCGCGCGCTCTACTTCGCGCTGGCGGCCATGGTCGATCGGTTCCATTACCTGAAATACGCGTTGTCGGTGCTGCTGATCTTCATCGGCTCGAAGATCTTCGTCGCCGATCTGGCGGGGCTCGACAAGTTCCCGCACATGCTCTCGCTCGGGATCACGTTCCTGATCCTGGCCGCGGGTATCGCCTACAGTCTCTGGAAGACGCGCCAACCGGCGCATTCCTGAATACAAGGAGGAAGCAAAAAAATGACGACATCGATCGACGTAAACGGCGGCAGGCATGACGACTGGTGCATCGAAGAAGACACGCGTCACGCCATCGTCGCCCGGCGCAACGTGTTGGCGGCGCTCTGGGCGGGAAAGCTGCTCGGCAAGCGTGACGCCGACCTTGAAACCTATGCGCGCGAAGTACACAGCGCGGACTTCGAAGTCCCGGGCGACAGCGACGTCGTGGCCAAACTTCGCCACGACTTGATCGCGGCCGGATTCCACAACGAAGCGGCCTCCGTTCGCGCACGCTTGGCAGGTTTCCAAAAGCAAGCCTGGCGTGAAAGCGTTGTGACGGACTAAGGCCCCGGCGCGAACACGGAAAGCGCCGATGGCCGGATCGAGAAATAGGCCGGCGTAAACGTCACGAGGTCGCCGTCCGTGTTGACCGGCCGCGGGCGGCGCGTGCGGACTTCGAACTCGACGCAGCGATGCGTGCGCACCTCGCGCCAAAGCCCGTGCGAACCGCGCCGGAAGTCGCGCAGCATCAGCGCGAGCTTCCAAACGCTCGAAACCTCGAGGCTGTAGAGGTCCAGGTGCTCGTCGTCGATCGCGGCCGAAGCTTCGATGACCGTGCCGCCGCCATAGTGCCGCCCGTTGCCGACCGCGATCTGCAGTGTCTTGACCTTCGTCTCGCCCTCTTTGGTGATGATCGTGGCGCTGAACGGACGGGCGCTCAGCAGCGTTTGAAGCGCCGCGATCGCATAGGCCAACTGCCCCCAGCGCTTCTTCGCGGTCGGCGTCAGCCGGCGCGCCAAATCTGCCGCCAAGCCGATGCTCGCGACGTTGAAGAACAGATGCCCGTTCACGTCGCCCACGTCGATCCGCCGTGTGTGCCCCGCGACGATGACCTTGGCTGCCTCCGCCAGCGCCAACGGGATTGAAAGTGTGCGCGCCAAGTCGTTCGCCGTCCCCATCGGCAGAATCCCCATCGGCAAACCCGTTTCCAGAATGCCGTGCGCTGCGGCGTTGACCGTCCCGTCGCCGCCGCCCACGACCACGAAATCGACCCCCCGGCCGCGCCGCACGATGTCGGGCGAAACCTCCGCCGCCGACCCATAGCGCTCGACCGCGACCTCGATCCCCGCCTCAGCAAACACGCGCATCGCATCTTCAAGCGGCGAGTCGCCGAGCCGCGCGTTCGGATTGAGCAGCAACAATGCGCGGCGTTGGTGAACTGGGGAAACGGCCATCTGCCGGACATGGTCGGACGGCGCGAAATCTCAAGTCCGGCGCGGGCTGCCAACGCCGCCGCGTCAGGGACCTCGTCGGCGGTAGAGGGTTCTATGCTAGACTCGCGCGCCTCCAGTTTGCAGGACTGGCCGCGGCATATGAGGAAGCGATGCGTATCTTGGTCTGCCTTGCCGTGTGTTTCGCCTTAATCGGACCGGCACAAGCCGAGCGGCCGCAGCGCCTCAGTGACCGGCCCGCACCCGCGATCAAGCTCGTACCAGCGCCGGACTGGCGCCTTTCTGCCGTCGCGACGACCGATGTCCAGAACGGCATCGACGTTGTCATCATCGAAGGCGACGTGTTCAACGCGAGCGACAGCGAACGCCCAAGTCCGACCGTGCGCCTCGCCGCTCAGGACAATGCCGGGCGCGATATCTACCACTGGACCGTTCGGACCGACTCAAAACGCATCAAACCCGGCGACTACGCCCCGTTCAGCGCCCGCCTCGAAAGCCCGCCCTCAGACGTGGACAGCGTCATGGTCAGCATTGTCGAAGCCCGGCCGGATTGAACCCTAAGTCCCGCGCACCAGCACGTCGACGCGGTCGGTCACGCCGTCTGCTGCGCCGCCGAACGCGAGTACGTCGACGCGGTCTGGCGTGACGCCCTTGCTGGACAGGTAATTGCGGATCGCGAGCGCCCGCGTGAGTGACAGCCGACGTGCTTCGCTGGAGAGGTCGCCGGCCCGCCCGCTGAAGGCCGCGAGCCGCACACGCACGGTCGATTGGAGGAGACGCGCGGCCAAGTCGTCGAGCAGCGCCTGCGCCTGTGCCGTAATCTCGCTCTTGCCGGTGAGGAAGCGCACGCGGCTCATCACCGCAAACCCGTCGAGCGGATTGACCGTCTTCGTCCCCGCGAACGGATCGCGCGCGACGCCGCTGATCTCGACCGGAAACGCCTTCGTGTCGGAACTGACAATCGTCATCGGCACAGCCGGCTGCGCGAGCGGCGTGGCGGCGGGCGGCGCAGGTGCAGGCTTGGGTGCGGCTGGCGCAATCACAGCAGCCGTCTCCTGCGGCAGCGCGAGCGTACCTTCGACGCGGCCCGTGTCGATCTCGGGCTTCGGCTTCGGCCGCGCCAGCGACAGCGGCCGCACATCGGCGGCTGGCTTCGGCCGCGGCGTGGTGGCGACGGGCAGGGCATCGAGATTGACGGTGACACCGCTATCGGACGGCGCGGGCGCAGTGTCCTGCGCGCTGGCAACGCCGCACGCAAACATCAGGAACACAACCAAACCGAACCGCATGCGGGGGAGAATACAAGACCCGCGCGAAAAATTCACGCGCGACTGCGTCCCTTGAACATTTTCAGCAACGCACCGTGCAGGTGTCCATTCGAGGCCAGAATACTGCCGCTGGTAAGCATATCCTGCTCGCTCGCAAGATCGCTGACCAAACCGCCAGCTTCGCGCACGATTACGATGCCGGCCGCGACATCCCAGGGCGACAGGCCCCGCTCCCAAAACGCGTCGTAGCGCCCCGCTGCAACCCACGCGAGGTCGAGCGCCGCGGCCCCGAACCGCCTGACGCCCGCAACCTCGGACATCACAAGCGACAGCTCGTCGGAGAATTCTTGCCGCTTCGCAGCCGCAACACCCATGTTGGGAATGCCGGTCGCCACCAGTGCGGTGCCAATCTCGCGACGTCCGGACACGCGCAGCCGCGTCTCGTTGTGCCACGCGCCCTTGCCCTTTTCGGCAATGAACATGTCGTCGGTCACCGGATTGAACACGAGCCCCGCGACCAGCTGCCCCTCGCGCTCCAACGCGACGGAGATCGCAAAGTGCGGCACGCCGTGCAGGAAATTCGTCGTCCCATCGATCGGGTCGATATACCAGCGATGCGTCTTGTCCGGCCCTTCGACCGTGCCGCCTTCTTCCATCACGAAACTGTAGTGCGGCCGGGTGCGCAGCAATTCGTCGTGCAGAACCTTCTCGGCCTTCGTGTCGGCCTTGGTGACGAAGTCGGCGATGCCCTTGCGCGAAATCTGCAGCTTCTCGACCTCGCCGAAGTCGCGCAGGATTGCTTTGCCGGCCTTGCGCGCGGCAGAGGTCATTACGTTCATCAGCGGGGTGTTGATCGCCATGTCTACTCGGCACGCTTCACGTAAGAGGCGTCTTCGGTGGCCACGACAATGCGCGTGCCCGATTCGATGAACGGCGGCACCATCACCCGCAAACCGTTTTCAAGCTTCGCAGGCTTGTACGACGACGCGGCCGTCTGTCCCTTCACGACGGGATCGGCCTCGACCACTTGCAACGTCACGTTCAACGGCAGCTTCACGCTGATCGGCCGGCCTTCATAGCT
>CAZXAQ010000058.1:0-25507 GCA_964638635.1 uncultured Flavobacteriaceae bacterium
CCTCAAACCCGCCTTGGGAATCCCTTCGATTCTCAAAAACCGCAAACCGCTCTAGGCTACAGCGCCGCCTGCAATCGCAAAGCGCGCCTGGTCGGCCACAAGGGCGTCTGGTGCGAGCGTCTCAGCGACCTTGTTTGAATGGTGACCCCGGGAGGAATCGAACCTCCGACCCACTGCTTAGAAGGCAGTTGCTCTAATCCGCTGAGCTACGGGGCCCACATGCGAGGGACGTTCAATGCGTCCACTGGCCCTTGCGAGTATACTTGAAATTGTCGGCGTAGGCGCGGACCGTGCGTTTGGCCTCTTTCGGCTCGAAAAGCTGGTAGGCGATGCGGTGCCGCTCGGCATAGGCGACCGCTTCCTCGCGGCTGTCGAAGGTGAGGCGGACTTGGCCCTTCATGTCGCCGGAACCCGTCCAGCCCATGAGCGGGTCGACGCGGCGCGCTTCCTCGGGCTCGAATTCGAGGACCCAATCCTTCGTGTTGGCCTGGCCCGATTGCATGGCGTTGCGGGCGGGTTTGTAGATGCGTGCGAGCATGAGGGCACGCCTTAGCGCCTGACCGGCCCTCAGATCAAGGCGTCACAGATGCTCCTTCAGCCAACGGACCTGACCGGCCAGGAATTGGCTGTGCCACGGCTCGTTGGCGTAGGGGTCGAAATGGCCGCAATCATAGAGTTCCAGGGTTTTGGGCTCGCCGGCCCGATGGAAGGCCTGCCGGGCCAGGTTCACGGGGATGAGGCTGTCCTTGACCGCGACCTGCATCAGCAGCGGGCGGGGCGCGATCAGTTCGATGAGCGCGTCCGGGACGTATTCGGCGGCGCGGGCGATCGACTCGAGCGTGATGCTGTTCAGCCAATTCGGCGCCATCTTTGCGGACGACGTGAACCATTCGTGGGCGTCGGCGGTCGCGAGAAAGGCGGGCTTGCCGGGCTCGGCCACCACGGGGATCGCGCCGCCCTGCCCGCCGGCGCTTCGGATCGCATGATCCTCGACCAACGTCGTTTGCAAGCCGTCGAATGTCGGGCGCGAAATGAGGGCGATCAGCGAGTGGGGGATGTTGATGCCCGGCACCTGCACCAACACCGCTTTCACGCGCGGGTCGAGCGCACCAACGAACAGTGCGTGACCGCCGGAGTATGACGTGCCCCAGAGCGCGATCCGCTCAGCGTCGACCTCCGGCAGTTGGCTCACGAAGGTGAGCGCGGCGCGGATGTCCTCATGCTGGAGGTGCGGGATGACCCGGCCGCGGGGTTCGCCGTCGCTGGCACCGAGGTAGCGATAGTCGAAGACAAGAACCGCAAAACCTTCGGCGGCAAAGCGCGCGGCATAGGAAGCGAGATGCTGCTCCTTCACTGCCGCGACGCCATGCGACATGACCACGGCCGGCCGCGGCCCCTTGCCTGCGCCAGGATAGAACCAGCCGCGGCAAGTCAAACCGCTGCTTTGGAAACTGATGTCTTTGCGCATACGAAGGCGCTCCAAAGGTTTCGACTGGATACGAACCGACGTTTCAGACAGTTCGCCAATTGGAGGAGCAATGTTGCGCAAGTCAGCCGCCGGACGCCGCGCCTGTGACTGGCGTCACAAATGCATCCACAGGGCGACGGCATTTCCGGCCCAGGCCGTGTCACGAGTGACAGTGTCGAGGGAAGTTTTTGGTCGGGGCGGCGTGATTTGAACACGCGACCCTCTGCTCCCAAAGCAGATGCGCTACCAGACTGCGCTACGCCCCGATGCCAAAGGCTGGGTGGAATAGGGCTTCGCGCGGGCTGCCGCAAGGCTTGGGGAGCGGTTTGGCTATTTTCTGCGCGTGCCCGGCCTGGTCTTCATCAGTTTGAACACACCTTCGGCCGTTAACACCTTGCGGCCGCCGCTCGTGAGTTCGGCTCTACGGTTTCATTTGGCCGGGTCGAATAGGGCGTGGCGGACCTTGTCGCCGGGCTTGATGCCGAGCTTGGCGCTGAGGCCGCCGTTGATCTCCAAGACGCCGCGCACGGCGCCGCCGGAGGGAAGGCGTTCCAAACTCAGCGGCGTCGTGTTCTCGGCAATGCGGATGATGCGCCCGTCAGCGCCGACGAAGATGATATCGAGTGGGATGAATGTGTTCTTCATCCAGAACGCGATCTCTTGTGGCGGATCGTAGTCGAACAGCATGCCGCGATCGGCCGCCATCTCGTGCCGGAACATCAGGCCGCGGTTGCGCTCGCCTTCCTTGCGCACGACTTCGACAGAGAAGGTCTGTTCGCCCTTCGCGGTTTCGATCGCCAGGGTTTCGACCTTAACTTCGGTTGCAGGCGCAACGACCACGGGCGCGGCCGCGAGCAATAGGGAAAGAGCAATCAGGACGTTCATTGCACTACGATAGTGCCCGGCGGGCCGGCGCCGCAACCCGATCAAAAAGTCAAAGGGGCGCCTTTCGGCACCCCCAAAGACCTTCAATGGCCGACGCTGGTTACGGCCGCGCCTCGAAATCGGCTGGGGCCATCATCCGGATCGGCCTTGGCGCGGCCATCACCTCGGGCAAGAGTTTCACGTCTGTGGCGGCGAGCCCGCGTTCCGTGGTCGTCACACGGACCAGCACGCGCTGACCTTGCCGAAGTTCGCGGATCCCGCAGGGTCTCAACACGTCCATATGCACAAAGATATCGTCGCCGCCCACGACCGGAACGAAGAAGCCGTAACCCTTCGGCCGCGAGAAGAACTTAACGAAGGCTTCGATCACCGGGCCCGTCGGTTCGGGCAAGATGATCTCGCGCCGCTGGCGCTTCGCGTCGCCGTTCGGCTTGGCCGCACCGTTGCCGCTCATCTTGCAGGCCGTCGTTTCGTCCACGCTGTGAACCTTGCGGGCCTGCAAGCCCTTCACCTTTTGGATGACGTCACACTCGACCGTGGTGCCCTCAAGAACCGCGGCGTCGCCAAACGCCTCCATGACCGATTTGTGGAGCAGGATGTCCCCATCAACGTCCTTCGAGACGATGAATCCATACCCCTTTTCGTGATTGAACCACTTAACGGTGCCCGTAACTCGGATCGCCCCACTGTCCGGCTGCGGCGCGATTGATACTGGTTTGTCCACTGAACCGCTCCTTGCCTCACGCTTGTCCACGCCTGCACACGACGTGCGCTGAAATTCACCCTATACTTTTTTTTCGAACTGGCAAAGGCGTCAGTCGAATCAAACGAGCGATTTAATCCTGCGAGGCGATTTTAGATGTGGATGACAAGTTGCTGTTGCAGGTGGTGAGCGCCATCACACAACTTGCCAGCGGGACGATGCCGCGATTACGCCGCCCTAGTTGACGGCGGTGACGTTGAGCGAAGAGATATCACAAAATCTGGAGCGACACCACACATGGACATGACCGGCGAGTACAAGATCGCAGCGCCGCGCGCGCGTGTGTGGGCGGCGCTGAACGATCCGGATGTTCTGCGTCAGGCGATCCCGGGCTGCGAAGACGTTAAGAAATTATCCGACACCGAGCTCGAAGCTTCCGCTCGCGCGAAAATCGGTCCCGTGAGCGCGCGCTTCACCGGCAAGGTCACACTCTCGGACCTCAATCCGCCGGAAGGCTACACGTTAACAGGTGAAGGCTCGGGCGGTGCCGCGGGTTTCGCGAAGGGCGAGGCGAAGGTGACGCTCGCCGAAGACGGTGACGCGACGATCCTTCGCTATTCCGTGAAGGCGATCATCGGCGGCAAGCTGGCGCAGCTCGGGCAGCGGCTTGTCGACGGGGCGGCGAAGAAGATGGCGGACGAGTTCTTCGAGAAGTTTTCCGACCTTGCCGGCGGGCGGATCGAGATGCCGGCGCCGGCCGCGACCGTCGAGGCACGCGCGCCGGGCAGTCCTGAGCTTCCGACAAGCGGCAATTTGGGCGCCAAGTTGTCGGAGCCGCCCGCCTGGCTCCCTATTGCCATTATCGTAGCGGCGATCATGGTCGTTCTGGTTGTGGCGCTGATCTAGGCAGAGAGTTGACCGCTCCTGCGGCTGCCGAATACGCTTCCATCCGACCTTGAGCGCGCCTCCGCCATCCCCCGCGGTTCGTCGCGCCCACACTCTATACATATAGGAGACGCCGCATGCCCTCCGTTGCCATGACCGTGAACGGCAAAGCCGTCGGCGGTGAGGTGGAAACACGCACCCTGCTCGTCCATTTCCTGCGCGAGAATTTGCGCCTGACCGGCACGCATGTGGGCTGCGACACCAGCCAATGCGGCGCGTGCGTGGTGCACGTGAACGGCAAGGCGGTGAAGTCGTGCACGATGCTGGCGGTGCAGGCCGAAGGCGCTCAGGTGACCACGATCGAGGGGCTCGCCAAGGACGGCGAGCTGCACCCGGTGCAGGCGGCCTTCAAGGAGCATCACGGCCTGCAGTGCGGGTTCTGTACGCCTGGCATGATCATGACGGCGGTCGACATGATCCGGCGCATCCCGAACCTGGACGAGAAGACGATCCGCGCTGAGCTTGAGGGCAATCTCTGCCGCTGCACGGGGTATCAAAACATCGTCAAGGCGATCGACGCCGCGGCGAAAGAGATGAAGGGGGCGCACGCATGACCGCCCCCGTCATCGGCGCCGCGATCCGGCGCAAGGAAGACCACCGGTTCATCACCGGCCAGGGCCGCTACACGGACGACATCAGCCGGCACGGTCAGACGTATGCGTATTTCGTCCGCAGCCCGCACGCGCACGCAAAGATACGTGGCATCGACACGAGTGCGGCACGCGCAGCGAAGGGTGTCGTCGGTGTGTTGACCGGCGCCGATCTTGCTGCCGACAAGCTCGGCGGGTTGATCTGCGGTTGGATGATCACGTCGAAAGACGGGACGCCGATGAAGGCGGGGGCCCACCCTGCCCTCGCGGTCGATACCGTGCGCTATGTCGGCGACCACATCGCGATCGTGATCGCGGAGACTTACGCTCAGGCCAAAGACGCCGCGGAACTCGTTAAGATCGAGTACGAAGAGCTGCCGGCCGTCGTCGAGCCTGCGCACGCACAGACTGCGGCCACGCAGCTGCACGCCGAGGCGCCGCGCAACACGATCTATCAGTGGGAGATCGGGAACAAGGCGGAGACCGAGGCCGCGTTCGCGAAGGCGGCGCATGTGGTCAAGCTCGACCTCACGAACAACCGGCTGATCCCGAACGCGATGGAGCCGCGCGCGTGCGTCGGCGAGTACGACGATGCGACGGGCGGTTACACCTTATATGTAACGAGCCAGAACCCGCACGTGGCGCGGCTGGTGATGTCGGCCTTTATCGGGATCGCGCCGGAGCACAAGCTGCGCGTCGTGGCGCCGGATGTCGGCGGCGGGTTCGGGTCGAAGATCTTCATCTATGCCGAGGAGGTCGTTTGCACCTGGGCGTCGAAGAAGGTGCGCCGGCCGGTGAAGTGGACGGCGGAACGGTCGGAGTCGTTCCTGTCGGACGCGCATGGGCGGGATCATGTGACCCATGCGGAGCTCGCGCTCGATGCCGACGCGAAGATGCTGGGTTTGCGCGTGAAGACGATCGCGAACCTCGGCGCCTACATGTCCACGTTTTCGTCGAGCGTGCCGACCTATCTCTATGGCACGCTGCTGTCGGGGCAATACGACCTGCCCGCGATCTATGCGGAGGTCGATGCGGTTTACACGAACACGGCCCCCGTCGATGCCTATCGCGGGGCCGGACGGCCGGAAGCGACGTTTGTGATCGAGCGGATCGTCGAAGAGGCGGCGCGGCAGCTGAAGCTCGATCCGGCGGCGTTCCGGCGCAAGAACTTCGTGCGCAAATTCCCGCACCAAACGCCGGTGATCATGAACTATGACGCTGGCGACTACGACGCTTCGCTGGACGCCGCGTTGAAGCTCGCCGACTATGCCGGCTTTGCGGCGCGCAAGGCGGAGGCGAAGGCGCGCGGGAAACTGCGCGGGCTCGGCTTCTCGACTTACATCGAAGCGTGCGGCCTGGCGCCGTCGGCGGCGGTCGGGTCGCTGGGTGCCGGTGTCGGCTTGTGGGAGTCTGCGGAAGTGCGTGTGACGCCGACCGGCGGCGTTGAAGTGTTCACCGGCGCGCACAGCCACGGTCAAGGACACGAGACCACTTTCGCGCAGGTGGTTGCGGGCCGTCTCGGTATCCCGATGGAGAACGTCGAGATCATTCACGGCGACACCAATTCCGTTCAGTTCGGTATGGGCACGTACGGTTCGCGCGCGGCTGTCGGTCTGACCGCGGTCAGCCGCGCGCTCGACAAGATCGAGGCGAAGGCGAAGAAGATTGCGGCGCATGTGCTGGAAGCATCCGCGGCCGACATCGTGTTCGAGAACGGCGAATTCAAGGTGGCGGGCACGGACCGGAAGCTCGCATTCCATGAGGTCGCGCTGAACGCCTATGTCGCGCACAAGTTCCCAACGTCCGAGATCGAGCCGGGCTTGAAAGAAAGTGTGTTCCACGACCCGACGAACTTCACGTTCCCGGCGGGCACACATATTTGCGAGGTCGAGATCGATCCAGACACCGGCGTCACGACGATCGTCAGTTTCACCGCGGTCGACGACTTCGGGAACGTGATCAACCCGATGATCGTCGAGGGCCAGGTGCAAGGCGGGATCGCCCAGGGCATCGGCCAGGCGCTGCTCGAGCACGGCGTGTATGACAAGGACTCGGGCCAGCTGATCACCGGCTCCTACATGGACTACACGATGCCGCGGGCCGACGACCTGCCGAGCTACAAGCTCGGCTTCACGGTGACACCCTGCCCGTCGAACCCGCTCGGCATGAAAGGCTGCGGCGAGGCCGGCGCCATCGCCTCGCCCGCCGCCGTCATGAACGCCGTGACCGACGCGATCGGCGTGAAGGAACTCAACATGCCCGCAACACCGTCGCGCGTGTGGGCTGCGATTCATCGCAGCCGCGCTGCCGCCGAATAAGGACAAGAGAGCCATGTACCAATTTCAGTACTTCCGCCCGAAGTCACTCGACGAGGCGCGCAAGCTTTACGAGAACAACGGCGATGCGAAGTTTCTTGCCGGTGGGCAGACGCTGATCCCGACGTTGAAGCAGCGCCTGGCACAGCCGACGGCGCTGATCGACCTTGGCGGCATTGCGATGAGCGGGATCAAAGTCGCCGGCGGCGTTGTGACGATCGGTGCGGGCACGAAGCATTTCGATGTGGCTACCTCCGCGGACGTGAAGGGCGCCATCCCTGCCCTCGCCCATCTTGCGGGCCATATCGGCGACCCGGCGGTTCGGCATATGGGGACGCTGGGCGGGTCGATCGCCAACAACGACCCAGCGGCGGACTATCCGGCGGCCGTGTTGGGGCTCGGCGCCACGATCAAGACGACCTCGCGCACGATCAACGCCGATGACTTCTTCACCGGCATGTTCGAGACGGCACTGGAGGAAGGCGAGATCATCACCGAGGTTTCGTTCCCGGTGCCGGAGAGGGCCGCCTATATGAAGTTCCCGAACCCGGCCTCGCGCTACGCGATGGTGGGCGTGTTCGTGGCGAAGACGAAGACGGGCGTGCGCGTCGCCGTGACCGGTGCTGCCAGCAGCGTGTTCCGCGAAAGCGCGATGGAAGCGGCGTTGGCGAAGTCGTTCACGCCGGATGCGGTGGCGGGGATCAAAGTGTCGCCGTCGAACATGAACAGCGATTTGCACGGCACGGCGGAATACCGGGCGCATCTCGTGACCGTGATGGCGAAGCGTGCGGTGGCCAAGATCGCTTGAGCGATGTCTCCCCCAACTTGTTGGGGGAGTGGGTGCGCAACGAAGTTGCTGTACCCGAGGGGGGCAGCGCCAGCGCCGGTGATTTGCGGGGACGTTGCGGGAGCGCGATTCGCAGACCTTGGGGCTGCCCCCCTCCCGTGCAGCCGCTGCGCGGCGCACGTACTCCCCCGAGCTTTGCTCGGGGGAGACAAGGCTGGTGGTTTGATTTATCGGCCGCGCGGCCTTTCACGCTTCTCCGCAAGTTCCATACGCAAGTTGCGCATCATCTTTTCGACTTCCGGCGCGAGGTTCTTGACGGCGGCGATTCGAACCGTTTCCGACAGCTCACGTTCGGATTGGTTTTGCGAGAACCTGGCCGTTGACGTTTGGTCGTACGCCTCGGCCTGTGCGGTGCCGTAGGGGTAGGTGTTGCGCACGTCGATCATCAGCGCCTGCGCCACGCCGCGTGCTTTCACGTCTTGGCTTGGCAGGATGAAGGCGCCGATCAACGTCCATTCGCCGATCGAGAGCGGGTTGTCGCGGCTGTCCGCGGTGCCTTCGGACTCATAGATGATCACTGCATCCAGGCGCTGGCGCGCGGAGGCCAGTTGGATGCGCCGTACGGTGTCGCTTGTGCCGTTCCAGTAGTTGGGCACGCCCGCGACCATCTGGGCGATCATCGGGCTGACCGGAACGAACTCACCGAACTTGGGGCCCAGATTGGTTGCCACTTGCTGAGCGGCGGCTTCCTCGCTTGGGATGCCGGCGAGGCCGTTGCGATCGAGCCGCGCGAGGCCAATGCGCGCGGGGAAACGAAGCAACGGCTCAACGGACGCGGCTTCGACGATGCCTTTGTCGAGTTTGGCGGGCTTCGGGCCGGCTTGCTGCGCGTAGGTGCGCAGGTAGTCGCGTCCGGACGTCGTTTGGGTCGTCTGCGAGCAAGCGACGAGCGCGAGGCAAATCGCGGTCGTGGCCAATAGATGATGAAGTTTCAGTCCCATGGTGTTCTCCCTCGGGCGATGGATTCGCCACGGCCTGCAGGAAGCGCGCTGAATGGGGCGCGAATGGGCGGACAACGGGGCCGAGTTGGGAGGATGATGGGGCGATACTGTGGCGATGCTCACCAGTGATATGGGCGCATGACACGTTGCAACCGCCGGGTCCGAAAACGAAACAGCCGGCGCTTGCGCACCGGCTGCGTCGAAGATTCTTCGAGTCGGCCTACTGGCCAGCCTGCATCGTGTACTTCGTTTCTTTGCCGTCCTTGTCCTTCAACGACCAATTGTCGCCGACCTTGTGCGCATCAATCGGGAGGCACAACGGAGCTTGGCCCGCAGCCGGCGGCGGCGTCACTTGCGTGAAGCACGCCACCTTGTCGTCCTTCCACGCCCATGTGCCCTGCACGACCGTGCCGTCGGGCAGCGTCGTCGCATAGGTCTTGTCGGCGTTGACGCGGGCCTTCGAGACCTTACCGTCCGGCGCGGTGATGACGACCGTGTTGCCGTAGTAGCCGGCGAGGTTGTCGGCGAGCGCGGCACCCGCGCTGAGCGCGAGCACGGCGGCGCCGAGAAGAATGCGTTTCATGGAGGTTCCTTCCTGAGCTTTGATTTCAATAGCGACCCACGATTCGCGTGGGGGCCAGGGACATCGCACAGCTTTCCGGCAGATGCCAGACGGCGCGCCTCTCACGCACCATACAAATTGGTCATTCGCCTGTGACGGGTGCAACCACTGCCTGTCGCGCCAGTTGTGCTTCGCGGATCGTGATATAGGCGGCGGCCGCGAAAATCACGATGCCACCGACCAGCGTCAGAATCTCAGGCTCTTCGGAAAAGAGAATGAGACCGTAGAGGACGCCCCAGATCAGCTTCGTCGATTCCAGCGGCAGGATGGCCGTCATCTCCGCACGGCGGAACGCTTCGCCATAGAACCAGATGCCGATCGTCGAGGAGAGCGCGATGACGAGACAGACGGCCAGCTCTATCCAGGTCGGCCAGACCCATACCGGTATCGCTACGGCGGCCGTGATCGGGACGAAGATGAGGACCGTGTAGAAACCTTGGACGAAGGCGCTATCGGTGCGGCCGAGTTCGCGGATGATCAGTTGGCACCCCGCCCAGAGGGCGACGGAAGCCAGGACCATGATCTGTCCCCACGACACCGCGTCGAAGCCGGGCCGAACAACGATAAAGACGCCCACGACGCCCACCGCCAGCGCGATGAGACGGCGCATGCGCGCAACTTCCCCTAGGAACAGAATCGCGATCGTCGTCGCCATGATCGGTGCGGCGAACTCCAGCGCCGCGGCCTCCGCAAGCTGCACCTTCGAGAGTGCGACGAACCAGAGGATCAGCGAGAACGCGTGCAGCACGCCGCGCGCGAGGTGGAGTTCGGGGCGTTTCGTGGCGATCGCACCGAACCCGAACCAGGCGAGGAGCGGGAGCTGCAGCAGAAGACCGAACAGGGAGCGGAAGAACGCGATCTCGACCGGCGGCAGATCGCTCGACAGGGCGCGGATGATCGCATTCGTGGTCGAAAAGAAAAACGTCGCAACCAGAATGCAAACCATGCCGAGAATGGGCCCGCGCGCTAACCATTCCAAGCCTTCCCTTGGGGTCGCGGCTGGCCTAACTTCGGTTCGATGATCCATCCCCTGCCCGCTTCCATCGACGACACGCTGGCGCTGCTCAACCATGGCGGTTACGTCGCCGGGCGCGATCTCGGCGTCGTGCTCTATCTTGCGCTGAAGCTCGAACGGCCGCTGTTCGTCGAAGGCGAACCTGGCACGGGCAAGACCGAGATCGCGAAGGTTTTGAGCGCGACATTAGGCCGCCGCTTGATCCGGCTGCAGTGCTACGAAGGGCTCGATGTTTCATCCGCCGTGTACGAGTGGAACTACGCCGGGCAGATGACGGCGATCCGTTTGGCGGAGGTGCAGGGTCAGCACGATCGCGGCGTGATCGAGAGTGAAATCTTCTCCGATCGTTTTCTGATCAAGCGGCCGCTGCTGCAGGCGCTTGAGCCGCATGTCGACGGGCCGCCGGTGCTGCTGATCGACGAGCTCGACCGCGCGGATGAGCCGTTCGAGGCGTTCTTGCTGGAGGTGCTCGCGGACTTCCAAGTCTCCGTGCCGGAACTCGGCGTCGTGAAAGCCGCGAAGCCACCGATCGTGATCATCACGTCGAACCGCACGCGGGAGATTCACGACGCGATCAAGCGGCGGTGCCTCTATCACTGGGTCGACTTTCCGGATGCCGCGCGCGAGCTCGCGATCGTGCGGCGGAAAGTGCCGGGGGTCGGCGAACGGCTGTCGCGCGAAGTCGTCGCGTTCGTGCAAGGCTTGCGCAAGGGCGATCTGTTCAAGATGCCGGGGGTTGCGGAGACGCTCGATTGGGCGCAGGCGCTGACCGCGCTCGACACCGTGTCGCTGTCGCCGGAGACGGTGCAGTCGACGCTCGGCGTGTTGCTCAAGTATCAGGACGACCTGGCGAAGATTCGCGACGGCGAGCTTGCGCGTATGGTCGCCGAGGCACGTAGCGCGGCGGAATGAGCACGCTCGCCGACAATATCGTCCACTTTGCGCGCACGTTGCGGCGCGCGGGGTTTCCGCTTGGGACGGGGCAGATCAACGAGGCGCTGCGCGCCGTCGAGGCGGCGGGTATTGGGCGGCGCGATGATTTGCGAGCGACGTTGTTCGCGACGTTGGTGACGCAACCCGGACAGCGGCCGTTGTTCGAACAGGCCTTCGAGGCGTTCTGGCGTGATCCGGGCTTGTTCGAGAAGTCGCTGGCGGCGCTGTTGCCGCAGACGCTGATGCCGCCTGCTGAACTGCCGGCCGATGCTGGGGCGCGGCGCGTGGCGGAAGCGCTGCGCGGTCAGGCGGGCCCGCGCGAGGGTGAGAAGAAGCTGCTGCTTGAGTTGGATGCGCGCGATACCGCTTCAGGTGACGAGCTGCTCGCTGCGAAGGACTTCGAGCAGATGACGGCGGAGGAGATTGCGCGCGCAAAGCGTGTTTTGGCGCGGATGACGTGGACGCTGCCCCAACGTTTGACGCGGCGGACGGAGGCTGCCGCGCGGGGACACGCTTTTGATTTTCGCCGCACGCTGCGGCGCGCGCTCAAGACCGGCGGCAACGTGGTGCGACTGGAGCGGCGGCGGCGGCAGTTTCGGGAGCCACCGCTGGTGGTGTTGTGCGACGTGTCGGGTTCGATGAGCGGCTATGCGCGCATGTGCCTGCACTTCTTGCATGGCTTGACGCATACGCGGCGGGTCGGCGGCGGGGCGACGCATACGTTTCTGTTCGGCACGCGCCTGACCAACATCACGCGGGCGCTGAAGCTGCGCGATCCGGACGAGGCTTTGGCCAAGGCGGCGGCGCTGACGCCGGATTGGGACGGCGGCACACGGATTGCCGAGGCGCTGATCCGGTTCAACCGGGATTGGTCGCGGCGAGTTTTGGGGCAAGGCGCGGTGGTGCTACTCATCACCGACGGGCTGGAGCGGGACGACGTGCAGCTGCTGGGCGCGGCGGCCGAGCGCCTGCACAGGTCGGCGAAGCGGCTGATCTGGTTGAACCCGTTGCTGCGCTACGACGCGTTTGCGCCGCGGGCGTTGGGCGTGAAAACGTTGCTTGCGCATGTGGACGAATTGAGGCCGGTGCACAATCTTAGCAGCATGGCCGATCTGGCGGTCGCGCTCAGCGAGCCGTCGCGGATGGACCGGTTGCAAGCCCTCAAGGAGCGCGCGGCATGACGGATCACGACAAGGTGTTGGAGATGGCGGAGGCTTGGCTCGGCGGCGGGCATGCGGTGGCGCTTGCGACGGTGATCAAGACGTGGGGCTCGGCGCCGCGGCCGGCGGGCAGCCAACTGGCGGTGCGCAAGGACGGCACGTTTGTAGGGTCGGTGTCCGGCGGCTGCGTCGAAGGCACGGTGATCGCGGAGGCGATGGAGACGATCGCGGACGGGAAGCCGCGCAAGCTCGCGTTCGGTGTGTCGAACGAGCAGGCTTGGGAGGTCGGGCTCGCCTGCGGCGGGCAGATCGAGATTTACGTGGAGCGGGTCGATTGAAGCGCGATCTGCTCAAGGCTCTGACGAAAGCACGCGCCAAGGGTGTGGGCGCGGTGCTGGCGACGCGGATTGACGACGGCTCGCAGCGTTTGATTGCGGTGGGCGAGCGCGCTGACGCGCTTGCTGTTGCGGCGCAAACGGCGCTCGCGCGCGACAAGAGTAGTACCGTCGAGGTCGATGGGGCGAGTTGGTTTCTGAATGTGTTCAACTCGCCGCCGAAGCTCTACATCGTGGGCGCCGTGCATATCGCGCAGCCCTTGAGTCAAATTGCGGCGCTCAACAATTTCGACGTGACGGTCATCGATCCGCGCACCGCGTTTGCGACGAACGAGCGGTTTCCAAACCTGCATCTGATCACGGCGTGGCCGGACGAGGCGCTCGCCGATTTGCCGCTCGATGCGCGGACCGCTGTCGTGACGTTGACGCATGATCCGAAGCTCGACGATCCGGCCTTGATTGCGGCGCTTCGGTCGGAAGCGTTTTATGTGGGGGCGCTTGGGTCCAAGAAGACGCATGCCGCGCGCGCCGGACGGCTGAAAGCCGCGGGCTTCGACGATGCGGCCATCGCGCGGATCAATGGACCCGTGGGGCTCGATATCGGCGCTGTCTCGCCGGCCGAGATTGCGGTCTCGGTGATGGCGCAGATTATCGAACGGCTGCGTGCGGAATGAAGTTCGGCAGCGTCCCCGTTGCGGAAGCTCAAGGGCACGTGCTCGCGCACGGCGTGACGGCGGGCGCCGTGATGTTCAAGAAGGGGCGCGTGCTCACCGCCGAGGATATCGCGGCGCTGAAGGGTGCGGCGGTCGCCACGGTCATGACGGCGATGCTTGAGGCTGACGACGTGCCGGAAGACGTCGCGGCGCGGCGCATCGGCGAGGCCGTGCGCGGACCAGGCAGCGAGCTTTCGACCACCGTGACGGGACGTACCAACCTTTATGCCAGCGAGCGCGGGCTCGTTGTCATTGATGGCGTGCGGGTGAATGCGCTCAACGCGATCCACGAGAGTGTGACCATAGCGACGCTTGCGCCGTTCGAGGTCGTCGAGCGGCGCCAGATGCTTGCGACGATCAAGGTCATTCCGTTTGCGGCACCGGCTTGGGCGGTTTCGAAGGCGGAGAGCCTTGGGGAACTGGTCCGCGTGGCGCCGTTCCGGACCAAGCGCATCGCGCTGGTGTCCACCACGCTGCCGGGTATGAAGGCATCGTTGCTGGACAAGAACCGTGCCGTGCTCGATCAACGCGTCGAGGCCTTGGGGAGCGCGGTCGTGTTTGAGACGCGGGTCGCGCATGATGCGGGCGCCGTCGCGAAGGCGTTGTCTGAGTGCCGCACGCACAAGCCCGATCTCGTGTTCGTGTTCGGCGCAGCCGCCACGACCGATCGCGCGGACGCGGTGCCGGCTGGTATCGCGGCCGGCGGCGGGACGATCGAACACTTTGGCATGCCCGTCGATCCGGGGAACTTGCTGCTGTTGGCGCGGGCTGGCGCGACGCCGGTTGTCGGGTTGCCGGGGTGTGCGCGGTCACCGAAGCTGAACGGGTTCGATTGGGTTCTGCAGCGGCTGTGCGCGGATGTGCCGGTGACGCCGGCCGACATCATGGCGATGGGTGTGGGCGGGCTCTTGAAAGAGATTCCGACGCGGCCGCAGCCGCGCGATGTGGCCGCGCCTCGGCCGCAGCGGCAGGCGAAGATCGCCGCCGTTGTTCTGGCGGCGGGCCGGTCCACCCGCATGGGGACCGAGAACAAGCTTCTGATGCCGCTGCACGGAGAGCCGATGATTGCGCGCACCGTCCGCACGATTGCGTCGAGCGGCGTACGCGATGTCGTCGTGGTTCTCGGGCATGATGCCGACGCGGTGCGGCGCGCGCTTGCGGGACTCGATGTGACGTTTATCGGCAATCCGCGCTTTGCCGAGGGTATGGCGACGTCGTTGAAGGCGGGGCTTGGCGGGCTGCCGGCGGACGCGGACGGCGTTCTGGTTTGCCTCGGCGATATGCCCGCGGTGACGCGCGAGGCGATCGACAAGCTGATCGCCGCTTTCAACCCTACGGAGGGGCGCGCGATCGTCGTCCCGACGTATCAAGGTAAGCGCGGCAATCCGGTGCTGTTCGCGGCCGCGTTTGTCGACGAGATGCGCGCGGCGGAGGGCGATGTCGGGGCGCGGGCGTTGCTTTCGCAGAATGCGGATGCCGTGTATGAGGTGGAAACCGATGCGGGGGTGTTGGCCGATGCCGATACGCCGGCCGCGTTCGCCGCACTGAAAGCCGATCTCGAGACATGAGCGACGACCTCTACGCGAAGGAACTGTTGCGCTGGGCGGCCGATGTCAGCCATGCGGGCCACCTGCCCGAGCCTAAGCGCGCGGCGACGGTCAACAACGCGATGTGCGGGGACAAGGTCACGATCGAGTTTGCGGTCGATCCGACGCACGAAATCACCGACTGCCGGCACGATACGAAGGCGTGCGTGCTGACGCAGGCGAGTGCGGCGATCATTGCCGCCAAGGCAGGCGGCGAAGATGCGCAAGGCTTGGCGCGCGTGAAGGCGCAGGTGACGGCGATGCTGAAGGAAGGCGCGTCGGCACCGGCGGGCAAGTGGTCGGCCTATGAAATTTTCGCACCGGTGCGCGAGCACAAGAGCCGGCATACCTGCGTGTTGCTGCCGCTTGAGGCGGCGGAAAAGGCGCTCGTTACTTAACGTGGCGTTCGATGAACTCGGCGGCCGTTAGGAAGCCGCCGAGATCGAAGATGCTGTTGTGACCGGCCATCTTCGGCCAGAAGGCTTCTTTGGGTTCGTTCGCAGCGTCGAACAAGCGGCGGCCAAAAGATTGGGGGATCACCTCATCGGCTTCGCCGTGCATGATGAGCAGCGGCTCATGTACTTGGCTTATGCGCGCGAGGGACTCGAACCGGTCCGACATCAGCCACGACGCCGGCACGAACGGGAAGCGCGCCGCCGCGACATCGACCGTCGAGGTGTAGGGCGATTCTAGAACCACGGCCGCGAACTCCCGCTCTGCGGCCATCTTCGTGGCGACGCCTGTGCCCAGCGACTCGCCGTAGATCACAATGCGATCGTCGGCGATGCCTTGTGTGTTCAGCCAATCGATGGCGGTACGGGCGTCGGTGTAGAGCCCTTCTTCCGAAGGCGTGCCGTCGCTGCCCGAGTAGCCGCGATAGGCAATCAGAAGGACACCCATGTTGGCCTCTTTGAAGTATTTGAGGCGGTAGCGTTGGCTTCGGAGCGATCCGCCGTTGCCGTGGAAGATCGCGACCGTCGGGCGACCCTCCGGTGGGGCCGCGTACCAGGCGTAGACGCGTAAGCCGTCGGCTGTCTTCAGTTCGATTTCTTGAACGCCAGCGAGCATCGGATAGTACGAGGGCGCGACGCGGCGGATCTGTTCGGGCCGGTACATGAGGTCGCGTTGGAACGTGTAGAGAAGCCCAACGACGGCCACATAGAGGCCAGCGACGCCGAAGAGTATCCGTCGCAGCCAACGCATCGCAGTCTCCTCAAAGGATGATGGCGGAGCGGGGTCCCAATTGCAGCGATCCGCCAGCCCGCTTGACGCTGCCAACCGTCAGCAACGCCACGCCCGCCTTGTCGAACGGCACTGTCGCCTCGGATTTCGACAAATTGAAGACGCAGGTGATGTGATCGCTGCCACGGACGCGTTCGAAGGCGAGGATTTGGTCGGTTGCGGCGAGAAGTTTGATGTCACCTTCGGTGAGCGCGGGATGCTTCTTGCGGAGGGCGATCAGGTTCCGGGCGAACCAGAGGGGCGAGGTTTGGTCGCGCTCTTGCGTTGCCGCCGCGAGGGCTGCGTGGGCTGGTGCGACGGGAAGCCAGGGCTCGCCGTAAGTGAAGCCGAGGTTCGGTTTGCCTTGGACCCAGGGCATCGGCGTGCGGCAGGGGTCGCGGCCCTTCGCGTAGGGGAAGTAGAGTTCGCCCACTGGATCGTGGATTTGGTGGCGCTCGATTGGCCCGTCGGGGAGGCCCAGTTCTTCGCCTTGGTACATTAGCACCGTGCCCTTCAGCGTCATCAGGAGCGTGAGGGCGAGTTTTGCGAGCGCGGGGTCGGCCTCCATCGTGCGGCCGTAGCGCGTGACCGTGCGCGGGACGTCGTGGTTCGAGAACGTCACGCAGGGCCAGAGGCCGCCGATGGCGTTCAGGAACGCGTAGTGTTTTGCGAAGACCTCGGGTTTGAACGAGCGGTCTTCGAGGAACGTGAACGTGTAGCCGGTGTGGAGGCCGTGATCGCGGCCCGCGAAGTGGCCCAAGAGGCTCGGCTCCTCCGAGAACTCGCCGAAGACGAAGCGGTTGTCGTAGCCGTCTACAACGGCGCGGATCTTGTCGAGGACTTCGCGGTTCTCGGGCAGGTTCGAGTCGCGCGTGCGGCGTTGCAGGTTCGGCGCGTGGGCCCAATGGTGGTTCGTGCGCTCCGCCAGCGGCACGGCCGGGTTGTCGCGGAGCTGATCGTCATGGAAGTAGCTGTTGGCTACGTCGAGACGAAAGCCGTCGACGCCGCGGTCGAGCCAGAACTTGAGCACATCGAGGGCCGCAGCGAGTGCGCCCGGGTTGCGCAGGTTCAGCTTCGGCTGCTGCTTCAGGAATTTGTGGAAGTAGTACTGGCGGCGCACCGGGTGATACGACCACGCGGGGCCACCGAAGACGCTGAGCCAATTGTTCGGCGCCGTGCCGTCTTCGCGCGGGTCGGTCCAGACGTACCAATCGGCTTTCGGATTGTCGCGCGACTTCAGGCTTTCGAGGAACCAGGGGTGCTGGTCGCTCGTGTGGGCCAGGACCTCGTCGAGGATGACTTTGAGGCCGCGCTTATGCGCCTCGGCGATCAGGCGCTCGAAGTCGGCCATCGTGCCGAGCGTGGGCTCGATGCCGTTGAAGTCCGCGACGTCGTAGCCGAAGTCGCGGTTCGGCGACGGGTGGACGGGCGACAGCCAGATCGCATCGACGCCGAGCGAGGCTACGTAGTCCAGTTTGGACTCGATGCCCTTCAGATCACCGATGCCGTCGCCGTTCGAGTCGCAGAACGAGCGCGGGTAAATTTGATAGACAACCGCGCTCTGCCACCAGGCGGTCACGCCATGTCGATCCGTTCGATGATGCGGCTGACGAGGCCGTAGGCCTTCGCCTCTTCCGACGACATCCAGAAGTTACGGTCGGTGTCGTCCTTCACCTTCGAAAGCGGCTGGCCGGTTTCGTCCGCGATCGTGCGGTTGATGCGGTCTTGCGCCTTCAGGATCTCCGTCGCCTCGATTTCGATATCGGAGGCCGTGCCGCGCATGCCGCCGGCCGGCTGGTGGATCATGAAGCGCGTGTTCGGCAGGGCGAAGCGGCGCGAGCGGTCGGCCGCCAGGAAAATGTGCGTGCCGGCGGAGGCGACCCAGCCGGTGCCGATCGTCTTCACCTTCGGCCGCAGCGACTTGATCATGTCGTGGATCGTGTCGCCCGACTCCACGTGGCCGCCCGGCGAGTGGACGACGATCTTGATGTCCTTGTTCGGGTCGTCGGCGGCGAGCGCCAGCAGGTTGGCCGTCACGCGCTCGGCCATCTTCATGTCGACTTCGCCGAAGATCAGCACGGTGCGCGACTTATAGAGCGCCTGCGAGATCGCCGTGAACGGCGGCGGCTCCGGCGTCTTGGTCTCTTCTTCTTTGTCGAGGCGGAACCGCGAGGTCATGGGGCGAACTTTCTTAGGGATGAAGGGGATTCGAGGTGGGTTTAGCACCCCCTTTGGACCCGCGCCAAGCCTGTCAATTTACGCCCACAACCTTTGCCAAAGTGGGGCCGATTTCGGCGTTGATGACGAGGTCGGCCAGGTGGTCGAGCTCAGTCGGGTCGCGGTTCAGAATCACGAATTTCGCGCCGTTGCGTTTGGCGGCGATCGGCAGGCCCGCCGCTGGATAGACGACGAGGGAGGAGCCGATTGCGAGGCAGAGGTCGCAGGCGAGAACAGCCTCTGCGGCGCGCTCCATTTCCTCTTCCGGCATTGCCTGGCCGAAGGAGATCGTCGCCGACTTCACGACGCCGCCGCATTCGACGCAGGACGGCGGTTCACCGGTTTGTTTGAAGGCGGGTTCGATGTCGTCGAACTCGTGGCGTAGGCTGCAGGCGAGGCACTTCGCGTAGGTTGAGTTGCCGTGGACTTCGATCACCTTCGAGGCGGGGACGCCGGCGGCCTGGTGCAGACCGTCGACGTTCTGCGTGACGACGTGCGTGACCTTGCCCTGCTCCACCAGCTTTGCCACCGCGCGGTGGCCGGCGTTCGGCTGTGCGTTCTTTAGCATGTCGCGGCCAGCGAACAGGCGCGTCCATGCCTCGATCCGCGCGTCGCGCGAGCGGACGAACTCGTCGAAGTATATGACGCGATGCTTGCTCCAGATGCCGCCGGGGCTTCGGAAATCGGGGATGCCCGATTCGGTCGAGATACCGGCGCCGGTGAACACGACGGCGCGCTTCGAGCGGTCGATGAGGTTTTTCAGATCGTCCAACATGGCGTCCAAGATGGCACGATCCGGCGGCCGGACGAAAGGTCCGCTCGACGGCCCTGGCGCTTTCACCTACATCACGCGCATGGCCGGTCCCGCAGACATCGCACAATTCAAGGACGCGCTCATCGTCTTGGGCGCGGCGGCGGTGGTCGTGCCGGTCTTTCACTCGCTGAAGGTGAGCCCGGTCTTGGGCTACGTGCTGATCGGCATGGTGGCCGGGCCGTTCGGGCTCGGTGCGCTGGCGCACGACATCCCGTGGCTTGCCTATCTGACGATCGAGGACAAGGCCGGCATCACCCGCGTTGCCGAGTACGGGGTCGTGCTGCTGCTGTTCATGATCGGATTGGAGCTATCGCTCGAGCGGCTGCAACTGATGCGCCGGCTGGTGTTCGGGCTCGGGACGATCCAGCTCGTCGCGAGCGCGCTTGTTATCGGCGTAGTGGCCTATGTTGTGACGGGCAACGTCGCGGTCGCGACGGTCATCGGCTTCGCGCTTGGCATGTCGTCGACCGCGATCGTGACGCAGGTTTTGGCCGAGCGGAAGCAGCTCGCGGCGCCTTGGGGGCGCGCGAGTTTCGCGGTGCTGTTGTTTCAAGACATTGCGGTCGTTCCGATCCTCTTCGTGGTCGGCGTTCTTGGCAGCAGTGGCGAAGGTTCGCTGGCCGCGAAATTGGGCGGCGCTCTGCTGCTCGCGGGCCTCACGGTCGTTGCGGTGTTCGCAGGTGGGCGCGCTTTGCTCCGGCCATTGTTCCGGCGCGTTGCGCAGACGGACAGTCCCGAGCTGTTTATGGCGGCTTGTCTGCTCGTGATTATCGGCACGAGCATTGCGACGGCGGCGGCCGGGCTTTCCATGGCGATGGGCGCGCTGATCGCCGGTCTTCTGCTTGCGGAGACCGAATACCGGCGGCAGGTCGAGGTGATGATCGAGCCGTTCAAGGGCTTGCTTGTCGGCGTCTTCCTCATATCCGTTGGCATGAGCGTGGATCTTTCGCGCCTCGCGGCCGAGCCGCTGGCGGTCGCAGCGGCAAGTGCCGGGTTGATCGCTGCGAAGGCGTTGATCGTTGCACTCGCGGCGCCGCTGTTCGGCTTGACGCTCGCCCACGGGGTGCGCAGCGGGCTTCTGTTGGGGCCGGGCAGCGAGTTTTCGTTCGTCATTCTCGCGCTCGCGAGCGCGGCCGGCTTGATCGCGGAGGGAACAGTGTCGTTCCTTCTGATCGTCGCCGCGCTGACCATGGGGCTGATCCCTTTCATGCAAACGCTCGGCAAATCGCTGGAGGTGCGGCTAAGCCCGCCGGCGGCGCCGCATCCGGCGACATTGATCCCGGTGCCCGAAGATGCGGGGCCGCGTGTCATCATTGCAGGGTTCGGACGCGTCGGCCGCATCATCGCGGGGCTTCTGGAAGTGCACAAAGTGCCGTTCATCGCTGTCGATGCGAACGCGAACGCGGTGGCGCGCGGGCGCGAAGAGGGACATGACGTCTATTACGGCAACGTGAAGCAGATCGAGTTCTTGCGTCGTTGCGGGATTCAGACGGCGCGCGCGTTGGTGCTGACAATGGACGCGCCGAAGTCCGCAAGCGAGCTCGTCGCCGTTGCGCGAGCCGAGCGGGCCGATTTGCAGATCATCGTGCGGGCGCGCGACGCGGACCACGCGGCGGAACTCTATCGGCTCGGCGCGACGGATGCGGTGCCGGAAACCGTAGAGGCGAGCTTGCAGCTGGGCGAGGCGGTGTTGGTGGACGTCGGCGTACCCATGGGGCTTGCGATCGCCACCATTCACGAGAAGCGTGCCGAGATTCGGACCGTTATCCAAGCCGCCACGCCGCAACGGCAGGTCCGCACACCGACGCGCAGGCGCTTGCGCGACGCCAAACCGAAGGCGTAGGAGTTTCGCGTCGCCTCTTACCGAACGCTGCCCATGGACCTGCCCTACATCCTCACCCTGCCCCGCCTGCATGAACTTGCGGCGCCGCTCTACATCGCCTTCCTGCTGGGCGAGTACGCGCTCGCCAGCGGTGGCGCCATCAAGGGGCACTTCCGGCGCGAAGACACCCACACCAGCTTGGTCATGGGGATCGGGAGCATCGTCGTGCCGATCTTCTTGGCTACGCTCGGCGCCGGGATTGTCTATTGGGCTTACGAGAATCGCTTGATGGCCATTGGGTTCGAGTGGTGGGCGTTCGTGCTCTGCTTCGTGCTCGACGACCTACGGTTCTATTGGGGACATCGGCTAAGCCACAGGTCGCGATGGTTTTGGGCCGCGCACGTCGTGCATCACTCGAGCGAGTACTACAATCTTTCAACCGCGCTGCGGCAGCCATGGACCAGTGTGATCACGGGACTCGTGTTGATGGCCGCGCCGCTTGCTTGGATCGGGTTTCATCCGGCGCTGATCGGGTTCTGCGCGTCGTTGAACTTGTTCTACCAGTTCTTTCTGCACACGGAGTCCGTGGGGCGGTTGCATCCATGGATCGAGGCCGTGTTCAACACGCCGTCGCATCATCGCGTGCATCATGCGCGAAACCCGCGCTATCTCGATGCCAACTACGCTGGCACGCTGATCATTTGGGACAAGCTGTTCGGCACGTTTGTGCCGGAGCTCGACCGCGACAAGCCGGTGTTCGGGTTGGTGAAGAACATCGAAACCTACAACCCGTTCGTCGTGGCGCTGGGCGAGTACGCGGGCATCGCGCGCGACGTCGTGGGGCCCAATCGTTCTCTATGGGACCGAATTCGTTATGTTTTTGCGCCGCCGGGCTGGTGTCACGACAACAGCCGCAAGGACTCGCACATGATCAAGGCGGAGTTCTTGCGCGAGCATCCGGAAGAAGCGGGCCGCGAAGGGTTTGCCGTCAGCGGGCGAGCGTGAACGGGTGCAAGCCCCACTGCCACGCGAAGGCGAGGAACACCAGGATCGCGATCGTGAGCACGCCGTAGCCTACTTGCGCGAGGCGAGCGCGGGTGCCGTCGCCGAAGCCGGACACGCTCCAAAGGATCATGGGGATCGCTAGGATGGCCACGAACACCGGCATCGCAAGCAGTGCGGTCAGCATCGGCGTTGGGCCATGCAGGACTGCGAGTGGCGTCGGTTGCGATAACAGCGACGCCATCGCAATCAAGAAGACGAGCACCACGGCAGCCGCAAGGAACCCCGTGACGCGCGGCCAAGGTTTGATGACGGAGGGCGGCTCGCCCAGAAACTGGCGGCTGAGCGTGCCGGTGATCCAGCTCCAGAGCGCGATCACGCAGATCACGACGACACCGCCGAGCGCCGTCGACCAAATCGACCATTCGCTCGAGCCGGCGACGCGATCGAACACGTGGGCGTCGATCGCGAGACGCATGGGCGGTCCTTGCGCGGAGGCAACGGCCGCCGCCTTCAGCTGGTAATCCGGATTGATCCATGTGCCGTCGGCGCGCGGCAGGAACTCGAGTTCGTGTCCGACCACCGGCCAATTCACGAGCAGCTTGCCCTCGCCCGGCGCCTTCACGGTCAATTGGGAGGCGGCAGCCGCGATCGCCGTAAAGTCGGCGCGCGCACGTCGCACCGCCATATACGTGCCGGCGAGGCTTTGCGCACGCTGCTCTGCGTCGGGGTTTGCTTCGGCCACGATTGCCGCGCTTTGCGGCCAGAGCGCGTTGAACAGCGCCTTGCGCAAGGACGCGCTGGCCGAGAAATGACAGTCGGCGTTATAGACGAGAAAGAAGCCGCTCTTCTTCTCCGGCACCATGACGAGCTGCGCGCAGAAGCCCAGCCACGAGCCGTCGTGACCGATCCAGCGCACGCCGTTGCGGTGACCTTCCGCAAATCCGTATGCCCAGCCGTCGAGGCTTTCGGCTTCCGTGAAGTGGCGCGCGTGCATCCGCGCGATGCTGGCGTCGGAGAGCAGGTGCTCGTCATCGCCGTAGACGCCCTTGTTCAGATGCACGAGCATGAACTTCGCCATGTCGGCGGCGGTGGTGATTAGATCGCCGGCCGGCGAGGCTTGGACGCGGTCGAGCTCGGCGCGGGTGAAGCCGCCCTCGTCGCCGCCTTTGTAGTAGGGCACGGCGATGTCCTGCGGCATCGGATAGGGGATGCCGAACGAGGATGATTCCATGCCGAGCGGCGCGAAGATGTTCTCTTGAATGTAGGTGGCGAATTGCTGGCCCGAGACATTCTCGACGACGTGACCGGCGAGCGCCAGCGCGTGGTTCGAGTACGCGAACACTTGGCCTGGCGGGAGCACGCGCGGCGGCATGTTCTGCGCGAGGTACTGGCCGAGCGGCAACGGAGCGCCGGTGAGCGGCGTGCCCAACGCGAGGTAGCGATCGTCGAAGCCGGCCGTGTGGGTCAGGATGTTCGCGAGCGTGACGGGCTCGGGATAGTTCGCCGGAATCTTGAATGTCTGAAGATAGGTGTTCACGTCGGCGTTCAGATCGGCTTTGCCCTGTTCGATCAGCTGCATCACGGCGGTTGCGGTGAAAAGCTTCGAGATCGAGGCGACGCGAAAGCGCGTGCGGTTGGGGTCGACCGGCTGGCGCGCGCGGACGTCTGCGAAGCCGTAGCCGGATTTGAGCACCACTTTGCCGTCCTGAATGACTAGGACGGCGGCGCCCGGAAATTCGCCGGCTGAGATCAGGCCCGCCATCAGACCGTCGATGTAAGTCTTCAGGTTGGCCGTTTCAGGCGGCAGGTTCGCGTTCGCCTCGGCAGCAGCGGCCGCTTCGGGGTCGAACGTGCCGGACGGCAACTGCGCCGAATCGCCGGCGCCGATCGGACCGCTTTCGCTGCGCGGCGGCGGCTCCAGGACGGGACCGCCGAAGGCGCCCGACTCGTCAGCCGGCTGCGCGAGCGCAGCGCGCGCGCAGGCAGCGAGCAAAACGCAGAGGAAGAGAAAGCGCCCGAGCATTCAGTGCCCTAGTGATCCCGCGGCAATGTAGCGGCCCCGCTTGCGGTCATCTACACGCGGCCTCGGCGAATTATCAACATGAGGACCTTCCGATTCCTGAATGCTGCGCGTGGTGCGTGTGGTAAACAGTTCCTTTCCCTTGCCGTGATGCGACGCGCCCATGCTCTTTCGTCAGCTCTTTGAGCCTCAATCGTCAACGTACACCTACCTTCTTGGCGACGAGGGGACCCGCGAGGCGATCCTGATCGACCCGGTCTTCGAGGAGGTGCGCCGCGAGATCGCCTTGATCGAGGAATTGGGGCTGAAGCTGGTCGCGACGCTGGAGACGCATGTCCATGCCGATCATGTCACCGGAGCTTGGCTGCTGAAGCAAAAGCTGGGCTCGCACATTTCGCTGTCGGCGCAGTCCGGAGCCGTTGGGGCGGACACTTACCTGAAGCCCGGTGATCGCGTCACGTTCGGCAAGCGGTATGTCGAGGCGCGTGCGACCCCCGGTCACACCAACGGATGCATGACGTTCGTGCTGGACGACCGGAGCATGGCGTTCACGGGGGACGCGCTTCTCATCCGCGGGTGCGGCCGCACCGACTTTCAGCAGGGCAGCGCGCGGACGCTGTTCCGGTCGGTGCGCGAGCAAGTCTTCTCATTGCCGGCGTCATGCACGATCTATCCCGGTCACGATTACACCGGCTCGACGGCGTCTTCTGTCGGCGAAGAGATGGCGCACAACCCGCGGCTCGGCCTTGCCATTCGCGAGGACGACTTTTGCGGCTACATGGCCAATCTGGGCCTTGCGCATCCGAAGAAGATGGACGTTGCTGTTCCGGCCAACCTGAAATGCGGCAAGCCGGAGGCGCCGCTTCCGCTTGAGGCGGATTGGGCGCCGATTCATTTCACGTTCGCAGGCGTTCCGGAGATCGCACCGCAGTGGGTGGAAGAGAACGCTGCGCGCGTGCGGATTCTGGACGTGCGCGAGGCGCACGAATTCAACGACGAGCTTGGGCACATCGCGGGAGCAACCCTCGTGCCGCTCGGTGCGCTGAAGGACCGGCTCGGCGAACTCGACAAAAGCGCACCCATCGTCGTCTATTGCCGGTCGGGCGCGCGGTCGGCGCGGGCGACGCTGTTGTTGTTGCAGAACGGGTTTCAGCGTGTGGCGAATCTGAGTGGCGGGATGTTGCGCTGGCGCCAGCAGGGACTTCCCGTGGGTGCGTGAGTGGGCCGCACGGAACGGCGGTTTTGCCGGGGTTTCGGGGCTTGCCTGAAGCCTTCCGGCCCTATAGAAACCGCCCTCTCCGCGCCCTTCGTCTATCGGTTAGGACTCAAGATTTTCAATCTTGCAAGAGG
>CAZXAQ010000059.1:0-24548 GCA_964638635.1 uncultured Flavobacteriaceae bacterium
CGCGCAAGGTCGACAACATCGTCACGAACCCGCCCTACAACGTCGCCGAAGCCTTCGTCGCCCAAGGCCTGAAACTCGCGCGCCGCAAATTCGCGCTGCTGCTGCGCCTCGCCTTCCTCGAAGGCGCCAACCGCGCGAACACGATCTTTCTGAAGCACCCGCCGTCGCGCGTGTGGATCTTCTCCGAACGCATCACGTTCTACATGAAGGGCGCGGCACGCAGCGGCAGCGGCACCACGGCCTACGCCTGGTTCGTCTGGGACAAGGGCGCAAGCGGCCCGACCGAACTTCGCTGGTTCAAGCCGGGCACGAAGGCGCGCTTCACTTCGCGTTCACCTGCCGTTCGATCCGCCGGTCGGGGATGAACCAGATCGCCGCGACGACGCAGTAGAGCGCGAACCCCGCGTAGTTGTTCACGAACGACACTGCGATGCCCGCAAGGTAGAGCGCAAGCGACAGATAGCCTTTGAAGTCGCCGCCGATCGCGGTCGCGAGCATGGACTCGTTCCCGTGCAGCCCGATCAGCACACGCACCAGGATCATGTAGGCGACCGCCGCCATGAGCAGCACCACGCCATAGAGCGCGACCGGGATCGTCGCGAAGTGGTTCTCGCCCATCCATCCCACCATGAAGGGAAACAGCGACAGCCAGAACAACAAATGCAGATTTGCAAGCATCGCCCAACCGTTGATCTTGTGGCCGGCATGCAAGAGGTGATGGTGGTTCACCCAGTAAATGCCGACATAGATGAAGCTGAGCACGTAGCTGACGAAGACCGGCGCCAGCGGCACCAGCGCGTCCAACGTCGCCCCATGCGGCGCTTTCATCTCCAAGACCATGATGGTGATGATGACCGCGATCACGCCGTCGCTGAACGCTTCCAACCGGCCCTTGCCCATACGGTTTCCCTCTCGAATCGCGCGAGGCCGCGCAACGCCTTGAAATAAAGGGTGAATCGCACCTGGCGCTATGCCTGTTTGCGTCATGCCGCAGCGCAGCATAGCCTAAAGCCCGACACGCCATTGCAGAATCGAGCACGTATGACCATCACCCTGACGCTGGACGGCGTCGCCGACGAGAGCGCGATGCGCGAACGCGACGGCCTCAAATACCCGTTCAACGCAAAGCCCGAACCCGGCCAGACGATCGAGGTTTCGCCCGGCATCCACTGGGTGCGCCTGCCGCTGCCGTTTCAACTGAACCACATCAACGTCTGGCTGCTGGAAGACAGCGACGGTTGGACCGTGGTGGATACCGGCGTCGCCTCAAGCGCCGCGAAGGACATCTGGCGCCAGGTGCTGGCGAACAAGGGCGGCAAGCCGGTGAAGCGCGTGATCGTCACGCACCTGCACCCCGACCACGTCGGCCTCGCCGGTTGGTTCGCGAAGAAATTCGGCGCGCCGCTGCACATGTCGCGCACGGATTACCTGCTCTGCCGCACGCTGGTGATGGACACCGGCCAGCCCGCGCCCGAAGACGGCGTGCTGTTCTACAAGGCCGCCGGCTTCCACGACGAAGCGTTAGCGGATTACCGGAAGCGCTTCGGCGGCTTCGGCATGGGCATTCACAGCCTGCCGCAGTCCTTCCACCGCCTGATGGACGGCCAAGAGATCAAGATCGGCCGGAACACCTGGCGCATCGTCGTCGGCCGCGGCCACGCGCCGGAACACGCCTGCCTCTGGTGCCCGGAGCTGAAGCTCATGATCTCCGGCGACCAAATCCTGCCGCGCATTTCGTCGAACGTCAGCGTCTTCCCGACCGAGCCCGAGGCGAACCCGCTGCAGGAGTGGCTCGACAGCTGCGCCATGCTGAAGAAGTTGATCCCCGACGAAACGCTGATCTGTCCGGCGCACAACGAACCGTTCTACGGCGTGAAAACACGCATGACGCAGCTGATCGACGACCACGAAGACGGCATGGCGAAGCTGCTCGACCTCTGCGCCACGCCGAAGCGCGCCGTCGACGTCTTCCCGGCCCTCTTCCGCACCCGCATCACCAGCGGCAACTACGGCATGGCCACCGGCGAAAGCCTCGCCCACCTCAACTGCCTCATCGCCCGCGGCAAGCTCAAACGCACGAGAGACACGAACGGCGTGGACTGGTACGCGCGCACCTAACGGCGTGTTGCTGGCTTGGGGTTCGTCAAGCTTGGCCCGGCGTCAGGCGTTTGAGCTTGAGACCGGTCCAAACATCGCCTTCCTTACGCTCTCTCAAATTGATCGCTCGTCGGAGCGGTAGGATCCAGGCCTGGGAAGCATCGCTTTCCGGGTCCTTCCAATAGTCGCAGTGCCGGAAGGAGTTGCCTGGTTCCAATTCGATGTCGAGCACGCCAGCGCCGAAATGCCGTCCCACGCGCCCGCCGATCAAATCCCCGAAGACGTACCATTGATCCCGGAAGTAGATGTTTGTCCAAACAGTTGGACCGAACACCGCGGCGTGATGCGGTACACGCGAAGTTTGCCCCGGTGGTTGGAACGAAAACTGTGTCGTGTCGGCGCTGTCCGGCAATGGCGGGTTGGTTGCCAATTCGCGTCGGTCCAAGCGCGTCTGAAATTCCGGCCGGACGCGGGTGATCAAGACGTCGCTCTTGCTCAAGGGCGAACCAAGAGTCACGAAATCAGTCACCAGCCAGAGCGGATCGGAGGCGGCAGGGGCCTTGGCGAGCGAGGCCGCGTAAGCACGCTGACAGGCTCGGTAGGCGGTCTGGGTTTCAGGCGTTCTCGCGGTTGTTAGTTTGTGCGCCGCGCTTTCCAGTTCGGCCAGCAACCGTGACGTCGCCGATCCCGGAGCGTGCGCCCTTTCAAAGTCGCGCTTATCAATTTGACCCCACGCGTAATTCAGTGCGTCATAGGCGATAACGCTGCCCAGACTGTGGCCGACGACGACGATGCGTTCGTATTCGCCCGTGCGATGGATAGATTTTAGCAGCGCGATCGCAGCCGCACGGATCTCCTGTCGCGCGGAGACGTTCTCGGGACTTGGACTAAGATAACGCGCTGCGTCCCCCAAGACTCGAACGAGCCAAGTCTTCTGCGCGAGCCAGGCTTGAAGCCCGAAGATCGCTGCAATTGAAAGCCCGGGAATCAGCCATGCCGAAGCTTGAGTGTCCACGGTTAGCAAATAGGCGGCGAGGATCGCGGCGGCTATGACGACCGCGCAAAAGACGATCCAACCGGCCCTCCAATAAGGAAAGAGGTAAGTGGGCACCTCGCCGCGACTTCGAACGAAAACGGCGCTGACCCAGGGCAACACGTGCCGCAGCCTGCTGCCGGCCATCAGATGCGCCCAATAGAATTCGAAGAAGTCGACACGCTTCCCACTGACGCCGTGCTTGGTCGTAAGCCTACGGAGTTCGAAACTGCCGGTCAGCCGCTCGGGTTTCGAAAAGACTTCGCGATCTTGGGTGCTGATGACGTCTCTGTCGGTAGTCCACAGCGCCCTTACGACGCCCCACAATGTCTCCATGGGCTGTTGTTCGCCCATGCCGTGGACCACCACGACGGCGACCTTTTTCTGCGTCTCGCTGGTTCTTGCACCCGTCATTGAGAGAATCGCCTCCTCTCACTTGTTTTCTTGCTAGTATTCGCCATGGCGCTTCAAGGCAACACAGTCAAGGCACCCATGTCCCTCAAATCCAAGACCCTCTTCATCACCGGCGCAAGCCGTGGCATCGGCCTTGCGATCGCGCTCCGCGCGGCGCGTGACGGTGCCAACATCGCAATCGCCGCCAAGACCGCCGACCCGCACCCGAAACTGCCCGGCACGATCTACACCGCCGCGAAAGAGATCGAGGCTGCGGGCGGCAAAGCGCTCCCGCTCGTCGTCGACGTGCGCGACGAAGCAAACGTCGCCGCCGCGATCGAGCAAACGGCGCAAAAATTCGGCGGCATCGACATCTGCGTGAACAACGCGAGCGCGATCCAACTCACGCCCACCACGATGACCGACATGAAGCGCTACGATCTGATGCACCAGATCAACACGCGCGGCACGTTCATGGTCTCGAAATACTGCGTGCCGCATCTGAAGAAGGCCGCGAACCCGCACATCCTGAACCTCTCCCCGCCGCTCGACATGAGCGAAAAGTGGTTCGCGAACCACGTCGCCTACACGATGGCGAAATTCGGCATGAGCATGTGCGTGCTCGGCATGGCGGGCGAGTTCCGCGCCGACGGCATCGCGGTCAACGCGCTCTGGCCCCGCACCGGCATCGCGACCGCCGCGATCCGCAACGCGCTCGCGGGCGACGAAGGCATGAAGATGTGCCGCACGCCCGACATCATGGCCGACGCCGCGCACGTGATCCTGACCAAACCGTCGCGCGACTTCACCGCCAACTTCTGCATCGACGACACGCTGCTCTACGAAGCAGGCGTGCGCGACTTCGACCAATACCGGGTCGATCCGACGAAAGACCTAATGCCCGACTTCTTCGTGCCGGATTCGTCAAAGCCGCCCGTGAGTTTGAAAGCCGCGCGCTCGAGCTAGGCGAAGGTCTCCACATAGGCACTGAGCGCCGCGGTCCCGCCGGTGTGCAGGAACACCACCGTCTGTTCGCGCCGGAACGTGCCCTTGCGCACCTCGCCGATCAGTGCCGCCATCGCCTTGCCGGCATAGACCGGATCGAGCAACAGCCCCTCTGTCCGCGCGGTGAGTTCGACCGCCTCGCGCATCGCGTCGGTCGGAATGCCGTAAGCCGCGCCCTGATAGCCGTCGATCACCTGCACGCGCGACGACACGTCGAGAAGCGGCACGCCGATCAAATGCAGCGTCTCGATTGCCAACCCGTGAACGACCTCGGCAATGTCCCCGCCGTGCTTCTTGTAGACGTTCACGCCCATGATCCGCGTCGCGCTGTCGGCGAGCGTCGCGCCCGCGACCAAGCCGGCCTGCGTGCCGCCGCTCGACGACCCGTGCACGATCGCGTCCACGGCAAGCCCCATCGCCTCCGCTTGGGCGGTAATCTCGTCGAACGCAGCGACATAGCCGAGCGACCCCACCGCATTTGATCCGCCGATCGGCACGACATAGACGCCGCGTCCCGCCTGCGTATGCGCTGCCGCAACAGTCTGAAACGCCGCGCTTGCGGCCTTGTCGTCCTTCACGACATGAACCCGCGCGCCCAAGAGCCCGTCGAAGAGCACATTGCCCGACTGCCGGTACGCCGTGCTGTCCCGCGCCACCATCTCGATCAAGATCAGATCGCACGGAAGCCCGACCTTCGCCGCCGCCGCCGCAGTCTGCCGCGCGTGGTTCGACTGCAGCGCACCGAACGTGACGACGGCCCCCGCACCCTTCTCAAGCGCTTCACCCATCAAAAACTCAAGCTTGCGCGTCTTGTTCCCGCCGGTCGCAAGCCCCGTGCAATCGTCGCGCTTCACATAAAGGGCAGGGCACGTCGGCCCCAACGCTGCCCGCAAGCGCGCCATCGGCTCAAGCGGCGTCGGCAAGTGCCCAAGTGAAACGCGCGGGAAGCGGGAAATGTCCATCGCTCAAAGCCTTCCGTATCGGGGTTCGCTGTGGCATCCCTATAGCATGACCGCCGACATCGTCGTCCAAGACCGCGAAGAACTCATCTACCTCCTCTGCGAGGCGGCGGAGTTCGAGCACGCCGTCATGTGCACCTATCTCTACGCCATGTGGTCGCTGAAGCGGGAGGAGGGCGAGGGCGTCACGAAGGACGAACTCGCCGCGATCGAGCGCTGGCGCCTCTCGCTCCGCCAGGTCGCGCGCGAGGAGATGCTGCATCTGGCCCTCGTCAACAATATGCTCACCGCCCTGGGCTCGGCGCCGCATCTCTGGAAGCCGGAGTTCCCGGTCCGCCCCGGACGCTTCCCCGCCGAGGTGGTGATGAAGCTGATGCCGTTCTCGGCGGCGGCGCTTGATCACTTCCTCTACATCGAGCGTCCCGAAGGCGTCGCACTCGAAGACGGCAAAGGTTTCGAACACGCGCACTACCACCGCGCCGCGCGCGCCGATCTTCTGTCGCCGGCCGCCCAGGATTACGTCAGCCAAGGCCACCTCTATCACGGCATCATCAATGGCGTCGCCCGCCTGACCGAATCCTGCGGCGGCGAGAAGCGCGTGTTCGTCGGTCACGGCGATGCGCAAGTCGGCCCCGCGGAGTTCGGTCTGCCCGGCCTCTTCAAGGTGACGAACCTCGAAACCGCCCGCCGCGCGATCGAAGAGATCGTGACCCAAGGCGAAGGCGCGCCCGCGCACAGTGAAGCCTCGCACTACGCCAAGTTCGCGCAGATCAAGACGGAACTCGCGCGAATGAAGGCCGCACGCCCCGCGTTCGAGCCAGCCCGCAACGTAGCGAGCAACCCGACGCTGCTCGCCGAAGCACCGCCCGACCTCACACTGATCGCCGATCAAACCGCGGCGAAGGTCGTCGATCTCGGCAACGCGATCTACGCCCTGATGATGCGCACGCTCGCGCAAGTGTTTTCACCCGCACCGCTCCCTGCCGAATTACGCACGGGCCTCGCCGTCGGCTCGACCGAACTGATGTACGCGCTGCAGATGGTGGGCGAAGCCGCCACGAAACTGCCCGCCGGCAACGGCACCACAGCAGGCCTCACATTCACGCTCCCCCGTTCGGCCGGCCAGCTCGTGCAAAGCTGCGCCAGCCAAATCTTGAGCGAACGCACGGAAGAGCTTGGCCTCGCCGCGACCGCGCTCGAACGCCACGCGCCGCTCACCGGCGTCGGCGAACGCCTCGCCAAGCTCGCCAAGCGCTTCGACGAACTGCATGACCGCTACGAAGAACACATCGCGCTCACCGTCAACGAAACCGCGCACGTAAAGCCAACGCCCGCCGTCGAAGACAAACCCGGCGACCCAAACGTCGCCCACACGAAGGACATCACCGTCCGCTTCGACACGAAGCGCTGCATCCACTCGCGCCACTGCGTGTTGGAGGCGCCGAAGGTCTTCCGCGCCAACACGCCCGGCACCTGGATCCACCCGGAAGCGGCAACGATGGAACACCTCGTGCGCGTCGCGCAGAACTGCCCGTCCGGCGCCATCACCTACGACCGCCACGACGGCGGCCCTGCCGAGCGCGCGCCCGACGTCAACGTCGTGCGCATCCGCGAAAACGGCCCCTACGCTGTCAACGCCGCCGTCGCGATGGGAGACGCGGCGTTCACCCGCGCCACGCTCTGCCGCTGCGGCCAATCGAAGAACAAGCCCTTCTGCGACAACTCTCACATCGCCGCCAAGTTCGCCGCCACCGGCGAACCCTTAGGCGTCGAAAGCGACCCGCTCGAATTCCGCGGCGGCACGCTCACCATCGACCCGCTCCCCGACGGCCCGCTGCAGCTGATGGGCAACGTCGAAATCTGCGCCGGCACCGGCCGCACCGTCACCCGCGCCCAAAACGCCCGCCTCTGCCGCTGCGGCGGCTCAAGCACCAAGCCGTTCTGCGACGGCACGCATGCTCGCATCGGTTTCAAGTCCTGACGCGACCCGTCGCGTCTCGTAATGGCTCTAAGCTTTCGTTTACCACCTTGCCCGAAACTCCCCGGTTGAGTCGCTCAAAGTTGGAGAGTCCTGGGTCATGCGTTCGTCCTTCGCCATTTTCGCCGCCGCGCTGCTGGCAGGCACGGCTTTCGCCGCTTCGCCGATGACGGTCACGACCGTGATCGAGAAGGAGGTCGTGGTCCGCGACGCCAAAGGTGGCGTGAAAGTCAACCGCATTCCGGCCGCGACTGTCGTACCCGGCGACACCGTCGTCTACACCTACAATCTGAAAAACGGCGGCAAAGCGCCCAGCGAGAACATCGTCATCGTGGCCCCGATCCCGGCGCAGATGAAATACGTCGACAAGAGCGCAAGCGCCCAAGCGACGATCGTGACGTTCTCCGTCGACGCCGGCAAATCGTTCGGCGAGGCCGCGAAACTCGAAGTCACCGACAAGGACGGCAAGAAGCGCCCCGCCGGTCCGGACGACTATACCCACATCCGTTGGGTCATCACGGTGCCGCTCGATGGCGGCCAGACCCGCGCGGTTGCCTTCCGCGCCGTTCTCCAATAGCGGCGCATTCGCCGCAAATTTTAGACGGTTTCGATTCAAACGCCCGGCTTCAAAGCCGGGCGTTTCGCGTTTGCGCGCCCGGCATAATTTTCGGGGACATAACGATGAAGCGCCGATTACGGTCTGCATCGTGCGTTAGTTCGTTGTTTACCTCCGCGCGCCGCTTTCCCGCGCGAATCGTTCGCTTAATAACCGAACTTTAGGAGCATTCGTGTGATCGTCCTCGAAGGCGCGAACTTTCCGCGTCGGCTCACACACGGGTTCAACACAACATGACAAGTTACAACGTCAGACTGACGCGCTGGGTGGCCGCGGCAGTTCTCGCAACGGCGGCCTTCGTATTGCCGCAAAGCGCCCAAGCTGCCGGCACGGTCGCCGGCACGACCGTTACGAACACGGCAACCGTCAACTTCAACGTCGGCGGCGTGCCGCAGACGGCGGTGCAGGGCACCGCGACCTTCGTGGTCGACGACAAGGTCAACCTGACGGTCACGAACAACGCCGGCGCGACCGTCGTTCCGGGTTCGACGGACCAGGTTCTGGCCTTCACGCTGCAGAACACCGGCAACAAGACGCACGGCTACTCGTTGGCCGCGAGCTTGGGCGGCGGCATCACGATGAACAACGTCCGCATCTACCGCGACGTCAACGCCGACGGCAACTACACGTCCGGCACCGACACACTGTACGCGGGCGGCACGAACGCCGGCGACCTCGCGCCGGACGCGACGATGCGCCTCTTGATCGTGGCCGACACGCCGGCTGGCGCCACCAACGGTCAGGTTTCGAACTATCAACTGATCGCGACGACATTGAACGCGGGCACGACCACGGTCACCGCCCACGACAACGCGATCGCCGACGACAAAGACACGCAGCAAGTCGTGTTCGCCGATGCGGCGGGCCCGGGCGATGCGGTGCGTGACGGCAAGCACTCGGCGACCGGTACCTACACCGTGTCGACGGCGACGCTGACGGTCACGAAGACCTCGACGGTCATCTCCGATCCGTTCAACGGCGCGGTGAATCCGAAGCGCATTCCGGGTGCGGTCGTTCGCTACTCGATCGTGGTGTCGAACACCGGCGCAGCGAACGCGACGAACGTCGTGGTCCGCGACGCGATCCCGGCGAACACGACCTATGCCGCGACATCGATCACGCTGAACGCCGTCGCTCAGACGGACGCCGGCGGCGACGACTCGGCTGACATGGGCGCGACGAACCCCGGCGAAGTGACGGCCTCCATCGGCAACCTCGCCAGCGGTGGCGGCACGGCGACCGTCACGTTCGACGTCACTGTGAACTAAGCAGTTCTCCGAACTGAACTAGAGTAATTGGGCCGTGGGCAAGCACCTGACCTTCATCGGAATGGTGCTGCTCGCGGCCCTCTCATTTTGGGCGGCCACGGCCGCCGCGGCGCCGACCGCACCCGGCACCAACATTTCCAACATCGCGCAGGTCGAATTCACCTCCGGCGGCGTTTCGCTGACCGGGTGGTCGAACGAAGAGAACTTCCTCGTCGCCGCGGGCAACGTGCCGCCGGCGACCGATCTTCGCGTCTCCAAACGTGCGAGCCGCATCGTCGTCGGCGTCGGCGAAGTGATCATGTACACGCTGCGCGTCGAGAACGTGGGCGGCGACGCAAACAATGTCACCGTGCAAGACCAGCTGCCCGCCGAATTGCGCTTCCGCGACACGGTGCCGGCCAGCGGCAGCTTGAGCGAATTCACGCCCGTCACGTCCGACGGCAAGCTTCTCGTCTTCAACATCGGCGTGCTCGCGGCCGGCGCTTCCGTCGAGTTTGCCTACTACACCGAAGTCGTCGCGGGTAGCGAATACGGCTTCTCCACGAACAAAGCCCAAGCGTTCGATCAGATCGCCAACCGCGCCTCGAACGTCGCGTTGGCCACCGTGCTGATCCGCCAAGATTTCTTCGCCGACGTCAGCTTCGTCGCGGGCCGCGTCTACGCGGGCGGTTGCGACGGCAAGGGCGCGGGCGTCGCGGGCGTGCGCATCTACACGGAAGACGGCACGGTGGTGACGACCGATCCGCTCGGCCGTTACCATATCGAGGGCATGAAACCCGGCCTGCACGTTGTGCAGATCGACAAGTCGAGCCTGCCTGCCGGTCTCACGCCCGTGCAATGCCGCACGAACACGCGCAACGGCGGCGACGGTGAAGCGCAATTCGTCGACACCCAAGGCGGCGCGCTCTGGCGCGCCGACTTCGCGCTCGCCGGAACCGCCGCGCCGCGCGCCGCCGTAACGCCGGCCGGCCAGGCGATGGTCGACAACGGCAACTGGTCGCACGAACGTCTGCAAAAATGGATCGAAACGGCACCGCAGAAGTTCGACTTCGTGGCGCCCGGCGAAGGCTTCTTGCCGCCCTTGGGCAGCGTCACGATCGTCGTCGCGCATCATCCCGACGAAAAGGTCGAACTCACGCTCGATGGCGAACCCGTCTCGGCGTTGAACGTCGAAGGCACGGTCGTCAATTCGACGAAGACCTGGGCCGCCACCCGTTGGCGCGGCGTGAACATCCATGCCGGCGACAACATCTTCATGGCGGTCGCCGTCAACAAAGCGGGCGCCAAGGGCGAGCGCATCGGCCGCACGCTCCACTTCTCCGGCCCGCCGGTCGCTGCTGTCGTCGATCCGAAACGCTCGATACTGGTCGCCGACGGCAACACGCCGCCGGTGATCGCGATCAAACTGACGTCCGAAGGCAATCACCCGGCGCGCCCCGGCACGTTCGTGGACATCGACATCGCAGCGCCCTATCGCCGCCAGCAAATCGTCGCGGAACAGGCGCCGACCGCCGGTCTCGTGCCGTCGCGCTTCGTGGTGGGCGAGGGTGGTGTCGTGCTCGTCGCGTTGGCGCCCACGCTGCTCGCGGGCGAAGTGCGCCTTAGCATGAAGATCGCGGGCGAAGACAAGATCATGAAGGCCTGGTTGTCCTCCGGCACCACCTCGACGCTGCTCGTCGCGCTCGCCGAAGGCACCGCCGGCCGCAACTGGATCGACGGCACGCCCGACGGCAAGGTGCCCGCGAACATGCGCAAGGACGTCTTCGCCGACGGCCGCGTCGCGTTCTTCTTCAAGAGCATGCTGTTCGGCGACTGGCTCATGAAGGCGGGCTACGACTCCGACCGCTCGGGCAAGGAAAACGCGAACGGCCTCTTCAAGGAGATCGAGCCGCGCCGTTACTTCCCCGTCTACGGCGACGCCAGCCGCACCGAACACGAGAACGACACGTCCGGCCCGCTGTTCGTGCACGTCGAGCGCAAGAATTTCATGGTCCGCTATGGCGATTTCGACACCGCGCTGTCGAGCGCGCAAATCGCGCGGTACGAGCGCCGCCTGCACGGCATCCAGACCGCCTATCGCGGCGAGGAGATCGGCTTCAAAGCTTTCGTCAGCGACACCGCGAACAAATTCGTCAAGGACGAAATCAAGGGCAACGGCACGTCGGGCCTCTATCGCCTCTCGGTGCATCCGGTGCTGCTCAACTCCGAACGCATCCGCATCGAGGAGCGCGACCGCTTCCGCAACGGCGAGGCGCTGACCTCGCGCAGTCTCGTGCGCAACATCGACTACGAGATCGACTACCAGTTCGGCACGATCTTCTTCAAAGAGCCCGTGCAAAGCCAAAGCACGAACCTGAACCCGCTCGTCATCGTCGCCGACTACGAAACGAGCGGCACCGGCAAGAAGAGCGTCACTGCCGGCGGCCGCGTCGCCGCCTACTCGTTCGGCGGCGATTTCGAAGTCGGCGTGACCGCGATCAGCCAAGGCGCCGCGGGCACCACGGGCGCGGGCGAACTCGTCGCGCTCGACGCGACGGCGACGATCGCGGAAGGCACGGTCTTCCACGGCGAATTCGCCCGCTCCCGCGACGGACCGAAAGGCCCCGGCAAAGGCACGGCCTACACGGTCGAATTTTCGCACAACAGCAAGGCGTTCTCCGGACGCCTTTATGCGCGTGGGCAGGACGAGCAATTCGGCCTCGAACAATTGAACGGCGGTCTGTCCGGCGCCCGCGAAGTCGGCGTTGAAGGCAAGGCACGCCTCGACGACGTCGCGAAAGGCTTAGGCGTGGAGGCGAAAGCCTATCACCGCGAAAGCACGCGCATTTCCGGTGCGCGCGAGTTCGCCGAATTCTTTGTGAGCTGGACGTCGGAAGACACCGAACTGGCTCTCGGCGCCCGCCGCGTCAAGGATGGAACGGGCGGCAGCGACGCCGTCACCGATCAAATCCTCGCGCGTGCCATCCATCGGATCGACGACCGCCTAACCGTGCGCGTCTCGCAGGAACTCTCGATCTCGGGCAAGAACGACAACGCCGACTTCCCGACGCGCACGACGTTCGGCGCCGACTTCAAGATCACCGACAACCTCAGCCTCGTCGCCGCCCACGAAATCATCGACGGCAAGAACGATCACGGCAGCATCACGCGCGCGGGCTTCGAAGGCGCCTTCTGGACCGGCGGCCGCGTGCACACGACCGCGCAGCGCGACCTGACCGACACGTCCGAACGCGTGTTCGCGAATGTCGGCCTCGCGCAGGATTGGCAGATCGAAGAAGGCTGGTCGATGTCGGCCAGTGTCGATCGCCAGCAGCGCGTCTACGGCACCGGCGAAGACAACGGCGGCTTGGGCGGCCCGGGCGACCGCGAAAGCTTCACCGCGATCTCGATCGGCACCGCGATCGACACGAACATCGGCAAGGTCACGGCCCGCGTCGAAACCCGCCTCGGCACCGACGAACGCTGGAACGTCGCGATCGGCCACTATCTGTCGCCCTACGACAATCTGAGCTTCGCGAACAACTTCCGCTTCATGTACGAAGACCCGGAGTTGGGCAGCGAGGTCTCGACCGCGCAAATGCAGCTGGGCGTCGCTTACCGCCCGAACGACGGCCCGCTGATTCTGAACCGCCTCGACTTCGGCTACGAGTCCGACCCGCGCGCGGAAGCGGCCAGCGGCATCGCCCGCAACACGTGGAAGATCGTCGACAACGCGCTCATCAACGTGCAGCCGTCGAACGACTTCGAAATCTCGATCATGCTCGGCGTCAAATACGCCGTCGACGAAGTGATGGGCATGCGCTACCAGAACATCTCGACCATGACCGGCCTCGAAGCCCGCTACGACATCACCGAAGACATCGATGTCGGCATCCGCGGCAGCGCACTCGCGAACTGGTCGTCGAACACGCTGCAATACTCTGTCGGCCCGTCGATCGGCTACTCGCTCTCCGACGCAATCTGGGTCAGCGCCGGCTACAACCTCGTCGGCTACGAAGACGACGACTTCACCGCCGCCGGCTACACCAGCTCCGGCCTTTTCACCCAATTCCGCGCACGGTTGGACTCGTCGGACGCCGAAGAAGCCGCCAAGTGGTTCGTGGAGAACTAAAAAAACGTCGTCATGGCGGGGCTTGACCCGGCCACCCAGAGTCGCGGGCACCTGGCAAGAACATCTCACACGAAGATACGAAGCTACGAAGTGCGCTTTGAGCGCGCGATACCTTTCTTCGTACCTTCGTATCTTCGTGTGAGATCACTGGGTGGCCGGGTCAAGCCTGGCCATGACGGATAAATTATTGGTGAGCATTCAAAACCACTTCGTCCACTTGAACACCACGACCTCCAGCGCGACGATCCCGGCCAGGATCGCGAGCAGCACCCAGAACGCGTCCGGCTCGCTCGCGAACGGGATGCCTTGCACGCTGACCCCGAACAACGACGTGATGAACGACAGCGGCAGCATGATCGCCGCCACCACGGTCAGCACGTAAGAGTTCCGGTTCTGCCGCTCCGTCAGCCGGTTCAGCACCTCATCCTGCACCACGCTCGCGCGCTCGCGCACGCTGTCGAGCTCTTCGATGTAGCGTGTCGTCTCGTCGGCGAGCTCGCGAAAATGCACCGCGTCGATCGCGTCCAGCATTTCGTGCTTCTCGCCTTGCAGCCGCACCAGCGCCTCGCGCTGCGGCGCCAGATGCCGCCGGATCGCGATCGTCCGCTTGCGCGTTTCGCCGAGCTTCTCGCGCACCTCATCGACGTCGCCCGAGACGACCTGATCCTCAAGCGCGTCCACCGCATCCGAAAGTTCTTCGACGACATGCCCCACGCGCGACAGCAACGCCCGCGCCAGCTCGAACAGGCAATCGATCTCGTCCTTCGGCCCCACGCCCCGCGCAAGCCGCGCCTCGATATCCTTCGTCGCCATCAGCCGCCGCGCGCGCGTCGTGATGATGCGCCGCTTCTGCACCCAACCGCGCACCGAAATCATGTCTTCGGGATCCGCGCCCGGATTGAAATTGACCCCGCGAAAATTGACGATCAGCCCACTCGCCTGCGGCACCACCCGCGGCCGCGGATCTGGCACCAGCAGCGCGTCAACGACCACCTCGTCCAACCCGGCTTCGGCGCGGATGTAGCGCTCGGCATCTTCCTTCATGCGATTCAAATGAACCCACAAAACGCCCGCGTCGGGAACCCAAGCCCGTATCTCCGCCCACCCAACCTCGCGCGCGCCACCCTTGCCGTCGAGCAAAAGCCCGACGATCAACCCGTCGTCATCGCGCTCGTGCGTCATCGGGGCTCGGGTATCGGGATTCGGGGATCGAGCTTCCTCGGGCGTCACCGCGTCATGTCCCTGCCTCATGCCCTAATCCCGATCCCCGATAACCGAATCCCGATTTCCCACACTTGCTCCCCACGCCCTGATCACCGAAACTCCCCCCATGACCACCGCGCTCTTCACCCATTCCGCCTGCCTATATCACGAAACCCCGCCGGGCCACCCGGAGTCGTCCGACCGCCTGCGCGCCGTGCTGCACGCGCTCGAAGACGAAGCGTTCCAATACCTGGTCCGCGAAGAGGCCCCGCCCGCCGCGCGCGAAGAACTCTCTCGCGTGCACCCCTCTTACTACGTGGACGCGGTACTGAAGGCGGTGCCGGAGCGTGGCTACGGTTCGCTCGATCCCGACACGCACCTCTCGCCGGGCTCGGGCGAGGCGATGCTGCGCGCCGCCGGCGCCGTCGTCGCCGCGGTCGATCGCGTGATGGCGGGCAAGGTCACGAACGCGTTCTGCGCCGTGCGCCCGCCCGGCCACCACGCCGAGCCCACGCGCGCGATGGGCTTTTGCATGTTCAACAACGTTGCGATCGGCGCGCTGCACGCCCGCGCGCGCCACGGCCTGAAGCGCATTGCCGTCGTCGACTTCGACGTCCACCACGGCAACGGCACGCAAGCGATGTTCCAAGACGACGAAAACCTGTTCTTCGCCTCCAGCCACCAAATGCCGCTCTACCCCGGCACCGGCCGCCCGCAAGAACGGGGCAGGGCGAACAACATCGTCAACGCCAGCCTCGACCCCGGCGACGGCAGCCACGAATTCCGCCAAGCCTGGGACAACACGGTCCTGCCCGCGCTCGACGCCTTCAACCCCGACTTTATCCTGATCAGCGCCGGCTTCGACGCCCACCGCCGAGACCCGCTCGCGAACCTGAACCTGGTCGAAGCCGACTACGCGTGGGTGACGGAAAAACTGTGCGCCATCGCCAAATCCAAATGCGCCAGCCGCGTGGTCTCGACGTTGGAGGGCGGCTACGACCTGAAGGCGCTCGCGGACTCGGCCGCCGCGCACGTGAAGGCGCTGATGGCGGCGTAGATGTCCTTATCCCACGTCTCCTTGATCGCCGCTTTCGTGCTGCTCGGCAGCGCAATGGCTGCCGATGCATCTCTCTTCACGGTGACGCTGACGTCGCCGAGCCGTGTGCAAGGCAGTGTGACCGCGGGCGGCTTGCGGTGGCTCTGTCGCAAGGACACGTGTACGGCGATGGGCCCCGCGTCTGCGGGCTCCGTCGAGACCTGCGCCGAACTTGCGCGGCAAACGGGTGACGTTGCGGCTTTCGTATGGCGAAAGCAGCAACTCTCGACTTCGGAACTCGAAGCCTGCAACGCAAAGAAAGAGGCTCAGCGCTTCCCGCAGCCCGGCAAACTCAAGCGCTTCCCCTTCCCGCCGTTTGGCAAACAAGAGCCTGCGCCGCCGCGAAAGAAAGACGCCGTCACGGGCGAGCAAAAGAGCGTCCGCACGATTACGCTCACAATCACTGGCACCGGAACGATCGGAAATTCGGTCGCCGCGCCGCAACGATCCGTGCGCACCACCACGCTCACCATAACCGGGACAGGCGCACTGACGGCACCGGCCGGCGCGTCCGCGCCGGCCAGAACTGTCCGCACACCGCCGCTCACCGTGACGGGCACCGGACATCTATGATCAAAGGAGGCAGCATCATGCGCAAACACGCTCTCGCCGCTGCAGCGGCATTGTTGACGGTGACACAGGTCGCGTCGGCCTCCGACTTCACGTTCACCGTCCCGGTGGCGCTGCACAACCTCGCGCCGGAGATCAACCAGGGTGAGGTAAGATGCTATGTCTACAAGCCGCGCGACGTTGGCTTCGGCAACTCGACATGGGTCGGCTCCGGGACGGCATTGTTCGCCGTCGTCCGCGGTGAGGCCATGCGTGATGTGACGGTTGCGTTCAACGCGAACGATCCAAGCAACCTTCCGTTCGCGGACACATACGAGTGCAAAGTCACAGACTTTTGGACCCAAAGCAACGTTGAACTGGGTCTATGGCACCAAGACGCAAGTGGCCGAACCGTGACGACGTTCCCGCTGTCGCCATCCGCACCGTTTGTCCACGAAACAGGTTTGCAACCTCTGCCTTAGCCCCTCGAGCTGCCGCATGTCGTTGTGTGGCAGTGAGGGAAGACGCTGAGGAAAGAAGAAGAAATGGGGTCAGAGTGGAATTCCAGCGAGTACGGGTTGGCAAGCCAGAGATAAATCTACTCTGACCCCATTTGTCTCGTGTTTCGCCTTTAGAAAGAAGAATAGGGTGACAGCATGCCTATTCCCTCGGTGGCAGTTTGGGGAATAGGTAAGGCGTCACCCTATTGTTCAATGCGTGAACCTGGTGGAAGCCGACTATGCGTGGGTGACGGAAAAACTATGCGCAATCGCAAAAGTCAAATGCGCCAGCCGCGTGGTCTCGACGTTAGAGGGAGGCTACGACCTCAAAGCCCTCGCAGACTCAGCCGCCGCGCATGTGAAGGCACTGATGGCGGCTTAGTATGTGGAGAGCTCGCGCGTTAGCCGTCGCATTGCTGGTTGCCACTGGATCGCCGGGTTCAGCTGCACACCCCAGTTTCGATTGCGCAAAGGCCAAGACGCCTGCGGAGACGCAAATCTGCATGGACGAAGGGCCGCCCACGGGAAGCGACGTGCCATGGTTTGATGTTGAGATTGCGAAGCTCTACCGCGAAGCAAGACGCCAAGTGGCACCTGAGAAAATCATCGAACTTGGCGCATCTCAGCAAGCGTTTCTCAAGAAACGAGATAGTTGCGTCGGACGTTCGATCGACTGTTGGCTTGGCGTTCACAAGCAGCGCGTCCGCGAACTTGTCGGCATGATGCCTGGCGTCGCCAGCTATCGTGAGTTTTCCCGCCCCACCGTGAAGGGCGAGATGGGTGACATCGGCGGCGGCGCAATGCGTGTCGTGACGATAGGAAGCAAAGTGGACGTTGCGCTCGACGCCTCAAGCGCATGGGGAACCGGCGACAACTATTGTGGGTTTAAGGCCGCCAATCTAAGGCGAACCGAATCCGGCACGTTCGCCTGGGAGGGCAAGGCCCCTTACCGCCACGCGGACGAAACGATCGAACCCATGTGTCGCGTCCGTTTCGTACCCAATGGCGACGGCATCGATGTGCAGTCCGACGGATGCTACGAAACCCACTTCCATTGCGGCAACAACGCTTGGATCAGCGGACTCTACAAACAGCGCGACTAGCGCGAAGACTCCACATACCAACTTACGTTGGCGAGTTTGTGACATATCCCTTCATTGGCGGACTTGGCGCTCCCAAGCCGGCTACCGCACGACCGAGCAATTCTCCATGTGCACGTATTGATAGTCGAAGCTCTCGACCGTGCATCTGAAACGAAACTTCGCACCCTCCGGAATATCGCGCACCTCGTTCAGATCGGCGAACGTCAGAACGAGCGCCCTGGCCGTGAACCCGTCGGGGATGTGAATGGCGGCGCCCCCATCGCTGAGCTCGATCAGCGCGCCGCGCAACCCTTCGAGCTCGAGCGTCTTGCCGCGATAGCGCGCGAGTGCGGCGGTTTCGTTCTGCTTGAACTCGCGGTAGAGCGCGACGGCGGAGAGGATCGGTCCCCCACTCCCCGGGGCTGTCGCCGGTTTGATCTTGCCGTCGCGCGTCATGCGCGCCCGGTAGAGGAGTTGCTCATTGCCGCCTCGCCAATTTTTCGGCAGGTCGATCGCAAGCTCCCCAGCGCTCGGCCTGGTCCAGGTGAAGGCGCTGCGTCCCAGCCTGTCGAGCACGATCGTGCCGGTACCGCCGGGCGCGAACCGGCCCGACGCGCGGTCGCTTCCCGTCGGCGTGCACGAGTAGATGCTGATCCCGTACGCGCCCGGATAGGCCGTGCAGAAATACCGGCCCCAAACGCCGAGGAACGTGCCGTCGTTCGCCACATCGATTTTGAGGTACATCTCCGCGCCGCCCAAGGCCGGGTTGGTATAGGTGCCGCTCCCGGGCGATTGCCAATGGCCGGTCGGAAGCGGCGGCACCGCGGCCGACGCGGCGAGCACCATCGCGGTGACTGCTGCCAGGATCGTCAAGCGAGCAAGCGTCAGCATCTGACAAGTCTCCGTCGACTGCCCCACACACAGTGTAACACGTTGCCCGCTCTCGCCTTGTCGCGGCCGTCACAACACTGGCGCTTCAACCTGTGCGTGGGGCGCGCGTAGCGCGAAGAATCCGGGTCGTGTGAACCGCCGTTCGAAGTTTGGGGTCCGACCGGCCACCGCAACCACCACACTATTGCCGCAGTTCCGCGGTTGCTATGGCGGGGTCACAAATGCCTCATAGCTCCAGGAGACATGATGTCCCGCACGCCGGCAGCCTTGTTCGTGATGCTCGGTGCGTTGGCGATCGCAACCGCGACCGGAACGTCGATCGCAAAGCCGCGCGCGGCACAATGCGAGGTGCGGACGACCCGCGCGCTTTCCGGCGTCGAGCACGGCGCGCGACAGACGCTGGTGGTCGAAAGCTTCGGCGCCTGTTCCGACCCGCTGCTGGTGATCTGGATCGACCGGCCGGCGGGGCGCGTTCAGCAGCTGCACTTCGCCAGGCTCTCCGCGTATGAGCGGCGCGCCCTCACGCCGCGGCGGGCGCGGGCGGCGATCGCCGGCATCATGGCGCGGATCGAGCCGAAGAAAGCGTCCGGCTTCGAAACTTGGGCAGAGCTCCAGGCCTCGGGCGAGTCCGGCGGCGCATGGCACGGCACGCGCTTGTCGGAGGCCGAGTATGAGCGCATCACCGCGTCGGCCAAGCACGTCCTGCTGGTCCCCACCGACGCCACGCGCGCCAAACTCATCGCCTGGGACGACACGAACGAAGAGTGGGTCGACGTCGTTTACTACGGCGATTGATGACCGTCTTCCTGGGACCGCGGGCGTCCTCGCCCGCTCTTAACTGACTCTTCGCGGTCGATGCGTTCGAGGCGCGGTGAAGAGCGGGCGAGGACGCCCGCGGTCCCAGGAAAGAACGCCGCCTTCTGTCCCGTGGCCAACCCCGCATCGCCCCGTCGTTGCGCTTGCATTTGTTCATGTTATGTTCTATCATTCGGACCTCTACTAGAGCTAATGGCACGATGACGCACGATGATGAGGACCGCGATGCACCGGACCTGCCGCCAAACCTGGATTTGGGGGGCGCTCAGCCGCGCTTTCTCCCCCTAACTCTCGGGTACATGGGGTTGTTCGTTGAAAATTCCGACCCGGTCCCCCCCCTCGCTGCGCGAATCCGGCACGGCAGGCCCGGGTCAGGGGATACGTCACAAACGCCGGTGCCCAGCTTTTCCAAGGGCAAGTTTGTCGCTTCGCCGCCGGGCCAGACGCCTACCGCAGCTTCGCCGTAATCTCCGCCGCGCACGGCTTCATGTCGCTGGTCCAGCCGGTCTCCGCGAGATCGGCCGCGGTTGCGCCGCCCGCGTTCGTGGCGCTGCGCGTCACGTTGTGCGCGATCAGCGCGTCGATCATCGCGCCGTTGCAGTGGTAGGCCGCCATCATCAGCGGCGTCGACATGTTGCCGCCTTCGGGCGTGGCGATGTCGGGATTGGCGCCCTTGGCGAGCAGCGCCGCCACGACGTCGGCCTCGTTCGCGCTGGCGGCCGCGTAGAGCGCGGTCTCGCCTGGCGTGAACCACATCTCTTTCGTGCGCGGCGTCGCGTTCGCGTCGACGCCGCTTTCGATCAAGAGATTGATCGCCTCGATCATTTTGCCGCGCGCCAGCACCACCAACGCGTTGCCGCCATCCGCGCCGCGCGCCAGCAGAATGCGCACGACATCGGCCCGTTTCTTCTCGGCCGCGAAGGCGAGGGCGGAATACCCATCGGCGTCGATCGCATTCAATGCCGCGCCGTGGTTGAGCAAGTAGCTCACGACCAGCGGAAACCCCATCGCCGAGCCGTTCATCAGCGGCGTCCAGGCTTTCTTGTTGGCGCGCGCGTTGACGTCCGCCCCCTTGGCGACGAGCAGCTTCACGATGTCGAACGACCCGCCATAGGCAGCCCAGTTGAGCAGCGTCAGCTTGTTCTTGTCGGCCGCGTTCACGTCGCCGCCGCCGTCGAGGAACTTTTGCACCACGGCGATCTGGCCCTTCTCCGCGGCGACGAAGAGAGCGTCCCCCTGCGGCGCCGGCTTCCCGGCCGCGATCGCGTCGTGCGCGCCCGCGAGAAGCACGACTGCAATGAGCGCTGCGAACAGTTTCATGATGTCACCTTGCCCACAAGCGACGGGTCTGGGCGAACCTTAGCTTGCCCGCGCTCAAGGCTCCACGCCCATCTCCCGGAGCGTCGCCTTCAGCTTCTCGACCAAGCGCTTGTCCGCCGGGTTGAGCGCCAGCGCGCTGCGAAAGTCGGCCTCCGCTTCCTTCGTCATGCCGATCTTCTGGTGCACCGTGCCGCGAAACACGTAAGCCCAAATATCGCCCGGCGCCGCTTTGATCGCGGCCGTGTGCGCGTCGATCGCGCGGTCGTATTGCCCGCGTTGCGCGAACAGCAGCCCGCGATGGTTCATCGCCTTCGCGTCCTTCGGATTGGCCTTGATCGCCGCGTCAAAGAACGCGAGCGCGACGTCGACCTCGGCCCCTGGCTTGGCGAGCCGCCCGCACGTCACGACGGTGTCGTCTTGCGGTGCGCCCAGCGTCTTGAGGCAAGCCTTGCGCCCGGCGAGCGGCCCCTCGAGCAGTTTCAGCCCCGGCAAAACCTCGATCCGGTACCAGCCCGCGCGCGTCCATTTCGCGTCCGCCATCGCAGGCCCCGCGCAAACCAACAGCAACGCAACCAACGCCAACCGCCGCATCGAACCGCACTCCGAATCACGGCGGCAAGTGTGACGCAATCGGCCCGCCACACGCCAGGCTCACCCCTTGGCGAACCGCCCCGGCGTCACGCCGAATTCCTGGCCGAATGCGGAAACAAAGGCGCTGACGCTCGAATAGCCGACGTCGAGCGCCGCATCCGTCACGCTCCCGCCGCGGCCGAGCCGTTCGACGGCGGCAAGCAGGCGCAACCGTTGCCGCCATTGCGCGAAGCTGAGGCCCGTCTCCTGTTTGAACAGCCGCTGCGCCGTGCGCGTGCTGGCGCCGGCCCGCCGGGCAAGCGCGCTCAAGTCCTCTTCGTTCGCCGGGTTCTTCTGCAGCCGCTGCGCAATGGCGAGCGCCCGCGCGTCGCGCGGCATCGGCAGGTTCTGCGATCGCGCGGGCTCCAGCAGCGCCAGCCGGTCCACGATCACGAGCGCAAGCCGTTTCTGCGCGGGCACGGCCGCATTGAGCGCGCCGTGCGCCGTCGCCTCCAAGATCAACTCGCGCAGCAGTGCCGGCACGGTCATCACCGCGCAGTGGCGGGGCAGGGCGCGCGCAATCGCGTCGGCGAAATAGAGACTGCGCATCGTCCCCTGTCCCCGCATCTCCTCGGCATGCGAAACGCCCGCCGGAATCCAAACCGCCCGGTTCGGCGGCACGATCCAAGCGCTGTCCGCCGTCGCGACCCGCATCACGCCGGCCGACGCATAGCTCAACTGATGCCACGCATGATCGTGCGCGGCACTCGCATAACCGTGCGTAAACCGCACCGGATACGTGCGAACCCACACCGACCCGTCGGGTGTGGGCGGAATCTTCGTGTGGCGGGTTGGAGACATTTCTTGGCATTCTATCGCAAGATGGGAGCAGAGCAATCAGGTATCAGGGATCAGTAATCAGGGATCAGATGACGCTCAATCCGATTTCTGATTCCTGATACCTGATCCCTATATTCGGAGCCCCGCATGACCCACGTCGCCCACTTCTCCATCAACGCCAACGACATGGAGCGCGCGAAGGCGTTCTACGCCAGCGTCTTCGGCTGGACGTTCGAAGCCTGGGGTCCGCCCGGCTTCTACATGATCCAAGGCGCGGGCGGCCCGGCGAACATGTTCGCGAGCCTGCAAAAGCGCCGCGACATCGTCCCCGGCAAATCGATCTTCGGCCTCGAATGCACGCTCGCCGTCGACAACAGCGAAAAAGCCGAAGCCGCGATCAAAAAGGCCGGCGGCAAAATCGTCATGCCCCGCGCGGTCCTCGCCGGCGTCGGCAAACTCTTCTTCTTCGAAGACCCCGAAGGCAACATCATCGGCGCGATGGAATACGACGCGAACGCCCAGTAGTGGGCGAGAAGACGGAAAACCGAGAACAGGGATCAGAAAGACATTCTGATCCCCGTATTCCGTCTTCTGTATTCCTTCAACCCGCCACCCGCATCACGAACCGCAGCAAATTTGCCACCACCTCATCGCGGTTCGTCTCGTTCAGCATCTCATGCCGCCCGCCGGCGTAGAAGTCGGTCGTGACGTCTTTGATCCCCGCCGCCCGGTAGCGTTCGACCAGCGGCGTCAAGCCGGCGAGATTGCTGTTCAGCGGATCCTTGTCGCCCGCGAAGAGATAGATCGGCAACGTCGGCCGGATCCGCTTCAACGCGTCCGGTTCGAACAACGCCTGCGCGGCGGTGAAGATGCTCATCATCGACTCGGGCGTCGCGTCGAACCCGCACAGAGGATCGGCGACATACTTGTCGACTTCGGCAGGGTTGCGGCTCAACCAGTCGAACGGCGTGCGCGCGGGTTCGAACGCCTTGTTGAACGACTTCAACCCGCCTTCGCCGTCCGGCGGCGGCAGCAGGTCGAGCGCGGCCGACCCCGACAACACCGCCGCGTCGATCAACGCGCTGTGCTTCACGAGAAAAATCTGCAGCGCAAACGAGCCCAACGAATGCCCCAGCAGGATCAGCTTCTTGCCCGGGTTCTCGCGCTTCGCAATGGCGCTCAAGATCGCCATGTCGTCCACGATCGAAGCAAACCCACCCGGCCCGAAATCGCCGAGCTTGTTCGGCGACGTGCGCCCATGCCCGCGATGATCCTCCGCGTAAATCGCGACGCCCGCCTCACGCAACGGCGCCAGTGGTTCGAGATATCTGAGCGCATGCTCCCCCATCCCATGCGAAATCTGCAGCACAGCCTTCGCCGGCCCACGCGCGCCCCACCGGTAGGCCGCAATGCGCGCACCGTCGGTACCGTCGAAGTGGAATTGGTCGTTGATCATTTTCGTTCTCCCGTTCGCAACACTACCCTAACGTTGTCATCCCGGGCGAGGGAGCGAAGCGAGCGAGACCCGGGACCCAGGAGAGCGAGGCGCGGATTCCCCTGGGTCCCGGGTCTCGCTATGCTCGCCCGGGATGACAGACTTTAGGGGATGAAGGGGTGACCACCGCCGCCGAAACCACTATACCCCAACCAACGAAAACCACCCGGACCACCCGATGGCAAAAGACGACAAGAACGACATCGCCGCCCTGAGTTTCGAGCAGGCTTTGCAGCAGCTGGAACAGATCGTCCAGCGGCTGGAAAAGGGCCAGGTTGACCTCGAGGACTCGATCGAAATCTACGAACGTGGCAGCAAGCTGAAGGCCCACTGCGAGGCGAAGCTGAAAGACGCCGAAGCCCGCATCGAAAAGATCGTGATCACGCCCTCGGGGCCCGCCACCGCGCCGTTCGAGAAGTGAGGCCATGACCCTAACCCCTATCGAGCCCGCGCTGAACGAAGCGGCCCACTTCATGGAGGACGTGCTGGCCGAATTCCTGCCGGAGCCCATGGGCCCGCAGGCGCGGCTGATCGAGGCCATGCGCTACGCCACCTTGGGCGGCGGCAAGCGCGTCCGTGCGTTCCTGGTGCTGCAATCGGGCCGCCAGTTCGGCGTTGATCGCCGGGCGCTCTCGCGCGTCGCCGCGGCGGTCGAGTGCGTGCACGGCTACTCGCTCGCCCACGACGACCTGCCCGCGATGGACGACGACGACATGCGCCGCGGCA
>CAZXAQ010000060.1:0-24473 GCA_964638635.1 uncultured Flavobacteriaceae bacterium
ATGTGGGGTTCGATCAGGGCGGGCTGTTGACCGACGGCGTCGATCAGCATCCGCATTGCATCCTGTTGCTCGACGAAATCGAGAAGGCGCATCCGGACCTGTTCAATATTCTGTTGCAGGTGATGGATCACGGGAAGCTCACCGATCACAACGGCAAGAAGATCGACTTCCGCAATGTCGTGCTCATCATGACGACGAACGCGGGTGCGTCGGATGCTGCGAAGGAATCGATCGGCTTCGGGCGCGGGCGTCGCGAAGGCGAGGATACGGAAGCGATCAAGAAGCTGTTCACGCCGGAGTTCCGCAATCGTCTCGATGCGGTCATCGGCTTTGCGCCGCTTTCGCAAGAGATCATCGAGCGGGTCGTCGAGAAGTTCGTGTTGCAGCTTGAGGCGCAGCTTTCCGACCGTAACGTGACGTTCGAATTGGATCCGGACGCAACGCGCTGGCTGGCCGAGCACGGCTACGACGAGGCGTTCGGCGCGCGGCCGCTGGCGCGGTTGATCCAGGATACGATCAAAAAGCCGCTGGCCGACGACATCTTGTTCGGCAAGCTGGCGCGCGGAGGCACGGTGAAGATGACCGTCAAACCCGACAGGTCTGGCCTTGCGTTCGAGATCATCGAAGCGCCGCAATTGCCGGCCAAGATGGCAACGACGGGTGATGACTCCGACGGCGACGGGGAGTCAGAGCCGCACGAGCCTGAATTGGTGAAATGACGCGCATCCTTCTGGCCTTGGCCTTTTTCGTGTGCCTCGCCGCGCCTTCGCGCGCGGAGGAGGAGGTCATCATTCGCGGTCAGTTCCCGCAGATTCTCGCGCGGGGCGAGACCGTGGTGCAGATGGCGAACCGTATGGCGGCGACGCTAATCAATCTCGACCGCCTGATCGCGCCGCCGTGCGGGATGAAGCGGATCTTCGAGTTTGCGGGCGCCGACTACTACGACGAGAACGACCTCTCGAAGCGCATCGAGCCTAGCCGGCGCGGCGTGTGGCGGATTGCGGTGATCGGAAAGGGCTGTTGGTCGCCGAGGCTGCACAACGTCTTCTTGTATCCGCGCGTGGGCGTGCCGGCTGGTCTGCGGTTGGGCGTGCCCGGGCGGTCGGTCGCGGGCGTGCGGCTGCAGGCGGAGGCCGTGCCGCTGGTCTTACGCGAGGCGAACGGGATTGCGATGCGAGGCAATTGCGACGAGCCTGCATTCCTGGTCGACAGCGTGGTCACGAAGGCGCGCGTGCCGGGCAAGCCGTGGACCGAGTCGTGGTCGGCATCCGCGTGCGAGGTCACGCGCAAGTTCGCCGTGATGTTCTCGCCGGACGGCGCGAAGACGCGGATCGGTGTGGCGCTTTCAGACTGATTCTATCTGATTGCGGCCGTTATCTTCGCGGCGAGCGCCTTAAGCTGCTCGAAATTTGCGGTTTCGCGGGCGTGCAGTTTGAGGTCTAGGCCCGACGTACGCGGGATCACGTGGAAGTGGATATGGAAGACGGTTTGGCCCGCCGCCGCACCGTTGAGTTGTGCGATCAGGATGCCGGGGGCGTTTGTGACTTCTTTCACAGCGGCCGCGACTTTCTTCGTCGTTTTGATGAGGGCTGCGGCGCCTTCGGGGCTGAGGTCGAAGATCGACTCGGCGCCTTCTTTCGGGATCACCAGCGTGTGGCCTTCGGCTTGGGGCATGATGTCCATGAAGGCGAGCGTGTGCGCGTCTTCGTAGACCTTGAAGCAGGGCGCTTCGCCGCGGACGATTTTCGCGAAGATGTTGTTGGGGTCATAGGTCATCGGAGGCTTCCTTCTTGAAGGGCGCGTGTTCTGCGAGCGCTTCCATTTCCTCACCGACCGCGCGGCGTTCTTCGTTCAAGTAGCGGGCGACCGCGTCGCGGAGGCCCGCGTGCGCGATCCAGTGTGCGGAATAGGTGCGAACGGGCAGGTAGCCGCGCGCGAGTTTGTGCGCGCCTTGGGCGCCGGCTTCGACCACCTTCAAACCCTTCGCGATCGCGTAGTCGATTGCTTGATAGTAGCAGAGCTCGAAATGCAAGAACGGGTGGTGTTCGAGCGCGCCCCAGTTGCGACCGTAGAGCGTGTCGGCGCCGATGAAGTTCAAGGCGCCTGCGATGTAGCGGCCGTTGCGCTTGGCCATGATCAACAGGATACGGTCGGCCATGCTTTGACCGACGAGGCTAAAGAACTTTCGCGTGAGATAGGGCGAGCCCCATTTGCGCGATCCGGTGTCCATATAGAACGCGAAGAAGGCGTCCCAATGTGCTTCCGTCAAATCGCTGCCTGTCAGCCATTCGACGTCGATTCCGGCCCTTAGAGCTTCGGCGCGTTCGCGACGCAGGTTCTTGCGCTTGATCGATGAGAGCGCGCACAAGAAATCGTCGAAGCTGCCATAGGCTTCGTTGCGCCAATGGAACTGCTGGTCGTGGCGTTGCAGGAAACCGAGCGGCGCGAGCGCTTCAGCCTCTTCTTGCGGCGCGAAGGTGATGTGCAGCGACGAGACTTGGAGCTTCTGTGCGATGGCCATCATGGCGCGGGCGAGCGGTTCGCGCGCCGCGACGTCCCCGCCGGTCAGCAGGCGTGGGCCGGTCGCCGGTGTGAACGGCACGGTGACTTGGAGTTTCGGATAGTATTCGCCGCCGGCGCGTTCGAACGCTTGCGCCCAGCCGTGGTCGAAGACGTATTCGCCGTAGGAATGGCTCTTCACGTACATCGGGGCGGCGGCGATGGCGTGGCCGGATTGTTCGACCAAAATGTGGGCGGGTTGCCAGCCGGTGCGCGCGGTGGCGGAGCCGCTCTCCTCCAGCGCCGAGAGGAAGGCGTGCGTGAGGAACGGGTTGAAGCGGCTGCCCGGCGGGTTGGCGAGCGCATCCCATGCGGCGGGCGCGATGCCGCTCATGCCGTCCAGAATGCGGGCGGACGGCGCCGACTTTGCCGCTGCCGTCCGGTTCGTTGTCATGCGATCTCGAACGTGGCTTCGACTTCGACGGCGACATTGCGCGGCAGCGAACCTGCGCCGACGGCGGCGCGCGCGTGTTTGCCGAGGTCGCCGAAAATCTGCACGAGCGTGTCGGAGGCGCCGTTGATGACCTCGGGGTGCTGGGCGAAGCCGGGCACGGCGTTGACGAAGCCCGTCACCTTCACGCAGCGCTTCACGCGGTCGAGATTGCCGCCGCAGGCTTCGCGCAGTTGCGCCACGATGTTGAGCGCGCAGAGACGAGCGGCCGCCTGGCCTTGCTCGACCGTGAAGTCCTTGCCGACCTGGCCCACATATTCGAGGCCGTTCGGGCCCAGGGTCACTTGGCCCGAAATGAAGACCAGATTTCCCGTGACCACGTAGGGGACGTAGTTCGCGACCGGTGCCACGGCTTTGGGCAGCGTGATGTCAAGTTCTTTGAGGCGAGCTTCGACGCGTCCGGTCATGTCTTGTCCCTTTGCGAAAGGCGAGTGTCCATGCGAGAAACGGAAGCTCGCAAATCGGGCGCGCCGACGCAACTTCGGAACGCGGGAATCATGTCAAAACGCCTTGATGCCGACGACCGCTGTCCCGTGCGCGACGGGCTTTTCATGCCCGCCGAGTGGGAGACGCACGCGCGGACCTGGATGGCTTGGCCGTGCCGGTTGGAGCCGTGGGGCTCGCCCGAGGGGATGCTGCGGGCGCGGCTTGGCCATGCGGCGGTGGCGCGCGCGATCTCAGGGTTCGAGAAGGTGACGATGGCGGTGCATCCGCGCGACGTCGACGAGGCGCGGCTGATGATGGGGCGCGGGATCGAGATTTTCGAAGTGCTGATCGACGATTCTTGGGCGCGCGACAGCGGGCCGATTTTCGTCAGCGATGGGCGCGACGGGGTGGCGGGCGTGCATTGGCGCTTCAATGCGTGGGGGAACAAGTACATCGGCTTCGACGAAGACGCGGCGTTCGGGCGGCGCGTGATCGAGGCTTTGGATATGCGCCGCTATGAAGGGCCGATGGTGCTCGAAGGCGGGTCGATCTGCGTGGACGGCGAGGGGACGCTGATCACGACGGAGCAGTGTTTGCTGAACGAGAACCGGAATCCGAATTTGGACCGGCAGCAGATCGAAGAACGGCTGGCGCTCTATTGTGGCGTGACGAAGGTCATCTGGTTGGGCGAGGGGCTGGAGGACGACGAGACGGACGGCCACGTCGACAACATTGCGTGTTTCGCCGGACCCGGGCGCGTGATGATCTACGGCGCGCGCGAGAAAGGCGGGCTGAACGAGCGCGTGATGCGCGACAATGTTGCGCGACTGAAGGCCGCGCGGGATGCGCGTGGACGTTCGCTGGAGATCATCGAGTTGCCCGAGCCGGCACGGCGCGAGCGGCACGACGGCCGCAGGCTCGACATGAGCTACATCAACTTCTATTTCGCGAACTACGGGATCGTACTGCCGTCGTTCGACGATCCGATGGATGCGGTGGCGGCCGAGATCATGGAGAAAGCGTTTCCGGACCGGCGGATCGTTCAGGTGTCCGCGCTCGATATCGTAGAGGGCGGTGGCGGCATCCACTGCATCACGCAACAGCAGCCGGCAGGGCGCGCGCTTGCGCCGGACATCAGATGAAGCCGTCCGATGCAAAGCACACGCTAGGTCGCTTTCGGTCGGAGAAGGAATCGGCGTGGCTCTATGAGGCCGTCGCCGGCGCCGAGAGCGATCCTATGAAGGCGAAGCTGTTTCGTGACCTTGCCGTTGCGGCGGAGAAGCAGGCGGCCATCTTGGCCGGCGATCTCGGCGGTGCACCGGCGTTTCGTCCGAGCGTGCGCGCGCGGGCGATCGCGGTGCTGGTGGGGCTCATTGGACCCCGTGTGGCGCGTCCGGTGCTTGCGGCCGCGAAGGTGCGCGGGATTTCCGTCTATTCAGCATCGCCGCCGCCAGCGGGTCACGCGATGCCGACATCGGTTGCGGGTATTGGCGGGCGTCATCGCGGGGCAGGTGGCGGTGCGCTACGCGCGGGCGTGTTCGGGGTGAACGACGGGCTCGTGTCGAGTGCGTGTTTGATTTTCGGCGTGGCGGGGGCGGGTGCCGATCCGAAAGTGATTGTGCTGACGGGCGTCGCCGGATTGCTCGCCGGCGCGTTCTCGATGGCGGCGGGTGAGTATCTTTCGATGCTTTCTCAGCGCGAGATGTTCGAGCACCAGATCGGCGAGGAACGCGACGAACTCGATCGTTATCCCGCAGAGGAAGCCGAAGAACTCGCGCTGATCTACGCGGCGCGCGGCATTCCGATCGACGAGGCGCGTGGGATCGCGAAGCGACTGATCGCCAATCCGAAGCAGGCGCTCGACACATTGGCGCGCGAGGAGCTTGGTTTGAATCCCGAGGATCTCGGATCGCCGTGGGGTGCCGCGGCTTCGTCGTTCGTTGCGTTTGCGATCGGCGCCGTATTGCCGCTGGCGCCGTTCCTATTCGGCACAGGGGCGTCAGCGCTTCCCATCGCGATCGGCGTGACGGGCATTGCGCTGTTTGCCGTCGGGGCGGCGCTCAGCCTCTTTTCCGGGCGCAATGCGTTCTTTGGCGGGATGCGCATGCTCGCCATTGGCGCGCTCGCCGGTGGCGCTACCTACGGGATCGGTCAGCTCTTGGGTGTCGGCGTTGCTTGAGCTATGAGAACGCCGTGACAGTCGAGTGGAACGCATTATGAGGCAGGTGACGCTGGCAGCGACGCAGATGGCGTGCGGGCCGGATCGTGCGGCGAATATCGCGAATGCGAAGCGGTTGGTGCGCCAGGCGAAGGCTCAGGGCGCGCAGGTGATCTTGATCCAGGAGCTGTTCGAGACGCCTTACTTTTGCAAGGACCAGTTGGCGAAGCACTTTTCGCTGGCGCAGCCTTTCGAGAACAATGCGTTGATCGCTGAGTTTTCGGCGTTGGCGAAGGAGCTTGGCGTGGTGTTGCCGCTTTCGTTTTTCGAGCGGGCGAACAATGCGCACTTCAATTCGCTAGCCATGATCGACGCTGACGGATCCGTGCTCGGGCTCTATCGCAAGTCGCACATTCCTGATGGGCCGGGGTATCAGGAGAAGTTCTACTTCAACCCGGGCGATACGGGTTTCAAGGTTTGGCCGACGCGCTATGGCAGGATCGGGGCTGCGATCTGTTGGGATCAGTGGTTTCCGGAAGGTGCGCGCGCGATGGCGCTGATGGGCGCTGAAATCCTCTGCTATCCGACGGCGATTGGGACGGAGCCGCCGCCGGCACCGTCCGTCGATTCTTCCGCGCATTGGCGGCGCGTGATGCAGGGGCATGCGGGGGCGAACTATGTCCCGCTGATCGCCTCGAACCGGATTGGGCGCGAAGTCGGCGAGACGTGCGAGATCACGTTCTATGGCACGTCGTTCATCGCGGGGCCGACGGGAGAGATTCTGGCGGATGCGGGGCGGGATAAGGAAGCTGTGATCACGGCGACGGTCGACCTCGATGCGATTGCGACGGCGCGCAATTCGTGGGGGATGTTCCGCGACCGGCGACCGGAGCTCTATGGGCCTCTGATGTCGCTCGATGGGAAGGGCTAGAGCGAGCGGCCTTTTTTGATCGCGCTGGAGCCGAATTTTTCGCGAACCTTGTCCATGGCGCGTTCGGCGGCGTCGCGGCGGGCGCCGGTTTGGTCGAAGAGGTCGGCTTCGTCGGTTTTCCCGGCGGGCACGAGGTCGGCGAGGCCGATGCCGATCAAGCGGTAGCGTTTGCCTTTGGCTTCGGCTTTGAGCAGGTCGCTCCCGGTTTCGAACAAGCGGCGGGCGAGTTGGGTCGGGCGGTCGAGCGTGTGGCGGCGGGTGACGATCTTGAAGTCCGCCGTCTTCAGCTTCAGCTGTACAACGTTGCCGCCGAGGTCGGCCGCTTTGGCGCGGGCGGAGACCTTTTCGCACAGCGCCCAGAGGATACGGGACAGTTGGTCGGCGTCGGCAATGTCGTGTTCGAACGTCGTTTCGGCGGAGATGCCTTTCGCCGGCGAACGCGGTTCGACGACGCGGGTGTCGTCGGCGTTCGAGAGCCGCCAAAGCCAGAGGCCGCTCGATCCGAAATGGGCGCCGAGTTCCTTCGGGTTGCGGCGGCGGACGTCGCCGATCGTGAAGATGCCGTCGCGGGAGAGGGAGGCCGCGAACGCTTTACCGACGCCGGGGAGCAGCGTCACCGGGCGCTTGTCGAGGAAGTCCACGGCCTCCGCCTTGCCGATGACGGAGAAGCCGCGCGGCTTGTCGAGGTCGGAGGCCACCTTGGCCAGAAACTTGTTGAAGCTGAGACCGATCGAGACGGTGATGTGAATTTCGTCTTCGATGCGGCGCGCCAGGCGGGCGAGCGTTTGGGCCGGCGAGCACTTGTGCAAGCGCTCGGTGCCGGCGAGGTCCAGGAAGGCTTCGTCGAGCGACAGGGGTTCGACGAGGGGCGTGGTTTCGAGCATCAGTTGGCGAACCTGGCGGCCGACGCTCACGTATTTCTGCATGTTGGGGCGCACGACAACCGCGTTTGGGCAAGCGGCCAATGCCTTGAACATCGGCATCGCCGACTTCACGCCGAACGTGCGGGCGATGTAGCAGGCGGCCGACACGACGCCGCGCTTGCCGCCGCCGACGATGACGGGCTTGTCCGCGATGGCAGGGTTGTCGCGCTTTTCGATCGTGGCGTAGAACGCATCGCAGTCGATGTGGGCCATCGACAGGTTTGCGATTTCGTCATGGCGCACCAGCCGCGGGCTCTTGCATGATGGGCAACGGCGGGGGCCGTCCTCGATCAGCGTGAAGCAATCGCGGCAGAGCGTCGTCATGCGATCACGGAGGCTATCCAGTTCGCCGCCGAAGGCCAGTCGTCGATGCGGCGGTGTGCGTCGGGGGCAGCGGGCAGCAATCTGGCCAGACGGGGATCGGCGATGAAATGCAGGCGGTGGACGTGCGGGGTTTCGCTCGCGACCGACGACAGGTTCGGCGGCAGGTCGTCGATGAAGACAACGGTTTGCGGAAAGTCGCCAAGCAGGGATTTGACGACGGGGCCCTTTGGTCCCCTTCCGGCGATAACCGGATACGGCATGCCGTGTTCGATTAGGTTTTCGATGCGCGCGTCGCGCGAGGTTTCGGGCAGGTTCGACAGGATGACGATTTGCGCGCGAGCGCTCAGATCACGCAGGGCCGCGGCTGCGCCTTCGACGGGTTCCAGGTGACGGGTGTCGCTGGCGAAAAACTCCGCGATCATCTTCGTGACCGTTTCGTCGGCGACGGCTTCGCGCGAGGCTCGGTGTTTGACGTTACCGTGAATGCGGAACGACGTGAGGTCGAGGTAGCAGCCGTTGCGTTCGAGGAAGCGTTCCAGCCCTAAGAGAAAGCGCAGCAGCACCTCGTCGGCGTCGCAAATGATGAGCGGGCGCGTCGGGTCCAACGTCACCATGCGCTTGATCCGTGCGGGTCTATGACGGCGCAAGCGTTGAGCAAAGCGCCTGGTTTTAGCCCCTCAGCTTCGGAAAAATCCTTGGCCAGCGATTCGTCGGCCGCGACAAAGCCGAGCACGGCCGCTAGAATCGCCTTATCATCGTGCGCCGCAAGTAGTTCGTCAGGTACGAGGCCGCTTGCGGTTAAGAATCGCTGAAGTTCAGCAGGGCGTTCGGACAGGAATGTTAAAGCACGTTCAGACATTTCGAATGCCATCTCGCGTTTCATTGGATTTCGCGTTCCTTCATGCACGTTTGCGTGGCGCTTATGCCGCCGAATTGTTGGCGGCCGGGCAAAGCTTATTTAACATTATTCGGATGAAATATGACGCGAAAGAGAGGCAGATCGCGCGTTCGTGCGATAGCTGCCGAAAAACAAGATTTGGGGCTCAAGAGCCTTCGTTCGGAGACGCACATGGACGCCAGAGCGAAGACCGTTCTGATCGTGGAAGACAACGAGCTCAACATGAAGCTCTTCCACGATTTGTTGGACGCACACGGTTACAAGACGATTCAGACGCGGGACGGGCTGGAAGCGCTCGACCTCGCGCGCAAGCACGTGCCCGACCTGATCCTGATGGATATCCAGCTGCCGGAAGTCTCGGGTCTCGAGGTCACGAAGTGGCTGAAGGAAGACGACGGGCTGAAGAAGATTCCCGTTATCGCCGTCACCGCGTTCGCGATGAAGGGCGACGAGGAGAAGATTCGCCAGGGCGGTTGCGAGGCCTATATCTCGAAGCCGATCTCGGTGATGCACTTCCTCGAAACGATCCGCCGGTTCCTGGCCTAAAGGCACCGGCCCATGACCGCCCGCGTTCTCGTCGTCGACGATATTCCGGCTAACGTCAAGCTGCTCGAAGCAAAGCTTGGCGCGGAATATTTCGACGTCGTGACGGCCGGTTCCGGTCCCGAAGCGCTCACACTTCTCAACAACGACAAGCCCGACATCATTCTGCTCGACGTGATGATGCCGGGCATGGACGGGTTCGAGGTTTGCCGCCGCATCAAGGGCAACCCCGCAACGTCGCATCTGCCGGTCGTCATGGTGACCGCGCTCGATCAGGTGTCGGATCGCGTGACGGGGCTTGAGGCGGGCGCCGACGACTTTCTGACGAAGCCTGTGAACGACGTGGCGCTGTTCGCGCGCGTGCGCAGCCTCGTGCGCATCAAGACGATGGTGGACGAGCTTCGCCTACGCCAAGCGACCGGCGAAAGCATGGGCCTCGTCGATCAAGACGAGAATGAGCTGACGAAGCCGATCGAACGCGGCCGCGTCTTGGTGGTCGAGGACCGGGAGCAAAGCGCGCAGCGCATCGTCGAGACGCTTTCCGGTCACGAAGTCGAAGTCGTGCCGCAGACCACCGAGGCGATCGTGCGGGTGAAGAGCGGCGACTACGACCTTGTGATCGCGAGTCTCGCGCTCGACAAGCAGGACGGTTTGCGCTTCTGCGCGACGCTACGCAGTTTGGATGCGACGCGGCAGACGCCGATTTTGACGATCGTGGACGAAGGCGATTTGAAGCGCCTCGTGCGCGCGCTCGACATCGGGATCAACGACTATCTGATGCGTCCGGTGGAGCGCAGCGAGCTGGTCGCGCGGGTCAGCACGCAGCTACGCCGCAAGCGCTACACCGACAAGCTGAAGCACTCGCTACAGCTGTCGCTCGAGATGGCAATCACGGACCAGCTGACGGGGTTGTTCAACCGGCGCTACATGTCGCGCCACTTGAGCACGCTGATCGCGAACACGGGAAAGACCGGCAAGCCCGTGTCGTTCCTGATCATGGACATCGACTACTTCAAGCAGGTCAACGATACGTACGGTCACGACATCGGCGACGAAGTGCTGCGCGAGTTTGCGTTGCGCATCTCTGCCAATGTGCGGGGCATCGATCTGGCGTGCCGGTACGGTGGCGAGGAGTTCGTGGTCGTGATGCCGGACACGGATATGAACTTCGCCTATATGGTCGCCGAGCGTTTGCGTCAGGCGGTTGCCGACGCGCCGTTCCACATCGGCGTCGACCCCGGGCAGCTGCCGGTCACGATCTCGATCGGCGTCACCACGAGTGAAGGGGCGGACGACACGGCCGAGGCGCTTCTCAAGCGTGCCGACAAGGCGCTCTACCGGGCGAAGCGCGACGGGCGCAATCGCGTCGTCGCGGACGCGGCCTAGTACCTTCACCATCCTGCGGGCTTGACCCGGACGCTTTGCTTGCGGCACGGATACGCGCAAGAGGCGTTGGCGGTCATGAAACTCAAAGTCGGAATCATCGGGGTTAGCGGATACGGCGGCGGCGAGGCTTTGCGGCTTTGCGCGACGCATCCTGCGTTTGAGCTCGTGTATGCGGGCGGCGAAAGCTCGTCGGGCCAGCGCTTGGGCGAGCGCTATCCGGGTTTGGGCAAGATCGGCGACCTTGTCATCGAGAAGTGGGATCCGGCGGCGTTGCCGAAGCTCGACGTGTTGTTCGCGTCGTTGCCGACGGGGCAGTCCAAAGAGCCCCTTGCGCGGGTGCCTGCCGCTACGAAGATCGTCGATATCGGGGGCGATCACCGGTACGTGGAAGGGTGGGCCTATGGGCTTGCCGATGTTTGGCCGGATCAGATCAAGGGCAAGAGCCGGGTCGCCAATCCGGGGTGCTATCCGGCGGCGACGCTGGCGGCGCTGGCGCCGCTGCTGGCGGAGCGCTTGATCGAGCCGCATCAGATTATCATCGACGCCAAGACCGGCGTCAGCGGTGCCGGGCGCGGCGGCGGTGAGGCCACGTTTGCCTATGGCGAGGTCAACGAGGACGTCGCCGCTTATGGGCTTCTGAAGCACGTTCATATGCCCGAGATCACGAAGACCATCGATGCTTTGTCGGGTGCGAAGTCGGAAGGGCTTGTGTTCACACCGCACTTGATCCCGATGACGCGGGGCATTCTGGCCACGATTTATGCGAAGGGTAAGGCGACGACGGAGAAGTGCTTGGAGGTAGCCCGGTCGTACTACGCGAACCGGCCGTTCGTGCGCGTGACCGACAAGCCGCCGCACACGAAATGGGCGACGGCGTCGAACCTCGTCTTCGTGTCGTATGCGTGCGATCCCGCGCGCAATCTCGTGATGGCGTTCGGCGCTTGCGACAACCTCGGCAAGGGTGCTGCAGGGCAGGCGGTGCAGAACGCGAACATCATCACCGGCAATCCGGAGACGTTGGGGCTTGAGGGCGCGGCGCTCTGGCCGTGAATCAAAAAGGGCGCCAGAGGCGCCCTTTGCGTCGGCGGCTGTCGCCGGTTCCTACTTGATCTTGCCTTCGACGTATTCGACGTGCTTGCGCACGACCGGGTCGTACTTCTTCACCTTGAACTTGTCCGTCATGGTGCGCGAGTTCTTCTTCGCGACGTAGAAGTGGCCGGTGCCGGCGGACGAGTTCAGACGGATTTTGATCGTGGTGGGCTTTGCCATAGGTCAAGCTTTCAGTCGCGTTCGAAGAGCGCGAGAAGCTACTGATCCCCGCGCTCAAGTCAACCCGGCGGCGGGCTGTTTCGAGGGCGCGGAAAGGTCGCGGTCCGCACCGCGATGACCGCCACCAAAGCCGCGGAAATCAGCGCCAAAACGACCGGGAGCCCGTGTGGGTTCCACAAGTCCATCCCAATGCCGCCCAGGGAGGGGCCAACCAGCACCCCAACCGCGTAGAGGATGGCGAAGGCAGCGTTTGCGGCAGCCAACTCGCCACCTTTGAAGTTCGAGCCCAAATGGGCAAGGCCGACCGCGTAGAGGCCCGCGATGAAGCCGCCCCAGACGAAGACGAGCGCGAGCGCGGCCGGGCCTGCTCCGTTCGTCAACGGCAACAGGCACGCGCCGATGAGGCCCACGACGCCGCAGAGGATCAGCACCCAGCGGCGGTCGACCTTGTCGGCGAGCCAGCCGAGCAGTGGCACAAGCAGCATGTTGCCGAGGCCCAGGGCCGCGACGAGCAAGGTCGCCGGCGCTTCCGCTGAGCCGAGGCGTACGGCGTAGATGGTGAGGAATGCGGCAGCGCAGGCTTCGATCGCGCCGTAGCCGAGGCCTGCCGCTGCAGCTGAGGGTGAGCGCAGAACGAAGCCGAACATGGCGCGCGCCGGCGCGTGTTCAGCAACGGGAACCAACCGGCGCGCCGCGATGAGCGGGGCCATCGCCAGCAGCATGGCGGTTGCCCCGGCGATGAAGGGGGCCCATCCGGTCGTCCCGAGGACTTGGATGATGATCGGCCCCAGCGCGAAACCAGCTGAGACGATCGAGGCGTAAATGGCGACGAGGCGGCCGCGCACGGCATCGGTCGCGATCTGGTTGATCCAAACCTCGCTGACCAGGAAGAGGCCCTGCAGCGCGGCGTTCAGCGTGAAGCGGAGCATGAACCAGACGACGAGATCGTTGGTGGCGCGAAAGCCGATCAGCGATGCGGCTGCAACGACATAACAGGCGGCCAGAAACCTCACCGTGCCGACACGCGCGGCGACGGCTGGAATTAACGGCGTGACGACGATCATGGCGAGCGCGCCGAAGGTCGCGTTCGCGCCGTTCAGCGTCGCGGAGACGCCATTGCGCTCCATGATCAGCGAGAGCAACGGCAGCGACAGACCCATGCCGACGCCGTTCGCGAACACGCAAGCATAGATGGCGCCAAGGCTTAGGCGGCGCTCGTGGGCGGTTAGGTTTGCGGCGTCAGCCATGCGCCTTGGCGAGCGGCTTGTTGCGCCGGTAGCGGAAGAACGGGGCTTCACGCACGACGCCGGTTTCGGCAGCCGCAAGTTCGCTCAAGATGAACTTCGTTACGTCGATCGCGGGCAGTGTCTGTGCGTGGTCGAGCGGGTACCAGTCGAGCGCGGTCAGTTCGCCGTTGCTTTTTATCTCACCTTCGACCCCGTCGCCGTCGGCCATGAAGAAGCGAGCGTGGAAGCGGACGGGCGCAGAGGCCGGCGTGATCGCGCGGCCGAGGAAGCGCAAGCGGTCGTGCGCCGGGGCGATGCCACGGGCCGCGAAATCAGCCCAGGTTCCTTCGCGCAAGCCGGCATCGCCTCGACCGGCGATGATGAGGCCCGTCTCCTCGTACGTCTCGCGGATCGCAGCGGTGGCCAGGCCGCGCGCGAGCGCTTGCGTGCAGCCGCCGCGTTCGCAGAGTTCGTTCATGACTTGCGCGGGCAGGTGCGAGCTTGGCGCTACGGTGACATCGCTCTTGTCGAGGCGGCCGCCGGGGAAGACATAGGCCTCGGGGAACACAGCCTTGGCGGAGCGGCGGCCCATCAGAATTTGCGTCACGCCCTTGCGACGCCGCACAAGGACGAGCGACGCGGCGTGACGCGGTTTGACGGGGCGTTGGGACATGCCTCTTTCAAGCATGCGCCAGGGTTCAAAAGCAAACGGCCCGGCGGTGCCGGGCCGCGTGTGCGTTACGGTTCGCTAAGCCGACGTTGCCGGGATCACCGGTTGCGCGCCTTCGTCGCTTAAGAGGACGAGCATCATGTTTGAGACGAGCGTCGCCTTCTGTGCGGACGTCATGTCGGTGATGCCTTCGCTTTGGAAGCGGTCGAGCGCCATGCGGACCATGCCGATCGCACCGTCGACCATTTTCTCGCGGGCTTGGATGAGCGCTTCTGCTTGCTGGCGGCGCAGCATTATCGAGGCGATTTCGGGTGCGTAGGCGAGGTGCGTGATGCGCATCTCGAGCATTTGAATTCCCGCAACGTTGACGGAGCGCTGGAGCGACTCTTTGAGCAGATCCGACACGGCGGCGGTGTTGCCGCGGAGCGAGACGTGCTCGTCCTTCGTGGCATCGTAAGGGTGCGTCGAGACGACGTCGCGCAGCGCCATTTCGCATTGCGTCTTGATGTAGGTTTCGAAGTCGTCGACGTCGAAAACGGCTTGCGCCGTGTCCTTGATCAGCCACACGACGACGGCGGCGACGTCGATCGGGTTGCCGACCTTGTCGTTGACCTTGAGCGTCGGCGTCGTGAAGTTGCGCACGCGGAGCGAGAGCTTTTGCTTCGCATAAAACGGGTTGACCCAGTGGAAGCCTTCCGCGCGCACCGTACCGGCGTAACGGCCGAACAATGTGAGTACGGCCGATTCGTTCGGCTTCAGCACTAGAAAGCCAACCGAACAGAAGACAGCCAGCACGATGAGGGGCACGCCGACGAACGGTATGCGCATCAGCACGATGCCGGCCAGGAACATCAGCAGCAAAACGGCCAGCATCAGCCAGCCGGAGGTGGTGTTCGAAAGCAGGTTCTCTTTCGAGGGAATCGCGAGCTTGGAATCGGACATGGGGTCGTTCCTCCCGTGTGGCGCCGGACTCAGCTCCGGTGGCTCGCCACTATATTGGGTCGTTAAGGCCGTTGCGCGAGGGTTTGTCGGCAATTTTCGCCGGGCATGGCGGGTGCATCGTTTGCCGACCAGAAACTAGAAACTGTGCCAGGTCAGTACGATGTCGGTTCCTCCCGTGGTTAAGCAGCGCGCGATCGCCGTGGTCATCGGCTTTGCCGCCGGTTCGCTGTTCTGGCTGCTCGCCATGCAAATCTACGCGAAGGCCCAGGTCGACGGGATCAGCGTTGACGGCTGCGAGCGCAGTATCGGCATGGACCCGATGGAGTGCGTCTGACGGGCGTCAGATGCACACGCTCGCCAGCGGCGGCATGCCGTTGAACGCGATCGACGAATAGGTTGTCGTGTAGGCGCCGGTCGAGAGGATCAAGACCTTGTCGCCGGCTTTGAGAGCCTTCGGCAGACGGTAGTCCGTCTTTTCGTACAAGATGTCCGCGCTGTCGCAGGTGGGGCCTGCGAGCACGACGGGCATGGTTTCGGTGCCGTCATGGGGCGTGAGGACGCGGTACTTGATCGCCTCGTCCATCGTCTCGGCAAGGCCATGAAATTTGCCGACGTCGAGATAGACCCATCGGCGCTCATCGTTGCCGCCTTTGTGCGACACGAGGACGACTTCGCTCGTGATCACGCCGGCGTCGCCGACGATGTAGCGGCCGGGTTCGACGATGAGTTCGGGCGTCTCGGCGCCGAAGTGGCGCTTCAAGGCGGTGCGGATTGCGCGGCCATAAGACGAGATCGGCGGGACGTCGGTGCGGTAGCGCGAGGGGAAGCCGCCGCCGACGTTAATCATGCGCAGCTTTACGCCTTTCGTTGCGACAGCTTTGAACAGGTCGGCCGTTTGCGCGATCGCCTTGTCGAATTGGGTGAGGTCGGTTTGCTGTGACCCGACGTGGAATGAGACGCCGTAGGCGTCGAGGCCGAGCTCTTTCGCGCGCACCAGCAGGCCGGCGGCCATCGCGGGTTCGCAGCCGAATTTTCGCGACAGCGGCCACTCGGCGCCGGCGCAATCTACCAGGATGCGGCAGAAGACCTTTGAACCGGGGGCCGCTTCGGCGAGCTTCGTCAACTCTTCTTCGCTGTCGAAGGCGTAGAGGCGAATGCCGCGGGCGTAGGCCGCCGCGATGTCCGATTGCTTCTTGATCGTGTTGCCGAACGACAGGCGCTCCGGCGCCACGCCGTGGCCGAGGCAGAGATCGATCTCACCGATACTCGCCGTGTCGAAATTGGAGCCTTGGGCGGCCAAGCGCTTCACGACGTCGTGCGCGGGGTTTGCCTTCACGGCGTAGAAGACGGCCGCCTCCGGCAGCGCGCGCGTGAGGCCCGCGTAGTTGTGCTCGACGATGTCGACGTCGACGACGAGGCAGGGCGACGGGAGCTTTGCGGTCTCCAGATAGCGCGCGATTCGCGGCGACAGGCCGCCGCGCTCCGCCGGCAAGCTGGTGCGGCGCGCGGTCGTGCGCAGCCGCGTAACAGCCTCAACGGCGCGGTCGTCGGCCAGATCTTGGGAATCGAATTGACGCTTGCGGGCTTTCACGCCCCGTTCGGTCAGCATCGACAACATCCTTAAAGACCCGGCTCATCACCGGCTTGATCAAAAAGGACGCTTCCGTCGTTGCATAAACCTGCCAGGGGCCAGTGGCACGTGCGTTGCGCGTCAGTGGTGGCAGCAAATAATGCGAGTTGGCTTCGATTGCAAGAGTCGGTTTTGACACAGACTGTGGAGTCAGCGGCGGCGGCCTCGTCCACGCTTGAGGTCGGGTTTGGCTTTGCGTGCGCGCGGTGCGCCTGCTTTGCCGCCTTCGATCAGGTCGAAGCGCAAGCCGCCGGTGAGCGGCGTCGCTTCTTCCAAGCGCACGCGCACTGTGTCGCCTAAACGGAATGTTAAGCCTGTCGCTTCGCCGACGAGCGCGTGGGTGCGTTCGTCGTGGTGGAAGAACTCGCGGCCGAGCGAGCGGACGGGGATGAGGCCGTCGGCGCCGGTCTCGGCTAGGCGGACGAAGAGGCCGAAGCGGGTGACGCCGGAGATACGGCCCGCGAACTCTGCGCCCAGCCGGTTCGACATGTAGGCGGCGATATAGCGGTCGGTCGAGTCGCGCTCGGCCGCCATGGCGCGGCGTTCGAAGGCGGAGATGTCTTCGGCCGTCTTCTCCAGATGGTCGATCTCGCTGTCGGTCAGGCCGCCGGCGCCCAGATTGAACGCGCGGACGAGGCCGCGGTGGACGATCAGGTCGGCGTAGCGGCGGATCGGCGAGGTGAAGTGCGCATAACGGTGCAGCGCCAGGCCGAAGTGGCCGATGTTGTCGGGGTTGTACTCGGCTTGGCTCATCGAGCGCAGCATGACCACGTTCACGAGTTCGGCGTTCGGCGTCTTGGCCGCCATCTCCAGGATGCGGTTGAGCATCGCCGTCGTCACTGTCTGGGCTTTGGGCAGGTTGATGTTCAGCGTGCCCAGGAAGTCGGTCAGTGCGGTCAGTTTCTCCGTCGATGGCGGTGCGTGGATGCGAAACACCAATGGGCAGCGTTTCGCCTCCAGCGCCTCCGCGGCGGCGACGTTGGCTTGGATCATGAACTCTTCGATCAGCTTGTGCGCGTCGAAGCGGGCGCGGAGGCCGATCGACTTCACTTTGCCTTGCTCGTCGAGTTCGATCTTGTGTTCGGGGAGATCGAGGTCGATGGGGCCGCGCTTCGTGCGCGCTTTGACGAGCGTGCGGTAGCAGGCTTCGAGCGGTTTCAGGATCGGCTGCAGCAGCGGACCGGTCTTGTCGTTTGGATTGCCGTCGAGCGCGTCTTGTACCTCATTGTAGGAGAGGCGCGCGGCCGAGCGCATCAGCGCACGCTCAAAGCGGTGGCGCTTCAACTTGCCTTGCGCGTCGAACGTCAGGTGACAGGCGATGATCGCACGATCAACCTTTTCCTTCAGCGAGCAGAGGTCGGCGGAGAGGCGTTCGGGCAGCATCGGCACGACGCGGTCGGGGAAGTAAACCGAGTTGCCGCGCTTCACAGCTTCGCGGTCGAGCGCGGAGTTCGGGCGCACGTAGTACGACACGTCGGCGATGGCCACGATCGCTTGGAAGCCGCCTTTGTTCGCCGGGTCGTCGTCGGGCGCGGCCCAGACGGCGTCGTCATGGTCGCGTGCGTCGGGCGGGTCGATGGTGACGAGCGGGATTTTTCGCAAGTCCACGCGGCCGCCTTCGAGTGTGGCGGGTTTTGCGCGGTCGGCTTCGTCGATGACGGCGGAGGGGAACTCGTCCGGGATGCCGTGGGCGTGCACGGCGATCAGGCTGATCGCTTTCGGTTCGCTCATGCGGCCGAGTGTTTCGCGCACGCGCGCCTTCGGCTGGCCGAGCGCGCGGCCCGACAACGGTTCGACGACGACGAGTTCGCCGTCCACGGCGTTCGCGGTGTCGCCTTCGGCGATCATGAAGGTTTGGCGGGCTTTGCGGTCCACCGGTTCGACGCGGCCGGCTCGGCCCAGTTTGCGGAAGACGCCGACGGCTTTGTGGGCGCTTGTGCCGAGGCGCTTGATGATGCGCGCTTCGTAGCCTTCGTGGTTGGGTTTGAGGCGCGCCAGGAAGCGTTCGCCGACGCCGAGCGCGCGGCCTTGGACCTCTTCGTCCGCGCCGGGGGCGAGGACGATTTTGGGCGGTTCGCCGTCGCCGTCCCAGTTCGCGGGGCGGCAGATCAGTTCGCCGTCGGTGTCTTGCTCGACCACTTCGACGACGGTGACTTCGGGGAGGTCGCCGCTGCGGGTCAGCTTTTTGCCGCGGCCGCGTTTGACGTCGCCGTCGTCTTCCATGTCGCGCAGGATGCGCTTCAACGCGATCTTGGCGCCGCCCTTGATGTCGAAATGCCGGGCGAGGTCTCGCTTGGTGGCTGACGGATTTTCGGAGAGATAGGCTAGTAACTCTTCGCGCGTCGGAAATGATCCGCGTTGTTTAGGCTCACGCGGTTCGCGCAGTTTTTTATTCACGTCTCTTCAAGTACTTTCTTTTTTGTGGGCGCCTTCTTGGGCGCCGCGGGTTTTGATTTTTCTTTGGCTTCGGCTTTCGCGGCCTTTGCCGGTTTGGCGTCGGCTTTCGCTTCGCCGTTTGCCTTGGCCGCCTTGGCGGGGGCCTTTGCGGACTTCTTTTTCTTCTTCTTGCCGCCGCCCATTTCGGCGCGGGCGCGCAGGAGTTCGACGGCTTGTTCGAGCGTCACGCTTTGCGGGTCGGAACCTTTCGGCACGTTCGCATTCGTGTCGCCGTCGGTGATGTAGGGGCCGTAGCGGCCGCTCATCACTTTCACCACGGCCTTCGATTCAGGGTGGGCCCCGAGTTCCTTCAGCGCCTTCGATTGGGCGAAGCGGCTCTTCGGGTTTGCTTTCTTCTCCGCGAGCACCGTGACAGCGCGGTTCAGGCCGATCGTGAACACGTCCTCTTCGTTTTCGAGGTTCGCGTACATACCGTCGTGCAGGATGTAGGGTCCGAAGCGGCCGAAGTTCGCGACGATCGGCTTTTGCGTTTCGGGATGCAGCCCGACTTCACGCGGCAGCGAAAGCAGCCGGAGCGCCTGTTCCAGTGTGATCGCGTTGCGGTCGACGCCCTTTGGAATGCCGGCACGTTTTGGCTTTTCGGCGTCTTTTTCTTTGCTGGCTTCACCGATTTGCAGGTAAGGGCCGAAGCGGCCGGCGCGCATCGTGACGTTGAGGCCGGTGTCGGGATCGACGCCGAGTACCTTCGTTTCCATCGCTTCGCCGTTGCCATTGGAGGCGAGGGGGCGCGTGTAGCTGCACTTGTCTTCGCCTTCGCCCTTGTAGTTCGAGCAGCCGATGAAGGCGCCGAACTTGCCGAGGCGCAGGCCCAGCGTGCCGTTCGCGCACATTTTGCATTTGCGCGGGTCGGTGCCGTCGGCGTTGGGCGGGAAGATGTGATCGCCCAACACCTCGTTCAGCGTGTCGAGGACTTGGGTGATGCGCAGGTCGCCGATGTCTTTGATCGCGGCGTTGAAGCCGCGCCAGAAATCGGCGAGCAGTTTCGTCCATTTCAACTTGCCGTCGGAGACGAGGTCGAGCTGTTCTTCAAGGTCGGCGGTGAAGTCGTACTGAACGTAATGTTCGAAGAAGTTCGTCAGGAATGCCGTGACGAGCAGGCCTTTGTCTTCCGGAATAAATCGGGCCTTGTCCATGCGCACGTAGGAACGGTCGCGCAGCACTTGCAGGATCGAGGCGTAGGTCGAGGGGCGGCCGATGCCGAGTTCCTCGAGCTTCTTCACCAGCGAGGCTTCGGAGAAGCGCGGGGGCGGCTCGGTGAAGTGCTGCTCCGGCTTGATCTCGTTCACGTTCATGCCGTCGCCCTTGGCGACCTTCGGCAGGCGGGCACTGTCTTCGTCGTCCGCCGGTTCGTCGCGGCCTTCTTGGTAGAGGGCGAGGAAGCCGTCGAACGTCAGTACGGAGCCGTTCGCGCGCAGGCCGGTGCGGCCGTCGCCGGTTTCGATGTCCACCGTCGTGCGTTCGAACTCGGCCGCTTCCATTTGGCTCGCGACCAGGCGCTTCCAGATCAGGTCGTAGAGGCGCGCCATGTCCGGGTCGAGGTCGCGCAGCGATTCCGGCGTGCGCTCGACGTCTGTCGGTCGGATCGCTTCGTGCGCCTCTTGGGCGTTGCGCGTCTTCGATTTGTACATGCGCGGAGCGTCCGGCATGTGGCGTTGGCTGAAGCGCTTGCCGATCAGTTTTCGCGTCGCGGTCAGCGCTTCGGGTGCGACGTCGACGCCATCTGTACGCATATAGGTGATCAGGCCGACTGTTTCGCCGCCGACATCCACGCCTTCGTAGAGGCGTTGGGCGATGGTCATCGTGTGCTTCGCGGAGAAGCCGAGCTTGCGCGCGGCTTCCTGCTGCAAGGTCGAGGTCGTGAACGGCGGTTGCGGGTTGCGGCGGGCGGGCTTCGATTCGACGCTGGTGACGGAGAACTTGCCGGCTTCGATCGCCTGGCGGGCGGCCAGGGCTGCCGCTTCATTGGGCAACGAGAACTTGTCGAGCTTTTCGCCGTTCAGCTTCGTCAGTCGCGCCGACATGTTTTCGCCGGACGGCGTCTTCAGCAGCGCGTCGACGGTCCAGTATTCTTGGGGGCGGAATTTTTCGATCTCGATCTCGCGCTCGCAGACGAGGCGGAGCGCGACCGACTGCACGCGGCCGGCCGAGCGGGCGCCTGGTAGCTTGCGCCACAGGATCGGCGAGAGGTTGTAGCCGACCAGATAGTCGAGGGCGCGGCGGGCGAGGTAGGCGTCCACCAGCTCGCCATCGATCTGGCGCGGGTTCGCCATGGCCTCGGTGACGGCGGCTTTGGTGATGGCATTGAAGACGACGCGTTCGACGGCGACGTCTTTCAGGGCCTTCTTGTCCTTTAGTACTTCAAGCAGATGCCAGGAGATGGCCTCGCCCTCGCGGTCGGGGTCGGTGGCCAGGATCAGTTTCTTGGCGCCGCGGACGGCGGCGGTGATCTCGTTAAGGTGCTTGCCCGCCCGGTCCTGGATCTCCCAGGACATCTTGAAGTCGTTGTCGGGCTGGACGGAGCCGTCTTCCTCGGCCAGGTCGCGCACGTGGCCGTAGGACGCCAACACCTTATATGTATTGCCGAGGTACTTGTTGATCGTCTTCGCCTTGGCCGGCGACTCCACGATCACGACATTGCTTGCGGCCAACTCGAACTCTTTTCGTTTGGGGGGCCCTTTTGGGGGCCGGACACTGGTCTGAATCTGGTTAGGGTGTCAACCAACGGCAATGTGGGGCGGTGTCGCCGCTTGAAAAACTCTATATAATTCAAATTGTTAAATCATTAACATCCGCCAGATACCGATATTCTTTGACCCGGATGGCGGGTCAACTGACCGGCGAATTCGAGGTCCAGAAGGGCCGCTGAGACCTCCGCCGGGGATGCGCCGAGCAGTCGAACCAGCTCGTCAATTTCAACCGGTGCGGGTCCGATCCGCTTCAGGATTTCGCGCTGCAGCGTGTCGGTGTTTTGCAGGATGGCGGCGGCGGTCGGATGGGGTTTGGGCTTGGGTTTTGGGACCAATTGACGGGGCCCGAGGGCGTTCAAAACGTCGTCCGCGCTCTCGGTCAGGATGGCGCCTTGGCGGAGCAGTCCGTTCGTGCCTTTGGCGCGGGGGTCGAGCGGTGAGCCCGGAACCGCGAACACATCGCGCCCCTGTTCCCCGGCGAGCCGCGCGGTGATGAGCGAGCCGGAGTTTAGCGTTGCCTCCACCACGACCACGCCGCGCGCGAGACCGGAGATGATGCGGTTGCGGCGTGGGAAATGTTGCGCGGTGGGCTGCAAGCCGACGGGCATTTCGGAGATGACGGCGCCTTTGGCCGCGATCTCCTCGTAGAGCGCTTGGTTCTCCGGCGGATAGACGACGTCGATGCCACCCGCCATCACCGCGATCGTTCCGGTTGCCAGGCTTCCTTTGTGCGCGGCGGTGTCGATGCCGCGTGCGAGGCCCGAAGCGATCACGACGCCGGCCGCGCCAAGATCGCGCGCGATGTCGCGAGCGAAACGCTGGCCGAGCGCGGAGGCGTTGCGGGCGCCGACAATCGCGACGACATCGAGTGCGAACAGCTTTGCGTTGCCGCGCACGGTGACGAGCGGCGGCGGCGCGTCGAGTTCGGTGAGGCCGCGTGGATAGTCCGGCTCGCCGTGCGCGATCAGGCGTGCGCCGGCTTTCTCGGTGAGTTCCAGTTCGCGTGCGGCTTCCTGTTCGGACGGCAGCTTGACCGGCCGCGCGCCGCGCGATTTGCGGGTGAGGTCGGGCAGCGCAGCGATCGCGCTTCTCGCGTCCCCGTAGCGTTCCAACAACGCCCAGAACGTCACCGCGCCGATGTTGCTGGCGCGGATCAGGCGCAGGCGCGCCAGGCGTTCCGTATCGCTGAGATTCGTCGTGTCACCCATTGACTTGGATCAAAGCGGGTTTGGGCCGTGTTGGCCAGCATTTGCCTGTCATTACGAGCGGAGGATGCTTATGGAATCGGGCGACATGATGTTCATCTGGGCCGTGATCGGCGCGATGACGGTGTTCGCGGTTACGCTGTTTTCGGTCGCCTGGATAACGAACAGCCGGAAATAGGCGGCTTCAGGAGTTCTTCTGGCCGATCCGCGGTTCCTCGCCCTTCATGAGGCGGGCGATGTTTTCGCGGTGTGTCACGAAGACGAGCGCGGCGAGGATGACCGCACCAATGGCATAGAGCCCGGGACCCCAGAGCGCCATGTAGATCGGCGAAGCGATGGCCGCTACGAGTGCCGCGAGCGAGGAGATGCGTCCGATCGCTAAGGCCGCCAGCCACGTGCCGAACGCGAGCAGCGCCACCGGCCAATTCAGCGCCGCCAGGATACCGAGGCAGGTCGCGACGCCTTTGCCGCCTTTGAAGTTCAGCCAAACGGGAAAGATGTGGCCCGCGAACGCGCCGAGCGCCGCGGCCATGGCGGGCGCTTCGCCGAACTGCTTTGCAATCAGGACCGCGACGACGCCTTTGCCGACATCGCCGATCAGCGTGAGCGCGGTCGCGAGTTTGTTGCCCGTGCGCAGGACGTTCGTCGTGCCGACGTTGCCAGAGCCCACCAGGCGAATGTCGCCGAGCCCGAACGCTTGGGTCACGATGTAAGCGAACGGGATCGAACCTAACAGATAGCCGCCTGCGAGAGCGAGGAGGGCTTCGAACATGTCAGCCTGCAAAGACGGTGTTGCCGGCAACCATTGTGCGGGACACACGGCCTTGCATCAACCGGCCTTTGAAGGGTGAGTTTTTGGAGCGGGAGCGGAATTCGACGGGGTCGATTTTCCGCGGCGCGCCTGGGTCGAAGAGGATGAGGTCGGCGGGCGCGCCTTTGGCGAGACGGCCGCTGTTTAGGCGCAGGAGGTTGGCCGGTGCCAGCGTAAGGCGGCGTAGGAGGTCGATCAGTGACAAGCCCGCTTCGTGATGGAGCGAGAGGGCTGCAGGGAGCAGTGTCTCAAGGCCAACGGCGCCGTAAGCGGCTTGGGCGAAGGGGAGGCGCTTCGTTTCCGGGGCCTGCGGGTCGTGGCTGGAGACGATCGCGTCGATGGTCCCCGTGCGCACGCCTTCGACCATGGCTTTGCGGTCGTCTTCAGTGCGCAGAGCGGGTGAGACTTTGGCGAAGGTTTTGTATTCGCCGATGTCTTGTTCGTTGAGCACGAGATGGTGTGCGGAGACGGCGCAGGTGACGGGCAGGCCGCGTGCCTTTGCTTTGGCGATGATATCGAGCGCGGCGGCGGTCGAGACTTGGCCCAGGTGGTAGCGGGCGCCGGTGAGTTCGACGAGGCGCATGTCGCGCTCGACGATGATCGCTTCCGCAGCAGCGGGGATGCCGCCCACGCCCATGCCCAATCCGCAGCCCAATCCTGTACCGCTTCCGCCACTTGATTCAGGACCAGCCGTTGTGACTGAAGACGTGATCCTTCAGACCGTCAATTCGCTTGATCCTCTTAATGGCACGCCGGCACTCGCGGACTACGTCATCACCCGCACCGTGGAAGGGCTTGGTTCCCTCAACGCGGCAACTGATCCCGGCAGCGGCGGCGATGTCATCACCCGCCTCGTGGCATGGGCAGGACGCCATGGCGGAAGTGCTGGCTGGATGCACCAGCTGGTCGATGACCTTGCCCACCAGCCCTATGCCGGTGACAGGATTGCGCTAGCTCTCTCCATCGGAGACAGGGAT
>CAZXAQ010000061.1:0-24152 GCA_964638635.1 uncultured Flavobacteriaceae bacterium
TCGCCCCGGCAGATAATCTACCCGTCGAAGCGGTTTGGACATACAAGGCACCAAGGACACGAAGTTGCACCAAGATTGTCGTCCTTTGGCGCGCAGCGCCTGTCAAACCTTGACTGCGCGCTGGCGTACGCGAACAAATCCACTTGGTGGAACTCCGTGTCCTTGGTGCCTTTGTGGTGAAAGCTGACTCTGCGCTACATAGTCCGTCTCAAGAAAACTCGCTCTAGACCTGGCTGATGTAATAGACGTCTTCCAGGGTCACCCCGCGTCCTTTCCCGTCTTCTCGGTCGCCCGCGCGCCCAGAAACGTCGGGCTTTCTCTGGTCTCGGCCCTGTCCATCTCGGCGATGAAGGCACGCGTCAGCACGGAGTTGGTCTTTTCGGCCTGCCAGACCTCGTTGAAAACGGGGTTGTTCATCAGGCTCTTGATGTAGGCGCGGCGCAAACGCCAGACCTCCGCATCCAGCACGCCGTTGTTGTACAGCGCAAATTGCGCCTCGGTCCGTTGCAGGACGCCGCGCAGGAAGCGGTGCGCGAGGTGCCTTTCGTAGTCGGTCAGTCCCTCCGGATTCGTCACCGTCTTGAAGATCAACTCGCTGATCGGTCCGCCGTTGGCCAGCGTGTCGTTGATTTCCGCAAACGACGTTTGCGCATCCCAAGCGGCCTGCGCGCGCATCATCCGGCCGTTCTGGCGGGTTTGAATCGCGACGTAGACGAGCGACCCGAAAATCGCGATCACGGCGACGATCTGGGAGATGTAGTAGATTTCTTCGAGGGTCATGCGGGATCCTTCGGCACTGTTCTGTCCGGCTGAGAATATGGGGACATATCACAAACGTCGCGGTGGCGCCGAAACGACAAGGGCGGGCAGGATGCCCGCGCTCCCGGGTCAGACTACTCACGACGCTTTGGCGGCCATCTCCTTTGCGTAGGCGTTGCCGGCGAGGATGAAGTGGGCGGCGGCCCAGATGTTGACGAGGGAGGTGAACATCAGGGCGTAGCGGAGGGAGTCTTGTTGGTACGTTTCCTTCAGCGCGTCGCTGAGGGCGCCGACGGCGAGCGGCCCGAGACCCAGCGCGATCAGATTCAAGATAAAGAGCATGATCGCCGAGAGCGTCGCGCGCATTGCGAGCGGGGCGGTGCTTTGGACGATGGCGAAGCTCGGCCCCAGGTAGAAGGCGCCGAGCACGGTCGCGGGCAGGTAGAAGATCAGCGCGGTGTTGAAGTCGTCGGTGAGGTAGAACGCAAGGCCCAAGGGGGCGGCCAAGAGTTTGCCGACGGCAATGATCCAGGCGTTCCAGCGTTTGTCGCTCTTGCCCAAACGGTCGGCGAGGTAGCCGCCGAGCAGCGCGCCGCTTGCGCCCAGGATGCCGACGATCGGGCCCAAGATCAGGCCGATTTCGGTGCCGGAGATGTTGTGCGTGCGTTTCAGGAACGGCGCCGCCCACATGACGCCGCCGTAGCCGACGAATGAGGTCAGCGTCAGGCCGATCACGACGTGGCGGCAGGCTTTCGACTTCCAGATGAAGGCGAAGCCCGCGAGCATCGCTTTCTTTGCTTCGTCGAAGGTTTGGGTCTTGCGGTGGGCGCTGGCGAGGCCGTCGGCGAGGCCGCGCACGGGCTCGGATACGGTGAAGTAGATCAAGGCCGCGATCAGAAGGCCGGGCAAGCCCACGAGGAAGAAGACAGGACGCCAGCCCCACACCTCCGCCAGCGGCGCGCCGATCAGGAAGCCCAGCATGCCGCCGACATAGACGCCGAGCGCGTAGACGGCGAGCGCGCGGGAGCGTTCGTGCTCGGCGTACATGTCGGCGATCATCGAGTGCGATTGCGGGGAGGAACCGGCCTCGCCGATGCCGACGCCGATGCGCGCGAACAAGAGCTGCGCGTAGTTTTGCGCGAGGCCGCAGGCGGCCGTCATGATGCTCCACACGGTCACCGCGCCGGCCACGATGTTACGGCGGTTCATGCGGTCCGAGAGCACCGCGAGCGGCACGCCCAGCGTCGCGTAGAACACCGCGAAGGCGAAGCCCGTGAGCAGGCCGAGTTCCGTGTCGGAGAGGTTCAGGTCTTTCTTGATGTGCTCGGCGACCGCGCCCATGATCGTGCGGTCGAGGTAGCTGGACGTGTAAGCCAGGGTGAGAATGACGAGCGCATAAGTGCGGTGGCGCTTCACATGATCAGGTATCTGCACGGCGCCTGTCGGCGCCGCCGCTACGGCCTCGGCCATTCGTCCTCCCACCGGGCCGTCTCATGCGCCCCTCAGCTGCGTTGGACGGTAGCCCGCAAACGCTCTTGCGCGCAACGTGGTGGCCGCTGTTAGAGTGCCGCGACAGGAGACATTTTCATGAAAGAGTTCGCAGGCAAGATCGCCGTCATCACGGGCGGCGGAACGGGTATGGGGCGGGAGCTGGCGAAGCAGCTGGTCGCCGAAGGCTGCACGGTTGCGATGTGCGACGTGTCGGCGGAGAACATGGCTGAGACGAAGCGGCTGTGCGCGGCGAGCGCGCCGCAGGGCACGCGGGTGTTGACGTTCGTCGCCGACGTGTCGGCTGAGGAGCAGATCCTGCGCTTTCGCGATGCGGTCGGGCGGGAACTCGACACCGATCACATTCATCTGCTCTTCAACAATGCGGGCATCGGCGGGGGCCCGAGCTTCATCAATACGCCGCGCGAGGAGTGGGAGAAGACGTTCAACGTGTGTTGGTATGGGGTCTATTATTCTTGCCGCGCGTTCATGCCGATGCTTCTGAAGGCACGCGAGGGGCATATCGTCAACACGTCGAGCGTGAACGGGTTTTGGGCGTCGCTGGGGCCGCAGCGTTCGCACACGTCGTATCCGGCGGCGAAGTTCGCGGTGAAGGGGTTCACCGAGGGGCTCATCACCGACTTGCGGCTGAATGCGCCGCATATCAAGGCGTCCGTCGTCATGCCGGGGCATATCGGCACGTCGATCGTCGAGAACTCGCGCAAGGTTTTGACGGGGCGCGGCATCTCGGAGATGTCGGCGAAGGAGGTTGCGGACGCGCGGCGCTCGCTCAAGGGCATGGGGCTGCCCGCGGACTCGCTGACCGATCAGCAGATCCAGCAAATGATGCAAGAGATGGCGCGGCAGTTCGAGACGAACGCGCCGACGAGCGCGGCGGAGGCGGCGACGATCATCCTGAACGGCGTGCGCGAAGAGAAGTGGCGCATCTTGGTCGGCAAGGACGCCGAAGCACTGGACGCGCTCGTGCGCGGCGAGCCGGAGCAGGCGTATGAGCAGGCGTTCATCGACAAGTATCGCGCGGCGGGGCACTGGCGGGCGTTTTAATCTGAGAGCCGTCTGGGAGCGCGGGCGTCCCGCCCGCTCTTGCCGTCTGCTCCGACGCACAGGCATTGGAGAGTCAGTAAAGAGCGGACGGGACGCCCGCGCTCCCAGACTGCACGTGATCTTGGTCACTGGCGCGGGACAATGACATATGGTCGGTTGAACTCATGAAACCTGTCTCGCGTCGCACCGTTCTCGCCGCTTCGGCTGCGCTTGCCGTCGTTCCGGCTGTGGCGAAGCCGCGGATCGACCTCGACAAACGGGCGCTTCGCGCGTTGGAGGACAAGTCCGGTGGGCGGCTTGGGGTTTGTGCGATCGACACCGCCACGGGGCGCACACTCAGCCATCGCGGCGACGAGCGGTTTGCGATGTGTTCGACGTTCAAGCTGCCGCTCGCAGCCGCGATCTTGCGGGCGGCGGATCGCGGGACGTTGAAGCTCGATGCGTTCGTCCCCTACGGTAAGGACGATATGGTGTTCTATGCACCGGTGACGGAGAAGAATCTCGACAAGGGCGGGATGACCGTCGGTGCGCTCGCCGAAGCGGCGCAGAAGACGAGCGACAATGTGGCGGCCAATCTGTTGTTGAAGCAACTGGGCGGACCTGCCGGCTTTACGCAGTTCTTTCGCGACATCGGCGATGAGGTCACGCGGCTTGACCGGTATGAGCCGGAGATGAACGCGGGCGGCGTCGAGGGCGACGAGCGCGATACGACCACGCCGGCGGCGATGGCGGCGACTGTGCGCAAGCTCATGACGGGCGACGTGCTGACGAAAGGACCGCGCGATATGCTGCGCGCGTGGATGATCGACACGCAGACGGGGCTGAAGCGGTTGCGCGCCGGGTTCGCTCCAGACTGGATCGCGGGCGACAAGACCGGCACCGGCCTCGACGGCAAGATGGGTAAGTATAACGACGTGGCCGTCGCTTGGCCGAAGGACCGTGCGCCATTGGTCGTTGCCGCCTACTTCAACGTCGCGCAGACGAGCGACGCGATCGAAGACCGGTACCAAGCGGTGCTGGCGGAGGTTGGGCGCATCGTTGCGGCATGGGCGGGCTGAGGCGATGGAGATTGCGGCGCTGCTGTTCGTGAACGCGCTGATCACGGTGCTTTGCTTTTTGGCGCTGTGGTTGGTGGCGCTGCGTCTGAAGGACGTCAGCTTCATCGATAGCTGGTGGGCCTTGGGGCTCGTCGTCACCGCGTGGGTCAGTTACATGAACGCGCCGGGGTCGCCGCATGCGGTGGCGCTGGTTTGGCTGTGCACGCTTTGGGGATTGCGGCTGGGGCTTTATCTGCTTTGGCGCTGGCGCAGCCATGGGGTCGACCGGCGGTACGCGGCGATTTTGGGCAAGGCGCAGGCGCGGCGGGGCTGGAGTTTTGCGTGGGCGGCGCTCGTGATGGTGTTCGCGCTGCAAGCGCCGTTGCAGTGGATCGTGAGTTTGCCGGTGCAGTTTGGTGCGATGGGGACGGTGCCGGCGCTCGGCGTGCTCGCGTGGTGCGGCGTCGCGCTCTCTGTCACCGGCATCTTGTTCGAGACGATCGGCGATTGGCAGCTCGTGCGGTTTCGCGCCGATCCGGCGAATGCGGGTAAGGTGCTCGACAGCGGGCTTTGGCGTTACACGCGGCATCCGAATTATTTCGGCGATGCGTGCGTGTGGTGGGGGCTTTGGCTGATCGCGGCGGATGCGGGGTTTGGCGCCTGGGCGCTGCCGGGACCTGTGTTGATGACCTATCTGCTGACCAGTCTCTCGGGGATGCCGACTGTCGAGGGACACCTTGCACGTTCGAAGCCCGGGTATGAGGCTTACGTGCGGCGGACATCGGGGTTCATTCCGCTGCCGCCGCGACGGGGCTGATCGTCAGCACCGCGCGGGCGCCGCCGCCTTCGCGGTTGGCGAGGGTCAGGTCGCCGTTGTGGGCCCTGGCGACAGCGCGCGCGAGGGTCAGGCCGAGGCCCAAGCCGCCCTGCCCTCTCGCCGTGTCGCCGCGGACGAACGGCTCGAACAGTTTCTCGCCTGCGCCTTGGGGGACGCCCGGTCCGTCGTCGTCAACTTGGATCGCGATGCCGTTGACGCTGCGCGCCACAGAGACTTTCGCGCGCATGCCGTACTTGATCGCGTTTTCGATGACGTTTCGCGCCGCGCGCTTGAGTTCGTTGGGGCGGCAGGTTGCGTTCACCGCGTGCGACGGGGCAAAGGCGACCTCGCTGCCGATGTCGGTCAGATCGGCGCAGACGCTCTCCACCAGCGCGGCGACGTCGACGTCGCGCAGCGGCTCCTCGCCGAGGCCGGTTCGCGCGGCGGCGAGGGCGGCCTCTGTCATCGCTTGCAGTTCGTCGAGGCTCGCTTGCATGCCCTGTTTCACCGAAGGCTCGTCGATGAATTCGGTTTTTAGCTTCAGCGAGGTGATCGGCGTGCGCAGATCGTGGGCTATGGAGCCCAGCAACGTCCGTTGATTGTCGAGCATCGCGGTCAGCCGGCGCGACATGGTGTTGAACGACTGCGCGGCGGCTTTGAGGACGGCTGGGCCGGTTTCGGGGACGGGTTCGACCGCCTGGCCTTGCGCCATCCTGACCGACGCTTCGGAGAGCCGCTGCAGCGGCCGCGACAGGCGGTAGGCCAGCCAGATCGCGACGATCACGAGCGCGAGCGATGCGACCGCGGCAGAGAGCAGCAAACCGGGCAACAGATTCGCGCCTTCGGGCCAGAAGAACTCGGCGTTCAGCCAGCGCCCAGGCCCGAGCGCGATTGCCGCGCTCAAACGTTCGATACCTGTGCGCTTCTTGGGCATGAAGGGAAACACGTCGGGTGTGCCGCGCTTCGCGACGCGGACATCGCCCGCGGCGAGCACGCCCAACGCCGCCTTCAGCTTCTTCTCGGCGGCGGCGTCGCGCGTGGCGTCGGCGGCGACGCGGGGCACAGCGCCAATCGAGACGCGCTCGCGGCGGACGGAGGCGACCTTGAACAGTTGCTCGTGTTCGCTCGCGGGCAGGCGGGCGAGCAGGTTCAGGAGCGCGGTCAGGCGGCCTTCGATCGCGCTTTGGCGTTCGGCCTTGATCTCGGCGGCGCGCTGATATTCGGCGATGGCGAACGTCACCGCATTCGAGGCGACGAGGGCCAGCAGCACGGCCGCCGACAGTTCCAGCCAGAGCGGGATGCGCCAACGGCTCATGCGGCGACCGGCTTGGCGACGAAAACATAGCCGCCGCCGTAGACGGTGCGGATGATCTTCGGGGCCGCGGGGTCTTGCTCGATCTTGCGGCGGAGGCGCCCGATCGCGTTGTCGACGGCGCGGTCGAAGGCGGCGGCATCGCGGCCTTGCGTGAGGTCGAGCAACTGTTCGCGCGTCAGCGTCAGGTTTGGACGTTCCAGCAGCGCGCAGAGCAGGCGGAATTCGCCGGTCGAGAGCGGGATGCCGACGCCGCTGTCGTCGCTCAGCTCGCAGCGGTTCAGGTCCAAGGTCCAGCGGTCGAACTTGATGCGACCGGACGCGGGCTCGCGCGTCGGCGGCATAGCGTTGACGCGCTTCAGGATCGCGCCGATGCGGGCGATGAGTTCGCGCGGGTTGAAGGGTTTGACCATGTAGTCGTCAGCGCCGAGTTCGATCCCCAGGATGCGGTCGACGTCGTCGCTCCGCGCCGTCAAGAACAGGACGGGCACTTGGTTCGTTTCGCGCAAAGTCCGGCAGAAGCTGAGGCCGTCCTCGCCCGGCATCATGATGTCGAGCACGATGAGGTCGAAGGCGTGGGTGCGCAGGTGCTTGCGGGCCGCGGCCGCACTTTCGGCACCGGTCGCGCGGTAGGCGTTCTTCTGGAGATATTTGACCAACGGCTCGCGAATCTCGCGGGCATCGTCGACGACCAGAATGTGCGGGCCTGCTTCGCTCATGCGGTGATTGTTGCCGAAGCGCGTTGGCTGAGAGGCCGAAACATTGTCGCAAACTGTGTCAGAAGAACGGCGGCGCGACAGGTCGCGACCGTTGATTCCGTGCGGGTTCGCCCGGCTGCGGGCAGCATTCCCTCGTCGGCTCGCGACTTTTCGCGGGGCCGTTTCGCAAGGGAGACTTCCGATGACGATCAACAAGACTTGGGCGATGGCCGGGGCCGCGGTTCTGGTGGCGGCGGTCGGCGCGACGGCCGTGGCGCTGGCCTCCGGCTGGGGTGGCGGGAAGGCGCCGCGGGCGACCCCCGCCGCGGGGTACGCGGGCGCGTTGCGCTTTGTGCAATACGACAACGACAAGGACGGGCGCGTGACGCGGGCCGAAGTCGACGCGGGGATCACCGCGCAGTTCAACGCGGCCGACACGAGTTCGGACGGCAAACTCGATGCGGCGGAGATCCTTCGCTACAACGACAAGCGCAAGGCCGATCGCCGGGCGCGCTATGAGGCTTGGAAAGCGAAGGCCGCGTCGTTGGGCCGGGATCCCGGCCGGCCGCCGTCCGATCGCGACACGGTCGACAATCTCAAAGCGGCAGATTGGAACCTGGACGGGGTCATCACGGCGGATGAGTTCGGCGGCAAGACGCGCGCACTCGCCATGCGCGCCGACCGCAACGGCGACGGCACGATCGATGCCGACGAACTGAAACGGCCTTCGAGCCGGCGCGCGGACGCGACGGCAAAGCCGAAATAGAAGATCGCAGAGCGGCGCCGCCCGATCGAGGCGGCGCTTCGCTGTCAGTATCCGCCGCTCCGGGGCGGCGGGGTCGCGCTTTCCTTCGGGGCCGTCGGCGTGGGCCGTGCGCCGGCGACGTTCGGCGAGTGGCCGAGTTCGGCGTAGGAGATCTTGCCGTTGCCGTTGCGGTCGCACAGATCGAACATCGTGCGCCAGCCGGCGCCGAATTCCTTCATGTCGACCGCGCCGTCGCCGTTCCAATCGGTGACAGGCGAGGCGCCCACGTTCTCCGCGCGCAACGCGTCGTTCAGCGGGTCCACCTCACCGTGGGACAGCGTGCCGTTGCCGTCCTTGTCCCACTTCCCAAGTTCGACTTTGAGGCCCACCTCCAGCCCGTCGCGGGAGAGTTCTTTGTCGCCCGGGCCGAACAATGGCTGCAGGCGCGCACATTCGCTGGAGAGCCGCCCCTCGGGCGGTGCCGACACGTCCGCGTCGTCGGAATCGCCGCCGAAAGTGGAGCAACCGGCCAGCAGCGGCACGGCGCAGACGATGAGGACACTGAGTTTGTGGCGCATGGGTTTGGACGACTTTGTTTTGATGGGTGGTTCCTATCATTGCGAGCGGCGCGGTCAAGCTCAATACCCCGGTGCACCGGCCGTTCGGGGCGCGGCTGTCGCGATTGCCGGGCGGCGGCGGCGCCAATCGCCCAGGAGCAGCAGGATCGGGGCTGCGATGAACACGGACGAACTCGCCGCAACGACGATGCCGAAGACCATCGGCACCGCAAAGCTTGCGACCGCGCTGCCGCCCCAGATCGCCATGGGCAGCAGCGCGACCAGGGCGGTGATCGAGGTGTAGAGGCTGCGGCCCAGGGTTTCGTTGATGCTGCGGTCGATGATCTCGCGCAGGGGTATGCTCTTCAGAAGCCGCATGTTCTCGCGCATACGGTCGTAGACCACGACCTTGTCGTTCACCGAATAGCCGATCAACGTGAGGATGGCCGCGATGGCCGTCAGGTTGAACTCCAGGCCTGTGAGCGCGAAGAACCCTATGGTCTTCGTGACATCGAGCACCAAGGTCGCGATGGCGCCGACCGCGAAGGGCCACTCGAAGCGCGCCCAGATGTAGGCGAGCATGGCGAGGCTTGCGAGGACGACAGCCAGAATGCCCGTCGTCGCCAGTTCGCCGCTGACGCGCGGCCCTACGGCGTCGCCATGGATCTTGGCACCGGGCGCGAGCTTCGCGATTTCCGCCCGGAGTTGGCCCATGGCGCGTTCGGTGTCGGCTTGCTGCTCGACGCGAACGATCAGCCGCGTGCCGCTTTGCTGGAGCTTGATGTCGCCGAGATTGAGCGCATCGAGCCTCGCGCGCGTTGCCTCCACGTCGAGGGGCGTTTGCGTCGTCACGTCGAACTGGATGCCGCCCTTGAAGTCCACACCGTAGTTCAGGCCCGGGGTCACGAAGAGAGCGACCGATGCCAGAGACAGGAACGCCGAGACGGCGAGACCCATGAAGCGCGCGCGCATGAAGGGGATCGCCGTGCCGTCCGGGATCAACTTCAAACGGAACATCGGCTCGATCTCGAGCGTCTTCAGTTTGCGGCGGCGCACGATCTCGCTCATCACGACGCGTACGATCGTCACGGCCGTGAACATGGAGATCGCGATGCCGAGGCCCATGGTAACGGCGAAGCCTTTGACCGGGCCGGTGCCGAACATGAACAACAACGTCGTTGCGATCAGGGCGGTCAGGTTCGAGTCGACGATGGTCGCAAAGGCGCGTTTGAAGCCTGCGTCGAGGGCTGCGATTGCGCTCATGCCCTTTCTAGTTTCTTCGCGGATACGCTCGTTGATCAGCACGTTGGCGTCGACCGCGAGGCCGATGCCGAGCACGATGCCCGCGATGCCGGGCAAGGTCAGCGTCGCGCCCAACAGCGTCAGCGCTGCGAAAGTCAGGATCACGTTCAATCCCAGCGCCAGGTTCGCGACCAGACCCCAACGACCGTAGAGCAGACACAAGAAGGCGACGACCAGCGCGAAGCCGATCGCGCCCGTTGTGAGTCCACGTTCGATGGCGTCTTTGCCTTCGTCCGGGCCGACGGTGCGCTTCTCCACGACTTTCAGCGGCACGGGCAATGCACCGGCGCGCAGCATGGCGGAGAGGTCGGCGGCGCTCTTGGTCGTGAAGCTGCCTTTGATTTGGCCCGTGCCCCCGATGATCGGCGACTCGATGACGGGGGCGGTTAGCACCTCGCCGTCGACCATGATGGCGAACGGACGACCGACATTGGCCTTCGTGATCGCCGCAAAGAGACGCGAACCCGCGGCGTCGAAGCGAAACGTCACCACCGGTTCCCCTGTGGTTCCGTCCACGCCCGGGCGCGCGTCGGCCAGGTGCTCGCCGGACAGCAGCGGGCGATTCTCGACGGGCACGCGTTCGCCGGAGCCGTGTTGCTTTACCCAGGACACGCCCGGCGGCAGGTGGCCGGTCACGTCCGGCGCCCTGACCATGTGAAACGTGAGCTTGGCGGTACGGTTCAGAATCTCCGTGTCGCCGTCGGCGCCCGGCAGCTGGACGACGATGCGGTCCTTGCCGACACGCTGGACGCTCGCTTCGGCGAGGCCGAGTTCGTCGATGCGTTTGCGGACAATCTCCAGCGACTGGTCGGCGGCCAGCGCGGTCAGCGTCGCGATGCCGGTATCGGTATAGGCCAGGCGGAGTTCGGTCGGCGAAACCGCGCGTTGGTCGATATCGCCCGCTTCGGCGGAAAGCCCCGTTAGGGCTTTGGCGGCGGTGTCGCGTTCGGTGGCCGAACGCAGTGCGACGACGGTGGTGTTGCCGTCAAGGCGAACAGCCGCCGGACGGATGCCGGCGTCCGCCAGGGCCGCACGCGCCTGGCGCATCAAATCCTGCGAACGCTCGGCGATCAGCGCCTTTGTGTCCAACTCAAGCGCGATGTGTGCACCGCCGCGCAGGTCCAGGCCCAGCACCACTTGGTGCTTCGGCAACCAGTCCGGCAGAGCGCCAAGCTGCGCGGGCGTCAACACGTTGGGCAGCGCGGTCAACGCGCCCATGAGGACGATCAGGGCATAGGTCATCATTCGCCAAGCGGATGTGCGCATGGGCGTCTCCAACGTCGCGTGCGCCGACAGCGCCGCAGCGCTCAGCGAGCGCGCGTCGTTGCGGGCTTTGTGGTTATGAAACGAAGGAAGCGCCGCGGCCTTGTCGGCTGCGGCGCTTTGGCTTCACGCGACGTCCGCGGGAGGGGCGCGGATCTTGATGCCGCGCTGGGCTATTCGGGTGCCGGTGTCGTCGACGCGCGGGGCGACGCGGTCACTGGCGAAGGTTATCGGCGGTTTGGAGGTGTCGGTCAGCGCAAGGTCGCCGAAGCCCAGTGGCTTGGCCGGCAACACGCGGATGTGGATTTTAGCGCGGACGACGATCCGCTCCCCCAGGGCCTGGGTGGCTTTCGTGGCCTCTGCCGCCCCGCGGGCCGAAGAGGCATTCGCCGGAATGGCCGCAATGATGGCGACGCCAAGCAGCACCAGGAACGCGCTCACCAACCACTGTGGTGGGGTGCGTTCGTCTTGGTTTTGCATGGTGAACGGTTTCGTCACCCGCTGCTCCCGGTTTTGTGCCGTTGCCGACACTGGAGATTTGCAGATAGGAAGGCGGAATTGGATTTACGACCCCCCTTGCGGTGATTTCCATGAACCGTGTCGGCGCCGTCATCGGCAGCGTTGTATTTTTCTTTCTCGCGCCTGGAACCGTCGCCGGGCTTGTGCCGTGGTGGATCAGCGGGTGGATCAGGCAGGACGCGTTCCTCGGCGCCGAGCCGACCCGCTGGCTTGGGGTTGCTTTCGTCGCCGCCGGTTTGGTCGTGCTGATCGACTCGTTCGCCCGGTTCGCGCTGCAGGGGATCGGCACGCCGGCGCCGGTGTTGCCGACAAAGCACTTGGTTGTGTCGGGTTGGTATCGCTTCGTGCGCAACCCGATGTATGTCGCTGTTGTTTCAGTGATTTTGGGCCAAGCGTTGCTGTTCGCGAACGTCTGGCTGCTCGTCTATGCAGCGTTCGTTTGGCTCGGGTTTCATACATTCGTGACGCAGTACGAGGAGCCGACGCTGCGGCAGAGTTTTGCACAAGACTACGAAGTCTACTGTCGCGGCGTCAGACGGTGGGTTCCGCGGCTTTCACCGTGGCGCGCTCAATCGTGATCAAGGTGACGGCGATGAAACTTGCCTCCTGTGACGGATGAGCGTTCATTTGATCCACGTGAGGCTGGATATCGCGCGCCGATTTGTTAAGGTGCGCTAAGCCCTTGCGCGCGACAGTGCGGCGCGCACCCTCGGAACTCGTGCAAGCAGCCCGGATTTTCGAAGGCAACGGCTCAGCGTGGACGCGGGCTGCATGTCGGCGGAACGAAAGCTTCTCGGCTTTTAGAAGAAGCATCGCAGCCACAGGACCTTGACGGGCTTTCAAGCCCAGCGCGCTACGAACACAAAAGGAACTTCAGCCATGGCCGACAAGAAAGCTCCCAAAGACAAGACACCCGCCGAAGTGCTGAGCGAGCTCATGAATGTGCCGTTCCCGAACACGGCCTATGTCGAATCCATGAAGCGCGTGTTCGCGATGCAAAAGCACATGCTGGACGGCTTCCAAGCCAATTTGGACCAATGGTTCGAACGCCGCCGCGAGGGCACGGAGGCGACGCTCAAGATGCTGCATGCGATGAACGGCGAGCGCGATCAGGAGAAGCGCGCGGAGGCCTGGCAGCGTTGGGTTTCCGGCACGATGGCGCGGATCATGGACGACGTGCAGACGCAGTTCGACATGATGGCCAAGATCACCGGCCAGCTCGCCGAAAAGGGCGAGGTGGTGATGCCGCCGGAGCTGAAGTCGGTGAAGACGCGGCCGTTGAACGGCAAGTCGGGCGAACATCACGCGCCGGCGAAGAAAGCCCACCCTGCCCGGTCGAAGCCGGGTGAGTCGGGCGCGCGTACGCACTGAGTCGCGATGGTCAACGCGCATTGACCATGCCAGCCCGCCGCAAATGCGGGCTGGCGGAATGTTTTGCACAGGAAATAATTGCGTGATCGTCCGAGCGGTGCGCTGCAGCATGCGGCGTGCTTCTGCTGAGCAATCGTGCAGCAGGCTGCTCAGCGTCCGTGCATGTTGCGATGCAACCGTACACGGACGATCGCTACATTTGCAGATGTGACGTTCATCGCACTTTCACCGCCTAGACAATTTGTCACCAAACCGTCAGCGACAGTTCAGAACATCTATGGCACGATGCGTTCGGTGGAGGTTGGCGCCGTTGCTGCAACACTCGGGCAGCGGCGAAGTAACAGAGCGGAGTGCGCGATGAAAAAGAACCGGTTGTTCGAACTCTTGGCCCTTGGGCCCGAGCTTATTGCCGAAGCGAAGCGCGACGGCAAAGGCGTGAACGAGTCCTATTACCTGGTCCACCGCGTCATCTCGCAAGCGTTCGCCGACCCCGCGCATTTGCCGTGCGATAATCTGCGCGAGCACCTGTCGTCGCGGATGAAGCAGTTGGCTGCGGCCTAGGGCCTTACTGCGCCGGACACTCAGCGCCTTTCTTGATCCACGTTTCCGCGGCGGCGAGGAATTTCGCGTGCGCCATGTCGGGCGCCTTGCGCTTGCCGCCCGGCGACCACGCCCAAAGCACAAGCGGGTCGGCGCGGAGGTGTTCTATGACCTTGTCGCCGGTGCGGCCGCCGTTCTTCACGGGGTCGAGCAGCGCTTTGCATAGGGCGGCGGGCGAAAGGTTCGTCCAGCCCATGCTGAGCGGCGCCATGTGCCAGTTCTTGGCGCCGGGGATGTTCATCGAGTCTTGGTTCTTGTCCTGATGGCACGTCGTGCAGCGCATGCCCGGCGGGCCCCCGCCGTCGGCGCCGCGGACGATGTTGAACGTGTGGCGGTGCCGGTCGTCGCCCTGCGTCGGCCAAGCGACCGTCGTATGGCAGTTCATGCAGCGCGGATGGTTCAGCACCTTCGCCACTTCGCGGAACGCGGCGACGGAGGGTGAGTCCGCCGCCAACGCCGCGCTTGTGCCGAGCACGCTGAGACTAAGCGCGGCAGCGACCGTCCAACGGTTAGCCATTGGCGGCTCCCCCGTTGGTGCCCGCGGTGAGCGTGGCCTTGCTGTAAGGCAGTTCGCGGATGCGCTTTTTTGTGAGCGCGTAGATCGCGTTGCCGACAGCGGCGGCGATGGGGGCGGTGCCGGGTTCGCCTGCGCCGCCGGTGCGTGCGCCGGACTCGATGAAGCGGACCTCGTGCTCCGGCGCTTCGGCCATGCGGACCATTTCGTAGTCGGGGAAGTTCTGTTGGACCACCCTGCCCTTGTCGATGGTGATCTCACCGTGAAGCGCGGCCGTCAGGCCGTAGATCGCGCCGCCTTGGATTTGCGCAGTGAACGTCGCGGGGTTGATGACCTCGCCGGGGTCGACCGCGCTCCAAATCTTGTGCACGCGCGCGCGGCCGTCGGTGCCGACCGAGACCTCCGCCACTTGGGCCACGATCGTGCCGAACGCTTCGCGGATCGCGATGCCGCGGGCGCGGCCTTGCTCCGGCGGTGTCGACCAGTTCGCCATTTGGGCGGCGAGTTCGAGCGCCGCCTTGTGGCGCGGCGCGCCCGTCAGGTGTGCGCGGCGAAACTCGAACGGGTCTTTGCCTGCGGCGACGGCCAGTTCGTCCATGAAGGTTTCGATGAAGAAGCCTTGCTGGGTGTGGTCGACCGAGCGCCACGGGCCCCACGGGATCGGGTTCGTGTTGCTGGCGTAGCGTGCCGCCTGGTTCGCGAAATCGTAGTTGACGCGAAGCGCTTCCGGCGGATCGTGCTTCTCGGTGAAGGTGTGCAGCCAGGCCGTGACCTTGCCGCTGTCGTCGAGCGCGGCGCGCATCTTGGCCATCGACGCATGACGATAATAGTCTTGCGTCATGTCTTCTTCGCGGGTGAAGACGACCTGCACGGGACCTTCGACTTGGCGTGCAACGGCGACGGCCTTGTCGAGGTAGTCAAGCGAGTAGCCGCGGCGGCCGAAGCCGCCGCCCATGGCGGTGTGATGCACCGTGACGTCGTCGATTGGGATGCCGGCTGCTTTCGCGGCGCGCGCCTTGGCGCCGAGGCCGTCTTGGAAACCGCCCCAGATCGTGAGCTTGTTGCCCTCGAAATGCGCGGTGCAGTTCATCACTTCCATCGTCGCGTGGGCGAGGAAGGGGACTTTGTAGGTCGCTTCGACGACTTTCTTCGCGCCCTTTAGCGCTTCGTCGACGTTGCCTACTGCATGATCTTCGGTGAGACCGCCTTTGGCCAGCGCCGCTTCCTTGCCGGCGAAGATCGTGGCTTGGGTGACGTTGGCGTTAGCGCCTTCGTTCCACTCGGGCTGCAGCGCGGCGAGCGCTTCCTTCGCGCGCCAGGTGTTGTCGGCGACGACGGCGACTGCGGCAGGGAGCTTCACCACCTTCTTGACGCCCTTCATCGCCATCGCGGGCTTCTCATCGACCGACTTCAGCGTGCCGCCGAAGACCGGCGAAGCCGCGATCACGGCGAAGCTCATGTTGGGCAGGCGCGTGTCGATGCCGTATTTGGCGCTGCCGTCGACTTTGCCCGGGATGTCGAAGCGGGCGACGGGTTGGCCCACGATCGTGTAGTCCTTTTTCGCCTTCAGCGGCACGTCGACCGGCGGGTCGTAGGCAGCGGCTGCGGCCGCCATTTCGCCGTAGGTCGCGCTCTTACCCGAAGCGTGGGTGAGCTTGCTCTGTTTGGCGACGACTTCCGATTCCGGAACGCCCCAAGCAGCGGACGCCGCTTTGATCAGCATCCAACGTGCGGTCGCACCGGCCATGCGCATGCCGCGAACGCCGGTCATCCGCACGGCTGTTGAGCCGCCGGTGATTTGTAGGTTCATGTACTCCGCAACCTTGCGCGAGCCGAATTCTGCGGCGCCGGACATCCAGCTTGGGATCGACATGTCGCCGCGCAGATATTCGCGCGCGAGCGAGCCGTTCGCGAAGGCCATGTCGGCGGGTGCTTGTTCCATGCGGACCAGCGACCAGTCGGCGTCGAGCTCCTCGGCCAGCATCATCGGCATCGAGGTGTGGACGCCCTGCCCCATTTCGGAGTGCGGGACGATGACGGTGACCGAGTTATCGGTGCCGATGCGCACCCAGGCGGAAAGCGGGGTCGAGCCCTCCTTCGCGATCATGCCTTTGGCGCGGTCCGCCGTGTTGAACGGCATCAATGCGTAACCGACCGCCAGGCCGCCGGCTGCAGCGACGCCGCCGAAGATCACCAATCTGCGCGAAACCATGGTGTGTCTCCTTATACTTTGGCGGCGGCGTGGATGGCCGCGCGGATTTGGTTGTAGGCGCCACAGCGGCAGATGTTCGTCATCGCTGCGTCGATGTCGGCGTCGGTCGGTTGCGGCTTCTCGTTCAGAAGCGCGACCGCGGCCATGATTTGGCCCGACTGGCAGAAGCCGCATTGCGGCGCCTGCGCTTCGATCCAGGCTTGCTGGACCTTGTGCAGGTTGTCCCCGGTCTTGAGACCTTCGATCGTGGTGACGTTCTTGTTTGCCGCGAGGCCCGCGGGGAACGAGCAGCTGCGCGTCGCCGCGCCGTCGATCAGCACCGTGCACGCGCCGCAGGAGCCGACGCCGCAGCCGTACTTCGTGCCGGTCATGTTCAGCACGTCGCGTATCACCCACAGTAGCGGCATGCCCTCTTCGGCATCGACCTGATGCGGTGTGCCGTTGATATTGATCGTGATCATCGTGTCGCTCTCCTCGCTATCCCCATTCGTGGTGCCGCCTTCGCGGGCAACACACCCGCGCCGGCGCAAATCAGTTCGATCATGCGTTTCAAGGCTTGGCCGTGCGCCGCTTCGCTTTCGCCCGCGTAGGCGAGTTTCACGCCTTTCGCGGCGACGGCGATCATCCCGGCCAGTTCGTGCGCGGTAGTGCCGCGCAGTGTGAAACGTCCCGCGCGCACCAGGCCCCCGACCGCCGTTTCAAGGATCTTCTCATAGCGCTTTACGTGGGCGCCGATCGCGGGACCGCAGTGGCGGCTGCTTTCTTCGACGAGTTCGGTGGCGAAGGGCGAGCCCGCAACGCCGGCCACGATACTGCGGTGATAGGCCATGACGATTTGGGTGACAGCGCCGGCGGCGTCGCGGCCGCCCTTCGCGGCGGCGTCTTTTGCGGCGGCCAGCGCTTCGTCATGCAGCAGGTCGACGAGGGCCGCGAATAGAGCCTCTTTCGAATCGAAGTGGTGATAGAGCGCCTGGCGGGTCAGCCGTGCTTCTTCGGCGACCATCGCCATCGAGGTCTGGCGAAACCCGTGGCGGGCGAAGACGACTTGGGCCGCCCGCAAGATTCCGTCTCTTGGTTCCATGAGGACAGATTTGACAGATTTCGTCGAACTGTCAAATCACGAGCCGCACACTCCCCACGTGCATTCGGCGTTGTGTTCGTCGCGCGCACGGGTATAACGCGGTGACAAACGGAGAACGACATGTCGCGAGCGGGGAAGATTCTGATCTACGGCGCAACCGGTTACACGGGGAAGCTGACGGCGCGCGCGGCGAAGCTGCAGGGGCTGACGCCTATTCTCGCGGGCCGAAGTGTCGAAAAGGTCAAACCCCTGGCTGACGAGTTGGGCCTGTCGTGGCGCGCGTTCTATTTGAACGAGACGGAGAAGCTCGACGCCGCGCTGAACGAGGTCGCGGTCGTGCTGCATATCGCGGGGCCGTTCTCGGCGACGTCGAAGCCGATGGCGGATGCCTGTATCCGCACGAAGACGCACTATCTCGACATCACGGGCGAGATCGCGGTGTTCGAGGCGCTGGCGGCGCGGGACGCGGAGGCGAAAAAGGCCGGCGTGATGCTGCTGCCGGGCGTCGGGTTCGACGTGGTGCCGTCGGATTGCTTGGCCGCGCATGTGAAGCGGCGGCTGCCGGACGCGGAAGATTTGAAGCTCTATATCGGTGGTTTGTCGGCGGTGTCGCGCGGGACCGCGAAGACCGGCGTCGAGGGGATCGCCAAGGGCACGTTCGTGCGGCGGAACGGCGAGATCGAGCAGCTTGAAGGCGCGAACGAGGATCTGATCGATTTCGGCAACGGCGCGAAACCTACGATCGCGATGCCGTGGGGCGACGTTTCGACCGCTTATCACTCGACGAAGATTCCGAACATCGAGGTGCATTTCGAGTCGTCGCCGCAGATCGCGCGGATGATGAAGATGCCGTTCCTGCTGAAGGCGTTCTTGGGGTTGCCGTTCATGCAGGCGGTGTTGAAACGTCAAATCGACAAGCAACCGGAAGGGCCGACGGACGAACAGCGGCGCAAGGGCGAGGCAATCCTGATCGGCGTCGCGCGCAACGGCAAGGGCGAGACCGTGCGTTCGCGCTTGCGCACGCCGGAAGGCTACACGCTGACGGCGGCGACCGGCCTTGTGATCGCCAAGCGCGCGGCCGACGGGGATGTGAAGGTCGGGTTTCAGACGCCAAGTTTGGCTTACGGCGCGGATTTCATCTTGGGGTTCGACGGCGTGCGGCGCGAGGATTTGAACGCGTAGTACCAGCCGACAAACAATCCCGCACCCCACATTTCGTCATGGCCGGCCTTGAGCCGGCCACTCAGGGTCGACGCACAAACGGTTCCACCACTCCGCTCTACGACCCCTGGGTGGCCGGGTCGCGCTTCGCTTGCCCGGCCATGACGATCTTATGAGTTACGGCGTCGCCACCGTGTTCAGGCTTTCCCATTTGCCGGACATCACGGCGAGCACGACGCCCGCCGTGTCGTTGACGGCGTCGGCGAGGTCGGCGCGGATCGTGCCTTCGCGGATGCGGTTCGTCCAAAGTTCGGGGCGGTTCTTCAGCTGACGGAACCAGTATTGCAGCGCTTTCGTTGCGCGTTCGTGATTGGCTTTCGAGAAGTCGACGATCAGAGGATCGCGCACGGCGCTCGCGTCGTCCGCGGAGGGCCAGGTGATGAGCAGCGGACCGGTGAGGTCGGCCACGCCCGCTTGGTTCGCGAGCTTGCGGGCGAGCGCGTGGTCGTACCAGGCGAGAAGGTCGTCGCAATTGCGCATCGCGAACGCTTCTTTGATTTCGAAGGAGCCGCGCGAGGATTTGAGCGGCCAGTAGGTTGCGAGCACTTGACCCTGCGCGGTCGAGGCGACGGCTTCGGGCGTCATGAAGTCGAGCGAGGCCAGCATCAGTTCGCAGAACGATTTCTGCGTCTGTTTCTCCGCCTCGGTGAGCGCTTCCTTCGGCAGCAGCACGAAGCCGAAAGCGCGTTTGGCGTCGAGTTTCGTTTTCGTTTGTTGGAAATAGCTCAGCACTTTGCTGCCGCCGTGGCCGTTCTTCGGCGGGTTGGGCGGTGGATCGCCCGCTGCAGCGGGTGGGAGTTCCGAGGCGACGCCGTCAAGCGCTTCGGTTGCAGCTTCGACGTCGGGCGGTGCCGGCGGCGGGGCTGCCGATGTTGCGGCAGGTGCTTGCGCTGTGGCCGTCGAGGCGGAGCGCACGGTGTTCTCGGCCGAGAGCAGAAACGCGTAGACGACGGCCATCAGGAGCAGCACGACGCCCGCGACGATGATCCAGGTGCGCGACATTGCGCGCTACTCTTCGGTCACGCTTTTCCGGCCGACATAAGATACGAGCGCCGCGATGCCGTTGAAGGCGGCCAGAAACAAGATGAAGACGAGCGCGATGCCTGCGGGGCTCAACGTCTCAAGGTACCAATTCGCGGCGACGGTCGCCGGGATTGCGCCGGCGGTGGCGACGCTGTGCTTCAGGGCGAAATCGGTGGGGCTTGCCATCGTTGGTCCTCTCCTCGCACGGAGCCATGCGAATCACGCGGGGAGGATGCGGCAAGGCGCGATTCGGCGCAATTCGCCCTCAGCGGAGCGCCTGCACGGCCTTCAGGATTTCCGCGGGATCTACGCGGTAGCGGAAGTCGATATCGAGGAACGACTGCTTGACCGTCCCGTCGGCGGCGACGACGAACGTCGCCGGCGCGGGTAACAACCACATGTCGTTGCCGTTGATCCGCTCAAGGTCGAGCCCGCGCTCCATATAGGCGCGGCGCACGTCGTCCGGCACCGGAAAGACGATGCCGCACTCCATACCAAGGACGTTGTCGAGGTCGGCAAGCACTTCAAAGTCGATGCCGCATTGCTGTTTGATGCGCGCGATGCCGCCGCCGACGTCCGGCGTGATGGCGACAATTGAGGCGCCGCTGGCCCGAATCTGCGGCGCGAGCTTCGCAAGCTCGCTCAACACCACGGTGCAATAGGGACACCATGCGCCGCGGTCGAAAACGATCACGGCGGGGCCCGAAGCCAGCAACGCGGCCCGCGTGACGAGGCGACCTTCGGCGCTGGGCAGCGCGAAGTCGGGAAATTGGGCGCCCAGCTTCAAGACGCCGTCGAGCGCGCCGCTGTCTCTCAGCAGCTTGATCAGGTCGTCGTATAGCTTGGTTCCCTTGGGCGAGGCGGCATCGCGCACAGCCTTGAGCCTGTCGTCGAGCGTCATGCGGGTGGTTGTTTCCTCGTCATGGCGGCGAATCTAGGCGTTTTGGGCGCAACAGCACAATCACATCCCAATAGCAGGCGGCTATTCAATCGGCAGGCAAACGGCATTTTCGTTCGTGACAGGCATCGACGATGTTGTCACCCGACGCTGAGGTTTTGGCCCCGTCAGTTTGGATAGAACCCCTCAAGGAGAGTTACATGTTCACGAAATCCCTGAAGACCCTGTCGGCGGCGAGTTTGCTTGCGCTCGGCGGCTTTGCTCTAACGCCTGCCGCGATGGCCGGCGACTGCCCGGCCGGCAAGCAAGGCGCGAGCCCGCTTGCGGTCGAGACTGCGCCGAAAGACGTGACCGACGACGTGATCGGCTCGATCGACCTCGGCAACGGCTACAACATCGCCGGTAAGACGATGCGATTGCGCCGGCTTGTGCTCAAGCCCGGCGGTATCGTGCCGAATCACAGCCACGCCGAGCGCCCGGCGAACATCTATGTCGTCGATGGCGCCGTTACCGAATATCGCTCCACATGCACGGTTCCGATCGAGCACAAGGCGGGCGACGTTGCGGTCGAATCCGGCAACCTGTCGCATTGGTGGCGCAACAACACGAAGAAGCCGGCGACGCTGATCTCCGCCGACATCGTGCCCACGCCGATGATGAAAGAAGGCGGCATGTAATCCGTTAGGTCCTCGCGCAGCCCCTGCCCCTCCTCTCCCCAACGCGCGAGAACCGAAAAGGCGGCGTCCGCTTCCCCAGAGCGGACGCCGCTGTTTTCTTTTCACACAAAAGGAGCCAGCCATGGCACAGGCCCGCGCAACCGCACTCGATACACCGAGCGAGACGATGGGACGGCCTTCGCTGGCGTTCCGGCTGATCGTCATCGGCGTCATCAGCTTCCTGACGCTCGTCGATCTGTTCGCGGCGCAAGCCATTCTGCCATTGCTGACGAAAGCCTACGGCGTCACGCCGTCGCAGATGGGATTTGCGGTCAACGCAAGTACGCTCGGCATGGCGGCGGCGGGGATCGTGATGGCGTTCGTCGCCTCTAAGATCAATCGGCGGCAAGGGATTTGGATCAGCCTCGCTTTGCTTGCGATTCCGACGACGCTGCTCGGCACGATGCCCGACCTCATGACGTTCACGTGGCTGCGGATCGCGCAAGGCGTGTGCATGGCGTCCGCGTTCACGCTGACGATGGCTTACCTCGCCGAGCAGTACAGCGCGAGCGAGGTGGCGAGCGCGCTTGCGGCTTATGTGACCGGCAACGTCGCTTGCAATCTGTTTGGGCGGCTGACGTCGGCTTCGCTCGCGAGCTCGTTCGGGCTTGAGGCGACTTTCTATGTGTTCGCGGCGCTGAACCTGGCGGGCGCGGTGCTGGTGTTCTTCACGCTGCAGAAGATGGCGCCGATGAACGGGATGATGTCGAAGTCGCCGCTGGCGGCTTGGGCGGCGCATTTCCGCAATCCGTCGTTGCGCGCGGCCTTCGCGCTCGGCTTTCTCATCCTGTTCGTTTTTCTGGCAACGTTTACGTACGTGAACTTCGTGCTGGCGCGCGCGCCGATCTCGCTCTCGCCGATGGCGCTGGGGCTCGTCTATTTCGTGTTCCTGCCGTCGGTGTTTACGACGCCGCTCGCGGGCAAGGCCGCCGTTCGATTCGGCGCGCGGCCGACGTTTTGGGCTTCGTTCGCGGTCGCGGCGCTCGGGCTGCCGCTCCTTCTTCTGCCCAATCTGGTCGCGATCATGGGCGGGCTGGTGCTCGTCGCGGTCGGTACGTTTTTCGCGCAAGCGGCAGCGACCGGCTTCGTCAGCCGTGCGGCGACGACCGAACGCGGGGCGGCGAGCGGAATATACCTCGCGTCCTATTACCTCGGCGGTTTGGCCGGCTCGGCGGCGATGGGCGTTGTGTTCGACATGTTCGGCTGGACCCAGACGGTTATCGCACTCGGCGTTGCGTTGGCCGTTGCGGCGGCAGTCACCATTCAGATCAAAGAACCCGGTTAACGGAGGTGACGATGGCGCGCGCAACGCCTATATCCTCGCTCAAGAGGGAGCCCGCAGACATGACCACCACCGGGAAGCCCCGCGTCGTCATCGTCGGCGCCGGATTCGGCGGCTTGTCGGCCGCAAAGGCGCTGAAGCATGCCGATGTCGAGATCACGGTCGTCGATCGGCACAATTATCACCTGTTCCAACCGTTGCTCTATCAGGTCGCGACCGCGTCGCTGTCGCCGGCCGAAGTCGCGCAACCGATCCGCAGCATTCTGCGCGATCAGCCGAACGTGCGCGTGTTGCTCGACGACGTGACCGGCGTCGATACGACGAAGAAGAGCGTGCGCACAGCCGGTGGACATGTGCTCGGCTACGATCATCTGATCATCGCGACCGGCGCGCGGCACAGCTATTTCGGCAAGGATCATTGGGAAGAAGTCGCGCCGGGCATCAAGACCGTGGACGACGCAACGCGGGTGCGCGCGAAGATCCTGCTCGCGTTCGAACGGGCGGAGGGCGAGAAGGACAAGGCCAAGCGCGATGCGCAGCTGACGTTCGTGATCGTGGGCGGCGGGCCGACGGGCGTCGAGATGGCGGGTGCAATCGCCGAGCTTGCTCGGCGTTCGATCACCAAGGACTTCCGTTCGATCACGCCGCATTGTTCACGGATTCTTTTGATCGAGGCTGGGCCGCGGTTGCTGCCGTCGTTCCCTGCATCGCTGTCGGAAGAGGCCAAGCGCGCGCTTGAAGCGAAGGGCGTCGAGGTCAAGCTCGGCGTGCCGGTGACCGATATTACGCCCGACAACGTGATGCTGGGTCCGACGGCGATCCCCGCGAGAACGGTGATTTGGGCGGCAGGCGTGCGCGCCTCGCCCGCCGGCGAATGGTTGAAGGCGGCGTGCGACCGTGCGGGACGCGTGATCGTGAATGGCGATTTCTCAGTGCCGAACTTGAACGAGGTTTACGTGATCGGCGACACGGCGGCGTTCGAAGGCGACGGCGGCAAGATGCTGCCCGGCGTTGCGCCGGCGGCAAAGCAGGCCGGGCTCTATGTCGGTCGCCTGATAGACGCGCACGTGATGAAGAAGGTCCTTCCGGACGCGTTTCGTTATGCGGATTACGGCAACCTGGCCACGATCGGGCATTCGAAAGCCGTCGTCGATTTCGGCTTCGTGCGGCTGAAGGGGCTGATCGCATGGGTGCTATGGTCGGTCGCGCACGTGTATTTCTTGATCGGGTTCCGCAACCGGTTCTTCGTCGCGACCGGATGGGCGTGGAGCTATTTCACGTACAAGCGCGGGGTACGGTTGATCACGGGGTCGCCCGCGATGAGCGGTTCAAAGTCGCTGAGCGAGGCGGCTTAGCTCTGGCCCTGGGAGCGCCGGCTTCCAGGGCTAGAGCCAACCTACATAGCGGGCGGCTATGCATCTGTGAGGCAATCGGCATTTCAGGTGGGACGGGATAGGGCGCAGTGTGGGCGGTGAAGAGATCGCCAACACGGGAGGCCCCACCAAATGCTCGATACCGCCACGAAAATGCAGCGCATGCTCGCCGGGAAGGTCGCCGTTGTGACCGGGTCCACGTCGGGGATCGGGCTTGGGATTGCACGGGCGCTGGCCGAGGCCGGGTCGGCCGTCGTGCTGAACGGGCTTGGCGACATGGACGAGGTGAAGCGGACGCG
>CAZXAQ010000062.1:0-23985 GCA_964638635.1 uncultured Flavobacteriaceae bacterium
CTCGACCCGACATCCGCCACCACGCCCACCATGAACGGGTTCGTGCTCGACTATTACAACGTGCTTCGGGATCTAACGGAGAACAAGAGCCCGCGCTGGCGCTGGCCGCTCGATCCGGGCTGGTACAGCCCGAAGATCATGAAGTGCTTCGACCCTGTCGCGATCCCCGCGCTCGCGACGTTGGCGCGGGACTTCGCCGTATTCGATCACTGGTTTTGCGCGCTGCCCAGCGAAACGTGGCCCAATCGCGCGTTTTGGCACGCCGCCACGTCGTGGGGTTTTGCGGACATGCCGCTCCATGACAAGAAGTGGAACATCTTGAATTGGGTGGCGAGCAGCATCACCGGAACGTTGTTCAGTCTGTTGGACGACAAGTTCGACAAGGACACGGACAACTGGTGCATCTACTCCGACATGCCCATATCGGCGACCGAGTTGATCCACCTTGGAAGCTTCCACGGCCCCTTCAAGAAGGTCGAAAGCGTGCATCAGCGTCATCTTCAATACGACGCCCCCTCTGGGCCGAACTTCTTCACCGATTGCGCCAACGGCAAGCTGCCGAAATACTCGTTCCTCGAACCGCATATGTTCAACTTCATGCCGCCGGAGTATTGGCACAACGACATGCACCCTTCCGAATGGATGCATGCGTGGCATTGGATGTTTCTGGCGCAAGGCGGCCCCGGCAGCGTCCTGTTGGGCGACCATTTGATTTGGCAGGTGTATCAGGCCATCCAATCGTCCCAGCATCGCGATGCGAGCGGACGGCTGCTCCAAGACCGGACACTCTTCATCATCACGTTCGACGAGCATGGCGGGTGCTTCGATCACGTTCCGCCCCCGACGGCGAAGGCGCCCGGCAATCTCCCGAATCCGACGCAATATGGCTTCGAGTTCGAGCGGCTTGGGGTGCGCGTGCCGATGGTGATGATCTCGTCACACATCGCGCCGGGCACGATCGTCAACGACCCGATGCACCACTGCTCGTTCCTGAAGACGATGCAGAAGAAATGGGACTTGGGCTCGCTTGGGGCCCGGCACGACGATGCGCCGTGCTTTGCCGACGCCGTCTTTTCGGACACACACCGCCCGTGGCCGGATCGCAGCAACATCTATGCCGGTCATAAGGCGATCGCGCGCGCCAAAGCCAAGCCGCCGAAGCTCAAACGCAATCAGCCGCTCAGCCGGCTGCAATCGCTGATCGTTGAGGCGACGCATGTGCACCTCTGCAAGCTCGGACACGCGTCACCCGACGAACGGCCGAACATGGCGACGCAAGGCGATGCGCACGATTTCTTCGAACGTTATGGGGATCTGCTCAAAAAGACACGCCACGCCGGCTGACCGCGGCTTCGCGGCGGACATGCGCTTCGAAGTCGTACGGCAGAATGCCGTCCGCCGCGCAGTCGGGCCAACGGCCTGACGTCACCCAGTAGTCGCAAAGGCCGAGCTTGGCGCACAGCCCCACGAACCGCTCGTCGCGCATCATCGCGCCGTTGGTCGCTTGGTTGAAGATGAAGCCGGGGTTGGCCCAGGCGGCCGGCGGCGCGCCGTTCGGATCGAACATCGATGCGAACGTGGCGCGATCGACTATCTGAAACGCCTCCTCCGTCGCCCCCAGCGCGTGGATGCTGGCAAGAAGGCGCAAGTCGAGAGCGCCCGTCTTGTCGAGGTCGCTCCGTGCGCGCTCCAACAGCAGGTTCACAAACCCCGGGTTGGGGTGCTGCATCGCGCGGCCGTACATGATCACGCCGCGATGGGCGGAGCTCAAGGGGCCGCGGGCGCTCAAGCGCGCAACGATTGCGTCGAAATGATCCCAATCGCCATAGGCTGCCGCCACACTCAGCGCGCCGAGCCAGATATAGTCGACGCCGGGAAAGCGCCGTGTGAGGTCGCTCCAGAGTTGGCTCGACTCTTTGTGCTTTCCGTCGAACTCGAGCATGGCTACGCCGTAGAACGCCGTCACGGCGGCAAGCGGCGCGATGTGGTGGGCTTGTATCGCGTGTTCACGCGCCTCGCGGGCGCGCCCCACACGGCATGCGAGATTCGCGCACACCATCAGAATTTCAGGGTCGTTCGGCGCGACCGCCAGCGCTTTGCTGTTAAGCGCCTCGCGTGCGCTGTAGCTTGCAAACGCTTCCAACCCGCTCAACGCCATGTACGCCGCGCCGCAGTTCGGATCGAGGCGCAACGCCGTTTGCGCCGCTTCGACGACGCTCGCGCGCGTCACGTTCTTGGGGCGTTCGTCTGGAAACAAGCGCAAAGCATAGCCGCGCGCCGTCGCCAGCAATCCCCACGCGCGCGCGAAGCCGGGCGCGCCCGCCACCACTTCCTCGTAAATCGGGATCGCCTCAAGCATGGCGACGCCGCCGTACTTCCGGTCGAGTTGCGCGCGTGCCTGCAAGAAGCGCTCGTAGAGAACGGGATCGATATGTCCCGCAGGTGCGGCCGGCGCAAAGGCGATCTTCAGCGCCGCCGCGACCGCCGAGGCGATCTCGTCTTGCAAAGCGAAAATGTCCGACAGGTTGCGATCGAAGCGTTGCGACCAGAGCGCCGTCTCGTTCGCGGTGTCGATCAGCTGTGCGGAAATGCGCAACTGGGCGCCGCTGCGCCGGACGGATCCGTCCAGTACGTGGGTCGCGCCGAGCGCTTCGCCCACGTGTTTGGCGCTCTTCTCGGCGCCGCGAAAGCGAAACGTCGATGCTTTGCCGATGACTTTGAGCCCCTTCACACCGGCGACGGTGTGAAGGATCTCCTCACTGACGCCATCGGAGAAGAACTGCATGTCGGGGTCGTTCGACATGTTGTCGAAGGCCAAGACGGCGACCAGCGGCAGCGACGGTTTCGACGGCGCCGCGGGCGCAGGAGGCGCCGGTGCTCCCTCGGCTTGGCCCAACGGAATCGTCAGTTGATAGCCGCGCCCCGGGACGGTCGCGCTTGCGCCCAAGACCTTTCGCAGCGCGCTGATTTGAACCTGCAGATTGTTTTCTTCGACCAGCACGCCCGGCCAGACGAGCGACAACAGGTCCGCCTTCGTGACGACCTGGCCCTGTTGCGCCACCAACGCCGCCAAGACATCGAACGCCCGTGCGCCCAGGTCCGCGACTTTGCCATCGACCAGCAACTGGCGCTGCGATAGGCGCAGCTCGAGCGCACCGAGCCTCAAAGGGGCAGATGGTTTGTCCGCTGTCACTCGTCGTGTCCCCGCAGGCGCGCGATTTAAGGCCGATTCAGAACGCTTAATTACACGCTCGGCAAGACACAGCCTAAGGTTTCTCATCGGCCGAACAATCGGCGCGATGGGCGCAAGCGGCGCAAAACCGGGAGAAAGACAAGTGGCGGCCGGAGCATTCAACCGCCCGGCGAGGCCCAACCCCGAGGCGCCGCTTCGCTCAAACCCACGAGAATAGGAGACATCGCTATGATCATCGGAACCGTATCCTTCATGGTGGCACCGGGTAAGAACCTTGAGGCCATGGAGTACTTTCACACCGTCGTGCGCGAAGTGAAGAAGCTGACCGGCGCGGAACTGCGCATCCTGACCCAGCTCGGCGGCCCCATGGGGCACGTCGTCCTCTCAGGTCAATACGAATCGATCACGGCCTGGAACCAGATGCGAGAAAAGCTCGCCGGCGACGCTTCGTTTCAGAAGCGCGTGGCGGAAGCCGGCAAAGAGGGCCTCTTCATCGCCGGATCGATCACGTCCGGCCTCTGGCAACAAGTCTAAACGTACTCGACAGGGAAGTACCCAGACATGAGACACTTACTTCTATTGACAGCCTCGATCGTGTGCGCGGCAACCGCAAGCGCGGAGAGCTACACCTTCACCGGCAGCAGCCAATCCGGCCTGCAAATCGCATCGCCCGGACCCGGTGGCAAACCGGTCGTCGGCGTGACCGCCAAGATCGAGACGAACCTCGTCTGGGCGTCCGGCGCGAAGGACACAAGCACCGGCGATTGCATCGGCTGGAGCGCGCCGCCCGGAACCGCGGCAACCAACCAGGGTGTCTGCAATAGCACCAGCAGCAACGGCGACAAGACCGCTTTGTTCTTCACCTGCATTGCGACGAACGAGAAGAACACCGAAAGCGACTGCTGGGGGCGCGTCGTCTATCTGTCCGGCAAAAACAAGGGCAAGACGTCGACCACCTCATGGCACGGCAAACAGAACGCCGACGGCAAGGGCGGCACCGCAGCCGGCGCCGGGTACATGAACTGAAGAACGAAGCCGTGGCGCGCGCCGAACTGCGCGCCACGGCGCCCCAATGGCATCTGCTAAGGCGCCGGCAACAACGCCTGACACTCGTTCTCCACCACGCTGGCCATCGCGCGGTGGAGCATGGTGCCGAACAGGTTCCGGCTGCGCTCGTTCTCGATGTCGAAGGCGGCCCCGCCGATGACGGGGATGATGGTCATCGCCATAGTCCCTAGCCGAAAGTCGGTCGCGAACGCTGCCGCGCCATAGTCCCGCACCCCGCCTTCGCGCAGGCCTTCGAGGTAACGTTCGATCAGCGCGCCTTGCCAGCGCCGGCGGTCGACCTCGGTCAGACTCGTGGCCAAGAAATACCCCACATCCCAGCCGGGCCGCAGGCGCGCGACGAGTTGCCAGTCGATCAGCGCAAGTTCCCGCGCGCGCACGTCGCGGAACACGAAGTTCTCCAGCCGCGCGTCGTAATGGGTCAGTATCTGCGGTGGCTTGGCAATCGACTCACAGATCCAATCCATGTTGCGCGCAATGCGCTCGCCTGCGGTTCGCTCCTCCGGCGATAAGAAAGCGCCCAAACGCTGCAGCGTCAGCGGCACGACCTGGCGGTAATCGTCGGCCAGCTGCTTCAACACCGGTTGATGCGTATCGGGAAGCCAAGCGTACCGTGAAAAGTCGGCGCCCCAATGCCGCGCGCCGAGTTTTGCCAGCGCGTCGATGCAGGCTTCCGCCTGCACCTGCGTCGCGCCGGTCAATTGATCCGGCCAGTGCCAGCCCGACATGTCCTGCATCACCATCGCGTTGCGCGCGGTCGCCGGGTCCCAAGCGACGAAATAGACCGTCGGGATCGGCACCGTCACGTCGGCCGCAAGCGACTGATAGAACGCGGTCTCGCGCACGAACATCTCATAGCGCAGGCCGACATTGCGCATCGCCTGAAACGGCGCGTGCAACTTGACCACAACGCTCTCCGGCCCCGCCATGCCTTCGTACCCGAGCTCTACGCGCGCGATCGCACTCATCTGCCCGATACCTTGGCCGACCGGCGTGGCGCGCAGACGCGCAATGCGCTTGCCCTTGAAGGCGGGATGGCCCTGAACGGCCTGCTGCAGCCACGCGGGCGTGACCTCGTCCATGGTCTCGGGCAAGTTCGTCATCGGCGATGCTCCCGTGTGCAGTACGACCGTAAAGGCATCGCGCGGTTTAACACAAGTCGGTACGACGGAGACTCTGCATAAGAAAGTATTTCACGCAAAGACGCGAAGCCGCGAAGAAGAAGGAATGCCTCACACAATGGGACAATGAAACAATGACGATCTTCTTGCGCCGTAGGCGCGATCTAGCGGTTCCAACGGCGCTTCGCGCCGAAGGAAGGAACCCATTGTGTCATTGTCCCATTGTGTGAGGCATTCTTCTTTTTCTTCTTCGCGGCTTCGCGTGAGACCCTTTCTATTCACCGCAAGTGCGCGCGCTCGTTCAGGCTGACGACGCTGCGCTGACCGGCGCGGGCGCAGACGAAGCGGTTGATGCTCGTGTAGTCGGCCTCGAAGAAGATGCGCGGCGCCATGCCCAGCACATGCGTCGCCCACATGTTAATCACCCCGCCGTGGCAGAAGACGGCAACGCGGTGCCCAGCGTGCGCTGCAACAATCTCTTCCATCCCCGCCACGACGCGCTCTTGGAACGCGTTCATGTCGACGCCGTGCCCGCCGGTCGCCATCGACTGCCACAGGGCGAAGTTTTCGCGCTTCAACTCCTCGGTCGGGATGTAGGTTCCTGCCGCCTGATCGAATTCGACAATGCCCGCGTGCTCGCGGATCGCGTGGCCGGCCTGCGCGGCAAACGGCTCGGCCGTCTGCACCGCCCGGCGCATGGTGCTCGACCACACGGCGTCGACAGGTTCGGCGGCGAGCCACCGCGCGACGCGCGCGGCTTGGTCGTGCCCGAGCGGACTCAGGTGAGGATCAGCGGTCGCTTCGCTGCGCTCCGGGCGGCCGTGCCGAATGAGAATGAGTTCCATGTGAGGTCCTTGGGGGATTAGCGAATGCCCGTTCTATAGCGCAGATTCAGATACAAAGCTGGTAACCAATCCGCGCCGGTTAACGAATAGCCGAGAGCGTGTTTTCAAGTCTCGCGTGGCGATAAATCGACCCCATATATCTCTCGTCCTTGCAAACACCAATCCTCAACGAGCCCACGGCTACGCTGTGCGGACTCGGGCGAGTTTCGGCAGGAGCTATCGATGCAAGACATCTCCCTCAGCGTTCCGTTCAAAGGCGATTTCGTGAAGGCCACGGATGCCGCGACCGCGACACTCATGGCGCACGGATTTCGCATCGCACGCCGCACCGAAAGCGAGATCGAGTTCGAAGGGCCGGAGCATCCGTATCAGCGCCGGTCGCTCTATTGGGGCGCACGCACATGCCTGCTGAGTACGGCGGGCGGTCAGTTGCATCTCACCGCGAACATGGACACCATGCGGCACTCGAACGAGTTGGGCCTAAAGATTGCGGCCGTTGCGATCGGCTTACTCACCGTTCTGGCCGTAGTCTCCGCCCTGTTCAGCCCACAGACGATCCTGCTTTCGCTCCTCGTATTGGTCGGGTTTCCCAGTTTCGTCGCTGTGTTGATGATGTGGGCCATGCCCCACTTGCGCCGGCAGATCACGGGTGCATACGAAACCCTGTTGAAGAACGCAGCGACGCTGGCCGCACCGAGAGCCTAGGTCGCTCGCGAGGGGCACGTCGGTCGGTGGCGTAATTTGGGGCAGCGCAGCATTTCGCCGTTGCGCTGCAAGACGGATTGGCCAATTCTCACCGTGAAGCGACACACGGGAAGGCAATCGCCATGGGCGACGCAGCGATCCACACAAGGCAACAGGACGCGCGGGCGCGCGCCTACGCGACGCCGCTGGCGGACTTACATCCCGGCGACCCGGACCTGTTCCGCACCGACACGCATTGGCCGTACTTCGAACGCCTGCGCGCGGAAGACCCGGTGCATTGGTGCCACGAGAGCGAGTTCGGCCCGTACTGGTCGGTGACGAAGTATCACGACATCATGGCGGTCGACACGAACCATCAGGTGTTCTCCTCGGAAGCGGCATTGGGCGGCATCACCATTCGCGACGCGCGGCCGGACCTGCGCCGGCCGAGTTTCATCGCCATGGACCCGCCGAAGCACGACGTGCAACGCAAAGCGGTGAGCCCGATCGTCTCGCCTGCAAACCTCGCACAAATGGAACCGATCATCCGCGAGCGCGCGACGAAAATCCTGGATGCACTGCCAATCGGCGAGACATTCGACTGGGTCGATCGGGTGTCGATCGAACTCACGACACAGATGCTCGCAACCCTGTTCGACTTCCCGTTCGAGGAGCGCCGCAAACTCACGCATTGGTCCGACATCGCCACAACGCTGCCGATCAAGGGCGGCCTGGTCGAAACCGAGGAAGAGCGCCAGGCGGAGCTGATGCAATGCCTCGCCTATTTCACGCGGCTCTGGAACGAGCGCGTGAACGAGCCGCCGCGCGGCGATCTGATTTCAATGATGGCGCACAGCGACGCGACGCGGAACATGTCGCCCGACGAATATCTCGGCAACGTCATCCTGCTCATCGTCGGCGGCAACGACACGACGCGCAATTCGATTTCGGGCGGCGTGCTCGCGCTCAATCAAAATCCGGCCGAGTACGACAAGCTGCGCGCCAATCCCGACCTGATCCCGAACATGGTGCCGGAAGTTATCCGCTGGCAAACGCCACTGGCACACATGCGCCGCACGGCGCTGTCCGACATCGCGCTCGGCAACAAGACGATCAAGAAGGGCGACAAAGTCGTGATGTGGTACGTCTCGGGCAACCGCGACGGCGACGTGATCGAAAACCCCAACGCCTTCATCATCGACCGCGAACGCGCGCGCCAGCATTTGTCGTTCGGCTTCGGCATCCACCGCTGCGTCGGCAACCGCCTGGCCGAATTGCAGCTCAAAATCGTCTGGGAAGAAATCATGAAACGCTGGCGCTTCGTCGAAGTCGTCGGCGAACCCAAACGGGTCCGCTCAAGCTTCGTGAAGGGCTACGAGACCCTGCCGGTGCGGATACACAAATAGTCCGCTATCCCCTTGCGGGAGAGCGAAACTTACTCCGCGCTTGGCCAGGGTCCCATCGGGAACGGCGGCTCTTCGCGTTGCATCGCGACATAGGCGAGGCACTGCCCCACATAGCGCGCGCACGACGCGACGAAGCGTTGGAAGTCGGGTTGTGCTTCGCGGCTGATCGCAACGAAAATCCAAAGCACGGCCGCGGCGACGATCGTCACCCAAAACGCGACCCAACCCAAGAATCCGAACAAGACGGACATCAACAACCGCTGCCACGGAAACTCCCGTGCGCCCTCGATCTGGCGCGGCGGCTCGTTGCCGGCGTTGTAGGAAGCATCGCTTTGGTCAGCCATGGCTTGGGGCCTCCGAATCGCCGCACATCGCGACAAGGCGAAAGATGGGGACCTCTCACCCCGCGATCAAGACCGCGCGACGGGTTAACTGATCCAGCTTCGCCGCCGGTCGAACAGCGGAAAGATCAGGAGGCCGGTGAAGAACCCGCCCAAATGGGCCTCCCAAGCCACCGCCGTGCCGAAGCCTTCCGGCGTCAAACCGGTGACGCCGAGCGCCACGTTGAGCACCACCCACACCGCCGACGTCACGAGCACCGGCCGGCTGAACAGCGGCAACCGCGCCGGTGGCCACACAAGCTGTGCGTGCGGATTGACGAAAATGAACCGGAACGCAGCGCCCATCAGCCCAGAGACGGCGCCCGACACCCCGACCACCGGCACCGGCGATCCCCAGTGGAAATAGAGGTGCGTGAACGCAGCGCCGAGCGCCGTCAGCAACGACAGCGTCAAGAACCGCGCCGTACCGACGCGACGCGCGACGGCAGTCGCGAAGATCAGGAACCAAACCGAGTTGAAGATCAGATGCGTGAAGTCGCCGTGCAGAAACGCATAGGTGATGAGTTGGGCGCTAAGGTGCAGCGAGTGCGCGAACGTTCCCTGCCCCACCGCCGCCATCTGGCTCGGGATCAACGCATAGTTCTCGATCAGATAGTCGTACTGTTGCTCGCTCAAGAACTGCGAGGCGATATGGATCAAGACGAACGCCGCGATGAACATCGTCACCACCCGCGGCGACCGCAGGATCGGCTCGTTCGACTCGTCCCACGGCGCGCGCGGACCCAGCATCAGCGCCCGCGCACCAAGGCCGCTTCGACCAGTGGCAAACGGTCGTTGCCGAAATACATGTCGGCGCGGTCGACGAACATGGTCGGCGACCCGAACCCTCCGCGCCCGATCAGCTCGTCGGTGTTCGCACGCAACCGCGCCTTCAACGCCGGCTCTTCGATGCGCTTCAAAAAGTCGTCCGGATCGTAACCGAAACGCGCGATGATCGGCTTCAAGACCTCGGCCTGACTGATGTCCTCCAGATCGCCCCAATACGCTTGGAACAAGGCCGTCGCGTAGGGCACCAGCTTCCCGTCATCGAGCGCGATCAACGCCCCGCGCATCGCCTTGACCGAATTCACCGGAAACACCGGCGGCCGCCCGATCTCAATGCCGACGAACCGCGCCCAGTCCTCAAGATCCTTCGCATAGTACTTGCCCTTGCGCGGATCGGGTTTCGCACGCCGCTCATAAACGTCCTGATTGACCTCATTGAACACGCCGCCGACGAGGATCGGTTTCCAAACGACCTCCGCCCGCGTGCGCTTGATGACGTCGTGAATCCGCGTAAACGCGAGATACGTCCACGGCGAGGAGCAGTCGAAGAAAAACTCGAGACGTCTGGTCATGTGTGCGTGTCAGTCCGAAATCAAAAACCAAATAAGTTCGTCATGGCCGGGCTTGACCCGGCCACCCAGGGGGCTCGCTCCAACGCCGCAAGGGTTCACCACAAAGCCACGAAGCCCACGAAGGAACTCTGCCTGAGGATCCTCACGCAAAGTCGCGAAGCTCGATGCCGCAGAACGATCTCAATGTCAGAACGCCGCTTCGCAGAAAGAGATGGCAACATCTTTCGCACCTTCGCGTCTTCGCGTGAAACTCCTTCTTTGTTTACTTCGTGCCTTTGTGGTGAACCTTAGCAACGCTTGTGCGAAACCCCTGGGTGGCCGGGTCAAACCCGGCCATGACGAGAAATTTTACAGCCCCAACACTTGCTTCGCGATCACGTTCTTCTGAATCTCCTCTGTCCCGCCTTCGATCGTGTTCGCGCGTTGGCGCGCGTAGAGCGGCATCGCGGTCTTGGCATACCCCGGGCCGATCGGCGGCTGGTTCCAGCCCGTTTCGAACTGCTCCAACACCCACGGCGACGAGTAGTACCCGACCGCCTCCAGCATCAACTCGCTGAGCGCCTGGCTGATGAACGTGCCTTTCGACTTTAAGATCGCCCCGCCATTGCCGGCCGAACCCGTGCGTGCTTCGAACAGCACGCGCTGGTTGGTCACCCGCAACGCCTCAAGCTCCACCTCGATCGCCGCCAGCTTCGAACGGAAGTCGCTTTCGTCGATGATCCCCTGCCCGTTCGACAACTCCTTCGCGCCGATCTCTTTCAACCGCTTCACCAGCTTCGTCGACTGCGCGATCTGCGCGATCAGCGCCCGTTCGTTGCCGAGCAGATACTTCGCATAGGTCCACCCCTTGTTCTCTTCGCCGATTCGGTTGTCGAGCGGCACCTCGACATTGTCGAACCGGATCTCGTTCAAGATGTGCGACCCGTCGATCGTGATGATCGGCCGGTGGCTGATCCCCTTCGTCTTCATGTCGATGAGAAGGACGGTGATCCCTTCCTGCGTCTTGCCCTCGGTCGAGGTGCGCACGAGCGCGAACATCCAATCGGCCTTGTGGCCATAGGAGTTCCAAATCTTCATCCCGTTGACGACGTACTTGTCGTCCTGCTTCACGGCCATCGTGCGCAGCGTCGCGAGATCCGACCCCGCGTTCGGCTCCGAATAACCCTGGCACCACAGATGCTCGCCGCTGACGGCAGGCGGCAGGAAGCGCGCCTTCTGCTCCGGCGTGCCGAACGCCTGGATCACCGGCCCGACCATCTTCACGGCAAACGGAGAAAGCGGCGGACAGCCCGCCATCGCCATCTCTTCCTCCCAAATGTACTGGCGCGAGTGATCCCAACCGCAGCCGCCATGTTCCTTCGGCCAGCCCGGCGCGCCCCAACCGTGCGCGGCGAGCACCTTGTGCCAACGCTGCCCGTCCTCGACGGTCAGCCGCAAGCCGGCGTCCGACTTGTCCTTCAAATCCTTCGGGAGATTCTTCGCAATGAACGACCGCACCTCTTCGCGAAAGGCGCGGTCGGATGACGTTTCCCGTAAATCCATGGCGGCGGCTCCGAAAGTGCGTTCGGAGCAACCTACCGGCAGAGCGTTCCGGCTGTCACCTGAAGATCGCAAAACTTAGGCCGAGCGCCGCAAAACCTTACGGATTTTGGCGTCGGCTTCCGGCCCGAGGTTAAACCAGGCGGTTTTGCCGCCGCGGCTCGAGTCGATGATGAAGAGCCCATCGTGCGACCCCAAGAACTGGACCAACTCGTTGCGCACCGTGCCGACGGTCCGATCCGTGTGCAGCAACCAGGTTTGCGAGCTGAGGCGGTAGCTGTCGCCGAGCTTGGCGATCGCCGCCTCGAACCCGGCCGGCCCCGAGCGCAGATCGGCGATAACGACGAGGTTCGCGAATGATGTATCCGCACCCGTGTCCGCAGCGGGCAGCTTCTTCTCGAACGTGGATTTCACGAAGAGCTGACCAAGCACGGGATCGTCGATCGCCGTGATCCAGGGCCCCTGCTCGTCCGCCTGCACGATCGAATGCGGCGCGATGCGCCCTTCCGCGGCAAATGCCCTGATCTGGTGCCCGGTATAGGGGCCATAGACCTGGCCGCTGACGTTGATACGCCAGGTTCCGCTGAAGGCTTCATTGGCAAATGCGGCAAGCGACATGAGGCTCATCCGGGTTTGTGCCGCCGTACGTGGCGGGTTAACAACCTCTTACGCAGGAACTGTGCCATTCCCGAACTGAGACAGGAGAAACCATGACCACCCACGAATTCTGCAAGGTCGAGCGCGAGGGCCGCTTAACGATCGTGACCATGAACCGTCCCGATGTGATGAACGCGATCCATCCCCCGGCCAATTTTGAACTGGCCAAGGTCTTCGACGAATTCGCAAAAGACCCCGATCAGTGGGTGGCGATCATCACCGGCGCGGGCACCAAGGCGTTCAGCGCCGGCAACGACTTGAAGTATCAAGCAGCCGGCAATCCGATCACCGTGCCGCCCACGGGCTTCGCGGGCCTCACCTCGCGCTTCGATCTGACGAAGCCGGTGATCGCGGCGGTCAACGGCCTCGCCATGGGCGGCGGCTTCGAGATCGCACTCGCCTGCGATCTCATCGTGGCCGCCGACACCGCGATGTTCGCGCTCCCCGAGCCCCGCGTGGGCCTCGCGGCCCTCGCCGGCGGTCTGCACCGCCTGCCGCGCGAAATTGGTTTGAAGAAAGCGCTCGGCATGATCCTCACCGCACGCCGCGTGACCGCGGCGGAAGGCAAGGACCTTGGCTTCGTCAACGAAGTCGTCAAATCCGGCGAAGAACTCACCGCCGCGAAGAAACTCGCGGCGACCATTCTCGAATGCTCGCCGATGTCGATCCGCGCCTCGAAGGAAGCCGTCTATCGCGGCCTCGCCGAAGCCTCACTGCAAGCGGCGATCGAAAACCAGAGCAAATACGAAGCGATCCGCGCAATGTTCCGAAGCGAAGACCTCATCGAAGGCCCCATGGCCTTCGCCCAAAAACGCCCACCCCAATGGAAGGGCCGGTAGGAAGATTTCTCACGCGAAGCCGCGAAGTCGCGAAAAGAAAGAGAGCCTCACACAATGAAACAATGACACAATGAGAGGCACCTCCTTCTGGCGCGCAGCGCCAATCAGATTTCGGTTGCGCACTGACGCGCGCGAATGGTCGCCCTTTGTGTCATTGTTTCATTGTGTGAGGCATTCTTCTTCGCGTCTTCGCGGCTTCGCGTGAAACCGTTTCGCACCACGGCGGTCGGCAAACAAAAACGCCCCTCACCGCTATCCGCGATGAGAGGCGCTTGTCGCTAAATCTCAGTAGCGATCGTCGTAGTAGCGGTCGTCGTACCGGTCGTCGTAACGATCGTCATACCGGCGATCGTCGTAGTACGGGTCGCGATAGCGATAGCGCTTGTCGCGGCAACCGGCGCCGGCGATCGCGCTGCCCGCGACGCCGCCGATGATCGCGCCGCCCACGGTCGCAGGCCCACGGCCGTGGCCGCGTCCGGCGTTGTTGCCGATGATGCCGCCCAAGATGCCGCCGATGATCGCACCGGCCGCGCGGTCACCGCCGCACTTGCGCTGGCGATAGCCGTACTGCGGACCGTAGCCATATTGCGGGCCGTATCCGTACTGCGGACCGTATCCGTATTGCTGGCCATAGCCGTAACCCGGAGGGGGCGGCGGCGGCGGGCCGTAACCGCCATAGGGCTGGCCGTAATACGGACCATTGTGATTGGCGAGCGCAGGCGTGGCCGTCGCTCCCACCAAGATCGCAGCCGCAGCCGCGACGGCAACCAACGTCTTCATCATCTGAGTCACTCTCCATCGTCGCGCTTAGACCACGAGCACACCAGGCCCGCTTTTCCGCGCTAACGCCGGGCGGGAAACTGCGACTTGGCGGCTGAACGCTAAATGAACGCACCGTCCGTGGGGACAATCGCCTCACGGATTCGTGCGAATCCGGTCCAAACTGGCAGGTGGCTCGACCGTCAGGCGGCTGTGCGGTCGTTCGGAGTCAACTGCTCCGAGAGGCTGCCGCGCGACGGCGGGATCTCTGTGAATTCAATGGCAAAGCCGCGTTCGTGGTGGCGCACGACGCGCCCGCGCATCTTGCCGACCATCACCTGCTCGCCCAAAGGCGGCCATTCGTTGGTCGCGACGGACACGCCGCCAAGCGAAAGGTCGATGACCTTGCAAGCGATCTCGCGCCCGTCCGAACGCACGACTTTGCTGACGCCTTGGGTCGATTCCCGTTCATGACGGCGGCCTTCGATGCCCGCCGGTTTGAAGCCGAGGCCAAGACGCTCTTCCAGCTTCTCGCGGCGCAGCGCCGACAGCGTCAGACGCACCGCAAAACCGTCGGAATCCGTGCGCGACACCAAACCCTCAAGCCGCCCCAAATCCTGAACGTAGGCGATGATGATCGACCCCGCCGCAGGCTTGGCGCTCGACTTGATCGCCATGCCGCCGACCGAGATGTTCGCGACCTGGCCGCTGTGTTCCGTACCGTCGTGCAGCAGGAACCGCACGGTAAGGCTCATTTCCGTGCGGTCGTGGCGCCGGCGTTCGTGCCCGTCGTAGCTTTTCGAATTCATGGGTCTCAAGGTCCGTCGAGTCTCTTGCGCGCGTGGCACCACCAGGATTCGATCGCACTTTAGCGATTGCTGGTTAATGTACTCTTGCCTGCAGGCAAATCTTGGAAAAAGCCCTGTCGAGCCGTAAAGAAGTCCCGCAAAACCACTGGGAATTCGAAGCATGACCCAAGACGTCGACTTCATCATTGCCGGTGCCGGCAGCGCGGGCTGCGTGCTCGCAAACCGCTTGTCTGCCGATTCGGCGAACCAAGTTCTGCTGCTGGAGGCGGGCCCGAAAGACAACAGCATCTTGGTGCGCATGCCGGCCGGTGTCGGCCAGCTGATCAAGCAGCGCGGCAAATACAATTGGGGTTTCGAAACCGAGGGGACCGCGGCGCTTCACAACCGCAAAGACTTCTGGCCGCGCGGCAAGGGCCTCGGCGGATCGTCCTCGATCAACGGCATGATCTACATCCGCGGCCACGCGCGCGACTATGACCATTGGCGCCAGCTTGGTCTCGAAGGCTGGTCGTTCGCTGACGTGCTACCCTACTTCAAGCGCTCGGAGACGAACCAGCAAGGCGGCGACGCGTTCCGCGGCGACAGCGGCCCCCTGTTCGTCGGCAACCCGCCGCTGAAGTCGCCGATGTTCAGCGTGCTAGTCGAGGCCGGAAAACAAGCCGGCTACAAGCTTACCTCCGACTTCAACGGCGAGCAGCAAGAAGGCTTCGGCTACTACCAGCAAACAATCAAGAACGGCCGCCGCTGGAACACCTCCGCCGCGTATCTTGAGCCCGCGCTGAACCGCGCCAACTTGAAGGTCGAAACCGAAGCGCTGATCACCCGGGTTTTGTTCGAAGGAAAGCGCGCCGTCGGCATCGAATACAGCCAAGGCGGCGAGCTGAAACAAGTGCGTGCACGCAAGGAAGTCATCCTGGCGTGCGGCGCCATCAACACGCCGCAACTCTTGATGCTCTCGGGGATTGGCGAGGCGGAGTATCTACAACGCTTCGGCATCGCCGTGGTGCAGGACAGCCCGGGCGTGGGTAAGAACCTGCAAGACCACCTGGACGTCAACATCCAGTACGTCTGCACCCAGCCCGTCACCGCTTACGCGCAAGTGCAAAGTCCGATCCGCATGATCGGCATCGGCTTGCAGTACATCCTGTTCGGCACCGGCGACGGCACCAGCCAGGGCCTTGAAGCTGGCGCCTTCGTGAAGAGCCGCCCCGACCTCGAACTCCCGGACCTACAACTGCACTTGATCAACGCGCCGTTCTCCGACCACGGCCGCAAGCAGCTGGCGATGCACGCGTTTGGGCTGCACGTGTGCGCGCTCAGGCCCGAGAGCCGCGGCCACGTTGCGCTGCGCTCCACAAACCCAGCCGATCCGCCGCTGATCCAGCCGAATTCGCTGGCGGCGGAGAACGATCTGCGCACCCTGCGCGAAGGCGTGAAGATCGCCCGCAAACTGGTCGCCCAGAAAGCCTTCGACGCCTACCGCGGCGAAGAACTCAACCCGGGTGCCGCCGCCACCAGCGACGCCGACATCGACGAATTCATCCGCCGCACCGCGATTACGATTTATCACCCGGTGGGTACCGCAAAGATGGGCAATGATCGCAATGCTGTTGTGGATTCGACACTCAAAGTACGGGGGGTTCAGGGGCTCAGAGTTGTAGACGCCTCCGTCATGCCAACCCTCGTCGGTGGTAACACCAACGCACCCACGATTATGATTGCTGAAAAGGCGGCGGACCTGATTCTCGGAAAATCACCGTTGCCGCAAGAACACACACGGGTGTCGGAAGACAAATCAGACCGCTTTGCAGCCGCCCGTTAAGGGAGTTTTGGCCGTACCTGGCCTATGCAGTGCATGACTTGGCGTCTATCGTGATGCTCAAGAACCAAGAAGGAGCCGCAAAATGCGGATGCGTGGGGTCTTGCTGGCCGGGCTAAGTGTGCTTTCCATGTCACTCATGGCGGCAACGCCGGCGAGCGCGCGGAATCTCTACTTCGACATGTGGTGCCAGGAACAGGGGTACGACAAGGACCGCTGCGATCGCCGCGACGCTGCCGATGTGGCCGCCTTCGAGGAATACTGGCGCCAGGTCGAGAAGTACGAGGAGCAGTACTTCGTCGAACGCGAAAACTACAGCAATTTCCGCGACGAGCTGAACGCGCTCGACACGAATCCGGAACCGGGCTTCAACAACTATGACCCTGAGCGTTCGCCGCGCCCGTACTGAGGGCCGCGCGACAATCTCGGAAAAAAGAGGGCGCCTTTCGGCGCCCTTTTAAGTTTCACGGGTGGGTGGAAGCCAAGAGTGGCTCTGAGAAAACTCTATCGCGTACTGACGACCTTCAGATGCTTGGTCGACTTGCGCCTGTCGTCGGCAAAAGCAGTGGCGCTAGGGCTCGCCTGATCGCCGGTGAGGATGGCGTTCGCCGTCATGCGCATCCGCACCAGCTTGCGGCCCATCAGACGGCTCAGGGGATCGAGCGGCTGGAAATGGCCGAGGATGTAGGTCGTCTCCCCGCGCTCGTCCGCATAGGGCAGCAAGATGACCTCGCCCGGCATAGCGCGTCCGTCTTCGGTCTCGGCGACGCTGAGCGCGACCGTCGGCACGGCGAGGTTCGACACGCGGATCAAGGACGTCAGCGCGGCGTTGCGCGATTGCTCCGCCCACAGATGAACGAACGAATTCCCGCGCAGTTCCTTGCCGAACAGATCGCACATGCCGGTGCCGGCGAGCACAAATGTGAACTTGTCGCCAGCCTCGCGCTTTAACAGGAACGCAAACGCGAGATGCCCCTTGATCGCCTTGGGCTCGATCGAGGACTTGCGCGGCGCAAGCGTCTCGCCGCGCTCCCGGCGCCAGTGATCGAGCAGGCTTTGCGTGTGGACAGTCCGCATAACTTAAGAACCTCGTTTCCGGCCCGCCGTTCCATTTGGGGACAGCGGCGGCGCCGTCTTCGGTTCAAAGGGTGCGAAGCCCATGCCAACAAGAAACGCCGCGAAACCGCTGATCTTTCAGCGCGTTCCGCGGCGTTTCCGATGCTGAAGAATCCCTAAACGCCGGAACGTGGTTAGAGTGGGGTTAATTCCCGCGCGAACCGCTTCCAATTCTCGACGTAGTGCGCGGCCGAAACGGCAAGCATCGCGCGCGTTCCTTCATCGACCTGCCGCACGATTTTCCCGGGCGCCCCCATCACGACGGAGTTGTCGGGAATCTCCTTCCCCTCAGTCAGCAACGTGTTCGCGCCGATCAGACAATTCTTCCCGATCTTCGTACGGTTCAAGATGATCGACCCAATCCCTATCAGCGACCCGTCCCCAATCTCGCACCCGTGCAGCATCACAAGATGGCCGACGGTGACACCCTTCCCGATCGTCAGCGGCACGCCCGGATCGGTGTGCAAGACCGAGCCATCCTGCACGTTCGAGCCCTCTCCAATCGTGATCCACTCGGTATCGCCCCGCGCCGTCGCCCCGAACCAAACGCTCGCATCCTTCAGCAGCCGAACCCGCCCCATCACCATCGCATTCGGCGCAATCCAGTAGTTCCCCGCCCCCGGCAAATCCGGCCGCCAATCCCCGAGCGCATAAACCGTCATAGGCACTCCCTCATTTCATCGTATCGAGCAGGAAGTTGAACCACAAAGCCGCGAAGGCCACAAAGAAGAAGGATGCCTCACACAATGAAACAATGACAGAATGGGGTGCAAAGCCGTGCGCGCCGGCGCGCAGTGTCGGGAGAAAGGCGCTCCGTGCCAAGAATCTTCTTTCTCATTGTGTCATTGTTTCATTGTGTGAGGCTTCCTTCCATGACCAAAGACGAACTCCAAACCTGGGCGCTCGCAAACGGCTGGCAACTGATGGGCGAGCACCTGTGCCTGGTGAAACCCACAAAGCCCACCGAAGCGATCGTGCGCCTCGTGCTCAAGGCGACGGTCGCCCAGATCGAGATCAAGAAACCGTCCGGCAAATGGGAGAAAGTCGCCGGCGAGAGCTACACGAAGATCACGTACGACGATTACGCCGAGATCCCGGGCGGCCTCGGCCTCGACACGATCTCGGGCCTGACCATGCTGATGCGCGACAACAAAGACCGCCAAGCCTTCGCCAAACTGAAGACCACGTGATGCTGACCGAACTCGCCGGCGCGGCCGCCGCCACGCTCACCACGCTCTCGTTCCTGCCCCAAGTCGCCAAGACCTGGCAGACCCGCTCGGCCGCCGATTTCTCGTGGGCCTGGCTCATCTCCTTCGCGGCCGGCCTCGCCCTTTGGCTGGTCTACGGCATCGCCCTCGCGTCGATCCCGCTGATCGCCGCGAACGGCATCACGCTGTCCCTGGTTCTGGCGATCGTCTTCGTGAAATGGCACGAAGATCGCTGAAGAATGCCGCCCACTGTTGCGGCCCGGCTACGGTCACGTGTGCGGCGGAAAACGAACGCAAACCCGCGAATTTACGATCTTGAATCACGCTTTGGCGCGCAATGCACCCACTGCCGTCAGTAGGTCGAAGCGCCCGTAACCACAACGCACGGGGTCTCTGCTCGCGGCGGTTAGTGAAGAATTCGGCCGCAACTTTTCCGCCCGGCAACCACTTAAGCACGTTCGTTCTGCGCGCATGAGTTGTCGCCGCGCGTATACCAACAATAACTCGCGTAGTTCCCATCTGCGGTGGTTGTGCCAGTGTTTGCTTCGCGATGGGGCGCTTTTGGGAACGCGCTTCGGGAAGGATCGTCCGGCTCTCTGGTGGCGAGGGATACGCCATCAGAGGTGCCGATTAGGGGTTGGGGATCTCACATGAGAAGGGAAGCTGCTCTTCTGGGAGCTGCAGCGCTTGTTGCTTTCGGCGCACCGGCGAATGCCGCGCGTCTGACCGGCTGGTACGGCGTCTTTGAAGGCGGGGGAACGTACATCTACGACACCGAGGTCGCGACCTACATCCCGCCGGCGTTGCCGCTGGCGGGGACCGTCGGCGCCGAGTACGGCTGGGCGGGCCTCGCCTCGCTCGGCTACGCCTACAACAACGGCTGGCGCGTCGAAGTCGAAGGCGGCTACCGCAATAACGGCCTCGAGAGCATCACGGTCGGCGGCGTCGTCACGCCGATGACAGGCGACCTCAGCCAGTACACGGCGATGGTCAACTTCATGTACGACCTGCCGTCGTCGGGGCCGGTGACGTTCTCGCTGGGCGCCGGCATCGGCGCGGACTGGGGCCGCCTCGACACACCGAGCCTCGGCTCGCCGATCCTCGCCGACAACGTCTCGCTCGCCTTCCAAGGCATCGCGGGCATGTCGGTTCGCGTCGCAAGCTGGCTGGATCTCGTTCTGAACTACCGCTTCCTCTACGTGACCGGCTTCGAGTTCGAAGAAGCGCTGGTCGCGCCGAACGTCTTCCACGCCGACACCGACAGCATCTCGCAGCATCTGGTAACGGTCGGTCTGCGCTTCGGCAGCCATCAGGAGGCCGCGCCCGAAATCATCGCCTCCGCGCCGCCGCCGGCTCCGCCGCCGCTTGCGCGCCAATACGTGATCTATTTCGGCTTCAACAAGTGCAACATCACGGCCGACGCCGACATGGTGCTATCCGAAGCCGCCGCCTCGGCGCGCCAACTGGGCTCGGTCGCGATCAAGATCGTCGGCCACACCGACACCGTCGGCTCGCAACGCGCAAATCAGCGTCTGTCGGAGTGCCGCGCGGGTGCCGCCAAGACGAACCTCGTCAACAAGGGCATTCCGGCGAGTTCGATTTCGGCAACGGGCGTGGGCGAGACGCAACTCGTCGTGCAAACCGGCGACGGCATGAAAGAGCCACAAAACCGCCGCGCGACCATCGATCTGAACTGACGCCGAGAGGGGGGCTTCTCGAGGGTCAAAGGGGCGGCGCGAAAGTGCCGCCCTTTTTTCGCCTCTCAGGTGTGGTGCGGCGGCCCGTCAATCCGTGCGATAAGTCGCTCCTGGGGTTTTCACATTGGGGGTCGAGGGCCGGATGCTTTCGCGTCTCGCACTTGTTCTGTTGTTCTTGACGGGCGTCGCGATCGCGCTCGCCTACACGACCGGCATCGGCTTTACCATCCCGCTCGAGAAAGCGGTGAAGGCCGACCTCGCCGCGACGTCATCCCCCGCTCTGATCAACAAGAAAATCCTCGACGCGCTCGAACGCGACGACATCGCCGACGCCGATCTCTACACCGAGATCGCGAAGTTCATGAACTACCGCCTGCCGCCAGAGACGCAGACGAAACTCGACGAAGCCCACACGCTCTCCGCCACCGTCGTGCGCAACACGTGGGAATTCGGCGAAGGCTTTGCGACCGGCGAGGGCGACACGAACGCAGGCATCGCAGGCGCCGTCTCGTCCGACCTCACCGTCGTCGGCGACGTGCGCGACATCGCGGCCGAAGGCGGCAAGATGATCGCGGGCGCGGAGTACAACGAGCTGGTCTTGGGGCTCTCCGTCGTCGGCCTCGGCGTCACCGCCGCCACGATCGCGACCGGCGGCGGCGGTGTCGTCGTCAAAGCCGGCGTCTCTCTCTTCAAAGCGGCAAAACGCACCGGCAAACTCACGAAAGAGTTCGCGGAAATGTTGACCCGGCTCACCGGCGATGCCGTCAACATGCCGCTCTTGCGCCAGACGCTGCGCTCGACCGACTTGACCGACCTCGCCAAAACCCAGCGCGTCTTCTCCGACTACGGCCGCAACGTGCGCGCCGCAAAGCTGCTCCCCGTGCTGAGCCGCATGAGTGAAATCAACAACGCCGTAGGCCCCGCCGAAACGATCCGCCTCCTCAAATACGTGAAGACGACGGAACATCTCGACGACGTCGGCGACATGACGAAACGCTTCGGCATCCGCTCGCGCGGCATCATGGAGCTCACCGGCAAGACGGCGCTCCGCTCCTTCAAGACCGGCTTCAAGGTCATCGACTGGATGTGGGAGTCCCTTTGGGGCTTCCTCACCTGGATCGCAGGCCTCCTCGCCATGCTCGCCACCCGCGGCATGCGCATCTTCGGTCGCCGCGCGCGAGCGTGAACCCTATATCGTCATGGCCGGGCTTGACCCAGCCACCCAGGGTCAACGCACAATCGGCTTCTCCGCTCTGCTCGACGATCCCTGGGTAGCCGGGTCGCGCTTCGCTTGCCCGGCCATGACGACCCTATTCTTGCGGTCGGAACTTTCCGTCGTTGGCGCGGAACCACAAAAGAAAAACCCCCGCCTTAGCGAGCGGGGGTGCAAGTTCTCACGCTTTCTAAGGCCGCTCTTACGGCGACCAGAAATGCCAGTTCAACCGCGCAGTCACGCTGTGCAGCTGAACGTCGACGTTGTTCCGGATGAGGGGCGGCGTGTGATCCTGATTGCCGAGGTCGATGTAGTTGTATTCGACGCCGAAGGAGACATCGTCGGAGATCATGTGTTCGATGCCACCGCCCGCGTGCCATCCACTATGCGTTTCGCTGGTCGAAAATGCACCGACGTTCACAGGAAGCGTGTCGGATTCCGTCGTCTCAATTTCGCCCGCCGCAAAACCGCCCTTGGCGTAGATCAGCGTACGCCCGTTCCACAACCATCCGGCGCGGGCCGACGCGTTCGCAAGCCAGTTCGCTTCGACCGTGTAAACGTCGTCGGGAAACGGAAGCAGAGTTTGGTCGAGCTTTCCAAACGAACCGCCGAGTTCAAGACCGAAAAGCCAGCCCGAGAACGTGAAGTCGTAGCCAATCTGACCGCCCGCGATCACGCCTTCCACATCGGCCGAAGCCGTGCTTCCGATCGGCAATCCCCAGTAGAGCGTGGTGTTCGCCTCAGTGGTCGTATCGATATTGCCCCACGCGCCGCCGACGTGGCCGCCCACATAGAGCCCGCCGAAATCCGCGCTCGCCGGCGCGGCCAAAGCGACCGCAGCAAATACAGAAACCAAGAGTGCATGCTTGGTCATGTGCTTACCCCACTATTTTTGTTATTCGCTTATCGACGCCGCCTTTAGGCTGTTCGTCGAATCGTGATGCCCTGACGCTAGGGGCCAAGACCCGGCGTCAACACCAAAGAGAGCGCGAACAGCGGCCTACACCGCAACTTCTCGCTTGCGAAGCGGGTGATTCGCGCACAGGCAAGCGCCAAGCGCGCGAGTTTCACCTACCGAAACGGGCGGATTCTCAGGGGTTGAGAGCGGCTGCTAGTGCACCAATTCCACGGCGAGTGCGGTCGCTTCGCCGCCGCCGATGCAAAGCGAGGCCACGCCGCGCTTCAACCCGCGCCGCTCCAGCGCGTTGATCAGCGTCACCACAATACGCGCCCCCGACGCGCCGATCGGATGCCCAAGCGCGCACGCCCCGCCGTTCACGTTCACGACGTCATGCGCCAGCGACAGATCGCGCAGCGCAATCATCGAGACAACCGCGAACGCCTCGTTGATCTCATAAAGATCGACGTCGCTCTTCTTCCAGCCGGCGCGATCGAGCACCCACTCGATCGCCTTCACCGGCGCGGTCGTGAACCAGCGCGGCTCGGCGGCATTGCTGGCCTGCGCCACGATGCGCGCGATCGGCTTCAAGCCGCGCTTGCCGGCCACGTCGCCGCGCGCCAACACCAACGCCGCTGCACCGTCCGAAATCGACGACGAGTTCGCCGCCGTCACCGTGCCGTCCTTCGCGAACGCGGGCTTCAGCGTCGGAATCTTTGCCGGATCCGCCTTGCGCGGCTGTTCGTCGACCGAAATGGCGACGTCGCCCGTCTTCCCGCGTACCGCGACCGCGACGATTTCCTTCTCGAAGCTGCCGTCCTTCTGCGCCCGCTGCGCCCGCGCGAGTGACTCGATCGCATACGCGTCCTGCTCCGCGCGGGTGAATTGATAATGCCGCGCCGCATCTTCCGCATACGTGCCCATCAAGCGGCCTTCATATGCATCCTCGAGCCCATCGAGGAACATGTGATCCTTGATCTCGCCGTGGCCCAGCCGGAACCCGCCGCGCGCCTTCGGCAGCAGATAGGGCGCATTCGTCATCGACTCCATGCCGCCCGCGACGATCACGCCAGCACCGCCGTCGCGCAGTTGATCGGCCGCCAGCATCAGCGCCTTCATCCCCGAACCGCAAACCTTGTTCACCGTCGTGCACGGCACCGTGTTCGGCAACCCGCCATGAATAGAAGCCTGACGCGCCGGCGCTTGGCCCACGCCGGCGGGCAACACACAGCCCATATAGGCCTCGTCAACCTCCTCGGCTTTCACGCCTGCGCGCGCGACCGCCGCGCGGATTGCGGCGGCACCAAGCTGCGGCCCGCTCAAACCCGAAAGCTCGCCCTGAAAGCCGCCCATCGGCGTGCGCGCCGCACCGGTGATGA
>CAZXAQ010000063.1:0-23255 GCA_964638635.1 uncultured Flavobacteriaceae bacterium
TTGCGCGGCTCGCCGGTGCTCGGCGCCTACTGCATTTCGAAGGCGGCCGACTTCCAACTCGCGCGCAACATCGCGTGCGAGTACGGCGTGCACAATGTTCGGGCAAACTGCATCGCGCCGGGCCTGGTGAAGACCGACTTCGCGAAAGCGCTGTGGGACAATCCGGAGATTCTGAAACGCTCGACCGCGAACGCGCCGCTTCGGCGAATCGGTGAGCCGGATGAGATCGCGGGCGCGGCTGTGTACCTTGCGTCCAAAGCGGCTGCGTTCATGACCGGGCAGACGATTGTCGTGGACGGCGGTGTAACCGCCGTTTGAACCAGCCATTTTTGGCATAGGGGGCGTGATCCCCCTGAAATTAAGGCTTTCCATTCGCTTGCCGTTCATCGAAAACATGCTGACGATTGTGTCGGACGAGGTCGAAGAGGACTTGCATGGGGACCACCGCTGAAGCGCAGCGGGCGGAGTTCACGCTCAACGGCAACAAAATGCTGGCACCGCTCGACCGCGCGGCGATTGCGCGGATCGAGGGGCAATGCACGTGGAAGGTCGCGCACGCGAACGAGCCGATCCTCAGCCGCGATTCCGACTCGCGCGATGTGTTCTTCGTTGTCAAAGGCCGCTGCCGGATTGTGAATTTCTCGCCGTCCGGGCGCGAGGTCGCCTATGCGGTGGCGGGCCCCGGCGACTTTTTCGGCGAGATGGCGGCGATCGACGGGCTGCCGCGGTCGGCCTCGGTCGTGGCGCTCGAAGACTGCGTCTTGGGCTCGATCACGATCAATGCCTTCCGCGAGGTCGTCGAGCAGTACCCCAAGGTCGGCTTCGTGATCATGGAGAAGCTCGTTCGCATCGTGCGGACCAGCGACGACCGGATCATGGACCTGGCGACGCTCTCGGCCTATCAGCGCGTTTATTCCGAACTCTTGAAGCTCATCAAGCCGGATCCGGTGCGGCAGGGGTCGTGGCTGATCTATCCGCTGCCCACGCAGGCGCAGATCGCGGCGCAAGCTTCGACGACGCGCGAGACGGTGGCGCGGGTGCTCTCGCACCTGTCGGCCGACGGGATCGCCGAGCGCAAATCGAAGACGCTCTATGTGCGCCAGGTCGAGCGCCTTCGCCAGCTGTGCGACAAGGTCGTGCCGATGGCGCCGAAGGACGGCGCGGATTAGGGGCGCGCCATGAGCGAGCCCGCCGACGACTGCAAGCCCGATCTCGATATCGTCACCGTGCGCCCGACCGAGCCGGTGATGACGCTGCAGCGGCTGCCCTATTTCGTCGGCGTGTCGGCTGCCAGCGGGGCGAAGAATCTGTCGATGAATCTGGTCGTGATCCCCGCCGGCGGCGCCGCCGAGCCGCACTATCACCGCGGTTATGAAACCGCGATCTACATTCTCAAAGGCCGGGTCGAGACGCGTTATGGCGCGGGGCTGAAGCGTTCCGTCGTGCACGAAGCGGGCGACTTTTTGTACATCCCCGCGGGGTTGCCGCATCAGCCGGTGAATTTGAGCGCGACGGAGACGGCGCTCGCGATCGTCGCGCGAAACGATCCGGGCGAGCGCGAGACGGTCGTGCCCTACGACCCTTCCGACGGGGCTTAGCGCTTGATCGGCCAAGCGAATTGGCTCCCGCGCACAAAAACAGCATCGATTCTGCCGCTACGGTGCAACATTGGCGGCGTTCCGCGAAAAACGGCGCTACGAGGGTGCAACTTCCCCGCTACATGTAGCGGGGACAGTGAGGAACGCACTGCGGAAGCATGCGCGCACCGCGCGATCCTTCGAACAGGGTCTAGTGCTTGATCCGTCATGCGTTTTGGACGTGGCGTGCAAAAAACAACATCGATTCAGGCGTTACGGCGTTACAATGGCGGCGTTCTGCGGAAAATGCCGCTACATGGATGTTACTTCGCCGTTACTTGTAACGGGGGCAGCTTGCGGCGTGTAGCGGCGATGAGCACACGCCGCAGCAACGGCATTTGTAACATCATTTTTAATGATATTTCATCTAGCTAAGAAAATCAAGAAAATCCGACGCCCCGCTATCGCCGCAGCCATTCTGACGCGCGGCAAGCCAACGACAGCGTGAGGGTGGCAACTAGGCCTGGGAGCGCCGGCCTCGGGCCGGCCCTTTCAAACCCATCGGCGTTTGTGCGTGTGAGATGTGGTCAAAAGCCGGCCGGAGGCCGGCGCTCCCAGCGCGAACTAAACAGTCTCAGACGCGTGCAGCGCCGGCAGGAACGTCGCCAAATGCTGCATCTCTTGGGCGCAGTGGCTGAGGAGGTTGCGGGCGTCGCGGTCGGTGAAGCGGTTGAGGGTTTTGGCGAGCGTCGCCTGGACCTGCGAGAGCGGGCCGCCGCGGCCGGCGACGTGGGGGCCGCCGAACCAGAAGCGGGAGCGCATTTCGCTGCCGGTGCCCGTGCGGCGGACGTGGTGCGCGAGGTAGCCGGCATCGACGGGGAGGTCGGCGAGGCCGGTGCGGGCGCAGACGATGGTCGCTTGTTCCGGATCGTCGAGCGATTTGTCGGTGAAGCCCAGCGACCTCGGTTCGACGAAGCGGATGGCGCCGCGGATCATGCCTTCGCCGATGTATTCGTCGACGATCGAGGTGTGGCCGACATAGCGGGCGCGGCCCTTCGCGTCGGGGGGCACGGGCTTCAGCCACAGTACGTGGACGTGGGCTTGCGGATGCCAGAGTTTGTATTTCGCGGCTTCGTCGCCGTGCCAACCGAACCACCAATCGATCATCGCGGGCGTCACGCCCGGCATGTCGGTCAGGATGTTCACGCGCATGCCGCCGTCGGCGGTTAGCGTGTAGGCGTTTTCGAGCACGGCCGCTTTGCCGAACATTGCGGCGGGCGAGTCGTTGAGCGACGGCAGCATTGCGTCGGCGACGGGGCCGCGGGTCAGCGCTTCGAGCGCGTGCGGCGGGAGCGGTGCCATTTGCGGATTGTAGAAGCGCGCGTAGGGCTTCGTTTCGAGGTCGTTCGCAGACCAGCCGAGGTGACGGCCGGGGATTTGGCGGCTGCGCATCAGACGCGTCCCATGTAGGTGTTGAAGCGGCCCTTCGGATCGTGTTTGGTGCGCAGTGCGTCGAGGCGCGCCATGTTCGCCGCCGCGAGGAACGGCATGGGGCGACGGCCGAGGTTTTCGTCGGCGAGCTGCATGCCGGTCGCGAACGGCGCCATCGCGGCCATGTTCGATTGCGCCCAGTTTGCGGCCGCGGGCTTGCCTTCGGGTGTTTTCCAAATGCCGTAGAGCGCAATGTAGATGTTGTCGTCGAGCGAGTAGGCCATGTCCGGGCGCTTCGGCGGCGGCGCCCAGTTCATCCAAAGCATGTGCGACGGCGACGGCGGCAGTTCGCGCGCGATCTTCAACACGCCGGGCATCAGGTCGTCCACCGGCGCGTGCGTCCACATGTTGTCGACGGCGTAGTTGGCGCCGGTGGGATAGTGGCCCATCACGCCGTTCGTGAGCCACGCCAGCGTTGCCGGGAAGAACGGCAGCGCGACGCGCGCACCGGACGGGCGCGACTTCATGAAGGCGAGATCCTTGTACGCCTTGGCCAGCGAGTCCGCGAACACCGGTGCGGTCAAGATAATGCCGGCGTCCTTCACGAACGGCGTGTGGCGTGAGACGAGCAGCATCAGTTCGATCGACTCCGGCACCTCAGGCCCGATCTTGTGCGCCCAGCGGACGAGCGCTTCGAGCCTGTCGATCGGGTAGAATGCGAATTTGGCGCCGATCACGCGGGGCCGCTTGTGCAGTTCTAGGTGGAAGCGCGTGACGACGCCGAAGAAGCCGGGACCGGCGCCGCGCGCGGCCCAAAACATCTCTGCGTTTTCGTCGGCGCTGGCGAAGCGGTGTTCGCCGTTCGCGTCGACGTAGTCGATACCGATGACGTTTTCGCACGCCGGGCCCACTTTGCGGCTGTTCCAGCCGAAGCCGCCTTGCAACAGGTAGCCGCCGAGGCACACGCCCTCGCAATGACCGACGGGGAAGAAGAGTTTTCGTTGGGCCAGCGCGACGTTGACCTCGTGGCCTTTGCATCCCGGCCCGACGCGCGCGACCATCGCTTCGGCGTCGATCTCGACGGTGTCGAGCCGCGAGACGTCGAGCAGCATGCCGCCGTCGCGCACATGATTGCACGCCCAGCTGTGGCCGCCGGAGCGGATGCCGACCTTCCAATCCTTTTCGTCGGCGAGACGCACGGCGGCGGCGACCTCGGCGGCGTCGTTCGCCTGCACGATGATGTCCGGCCTGCGCTCGGCGAGGTTGCGGTTGAAGCAGGAGTTGCGGCGCGCGTCGTCGTAGCCGGGATCGCCGACGACGAATGTGCGGCCCCTGCCCTTTGCATCATGCGACATGAGCGCGACCTTTCGGCGAGAGATTGAGCGCGAGCCAGCCGAGCGGCAGCTTCGGCGGGCTGATGAACGCGACATCGGCGGTCGCGAGTTTTTGCGCGCGCTTGGCGGTGAGGCCGAGCGAGACAAGCAGTTCCGCCGTTGCCGCCTCGATCGCCTTCGCCGGCAGCGTGCGCCGATGCAAGTCGAGCGCAAGGCCGAGCACGGCGCCCGCGATCATGCTGACGGCGATGTTGCGATCCTCGACCTGGAACACGCCGCGCTTGATGCCGTCGAAGACGTCGGCACGCATCGTCGCGCGCAGACCCGAGACGAAGCGGTCGACCGGCAAGCCCGCGTCGAACAGCAGGCGGCCGTAGGCAGGCTCGGCCGGGATGACACGCAGCGTCTGGCGTGTGGTGAGCGCGAAGAGCTCGGCGGGGTCGTCCACCCCTTCGCGCAGGCGGGCGACGAGCAGGCCGTGCGATGCCTGCATCAGGGCCGCCACGTCTTCGATCAAGGCTTCGACCGTCGGGTAGTAGTTGTAGAACGTCGCGTGGACGACGCCGGCGCGCGCGGTGATCTGGCGGATGCCTAGCGAGGCGGCGCTTTGTTCGAGGAGCAGCGCCTGCGCGGCGGCGAGCAGCTGGTCGCGGGTGCGGGCGCGCTTGTCGCCCAGGGTCGGGTCGGTGGTCATGATTTGACATAATGTCAATTTTGACGTTTTGTCAAATTATCTGTTGTGGCCGCGCTGTGAGGGCTTGTCGTGAACGCGGCAGAGGCTTTGATGCCGCAAGAGCGGGCGGGGACGCCCGCGGTCCCAGGGGAGCGCGCGTACAATATGGGGACATGATGTCGTCCGCCGCTGGGTTGCAGTTCCAATTGGCTTCGCGCCCGCCCCCACCCCGGACGTGCTGGTGCGGAGCGCGGGGGCGTGCTAACGTTGACGGGCATGAACGAGGCCTTGAGGCCTTGTTCGATTCACCCGCCGATTTGCGCCTTTTTCCGTTGTGCGAGCGTTCAGGTTCGTGCGCGGGGCATCGTGTCATTTGGCAAAACGAAGGCGTGCCTGTTATGCCAAAGCCGTTCACGTCGATCGGGGCAGTGGCCGCGCTCACCGTGTTTCTGTGCGCGATACAGTTCCGCGAGGCGATTGCTTGACAGGTTCGACGCCCTACAAAGCCTATACCCGCGGCGAGCAGCTGGCCGATGTGGCCGCGCACGTCGCGGGCGTGACCTGCGGCCTTGCGGGCGCGACGGCGCTGATGTGGACGGCCGCGCCGGGCGGTGCGCTCGTCATCGTGGGGGCGCTGCTTTACGCAATCGGTCTGCTGTCGATGCTGAGCTTTTCGGCGGCGTATAATCTCTGGCCGCCGTCGCCGACGAAGGAACTCCTGCGCCGGTTCGACCACGCGGCGATCTTCGTGATGATCGCAGGGACGGTGACGCCGTTCGTGATGAACCGCGTGGGCGGGGCGTGGGGCTTCGGCCTGCTCGCCGGCGTGTGGGTCGTTGCGCTGTTGGGCGTTGGCATGAAGATCCTGTTCCCGCGGCGGTGGGAGCGGCTCAGCATCGTGCTTTACGTCGGCTTGGGGTTGTCGATCCTGGTGGTCGGACAACAGCTCGCGCAGGTGATTGCGCCGTCCAGCCTGATCTTGCTGGTGGCGGGGTGCGTGATCTATCTCGTCGGCATCATCTTCCATCTGTGGGAACGGTTGCCGTTTCAAAACGCGCTTTGGCACTGGCTGGTGCTGACGGCCGCGGGGTTGCATTTCGGCGCGATTATTCACGAAGTCGCGGCGGCGACCGTGGCGCACTAGCCGAAGAGCCTTCAGCCTTCTCCTTGCAATCGTTGGCAAGACGGCGAAATCTGCTCCCGACACATGGTGGAGGGAACCGATGGCCGACCTGCTTGCACTGTCGCGTGCCGTTATCGATGAGGGCAAGGGGGCGGATGAAACCGGACCCTTGAACCGGATCAACCACCAGCTGTCGGAGATCGGCGCCGGCGTTGCGATGGTGGAGGCGTTTTCGCATTGCGTGCTGTTCGAGACGGATGACGGGCTGGTCGCGTTCGACACGTCGAACGAGGGCGGCGGACGTAAAGTGGTCGATGCGGTGCGGCGGTGGCGGCCGGCGCGGTTCAACACGATCGTCTACACGCACGGGCACATCGACCATGTCGGCGGGTGCGGCGCGTTCGTGCATGACGCCGAGACGTGCGGGCATGCGCGGCCGTGCATCGTGGGGCACGAGAATGTGCCGGCGCGCTTCGACCGCTACAACCTGACCGACGGCTACAACAAGATCATCAACGAGCGGCAGTTCGGGCAGTTCCGCAAGCGCGGGTACGACATTTCCGGTGCGACGCGATTTCTGCCGGCCTCAACGCCGAAGCCCGATACCGTCTACCGGGACACGATGAAGCTTTCGCCGGGCGGACTGGAGATCGAACTCCATCACGCGAAGGGCGAAACGGACGATCACACCTGGGCGTGGATCCCGAAGCACAAGGCGATCTGCGCGGGCGACTTTTTCATCTGGAACTTTCCGAACGCGGGCAATCCGCAGAAGGTGCAGCGATTCCCACGCGAGTGGGCGGCGGCGATCCGGGCGATGGCGGCGAAGGGGCCGGAGCTTTTCTTGCCGGCGCATGGGCTGCCGATCGAAGGGCGCGCGCGGATCGGCAAAGTGTTGGGTGAGGTTGCCGACGCGCTCGAGTATCTGGTGCGCGAGACGATTGCGATGATGAACGACGGGGCACGGCTCAACGACATCGTTCATGCGGTGAAGATCGACGGCGCGGTGCTGGAGAAGCCTTACCTCAGGCCGATGTACGACGAGCCCGAGTTCATCGTGCGCAACATCTGGCGCCTGTATGGCGGGTGGTACGACGGGAACCCGGCGAATTTGAAGCCCGCGAAAGACGAGGTGCTGGCGCGGGAGATCGCCGCGCTCGCGGGCAGCGCGGGGAAGCTCGCGGCGCGGGCGCTTGAGTTGAGCACGAGCGATCCGCGCTTGGCGTGCCACTTGGCGGAGCTTGCGGTGCTGGCGGAGCCCGCGAACGCGCATGCGCACGCCTTGCGGGCGGAGGTCTATCAGAAGCGGCGCGACGGCGAGACCTCGCTGATGGCGAAGGGTATCTTCGGGAGCGCGGCGAACGAGTCGAAGACGAAAGCGGGTGGCTAGAGATTGAGACGTCTAGCTGCTCGCGTGCGTCGTCGGCCGGCGGTGCGATGGTGCCGCCGTCAGAAAGAGCACCACGAAGGTCTCGAAGGATTCACGAGGAGCCACGAAGACTCTGAGGCGGTATCGAGTCCTGCCGGCTAATCACGAGGTCTTGGCGCGAAGCGCTACTAACTTGAAGCTGCGCCATGATCGGAAGATGGCGCTTCGCGCCAAAAGCCGTTGTGACTAGGCAGCAGGACTCATCGCAACCCTAGGATCTTCGTGGCTCTTCGTGAATCCTTCGAGACCTTCGTGGTGCTCTTCCTTTCTGGCGGACTCGCCCTCGCGCAGCGGCAGGCTTGTAGCCCAAGCGGCTTGGCGTGCTTGGCGTTTCAATCCTCTCGTGCAAACGTCAACGCCGATGTAAGTTGAGCACTAGCGGCAATTGAGGACTGAAGTATGGAGTTGAAGGATAAAATCATCGTCGTTACCGGGGCGGCGAGCGGGATTGGGAAGGCGATGGCTCTGCGGTTTCATCGCGAGGGGGCGCGGCTTGTCGTTTGCTCGGATGTGAATGGCGTGGGCGCGCGTGCGGTGGCGGGCGAGGTCAAGGGTGTCGCGTTCGAGACGAATGTCGCGCGCGAGAGCGACATTCAGCATCTGATCGAAACCGTCGAGCGCGAGCATGGGCCGATCGATCTCTTCTGCTCGAACGCGGGCATCGGCGTGCGCGGCGGGGCGGAGGCTTCGAACGCCGATTGGCAGCGGATTTGGGACATCAACGTGATGGCGCATGTTTGGGCGGCGCGGCATCTGGTGCCGCGCATGATCGCGCGCGGCGGCGGGTATTTGCTCAACACCGCGTCCGCGGCGGGGTTGTTGTCGCAAATCGGGTCCGCGCCTTACGCGGTGACGAAGCATGCGGCGGTGGGGCTCGCCGAGTGGCTTTCGATCACGCACGGCGATCAGGGGATCAAGGTGTCGGTGCTGTGCCCGCAAGCTGTCCGCACCGCGATGACGGCGGGCAATCCCGACGGCGTCGCCTCGATCGACGGGATGATGGAGCCCGACGCGGTCGCCGACGCCTGCGTGCGCGCGATCGAGGCGGAAGACTTCTTGATCCTGCCGCACCCGGAGGTGCTGGAGTACATGCGGCGCAAGACGGGCGACTACAATCGCTGGATCGGCGGTATGCGGAAGTTGAATAGGAAGTATCAGGGTTAGGTTTCTTCGATGAGCACCTTGAGGGCGTTCAGCTGCGTCATGCCCCAGCCTTGTTCGTAGCCGGCGTGCTCCGCGGCAACGTCTCCGCCGGTGCGTTCGAAGCCGTGGTGGAAGAGTTCGACCAGCGTGCCGCCGAGTGCCGGGGTCAGCCGCAGCGTCACGTAGGTCGGCGCTTTCCAGCCGCGATTTGGGATCCAGTCGTTTTCGAACGTGAATTCGCGGGCGGCATCGAAGACTTTGATCGTGCCGCCGTAGCTCACGCGCGCGCCGTCCCAGTTAACGCTCATACGTATCGCGCCGCCTTCGCGCGGCTCGTACGCGTCGAGCCATTGACCTTGCGAGGTGCCGGCTTCCGGCGAGCCGGTGACGGCGCCCCACCAGCGGGTCATGCGCTCGCGCGTTTCGAACTCGCGCCACACGCGTTCGGGGCTGGCCGCGATCAGGATCGAGCGGCGGACACGGAGGGGTGAGGATTCGGGTTCGTGGGTCATCATTGCATTCCTAAAGTTGGCGCGCGAGTTCGGCGGGCAATTTGTCCAAGGTCTCGCCCCAACCGCGTTCGCGGTCGGCGGCGGTATCGCCGCCGTCGAGCGCGGCGCATTGGTCCGTCACTTTCACGCGGGTGCGCGCACCATCGGGGAAGAACTCGACCGTCACCATCGACGTCGTGATGCGCACGGCGTCGCGGGCGATCGTCATGACGAAGCAGATGCGCCAGTTCTCGACGATGTCCTCATAACGACAGTCTTCGCTGTACAGCGGCCCGCCTTTCGGCCCGAACGTCAACTGCTTGCGGCCGCCGACGCGAAACTCATGCGCGATCACGCGCGAGGTCCAGCCCGGGTCGCCCGGAAGATACCAGCGGCCGAGCGCTGCGGCGTCGGCCCAGGCGGCGAAGACGCGCTTGGCGGTTGCATCGTAGGTTCGGGTGACGACGATCGTGTCGTGCTTGGTTTTGGGTACGGTCATCGACGAGCCCTCCTTCGACCGGTCTTGGTGGGTTTGGTGTTCGCGAGATAACGGTCCAGCGCGTCGAGCCGGCCCTCCCAGAGCGCGCGACGTTCGGCAATCCAGTTTTCGGCGGTGCGCAGCGCCTTTGGTTCCAATCGGCAGGTCCTCACGCGCCCCGATTTCACGGAGCGCACGAGGCCCGCCTCCTCCAGCACGGCAAGATGCTGAACCACCGCGGGGAGCGACATCGCGAGCGGTGCGGCGAGTTCGCTGACCGAGGCCTCGCCCCTGACCAAGCGGTCGAGCATTGCGCGCCGCCCCGGGTCCGCGAGCGCGTGGAACGTTCTGTCAAGTGCCGGTTGTTGGTTAAGCATTTGCTTAAGTATCACGGCGACGTGACGGACGCAAGCCCCGCAGCGAGAAAACTAGGTATGCGCCGGGCGGGCGAAGCGTCGCGCGCTTCGCGCTCTGGCCTTTGCCGCTTCGACGGCGCGGTCGCGCGGCGCGGCTTCGGTGACGAGCGCGTGGACGAGGCGGTGGGCGACGGCGAAGGTCTCCTCCACGGCGGCGGCGAACGCCGCTTCGTTCGCTTTCGACGGCGCGTTGTAGCCGGACAGTTTGCGGACGAATTGCAGGGATGCGGCGCGGATTTCTTCGTCGGTCGCGGGTGGATCGAAGTTGAAGAGCGTTTTGATGTTGCGGCACATGCGGACAGTCCCGATTGTTACTCGACGGCGCAGAAACGTTCGTCGCCGGTGCGTTTGATCGCGACGTCGCATGCCGGTTGGACGAAGCGATAGGCGTTCGATTCGAACCACTGGAGGCGGGCTTGCAGTTCGTCCTTCGATGCGGGCGCGGCGGTGTTCGTCCAGACCGGCGCGGCGAAGGCGGCGCAGTCCGCGGGCTTGGCGATCGGCGGCGTGCGGCAGGTGAGATTGCGCAGCACGATTAGGCGCTGGGCGGCGTCGTGCAGGCCGTTCGCGGTGCGCGACAGGTGGGCGGAGGCGGACGCGTCGACGTCGGGCGGCGGTTGGCCGCCGGCGGCGACGATCGCGACGCCGATGAGGTACGACCAGCGCTCCGCCTCGATCGCCATGTTCCATTCGTCGTCGAGTTCGCGGCCCACGCTCATCGGCGGGCGGGCGGTGAAGGCGTTGTAGTCCTTCGGCGGCCAGGTACCGGCTTCGGCGCGCGGGTCCGTGGGCTCGGCGGGCGAGCAGGCGGCGAGGGCCAGCGTGAAGAACAATGCGGTCGTGCGGCGGGCCATGGTGTCACTCCGTCATTTGCCCCCTTCGCACTATAGCGAAAGGCGGGCGCGACGGGGATAGGCGTTTGCTCAGTTTGAAGTTGTAGCCGGATCGGCGCCGCGGCGGCCTTCGGCCAGCCAGCGGTTGAGACCGGCGCTCAGTTCCTGCGCCGCGCTGGCGCGGTAGAGGGCGACGTCGGCTTCGGTGAGGGCGTCGCGCCAGCGTTCGTTTTTGCCGGCGTAGATGAAGCTTTCGTGACCTTCGGTCCATGCGGCCTTCGCGAACGGCATCAGCGCTTCGCCGTCGCGGCGCATCTGTTCGAACGTTGCGGCGTGGACCAGTTCGGGCCAGACGTCCGGCGCAACGTCGATATCGAGGAAGCGGGCGATGCGGCGCATCTCGCCGTCGAGGTTCGCGGTTAGGTCGTTGTAGTGCACCATCAGCACGTTCGGCTCGCGGCGCGCGGTCCAATACGTGCACTCGGTGTCGAAGAACGAGGCGGCGGAGACGTCGCTCACCCTACCCTCCCCGTTCAGGCCCATCCAATCGTGGAAGAACTCGCGCGGGTTTTCCGACGGGCGCGGATAGGGGCGCGCGATCGTTTCGTCGGCGAGGCCTGCGCGGTCGAGCAGCTCCATGCGTTTGTATTTCAGCTGATGATTGTGCCACGACATCATCGCGTCGAGGCCGTCGCGGGCGACGTGGATGTATTTGACCTCGGCGTGGTGCGGCAGCGCGTCGAACGGCAGGTGGCTTTTCAGATAGCGGCGGTGGGTTTGCGCTTCGATGCGGGCTTGCGTTTCCGCGGGCACGCCGAGGAAGCGTTCGTCGATCCAGGGCGAGAGCGACATCGGTTTCGGTTCGGGCGACTGGAAGATCAGCAGGCTGACGATGCGCTGCGTCCACGTCGTGCCGCATTTCGGATAGGTCGCGACGACGATGTCGCCTACCCTAGGGCGGTAGGCGTCCCACAGGCGGCTGTCCATGTGCCAGGTGCGGAGGATGCGCTTGCTCATGCCCAGGCTTGTAGCACCGCACGCGCCACGGCGCGATGAAACTGCGCGAGTTCGGCGGGCGAGAGCTTCGCGCGCTCGATGCAGAGGACCAGGGCGATCCGCGCGTTCGCTTTTGAGGTCGCGAGGCCCGCATCGTGGAAGGCGACGATCACACTCTCGGCGGGCCGGGCGAGGCCCGCGCGGTGCGCGAACGTCCAGCCCTTGAGCATGCCGCCTTTCAGGCGGTCGTCGCCGGATTTGGTTCGCTGCATGAGATCGAGCACGAATTTCGTGAGGCGCGGCTGCACGAAGTTGCCCGCCGCGAGGCGCACGATCAGGCTTGCGAACGCACGGGGGCTTGCGGTGTCGCGCGCGTCGGCGAGATAGCGGTCGAGGGAGAGCGTCGCCGCGTCCTTCGCGAGCTGGCGTTCGGTGCGGTCGATGCGCACGCCTTCGAGCTTCAGGCGCTTGAGCGCAGCTTGCACGCCGGGGATGCCGCCCGCGCGTTTGATCAGCGCGTCGGTCGCGGTGGTGTCGCCGTTCAAAAGCATGTGCTCGATCAGCTGGCGCGCGGTGAACAGCGTGCGGCGCTTGCGCAAGCGGTCGGCAATCGGCGAGCGGCCTGGGACAATGTCGGCGGCTTTCAAATAGATGCGGGCGTCGAGGCGGGCGGCGCCGTCTTGCACGAGCTTCAGGTAGGCGATGGCGATCGGAAGTTTGTTCAAGCCCTCCATCGGGAACAGTTCGCCGCCGCGCACGAACGCGGTGCGACCCTTGTCCATATCGACGGCGGCGAAGCCGACTTTGGTTGAGCCCGCTTCGGTGGCGAGCGCTCCGATCTTCGCTTCGAGCGCCGCATCGGGGGCGCCGAGGTTCGCGACATCCTGCGCGATCGCGCCAAGCGGATCGGCGGCATGGGCCGGTGCAAATGCGAAAGCGGCGGCGCCGAGGAGGATAGTTCGCCTGTTGAGGGAAAATGGCACGAGTCTATTCTTCATGACGCGCACCATAGCGGGCACGGGCGAGGATTTCAGTGACGGAATAACACGCCTTCAGTTTGGAAGAGAAGGAATCTCACGCGAAGCCGCGAAGGAGCGGCGCCTAGAGCCGATCAGGTTTCGCGTCTTCTTTCCGGCTTCGCGCCTTCGCGTGAGATTTTCTAGCGCGCCAATGCTCTTTCCGGCGGGGTGTATTCGCGCTTCTGGAAGTCAGCGACCGCCTGATAGGTGAGCGCGCCGCGGTGGATGTTCAGGCCCGCGAGGAGATGCGGGTTGTCTTTGCAGGCCTTGGCGTAGCCTTTGTCGGCCAAGGCCAGCGTGAAGGGGAGTGTTGCGTTGTTGAGGGCGAAGGTCGAGGTGCGGGCCACGGCGCCCGGCATGTTGGCGACGCAGTAGTGAACCACATCGTGGACGCGGTAGGTGGGTTGGGCGTGCGTCGTGGGCTTCGACGTTTCGGCACAGCCGCCTTGGTCGATGGCGACGTCGACGATGACGGAGCCCTTTTTCATCTTCTTGATCATCGCTTCGGTGATCAGCTTCGGCGCTGCTGCGCCGGGCAGCAGGACCGCGCCGACCACGAGGTCGGCGGCGAGGACGTTTTCTTCGATCGCGTCGACCGTCGAATAGATCGTGTTCAGCATCGCGCCGAATTGCAGGTCGAGTTCGGCGAGGCGGGGCAGGCTTTTGTCGATGATCGTAACGTGCGCTTCGAGGCCCATCGCCATGCGGGCCGCGTTTGCGCCGACGACGCCGCCGCCGATGATGACGACCTTCGCGGCCGGTACGCCGGGGACGCCGCCCAGCAACATGCCGCGGCCGCCTTGTTCCATCTCAAGGCAATGGGCGCCCGCTTGGATCGACATGCGGCCGGCGACTTCGGACATGGGCGCCAGCAGCGGCAGGCCGCCGCGCGCGTCGGTGACGGTCTCGTAGGCGATGGCGACGCAATCGGATTTGAGGAGGCCTTCGGTTTGTTCGGGATCGGGCGCGAGGTGGAGATAGGTGAACAACACTTGGCCGGGGCGGAGCATCTTGATCTCCGGCGCTTGCGGCTCTTTCACCTTCACGACCATGTCGGCCTTCGCGAAGACGTCAGCCGCCGTCGGCACGATGTCGGCGCCGGCGGCTCTGTACATATCGTCCATGAGACCGATCGCTGTGCCCGCGTTCGCCTGCACGATCACCTTGTGACCGTGCGTGATCAGTTCGCGCACGCTCGAGGGCGTGAGGCCGACGCGGTATTCGTGAACTTTGATTTCTTTCGGAACGCCGACGAGCATTGGCAAGCCCCTTCCCTTTTTATGTGAGGCGGCGCAGCACGCGTTCGACGCCCGCGACCAGCCGTTCGATGTGGCTCTGTTCTGCAATGAGAGCGGGGCCTAAGGCAATCGTGTCGCCGCCCACGCGCAGCACTATATTTTCGTCGAAGAATGCGCGGCGGATCGCCTCGTGCCCGCGTTTGCCGGGGGCAGCCGGCGCGGGCTCGATATCGATGGCGGCTGCGGCGCCGGAGTTGCGGATATCGGCGACGAACGGGGCGCCCTTCAATTTGTGCACTGCATCCTGAAGCCACTGTTCGATCAGCTTGCCGCGCTCGTAGAGGTTTTCGTCGCGGTAGATATTTAAGGTCGCGAGCGCGGCTGCCGCCGCAACAGGATGTCCGGAATAGGTGTAGCCGTGGAAGAATTCGACTTGCCAGTCGTCCTTGCTCGCGAACGCGTCGTAGATCGCCTTTGAAACGATGACGCCGCCCATCGGGATCGCGCCGTTCGTGACGCCCTTCGCGAACGTGATCATGTCGGGGGTGACGCCGTAGCGCTCGGCCGCGGTCGCGGTGCCCATGCGGCCGAACATCGTGATCACTTCGTCGAAGGTCAGCAGCAGGCCGTGCTTGTCGCAGATTTGGCGCAGGCGTTGGAGGTAGCCTTTTGGCGGCGGCAGGACGCCGGTCGAGCCCGCCATCGGCTCGACGATGACGGCCGCAATCGTGTCGCCGTGCAGCATGACCAGTTCTTCGAGCGCGTCGGCGAAGTGCGCGCCGTGGTCGGGGTCGCCTTTCGAGAAGGCTTGCTTCGCGCGATCATACGTCGTGGGCAGGTGGTCGACCTGACCCAGCATCGTGCCGAACGCTTTGCGGTTGTTCGCGATGCCGCCGACGGACATGCCGCCGAAATTCGTGCCGTGATAACCGCGCACGCGGCCGACGAGGCGGGTGCGTTGGGCTTGGCCCTTCGCGCGCCAATACGCGAGCGCGATTTTGAGCGCGGTGTCGGCGGCTTCGGAGCCGGAGTTGCAGAAGAAGACGTGGTCGAGGCCCGTGGGTGCGAGCGCGGTCAGGCGGCCTGCGAGTTCGATCACTTTCGGATGCGCGAATTGGAACGTCGGCGCGAAGTCGAGTTCCTGCATCTGCGCGGTGACGGCGTCGGTGATTTCCTTGCGGCCGTGACCGGCGAGCGAACACCACAGGCCCGCGAGACCGTCGATGAGTTCGCGACCCTGGGGGTCGTAGTAGTACATCCCGCTCCCGCGCGCGATCAGGCGCGGCTCGGACTTGAATTGGCGGTTGGCGGTGAAGGGAAGCCAGACGGCTTCGAGCGCGTTGGTCTTGGGTGGCGATGACATGGACGGGTCCGAATTTCGTGCGCGCGGGCTTATAGCACTTCGCCGCACAACCGCCATGTGCACAGGATGCTGGTACAAGCGGCGAACAGCAGCCTGTTGAAATCCTAACGCGGCTGTTTGAAGCGGATTGAGGCCGTGATTCCGCCTGGATCGCGGCATAGGTTAACAGAAATCGGCGGCGGAAGGAGTCCCCCCATGTGGCGCGTTCTTCGTTGGGTGCTGTTGGCGCTCGTGGTTGTCGTCGTTGGGCTGGTGGCGCTGCCGTTCTTGGTGCCGACCAGCGTCTATAAGGAGCAGATCATCGCGCAGACGCTCGCCACCACGGGGCGTGCGCTCAAGATCGACGGCGATTTGAAGCTTTCGCTGTGGCCGGCTTTCGGGGTTGAGGTCGGCAAGGTCAGTTTTGCGAACGCGGCCGGGGCGCGCACCCCGCAGATGGTGACGATGGATTCGATGGTGGTCGGGGCGGAGCTTTTTCCGCTGCTCTCCGGCACGCTGAACGTCACGCAAGTCCGGTTCGTCAATCCCACGATCAATCTGGAGATCGACAAACAGGGGCGCGGCAACTGGTTGTTCGAGGCGGCGCAAGGTGCTGCACCGGCCGCGGGCGAAGCGAAGCCCGCCGGCGGCGGCAGTTTCAGTTTTCGCGACGTCGAGATCAAAGGCGGCACGCTGACCTATGCCGACGCGCGCACGGAAACGGCGCAACGGATCGACGGGATCGACGTTTCGGTGAAGCTGCCCAGCCTCGATGAGCCGATGACGGTGAAGGGCGGGCTGACGTGGAACAAGGAAGCGATCACGGTCGACACCACGATCGCCAATCCGCGGGCGCTATCGACAGGCGGTAAGAGCGAGTTCAAGTCCAAGATCGACGGCGAAGTTTTGAACGCGACGTTCGACGGCGCGATCGACGCGGGCAAGAGCGAGGTCGCGGGCGACGTGGACTTCCGGACGAACTCGGCGCGCCGCTTGGCGGCTTGGGCCGGTGTCGAGCTTCCGAAGGTGCGCGGGTTCGGGCCGATGACGCTGAAGGGCGCGTTGAGCTCGACGGCGTCGAAGATCGCGTTCAGGCAAGCAAAGCTCTCGCTCGACGGGATGAACGGGTCGGGCAACCTCGCGCTCGATACGTCGGGCGCGCGGCCGCATGCGAAGGGCGACTTCACGCTCGACCGGCTGGACTTGAATCCGTATCTGGGCAGCGGGACGGCCGCGCCAAGCGGCGCGGCGGGCGGCGTGACGGCGTGGAGCGATGCGGCGCTCGACTTTTCGGCGCTGCGTTCGGTCGACGCCGATCTCGACTTCGCCGTGAATGCGCTTAGCGTCGGGGGGATGAAGATCGGGCGGAGCGCGCTCGACATCGCGCTCAATGACGGCAAGTTGCGTGCGAACCTGAAGCAGATGGCGCTTTATGGCGGCAACGGATCGGGCGTGATTTCGCTGAACGGCGCGGGTGCGCCGCAGGTCGGGCTCGACGTTGTGTTCTCGGGCGTGCAGGCGGAGCCGTTCTTGACAGACGCGGCCGGGTTCACGCGGCTGAGTGGCACCGGGAACATTGCGATGAAGGTGGCGGGGGCCGGTTCGTCGCAGCGGGCGCTGATGAAATCGCTCGGCGGGACGACGCAGATCAAGTTCGTGGACGGCGCGATCAAGGGTGTGAACCTCGCCGAGATTGCCCGCACGATTCAGTCGGCGCTGTCGGGGTCGGCTGTCGGTGGAAGCGCGAAGACGGATTTCGCTGAACTGTCGGGCTCGTTCGTGATCAAGAACGGGGTCGCTGCGAACAACGATTTGAAGCTGCTCAATCCGTTCGTGCGGCTGACGGGTGCGGGCGTCATCGATGTCGGCAACCAGACGCTCGACTATCGCGTGGAGCCGAAGGCGGTTCGTTCGGCCGAAGGCCAAGGCGGCAAGGGCGATCTCGGCGGGGTCGGGATTCCGTTTCGCATCAAGGGGCCGTGGAGCAAGCTTTCATATGCGCCGGATTTGTCGGGCGTGTTGAATTCGACGGTCGATTCGATCCTGAAGGGCGGCGACCCGCTCGAAAGCCTGAAGGACTCGAGCGGGCTTGGCGATTTGCTGGGCGGCAAGAAAAAGAAACCGGCGCCGGGCGAACAGCCGCCCGCGACCGACCCGAAGAAGAAAAAGGATCCGCTCGATCCGTTGAAGGGGCTATTCGGGCAGTAGCCGGTCGGCTTGGATTCCGAAGCCAAAAAAATTCGTCTTGGCCGGGCTTGACCCAGCCACCCAGGGCCACACGCTCTAGCAGCGACACTGGGTGGCCGGGTCGCGCTTCGCTTGCCCGGCCATGACGATTCTTTTTGTGGCGTCAGAACTCTTGGCGTTGGTTTGCGTTGGTGGAGTCAAAAACAGAAGTGAAATCTGAAAACTGGACGAACGACGGCGGTTCGCGCACGGTGATGCCATGACTGCTCCCGCGATCACCTGGACGCCGCTTGAGCCTGGCCAATTGAAGGCGATGCGGATCAATGCGGCCATCGAGGCTCTGATCGGGCTCGTGGTTGCCTTTGGCGTCGACGTTTGGTTGGCACTGGAAATGAAGACGCCGCTGGGGTTGGTGGCGGGACCCGCGGCGCTGTCGTTGCTCTACTATGCGCTCGTGACGCCCGGGCGGCGGTTCCGGCGCTGGGGTTATGCGAAGACCGAGGACGAGTTGCACGTCGCCCACGGCGTTCTTGTGCACACTGAAACGTCGGTCGCGTTTCATCGCGTTCAGCATATCGATGTTGCACAGGGACCGATCGAGCGGATGTGCGGGGTTTGGCAGCTGGTGTTGAACACCGCCGGCACGCTCAACAGTCAAATCCGCCTCCCGGGTCTTTCGCGCGCGACCGCCGAAGCGCTACGCGACGAGATCCGCCTGCATGTCCGGGCGGACCGGGAATGAGCGGCGAGGCGCGGCCCCGCCGGCTTCATCCGGCCATCCCGCTTGTCACACTCGTCAAGCAATTGCCGGAGATGACGGTGCCGATCGTCGGCGTGGTCGCGATCGCTCAGGACGACGGCTTCGGCGCGGTGCTGTTGGGCGTCGGCGGCTTGCTGGCGGCGGTGCTTGCGTTCCAGATTTTGGCGTGGTGGCGCTTTACGTACACGCTGCTGCCGCACGAGATGTACATAGAAAGCGGCGTCTTCTCGCACAACCGGCGAAGCATTCCGTGGGACCGGGTGCAGGATGTCGAGATCGAGCGCGGCGTGCTCGCGCAGGCTTTTGGCTTGGCCAAGGTCAAGTTGGAGACCGGCGGATCGGGAAGCGACGAAGGGCTGCTCGATTCGATCACGCTCGCCGACGCGTTGGCGTTGCGCGACGAGGTCAGGGCGCGACGGGGGATGGTGGCTTCGGCCCCTCCGCAGCAGGAGGCTGCAGAACCGCCGGTGTTCCAGATGACGGTGCCGCGCATCCTTCAAGCCGGGCTGTTCAATTTCTCGGTGATTTGGTTCGCGGTCATCGTCGGTACGATCCAGTATTTCAGAGACGTGCTTCCGTGGTCGTGGGACGACGTCGAAGAATGGGTTGGCGTGCATCAGCAGGAGATCTGGGGCTTCGTCAGCCCGCTCACGATCCTGCTGGCGCTTGTGCTGTTCTTGTTGCTGAGCACCGTTGCGGGCGTGATCGAGATGTTCGTGCGCAACTATGGCTTCACGCTTTGGCGCGAGGGCCGGACGCTGCGGCGCGTGCGCGGGTTGTTGACGCGCAGCGAGGTCGCCATCCCGCTCCGCCGCGTTCAGGCGGCGCGAACCGTCGCCCATTGGATCAAGCGCCGTCTTGGTCTGTGCCGGGTCGACGTGCAGACCATGGGCGGCGCGTCGTCCGGCGGACTGCAGGAACTCGCGCCGCTGGCGAACGCCGGCGAGGCGGCGCGGGTGCTTGCGATTGCGGGGGGCTTCGAACGGATCGCGCCCGAGCGTTTCGAGCCGGTCGCGCGCATTCATCGATGGTACGACGCGCAGATCGAAGCGCTGCCGCTGGCGTTCGTCGTGGTGGGCGCGGCTGTTCTTTGGACGCCGGCTTGGTGGGCGTTGGTGTTGGTTGGGCTGTTGGCGGCCGTGCAAATGATCGGGGCGTGGCCGCATGGCTGGCGGTTGGAGGGCGACGTGCTTCATGTCCGCCAAGGCTGGTTCACGCAGGATCACTGGATGCTGCCACTGGCCAGTATCCAGTCGGTCTCACTCAGCGTCGGCCCCGTGCAGCGGCGGCTCAACCTCGCGACCGTTGCCATTGACAGCGCTGGCGCACCCATGGGCGGCCTGCGCATCCGCAACCTCGCCGTCGCCGAAGCGCGGGCGCTTGCGACGTTATTGCGAGCCTGGCGACGCAATCCGCCAGCTGGGGGCCGTGATTTTGCCACGCCGTGCGCCTAAGTTACCGCGCATGAATCGAGAATTGCTCCTCAAGCTTTTCGACTGGCGCGGTTGGGTCGCGTGGCTCAGCAAGATGCCGCTGCCCAAGTTCACGTGGCGCGTCTGGCGCTGGGTGCTGCTGGTGCCTGTCGTGCTGATCGCGGTGCTGATAGCGCTGCCGTTCTTGATTCCGGTCAGCGTCTATAAGGATCAGATCATCGAGCAGGTGCGGCTCGCGACGGGCCGCGAGGTCAAGATCGACGGCGGTCTGCAGCTGTCGTTCTGGCCCGCGTTCGGGGTGAAGATTGAGAAGGTCAGTCTCGCCAACGCGCCGGGTGCCGCCGAGCCCGAGATGGCGACCATGGACACGATGGTCGTGGGGGCGGAGCTGTTCCCGCTGCTGTCGGGACGGCTGAACGTTACCGAGGTCCGGTTCGTGAAGCCGGTCATTCATTTGGAGATCGATGCCCAGGGGCGCGGCAACTGGGTGTTCGAGCGGGCGGGCGGCGTGACACCGGCGCAGCCTTCCGGCACGGCAGCGGGCGGCGACGTCAGCTTTGCCGATGCGCGGATCGTCGACGGCACTTTGACGTATCGCGACGCGCGGACGGGAACGCAGCAGCGGATCGACGCGATCGATGCGACCGTGCGCATGCCCGGGCTCGATCGGCCGATCACGGTTCAAGGCGCACTCACTTGGAACAAAGAAGCGATCGACGTTGACGCGGCGATCGCCGATCCGCGGGCGCTGTCCGCGGGGGGTAAGAGCAACGTCAAGCTCAAGGTCGGCGGCGCGGTGTTGGACGCGGCGTTCGACGGCGAACTCGACGCGGCGACGAACGTGGCGGCGGGTACGATCGACTTCGGCACGTCGTCGGTGAAGCGGCTCGCGACGTGGGTCGGCGCGAACGCACCGGACGCGGACAAGTTCGGTGCGATCAAGGTGGCCGGGGCGGTGGTGATCCGTCCGGAGTTGATCGCGCTTAAAAATGCGAAGTTGTCGGCGGACGGCGTCGAGGCGACGTTTACGGGGACCGTCGATACCGAGACGAACAAGATCGCCGGCGTTGTCGATGCGCGCACGGATTCCGCGCGCGATCTTGCGAAGCGTGTCGGGTTTGCGCTGCCGGGGAGCAGAGGCTTTGGGCCCGCGACGTTGAAGGGCGCGCTCAGCGTCACGCCGGGGCGAGTCGCGTTCAACGATACGAAGTTCTCCGTCGACGGCGATTTGCTGAAGGCCGGTTTCACCGGCTTGTTCGACACGGCGAGCGGCAGGCTTGCGGGTTTGATCGACGTTCGGTCGAGTTCGGCGCGGCAGCTTGCGTCACTTGTCGGAGCGGCCGTGCCGGGCTCGCGCGGGTTTGGGCCGATGACGCTGACGGGCTCGATCAGCACGGCGCCGGGGCGCGTGGCGTTTAAGGACGCGAAACTGTCGATTGACGGCGACATTTTACGGACGTCGTTCACAGGCGCGCTGGATACCGCGACGGGCAAGATCGCGGGAATCGTCGACCTTCGCTCCAGTTCCGCGCGCGAATTGGCGGCACGGATAGGCTCTCAACTGCCGGGCGCGCACGGGTTCGGGCCGCTGACGGTCACGGGCGCGGTCAGTTCGACGCAAACGCATATTGCCTTCAGCGATGCGAAGCTCTCGGTCGACGGCGATGTGCTGAGAGCAAACTTCACCGGCATGCTCGAAACGGCGACAAGCAAGGTTGCGGGCAAGGTCGATCTTCGCTCCAGTTCGGCGCGGCAGTTGGCTTCGCGCGCCGGCTTCGCATTGCCGGGCGACAACGGGTTCGGCGCGCTTGCGATCAGCGGCAATTTGAACTCGTCGCCGGCGCGCATTGTCTTCGACAATGTCAGGCTGTCGCTCGACGGGATGAACGGCACGGGCGACGTCACGCTGACGACGGGCGCGAAACCTTATGCGAAGGCGAGTCTCTCGCTCGACCGGCTGGATCTCAATCCGTATCTCGGCGGCGGTTCGGGTCCGCGCTCGGCGGGCGGCACGGTCGCGCCGTGGAGCGACGACGCGATCGACGCGTCGGCCTTGAAGGCGATCGACGCCGATCTCGCGTTTGCGGTCGATGCGTTGAATGTCGGCGGCTTGCGGATCGGGCGGAGCGTGCTCGACTTCACGCTGTCGGGCGGCAAGCTGACCGCGCATCTGAAGCAGATGGCGCTTTATGGCGGCGACGGCAAAGGCACGGTGACGCTGAGCGGTGCGGGCGGCGCGCCGGAGCTTGGTATCGACGTGGTTCTGAGCGGCATTCGGGCGGAGCCGTTGCTTACGGATGCGGCCGGGTTCAACCGGTTGAGCGGTACCGGCAACATGACGTTGAAAGTCTCGGGCGCTGGGCGGTCGCAGCGGGCGCTGATGAGTTCGCTCGACGGCACGGTCGCGATGAAGCTTGAAGACGGCGCGGTCAAGGGCGTGGATTTGGCCGCCGTTGCGCGCACGATCCAGTCGGCGCTGTCGCGCTCCGCCATCGGGACAGCCGCCAAGACCGATTTTGCCGAGTTTTCGGGATCGCTCGCCATCAGGAACGGCGTGGGGCGGAACGACGACCTGCGCCTGTTGAACCCGTTCGTCCGGCTGACCGGCGCCGGGAACGTCGACATCGCGGGGCAGCGGCTCGACTATCGGGTGGAGCCGCGCGCGGTTCGGTCGGCCGAAGGGCAAGGTGGACAGGCGGACTTGAAGGGTGTCGGGATCCCGTTCCTGATCAAGGGGCCGTGGGCGCGGCTGTCCTATGCGCCGGATCTGACGGGAATCACGAACACGGCGATCGACGCGATCATCAAGGGCGAGGATCCGCTCGACGCGATCAAGAATCAGACCGGGCTCGACCAGCTGTTCGGCAAAAAGAAGAAGCCGCAACAGCAGCCGCCGCAAACGCCCGGCACCACGCCACCGGCCGAACAACCGGCGCCGCAAGAGCCGCCGCAGCCAGCGCCGCAACCTCAACCCGCACCGGAATCACCGGCCCAGCCGCAACCGGCTCCAGCCGAGCAACCGGATCAGAGTGTGCCTCCAAACCCACAACAAGAGGGTGCACAACCGCAGAAAAACGACCCGAAGCAGAAGGTCGACCCGCTGGAAGCGTTGAAGGGGCTTCTTGGGAAGCCGTAAGCAGATAGGATATGCTTTCAATTAACCCGCGCCTTCCCTAGGATCGGCACCTGCCTGTCGGGGAAAAAAGGTAGGGGGAAACGAGGCATCGTCCGTCGTATCCATGGCAGCTGACACCAAAGACGCGCCTGGAAAGGCTCCGACCAAGGGCTTTTCGCTTCGATCGAGATTGCTTGGCGTCCCCGACGGCGAACCGGCCGCGGAGGTGGCGGAGGC
>CAZXAQ010000064.1:0-1405 GCA_964638635.1 uncultured Flavobacteriaceae bacterium
CCGCGAAGGATTCGGCGCGGCGGGCGACGTTGTCTTTGATGTCGGCGTAGAACGGGTTCGTCTTCGACGGGAAGAGCTCGCGGTAGCGCGGGCCCGTCCACATGAACATCGGGTCCGGCGTCACGTCGGTGAACAGCAACCCGTTCCAGCAGTCGGCCGACGTGACGGCGCGCGTTAGGACGGTGCCGGTGGTCGCGAAGTCCGAGAGTTCGGCGGCGCCGAGGTTCATGTCGGGCGTTCCGGCGCGGCCCGAGACGGTCCAGGTGAGCGGATTAACGCAGGCGAGGTCGCGTCCGCGCGTGGGCTCGAGGCCACCGCCCTCTCTCCAGACGAGCGCGTTCTGGCGCGGCATGTCTCCGCGTCCGTGTTGTGTCGTCGAGTGCCAGATGACGAGGCAGCCGGTCTGATCGGGATTATCGCAAAGCGGGGTTGCGCTCGCGACGAGTTCTGCTGGGATCGCGACTTCGAGCAGGTAAGCGGCGACGAGGCGCGTGCGGTCTTCCGGTTTCATCTCGGCGATCAGACGGAAGCCGTACAACCCGCCTTGGCCGTAGCCTGCGATCATGAACGGGCGGCCTTTGTTGTGGCTCGCCAGGAACGTATCGAACGCGGTCTTGAGGTCTTTGTAAGCGAGTTCGCGCGCATCGCGCCCGTCTTCGGCGGACGACATGAAACTGTAGGGCGCGGCTTGCCGGTAGTAGGGCGCAAAGACGTTTGCCGAGGCTTCGAATGGCGCGACGTAGAGAGGGCGGATCATGCGGGCCAGGCGCTCGCGCACGGCCGTGTTCGTGACCGGCGCATTCCAATACTCGCCGGAGAAGTAGATCGTCGGGTAGATGAAGAAGACGTCGATGGGTTTGTCCGGCTTCGTCCCGAGCAGCGCCCACGCATTTGGTTTCGCGTAGTCCGGGGCGGTTGGCTGCGCGCCTTCGCCGAAGCTGCGGCCGGGGTTCAACGTGTAGCGGATGAGGTTGTCGCGTGCGCCATAAGCGCCAATCGCCGCGGCCACGATCAGGCCCAGCAGCGCGCCCCCGATGAACAACAATCTACGACGGCCGGCCGCCATCCGCCCCTCGACTCTAAACCGGCGAGCTACGTATCACGCTGGGCTGGCGGCGCGGCGCCGCAGCAACATTCATCCGGGGAACGTGGTTCGCGGGACACAGTTATTTGGGCGGGCGGTGAGGGGAGTGCTGAAACCCTGAGTAATTTGGCTGATCCACCGCAACCTTGGCGAGAGTTGTGTGGATGAGATGGGTGGCCAGCGCCGGATCTTCCAGCGCCACGCCGTTCGTCCGGATGCGGCGGCAGAGTTCGCGGTTGAGCTCGTTCAGTGGGCCGTCGCGGCCGAGCAGCGCCTTCAAGCGCGCATGCTCTTCGGCGTTGGCCTTCGGGCCCTGTTCGA
>CAZXAQ010000064.1:1415-22684 GCA_964638635.1 uncultured Flavobacteriaceae bacterium
TCGAGTTCGCGCGCGACGATGGCGAGCGCGTTCGCCGCGACGCGGGCGTGGAAGGCGGTGCGGCCCTGCAGCTCCGGCATCGCGTGTTTCTCGATGAACTCGCGCACGGCGGTGACGAGTTCGAGCGCGGACGGTTGGTCCATCATGGGCGCGTCTTTCCGTACAGCAGATTGACCAGATCGATTTCGGTTTCGGAGGAGCGCCGGCCGATGGCGGCGCGCTCGACGCTGCGGTCGGCGCCGCCAGCGAATGCTTGGTACATCGTCATGCACATGATGCCCCATTTCAGCGTGCCGAACATCTCCCAGAACTTGACGCGCTCGGCGGTCATGTTTTTGCCGCCCGCTTCGGCGTATCCGGCGAGCAGTTCGCTTACGTCGCCGAAGCCGCCAACGACCTTGTGCGTTTCGCCGAAGCGCCAGGAGTTGACGCAGATCCAGCCCAAGTCTTCCGCGGGGTCACCGATGTGGGTTAGTTCCCAGTCGAGTACGGCTCGCACGCCGTCGGGTCCGATCATCAGATTGCCGTGGCGGAAGTCGCCGTGGATGAGCGTGAGTTCGGGCGTCGTTGGCAGGCGCTGTTCCAGCCACTTGAACGCGACCTCGAAGACCGGGTGCGGATAGTCGTAAGTGTCGTAGATCGTCCGGTATTGGTCGAACTGCGCGCGGGGTGGCACGACGGTGAGGTCGCTCACCTCGGCCTTGTCGATCGCGTGGATCTTGGCGAGGATGCGCCCGCATTGGCGTGCGAGCTTGGGCCTTGCGTCGGCGAACTCGGCGTCGCGCAGGATTTTGCGGGCGATCGTTTCGCCTTCGACGCGGCCCATGATGTAGCCCGGGCCGAGATCGTCCGTGTCCTGAAGAACGTAGGGCACCGGCGGAACGGGGACGCCCGCTTTCTCGGCGAGGCGGATGACTTTGGCTTCCGTGGCGAGCGGGACAGCGGTCGCGGAGCGTTGGATTGGCTTGCCGTACGGGGCGCGGCGCAGGATCAGCGGCACGATACCGTTCGCGCCGATGCCGTCGAACGACCAGGTTTCCTGGCTCGCGCCGCCGGAGAGGCGCTTCAAGCCCGTGATCGAGGTGAGGCCCGCGATGGCGCGGGTGACGGCGCGTTCGAGCGCGGGGGCGAAGTCGGGTTGGCTCATACGGCGAGAGTGGCCGCGCGTGCGCGGGCCGTCAATGCGGCTTCAAGAGGAGCCACAGGCCTTGGGCGATGGAGATTGCGCCGACGATGAGGACGATCGTCTTCGTCCATTTGCGGAAGTTCTCGTTCGACATCTTCTCCAGCACAGGACCCGCCAATGTCGTACCGACAATGGCGGCCGCGATGGCCGCGCCGTAGACGTCGAGGCCGAGGCTCGGCGCTTGTGCCAGAAGCACGCCGTAGTAGCCGACTTTCAGCGTGTGGCTGAGGGCTTGGGTGGCCGCCTTGGTCGCGACGACGGCGCGGCGGTCGAGGGCGGAGCGGACGAAGAATGTGTCGAGCAGCGGGCCCGCCACACCGGCGATCAGTTGGAGGCCTGCCACGATGAAGCCGCAGGCTACGGCGTGCGAGGTCTTGGTGGCGTCAAGCGCCCATTGGTGTGGAACGGCGAGCGCGACATAAGGCGTGAGGCCTAGGAGGATCAGCATCGTCGCCTTGTCGGGGATGTAGGCGAAGATCAGCGGGACGATCAGCGCGGGCAGGGCCCCCAGCGTGTAGAGGCCGATGATCCGCCAATCGATCCATTGGCGCCAGATGACCGCGCGCCAGCCGTTCGAGAAGAACTGGGCGATGCCGTGCAGAACCATCGCCGCCTGGACGGGCAGGAACTGTCCCAGGATTAGCATCAGGATCAGCCCGCCCGCCATGCCGAAGATGCCGGAGATGATCGAGGTGACGATCACGACGGCGCCGATCAGGAGGCTTAGGGGGAGGGCGAGGGACACGGTGGGACTCGACTTGCAGTCAATAAGTGACCGCGGCGAGGGTCAGCGTCGAGACGTGATCAACAAAATCAACGTGTGACAAACGATGCAGGACTGCTGGTTAACCCGACTTGATCGTCTTTACCGCATCGTCTTGTTCGAACAGGTAGAGCAGCACGCGCAGAGCCTCTCCGCGTGGGGTTTGGAGGTCAGGGTCGCGGGTCACGATCAGGCGGGCGTCGTCGCTGGCGGCCGGGATGAGGTCGCTGTGGACCTCGAGATCGGCGAGGCGGAAGTTGGGGAGGCCGGACTGGCGCTGGCCCAGCAATTCGCCGGCGCCGCGGAGGCGTAGGTCTTCCTCGGCGATCTTGAAGCCGTCTTCGGTCGTGCGCAGGCAGTCGAGGCGGGCGCGGGCGGTTTCGCCCAAGGGGGCTTGGTAGAGCAGCAGACAGGTTGAGGGTTTGTCGCCCCGGCCGACGCGGCCGCGCAGCTGGTGCAACTGGGCGAGGCCAAAGCGTTCGGCGTGTTCGATGACGATGATCGTGGCGTCGGGAACGTCGACCCCGACTTCGATCACGGTCGTTGCGACGAGGATGTTCGCGGCACCTGAGCGGAAGTCGGCGATGGCGGCATCTTTCTCGGCGGGCTTCATGCGGCCGTGGATGAGGCGGACGCGGTCGCCGAATGTGCCGCGAAGCACGTCGAAGCGTTCCTCGGCGGCGGTCATGTCGATGTCTTCGTTCTCTTCGACCAACGGGCACACCCAGAACGCGCGTTCGCCCTGCGCGACGGCGCGTTCGACGCCTTCGATCACTTCGTCGAGGCGGGTGAGCGGAATGGCGCGGGTCGCGATCGGTTTGCGGCCGGCGGGCTTTTCGGTGATGCGCGACATGTCCATGTCGCCGTAGGCAGTGAGTGCCAGCGTGCGCGGGATCGGGGTCGCGGTCATCACCAGAATGTCCACGGGCGTGTTGCCTTTGCCGGAAAGGGCGAGGCGCTGGTGCACGCCGAAGCGGTGCTGCTCGTCGACGACGGCGAGCGCGAGATCGTTGAACACGACGGTCTCGGAAATCAGCGCGTGCGTGCCGATTAGGATCTTGAGATCGCCCGTGGCGAGGCGTTCGAGCGTCGTGTCGCGTTCCTTGCCGCGTTCGCGGCCGGTGAGGAGGGCGACCGAAACGCCCGCAGCGTCGCCCAGCGGCTTCAGCACGGCGAAGTGCTGGCGGGCGAGAACTTCGGTCGGCGCCATGAGGGCTGCTTGCGAACCGCACTCGATGGCGTTCAGCATGGCGAAGAAGGCGACCAGCGTCTTGCCGGCGCCGACGTCGCCCTGCAGCAGGCGGAGCATGCGCTCGGGCGCGGCCATGTCGGCGAAGATTTCGCCGAGCGCCTTCTCTTGCGATTTCGTGAGCGTGAATTTTAGCGCTTTCAGCGCTGTTGCGCGTAGCTTGCCGTCGCCTTTCAGCGACCGGCCTTTCGTCTTCCTCATGCGCGCGCGGGCGAGGGCGAGTGCGAGTTGGCTGGCGAGGAGTTCGTCGAACGCCAGCCGGCGGCGCGCGGGTGTCGTCGGGTCGAGGTCGGCGAGGCTTTGCGGCGCGTGGAGGCGTTTCAGCGCCGAGAGCCAATCGGGCCAGCCCTGTTTCTTCAGCCATGCCGCGTCTTGCCATTCGGGGAGAGGCATCGCCTTCTCGACGGCTTGCGTGACGGCGCGGGTGAGCGTGCGCGGGGGCATGCCCTCCGTGCCGCCATAGACGGGTTCGATTGCGGGCGCGGCGGCGAACGCTTTTTCGTCGAGGATGCGGTCGGGGTGCGTGATCTGCGGGCGATTGTCGAAGTGTTCGACCTTGCCGCTGACGTAACGCATCTCGCCGATGGGCAGCGCGTTCTTCAGATAGTCCTTGTGGCCGCGGAAGAAGACGAGGTCGACGAAGCCGCTCTCGTCGCTCGCGCGGATCTTGTAGGGGTGGCTCGCGAGGCGGCCCGGCTTGTGTTCGACGATCGTGAGCTTGAGCGTCGTGATCGCGTTCGGCGGGGCGTCGCGGATCGTCGATTGCGTACGCCAGTCGTTGATCGACACCGGCTTGTGCCAGAGAAGATAGACAAGCCGGGGCCCCGCGAGCTTGCCGATCAGCTTCGCGAAACGCGGGCCGATGCCCTGAAGCGTCGCGACGTCGGCGAAGAGAGGGAATAGAATCTGCGGGCGCATGGTGCTCAAAGCTATGCGGAGGCTGGCGGCATTGCGACCCCGGAAATTGGCATGTAGCTTGTGATCATGACATCAGTGGACGCGTGCAATTGCCCGTGCTGTGGATTTCCAACGCTTTCGGAGCGGGGCGGTTGGGAGATTTGCACGATCTGCTGGTGGGAGGACGATGGGCAAGACGATCCTCGCGCAGATGAGATTCGGGGTGGGCCAAACAAACGCTATTCGCTCACGGCTGCGCGGCAGAACTTTCAGGATCATCTGCATATGTTTGACAAAGGGCGAGGAATTTCCGAAGTCGAAAAGCCTTCGCCCAAAAGGATTGCGCTTCTCGAGTATGTTCACGGGGTTCTAGATGGGCGCGAGCAGCTGGATCAGGCCAAGTTGGATTTGTTGCTTCAGGTTTACCCAAAACCCGGCGGAACAGTCTCCTAGGGATTCACGGCGCCCTTAAGTCCCCGATAATCGCCTCGATGTAGTTCGTGATGATCGAGACGTGGCCGTCGCCTTCGGGAAAGGTGGCGCGGGCGTTGGGGATGAACTTGGCGTAGTGCTGGCCGATCGAGACGGGGACTTGCGTGTCGTAGGTGCCGTGCCAGATCGAGACCGGTGTTTTGATGTCGGCGAGCGTGAACGGCCAGGGTTCGCCGTAGACGCGTGCGTCGGAGGTTGGGCCCTTGGCGGAGGCGCGCAGGCCTTCGCGGAAGCTTGTCAGCAGCATCTGCAGGAATTCGGGCGTCATGGCGCGCTCGTCGGCGGTGCCCCGCCCGACGCGCGCGCGGATGCGATGGAAGTGCTGCTCGGCCATCGGGTTGCGGATGAGCGTGCGCATCAATGTGCCCAGCACCGCCGACGTCAGCGGGCGGTTGCCGACGTCGAGCAGAAGGCCGACGCGTTTGCCTTTCATCCCGGGCGCTTCGGGCGGCCCGAGCCCGGCGATGATCGCCACCTTCGCGGCGCGGCCGTGCAGGAAGTGGGCGCAAGCGGCAGCGTACGGTCCGCCGCCGGACATGCCGATGATGCCGAACTTGTCGAGCTTCAGGTGGTCGGCAAGCTGTTCGATGTCGCGCGGCCAGTCGGCGAGCTTGCGGTTCGCGTGCGGGTCCGACATGCCGTAGCCGGGGCGGTCGACGCCGATCAGCTGCACGCCGGGCACGTCGAAGAAGCCGGCCTCAAGGCGCGAGCCCGGCCAACCGTGGAAGTAGAAGACGGGAAACCCATTCTTCGGGCCGAACTGCGCAAAGCCGAGCTTGCGCCCGTCGCGCAGCTTTGCCGTCAGCATCGTGCGCGCGATGGCGCCGTCGGGCTTGGCCCGGGAGAGCGGGATCGGGGCGTTCATGTTCATGCGCCGGACCTGCGTGTCTTCAGACTAGCGTTATGTGGGTTGGGCCCGAGACACTGCAAGGCGAGGCTGGCCTCAAGGTTAGCTTTCGGCCTAGATACCGCGCATGGACGTACGGCGCAAAAAGCTGGGTTTTCGGGCATGGCACCGGGGGCTTAAGGAGCTCGACCTCATTTTGGGGCCGTTCGCCGATGCGCATTTGAGCCACCTTGACGAGGCGGCCCTCGATGCGTTCGAAGACCTGCTGACTGTCCCCGACAACGACCTCTATGACTGGTTGTGCGATCGCACCAACCCGCCCGAGCGCTATCGCACGAAACTCTATGAGCAAATTTACGATTTTAGCCGGCGCGCCCGAGGGTTATGACGCGCTTGTGATCGCCGAGGCGGTCAGCAAGAACGCCGGTCTTCACCTTCACATCGCGCGCGACGAGTTGCGTGCGGCGGCGCTTGCCGAGGCGTTGCAGTTCTTTGCGCCGAAAGTACCGTTGCTGATTTTCCCGGGGTGGGACTGTCTGCCGTACGACCGCGTGTCGCCGAAGGCCGAGGTGGCGGCGGAGCGCATGGCGACGTTGGCCGCGCTGACGGGCAAGGTGAAAGGGCCTTGCGTGGTGATCGCGACGGTGAGCGCTGCGCTGCAGCGGGTGCCGCCGCGGAGTGCCATCGAGAGCGCGAGTTTTCGGGCGGCCAAAGGTGCAAGCGTTAAGCGCGTCGAGTTGCTCGCGTTTTTGGAGCGGAACGGGTTCGTCGCCGCGAGTTCGGTGGTGGAGCCAGGTGACTTCGCGGTGCGCGGTGGGATCGTCGATATCTTTCCGCCCGGCGTCGAGATGCCCTACCGGCTCGACTTCTTCGGCGACACCGTGGAGACGATCCGCCGTTTTGAAGCCGAGAACCAGACGTCGGTCGGCGAGGTCACTGAGGTGACGCTCACGCCGGTCAGCGAAGTTCCGCTCGACAAGTCGTCGATCCAGCGCTTCCGCTCGGGTTATATCGCGGCGTTCGGTGCGGTGCTCGGCGACGATCCGCTCTATGAAGCGGTCAGTGCGGGCCGCAAGCATGCGGGTATGGAGCATTGGCTGCCGCTGTTTCACGAGCGCTTGGAGACGCTGTTCGACTACACGGGCGAGGCGCCGGTGACGCTCGACCACCAGGCGGAGGAGTCGCATGCGGCGCGGCTGACGCTCATCGCCGATTATCATGAGGCGCGAGTGCTGGCGCGGCAGGAAGCGAAAGCGGCCATGAAGGGTATGGCGCCGCCGTACAAGCCGCTGGCGCCGGAGTCGCTCTACGTCACCGATGCGGAGTGGAGCGCGGCGCTTGACAAGCGTGCGGCGAAGCAGTTTTCGCCGTTCAAGCCGGTCGAGATGTCGGGGCAGATCGACGCCGGGGCGGCGAAGGGTCGCGACTTCGCACCGGAGCGGGCGACGTCGAAGAACGTGTTCGATGCCGTTGCGGCCGGCATTGCCGAGCTGCAGGGCAAGAGGAAGCGCGTCGTGATCGCGTGCTGGTCTGCCGGTTCGGCGGATCGCATGGGCGGTGTGCTGGCCGACCACGGTGTTGCCGCAATCCGGACGCTCGACACCTGGGGCGAGTTGATCGATCTGCACCCCAAGGCGGTCGGCATTATCGTGCTTGGGATCGAGCATGGGTTCGAGACCGAGAAGCTCGCCGTCATTGCCGAGCAGGACATTCTGGGCGACCGGCTGGTGCGGCGGCATGCGCGGCAGAAGCGGGCCGCGAACTTCATCGCCGAGGCGGCGGCGCTCAACACGAACGACCTGGTCGTGCACGTCGATCACGGGATCGGGCGGTATCTCGGGCTGAAGACGATCGAGGTGATGGGTGCGCCGCACGATTGCCTCGAGATTCAGTATGACGGGGGCAAGTTGTTCCTGCCCGTCGAGAACATCGAGCTGCTGTCGCGTTACGGCGCGGACGATGAAGGCGCCGTGCTGGACAAGCTCGGCGGGTCCGGTTGGCAGACGCGCAAGGCGAAGCTCAAGAAGCGTATTCGCGACATGGCGGAGCAGTTGATCAAGGTGGCGGCCGCGCGCCAGCTGCGCGAGGGGCCGGTGATCGATGCGCCACATGGGGTCTACGAGGAGTTCTGCGCGCGGTTCCCGTATGGCGAGACGGAGGATCAGGAGAAAGCCATCGCCGATGTCATGGAAGACCTCACCAAGGGGCGGCCGATGGACCGGCTGGTCTGCGGCGATGTCGGGTTCGGCAAGACGGAGGTCGCTTTGCGCGCGGCGTTCGTGGTGGCGATGACGGGGCGGCAGGTGGCCGTCGTCGTGCCGACCACGCTGCTGGCGCGCCAGCACTACAAGACGTTCACGACGCGGTTTCAGGGTTTTCCGGTGAAGGTGCGCCAGCTCTCGCGCATGGTGGCTGCGAAGGAGGCGAGCGAAACCCGTGCGGCGCTGGCGGCCGGCATGGTCGACGTCGTGATCGGCACGCATGCGCTGCTGGCGAAGTCGATCGCGTTTCGCGATCTGGGCATTCTCATAATCGACGAGGAACAGCACTTCGGCGTCGCGCACAAAGAGCGGCTGAAGCAGCTGCGCGCCGACGTGCACGTGCTGACGCTGACGGCCACGCCCATTCCGCGCACGCTGCAGCTGGCGCTGTCGGGCGTGAAGGAGATGTCGATTATCGCGACGCCGCCGATCGACCGGCTCGCCGTGCGCACGTTCGTGACGCCATTCGATCCGGTGACGCTGCGCGAAGCGTTGCTGCGCGAGCATTATCGCGGCGGCCAGAGCTTCTATGTGTGTCCGCGCATTTCCGATCTGGGCGAGGCGGAGGAATTTTTGAAGGCGACGGTGCCGGAGGTGAAGGTCGGCATCGCGCATGGGCAGATGCCGCCGACGCGGCTCGAAGACATCATGTCGGCGTTCTATGACGGCAAGTTCGACGTGCTGCTGTCGACGCCGATCGTGGAAAGCGGGCTCGACATTCCAACGGCCAACACGATGATCGTGCATCGGTCGAACATCTTTGGGCTGGCGCAGCTCTACCAGTTACGCGGCCGGATCGGCCGGTCGAAGGCGCGCGCCTACGCCTACTTCACCGTGCCGTCCGACCGGAAGCTGACCGACAACGCCGACCGAAGGCTGAAGGTGCTGCAGGCGCTCGACACGCTGGGCGCGGGGTTCAGCCTGGCCAGCCACGATCTCGACATCCGCGGCGCCGGCAACCTCTTGGGCGAAGAGCAATCCGGCGAAGTGCGCGAAGTCGGCATCGAGCTCTACCAAGACATGCTCGAAGAAGCGGTCGCGAGCCTGCGCGGCAGCGAGCCGGAGCGCGATGAAACGTGGTCGCCGCAGATCAATCTAGGTTCGGCGGTGTTGATCCCGGAAGGCTATGTCGCCGACCTGAACGTGCGGCTTGCGCTCTACCGGCGGCTTTCCACGCTCGAGACCGATCAGGCGATCGACGCGTTTGCGGCCGAGCTGATCGACCGGTTCGGACCGCTACCTTCGGAAGTGAAGACGTTGCTCAAGATCATGTCGATCAAACGCCTCTGCCGCGTGGCGCAGGTGGAAAAGATCGACGCAGGGCCCAAAGGGGCCACGATCAGCTTCCGCAACAACGCCTTCCCGCAACCGCAAAAACTCATCGGCTGGATCGCGCAGAACCAGAAGATCGCGCGCGTGCGGCCCGACCAGAAGCTCGTCATCATGCGCGAGTGGGCGAGCGCGGAAGAGCGGCTTGCCGGTGCGGGGCAGGTGCTGGCGCGGCTGGCGGAGATGGCGGCGTAGTTTCTTCCTTCCTGGGATCGCCGGCGTCTAGCCGGCACTTGCTGAATCTCCGTCGCTCAAGAAGAGCCGGCTGGAAGCCGGCGGTCCCAGGAAGAAAGAGTTACGGGCAGAACAGCACGCTGCGTGCGGAGCGGTCGCGGCGGAAGATGCGGATGAGGTCGATGGCTTCGGGCGGCATGGCGTTTGAGACTTTGAGGCCCAGTTTTTTCGCTTCTTTGTAGGTCAGCGGGTAGCCGTGGGTCAGGTCGCCGTCGTTGAGGCGGTGGGCGATTTTGTTGGCTGTGCTCGAGGGGTAGGTGCCTGCCATCAGTTCGAGCGCGTTGTTGTGGTGTTCGCCTTGGTCGCGTTGACATTGGAGCGCGAGTTCGAGCACGTCGTCGCTGATTTTCTTTTTCGGCTTCGTCTTCAGGACCGAGAGGATGGCGCTGGTCGGGAAGCGTATGCCGATCGAGGGAACGTAGATTTGCGTGTCGATGGGCCCCAAGGCCGCGTGGTCGGACATCACGATCTCGTCGGCGGCGAGCGTCATGATCGTGCCGGCGGACATGGCGTAGAATGGCACGAAAACCGTTTTCTTGCCTTTGTGCGCTTTGATCGCGCGGGCGAGTTGCATGCCTTGGTAGGCGAGGCCGCCCGGCGTGTGCAGGATGATGTCCAGCGGTGTGTGCGGGTCGAGCGCGTAGAGTGCGGTCAACGTGTCTTCGGCGGTCAAGAGGTCGACGTTGTCGCTCTCCATCATGTCGTTGTGGATGACGCAGAGGACGCGCGTGCCGCGGCGCTGCTCAAGCCGCGCGATGTAGGGGCGGGCGGCGATGTTGCAGCTTTCCCAGGTGCTCGTGGCGGAGCCACCTTCATCATCGCCTGCGTCATGCTGGCGGGTTTGCGGCGGGCGCTGCATCGGCGGTTCGCGCAGTGCGGTATGCGGACGCCACGGTGAGTACGTGTCGAACGGCATGTAGGCCGCGGCTTGCATCTCGGCCGGCGACGGGCCGGTGCGCACACCTTGGTCGGCGACCGGGTTCGAGCGGCTGGCGCGGATCAGTTCGTAAACGTCGGCGGGCACGCTGGTCGAGATCGGCAGGCCGAGGGAGCGGGCGAGCTTCGGCGTCATCGGATCCCACGGCGAGCGCTTGCCGCCGACGAGCTGCATCGCCAGGCTACACTGGCCGGCGTGGCCCGCGTTGTGCTCCAGCTCGCACACGAACTCGCGCGCCTCGCGGCACCAGTTCTTCTCCATGTGGAGGCGCATGACGGTGAGGTCGGAGACGCGGCCCGCGCCCTTCTGGCTCACCACATTGGTCAGGACTTGGTCGTCGGGCTCGATGAAGGAGAGCGCGGCGTTGGGGCCGAGCACAATGTTCTTCGCGGCGAGCGCGATCAGTGTCGAGAGATGCTGGGCGTAGTGCGGCACGAAGACCGTTGTCTCACCCTTATGCGCCTTGATCGCGCGGGCGATCTGCTGCACGGCGAGGAAGCCGCCGCCGAAGGAATGCAGGATGATGTCGAGCTTGGCCGTTGGCGGCACCGTCGCCATCGCGGTCAGGAAGTCTTCCATGTGGCGCGGGCCGATGAACTCGCGCCAGTACCACTCCCACGGATATTCGCGCGGCAGCTGGTGGCCGTGGATGAGCGCGATGACGTGCGAGTTACGTGCGCCTTGGATGCGGCCGATGATGTGTTCCCACTCGCCCGTCGGCGCGTTGCGTCCGCCGGCGGCGAAATACGCCGGGCCGCCGAACGCAGGCACTTCGGGCTCCTCCGCCTCGGCGGACGACAACCCGATCGCTTTCAGGAAACCCTTGAGCGGCATCTACCCCAAACTCGTACCCAACAACGAGGATAGGAGTTGTAACGCAAAACGGGCTGCGGCGTCCTGTTAATCCGCCGCAACCCGTCGATGTTTACCAGCCGTATTCCCCTCTCAGGGGAATCCGGCGGCGCTCGTTGCTATTTCTGTTTGACGAGTTCGACGCGGCGGTTCTTCGCCTTGCCTTCGTCCGTGCGGTTGTCGGCGATCGGCGCCGTCTGGCCGAGGCCCTTGGAACTCAGGCGGCTGCCCGCGATTCCGCCTTTTGTGACGGCGTCCATGACGGCTTTCGCGCGCGACTCCGACAGTTTTTGGTTCGAGGCCGGCGTGCCGACGTTGTCGGTGTGGCCTTCGATGCTGATCTTGAGGTCCGGCGCGCCTTTCAGCATGGCGACGATTTCCTTCACCGTCGCTTGGCCGTCGGCTTTGAGGTCGGATTTGCCGGTGTCGAAGTTGATGTAGAGCGCGATGAAGCCGTCCTTGTTCAGCGCGTCCAGCATCGCGTTCGCGCTGATCACCTGGGCCATCGCTTCGACTTCGACGATGGTGAGCTTGTAGCTCTGGGTCGGGGCGCTCCAGATGTCGGGTTCGACCTTGACCCAGATGTCCTTGCCGTTTGCGTTCGCTTTCAACGTGGTTTCGCCGCCGTCGCCTTCGGAGGGAAGACGTTCGTAAACCACGGTGCCCTGGATCGACTTGATCGCGTTTTGGTAGTTGCGGATCAGCTGCAGCGGTGACGGTTGCTCTTCGCGGCTGGCGTAGAAGTAGCGAATGAAGGTGGTTTGGCCTTCGATCGTCTGATGCTGCGGGCTGCCGTTGGCCTCTTTGCCTGTCGTGATCGACGTGGCGTTGTAATTCTTCTCATATTCGGAGATGCGGCTGTCCGGATAGCGCGTCAGCAGCGGGTGGTCTTTGGACCCTTTTACGTCATCTCCAGCCGTGGCGATGGCGGTTGCCAATGCGAACGCAGCGGCGGCGATAAGGCGCTTCATGTTGGGAACTCCCGAATCCGTGTGATCGGGAGCATTACGGGAATGGGAGCCAAGCGCAATTGATAGCGGCTACAAGCGAGTGCCGGTGAAACTACCGCCCTCCGCCAAACCGCTTGAATCCTACAACGAGTCGTCATGGCCGGGCTTGACCCGGCCACCTAGGGTCGCTGCTCCGGCGCTGCAAGAAGGGTTCACCACAAAGCCACGAAGGCCACAAAGGCGCTTCGTGCGCTTCGTGGCTTTGTGGTGAAATTCCTTTCTGGCCGTGTCGATGCGACTCTGGGTGGCCGGGTCGCGCTTCGCTTGCCCGGCCATGACGATCGATAGCGATGCTATTCCGCGGCTTGTTCGCCGACGTGCCAGGCGATCGGCGTGCCGTCGCGGTTTAGGAATTGGCTGCGGGCGCTGTCGTCGGGCGGGTTCTCGCCGGTGCGCTGTTTGAACAGCACCAGTGCCTGCTCGAGGATGTGGCCCAAATGCCAGAACTCAAGTTGGCCGCGTTCGGAGAAGAACTCGTTCTGGCGCGTGGCGCCCGGCGGGTGAATCGAGATCATGAGGCCGTAGTCGGCGTCGAACGCGTGGCGGCTGCCGGCGAGGTCGCGCACATCAGAGGGCGCGGGGCCGCCGTCCGGCGAGTGGATGCACTGGACGACGGCGCTGCCTTCCTTGCCGTTCGCGAAGATGTCGACGCCGTAGTCGTGCGAGCGTTGGTTCAGCTTCACCATCCAGCCCCAGGCGACGAACAGTTTGCCGACTTCCTGTGCGAAGACGTCGTTCGGCTTCATGCCTTTGCCGGCCGCGATCTTGCGGACTTCGGTCTGCCAGAACGCGGCCGTGGTGCGCCGGCGCTGTTCGTTGACCCACTGGCGCTCGGCTTCTTGGAAAGCGCGGAAGCGTTCGCCCGCGGTCGCGTAGTGCTCGCGCGCGACCTTGGCATTCTTGTGCGTGCGATGCTGAAAGAACGCGGCGGTGGCGGCGAGGATCAGCGAGGCGCCGAGATAGGCCGCCCACTCCCATGCGGGCAATCGCGCCGGATCGATGACAGGCAGCGTCTTGAAGTCGATCGGCGTTTGCACGAAGGAAACGTCGCCGCCAGCGAGAACGTAATAGGCGACGCCGAAGACCGACAGCGGCACGATGAATGACGACAGATAGCGCCAGCCGAATTGCTTCAGCTCGTTCAGCGTCTTCTCCATCGCGTCGGCGAGTTTGTCGTCGTCGAGATCGTCTGCGGTGAGGCCATGCGCTGCGGCGGTCGGGCGTGGCGCGGTCCACGGGTTCGGTCCCATGGCGTCGGCCCCCGACAACAACAATCGTCCCTTAGCGTCACTTTCGGACGGAAATGCCCCCTCGGCCACCGTCGATGCGCCCCCCAGCGCTCAAAACAGTCCAAGTACCCCAAGGGCATAGTGATGGCATTTCCCGTGGGGCGTGTGCAGTGCCTTTCCGACACGCCCCGTGCGGAATTTTTGGGCATTGCGGGTGCCTGACAGGGTTAAGACCCCTGAGGCCCCGCTGCCCTTAGCGGCTCCTCAACCACCGGACCCCATAATTGGTGGTTGGTTCTGAAGGGATTTTCGTCATGAGCCTTCGAGCGTTTGTGTTGGGTGTCGTCGCCCTCGCAGCGGCATTTTTCTTTGGATTGATGCTTTGGCCCTCCTTGGTCATGTCCTCCGCGATAGACGGGGTGACGCGCGAGTATGAGGCGGCCGGGATCGACGTCAGCGAGTGCAAGAAACAGTTCGTCAAGCAGGCGAGCTGTTTGAAGAAGCCGATGGCCGAGATCGCGCGCCAGCTTGACCAAAACGGCGATGATGAGCGGCGACAGGAACTTCGGGAACAGATGGAGCGGGAACTCGACCGCGTTGAAGAGCCGCCGCTCGATTAACCGTCCGCCGATTGACTGAACGGACGCGGGCGCGCAAACAGCGCCCGATATGGATGCAGCCACCGATCTTTTTCTGAATGCCAAGCGGCCGAAGAAGCCAGCGCCGTTTCTGCCGATGTCGAAGGCGGAGATGGCGCGGCTCGGTTGGGACGCGTGCGACGTCGTGATTGTGACGGGCGATGCCTATGTCGATCACCCGAGTTTCGGGATGGCGATTATCGGGCGGCTGCTTGAGGCACAGGGTTTTCGCGTCGGCATCATCGCGCAACCGGATTGGCAGAGTGCGGAGCCGCTTAAGGCGTTGGGGCGCCCACGGCTCTTCTTCGGGGTCACCGGCGGCAATATGGACTCGATGGTGAACCGCTACACATCGGATCGCCGGTTGCGCCACAACGACAACTACTCGCCGGGCGGGGAAGGGGGCAAGCGCCCTGATCGTTGCTCCGTCGTCTATGCGCAGCGTTGCCGCGAGGCGTTCAAGGACGTGCCGATCGTGCTCGGCGGGATCGAGGCGTCGCTCCGGCGGATCGCACATTACGACTATTGGTCGGACAAGGTGCGCCGTTCGATCTTGGCGGATGCGAAGGCGGATATTCTGCTCTACGGGAATGCGGAGCGGGCGATCGTCGAAGTCGCGCATCGCATGGCTAAGGGTGCGAAGCCGTCGGAGCTCGACGATGTGCGCGGCGTTGCGCTGTTCAAGTCGCGCGTGCCTGAGGGTTGGATCGAGGCGCATGCCGACGATGTCGAAAGCGCGGACGAAGGTGCGCGGATCGGTGCGCCGAATACCGTCGTTCGGCTGCCGTCGTGCGAGCAGGTGATCGAGGACAAAGAAGCCTATGCGAGGGCCTCGCGCGTGCTGCACCGGGAGAGCAATCCGGGCAACGCGCGGGCGCTGGTGCAGCGACATGCGGATCGCGAGCTGTGGCTGACGCCGCCGCCGATCCCGCTCACGACCGCGGAGATGGACGGCGTGTACGATCTGCCGTACGCGCGGGCGCCGCATCCCTCGTATGGCGAGGCGAAGATTCCGGCGTGGGAGATGATCCGCTTCTCCGTCACGATCATGCGCGGGTGTTTTGGCGGCTGCACGTTCTGCTCGATCACGGAGCATGAGGGGCGGATTATTCAGAGCCGGTCGGAAGACTCTGTGCTCAAAGAGATCGGCAATATCCGCGACAAGACGAAGGGGTTTACGGGCGTCATCTCGGACATCGGCGGGCCGACGGCGAACATGTACCGCATGGCGTGCAAGGATCCCAAGATCGAGAGCGCGTGCCGGCGGCCGTCCTGCGTCTATCCCGGTATCTGCCCGAACTTAGATACGAGCCATGAGGCGCTGATCGGTCTGTACCGCAAGGCGCGCGCGCTGCCCGGCGTGAAGAAGGTGATGGTGGCGTCGGGCGTGCGCTACGACCTTGCGGTTGAGAGCCCTGAGTATGTCGAGGAACTGGTGACGCATCACGTCGGCGGGCTCTTGAAGATCGCGCCGGAGCACACCGAGGACGGGCCGCTCTCGAAGATGATGAAGCCCGGGATCGGCACCTACGACCGGTTCAAGGCGATGTTCGATGCGGCGGCGAAGAAAGCAGGCAAGAAGTACTTCCTCATCCCCTATTTCATCGCGGCGCATCCGGGCACGACGGACGAGGACATGATGCAGCTTGCGTTGTGGCTGAAGAAGAACGGGTTCCGGGCCGACCAAGTGCAGACGTTCCTGCCCTCACCGATGGCGAGCGCGACGGCGATGTATCATACCGGCGTCAACACGCTGCGCGGTGTGCGGCGCGGCGCATCTGAACGCGTCGCAAGCGTGCACGGGCTGAGGCAGCGGAGGCTGCACAAAGCGTTCCTGCGCTATCACGATCCGGAGAATTGGCCCGTGCTGCGCGAGGCACTGAAAGCGATGGGGCGCGCGGATTTGATCGGGCCGGGGAAGCATCATCTGGTGCCCGTGGCGCAACCGGCTGGCACCGCGGTGAAACGCGTGCCAGGTCAGAAGTTCACGACGAAGGGCATCTTTCCGAAGCCGAGAGCGTCGAGTCCTCGAACGCGTTAGGCGCAGTTGCTGCGTTAGCCTCTCACCGCCCCTGAGGAGCGCGCTCAGCGCTCCATCCTTGTCGACCGGAACCACAAAGCTGTCCAGGACTACGCGCCGTGTTCCGCTGTCGATCGGCGTGGTGCGAGCCAAGTCTAAAGACGCGAAAGAGAGTTTTACTTCGGCGATGTTTTGGAGCCGCTTTGCCTCTGACGCATTCATGTGGCGCGAAGTTTAGCTTGATCCAGCGCAATGCGCCGGCGCGTTCAGGCGTGCATCATTGCAGTTGCGAATGATTTGCAATAAGCATTGGGGCATGAAGCTGAGCGAATTGAAGACTGGCCGGGTCGCGCGGGTGCGCGGGGTCGATGCTGCGTCCGCGGAGCTTGAGGCGAAGTTGCGCGAGGTTGGGTTTTCGGAGGGCGACGAGGTCGAGATGCTCGGGCGGGGGCCGTGGCCGTTTGGGTGGCGGACGCTGGCGGTCCGGCTCAATCGCACGATCATTGCGTTGCGCGTGGGCGAGGCTTCGCTGGTCGAGGTTGAGCCGGTATGAGCGCGTTTCGTCTGGCGCTGGTGGGTGCGCCGAATTCGGGGAAGTCGACGCTGTTCAACGGGCTGACCGGCGGGCGCGCGAAGGTTGCGAACTATGCGGGGGTGACCGTCGAGCGTCGGAGCGGCACGTTCGCGACGCCGGGCGGGCGTTCGGTCGAGTTGATCGATCTGCCGGGCATCTATGGTTTGTCGGCGCGTTCGCTTGACGAGCGGATTGCGGTCGAAGTGATCAGTGGCAAGGACGAGCAGAAGCCGGATGCTTTGCTCGTGCTGATTGATGCGGCGGATTTGCGGACGCATTTGCATTTGGCGCTGCAGCTCAAGGGGCTCGGGCGGCCGATGTTGCTCGTCCTCAACATGATCGATCTGGCCGAGCGCGACGGCGTGAAGATCGACATCGCAAAGCTTGAAGCGCGGCTCGGCATTCCGGTGGTGGCAACCTGTGCGACGCGGAAGGCTGGGCGGGCGTCGTTGCTGGCGCGGTTGGATCAGCTGATCGAAGCGGGCGGGGCGGGGACCGGTCAGGCCGAGGTTGCGGACTTGCGCGGGTTGCAACGCGAGGCGCGGACCATTGCGCGCGAGGCGATCCTCGCGGAGCCGGCGATGAACCGGCTGACGCGGGCGGTCGATCAGGTTGTGCTGCATCCGGTCGCCGGGCTCTTCATTCTGTTCGGATTGCTGTTCCTCGTGTTTCAGGCCGTGTTCACGTGGGCCGTGGTCCCAATGGATGCGATCGATGCCGGCATTGCCGGGTTCGGCGCTTGGATCAGCACGGTGTTGGCGGATGGGTGGTTGAAGAGCCTGATCGTCGACGGGATCATCGCGGGCGTCGGTAGCGTCGTCGTGTTCCTGCCGCAGATCGTGATCCTGTTCGCGTTCATCTTGGCGTTGGAGGCGTCGGGCTATATGGCGCGCGCGGCGTTCTTGATGGATGAGTTGATGTTGCGCGTCGGACTGAACGGACGTGCGTTCATTCCGTTGCTGTCGAGCTTTGCCTGCGCGATTCCGGGCATGATGTCGGCCAGGACGATCGAGAACGAGAACGACCGGCTGACGACGATTTTGGTCGCGCCGTTGATGACGTGCTCGGCGCGGCTGCCGGTGTATACGCTGATCATCGCGGCGTTCATTCCGCCGACGGCGGTCGGGTGGTTCAATCTGCAGGGGCTGGTGATGTTCGCCCTCTACATTGCGGGCGTGATCAGTGCCGTGGTTGTGGCGGCTTTGCTGAAGCGCACGCTGACGCGCGGGCGGCCGCAGCCACTGCTGATGGAGATGCCGACTTACAAACTGCCGGATCCGCGGGACTTTTTTATCAATCTTTGGATGCGCGGGTGGGCGTTCGTGCGGCGCGCGGGCATCTATATCTTCGTCATCTCGGTGATCCTCTGGTTCCTGTCGAGCTATCCCAGTTCGGCCACGACGATCCGCGAGAGCTATGCCGGGATGTTGGGCAGCTGGCTCGAGCCGCTGCTGAAACCTATCGGGTTCAATCTCGAGATTGCGATCGCGCTGGTGCCGGGGTTTGCGGCACGCGAAGTGGCGGTCGGTGCACTGGGCACCGTCTATGCCGTGCAGAGCGACGGCGACACGACCGGGTTGGCGCAGGCGCTGCAAACGGCATGGTCGTTGCCGACAGCACTGGCGTTTCTTGCCTGGTACGTATTCGCACCGCAGTGCATGGCGACGCTGGCGGTCGCGCGGCGCGAGATGAACTCGTGGCGCTGGACCGCGTTCATGTTCGGCTATCTGTTCGTGATGGCCTACGTGGCGGCGGGCGCCACATATTGGACCGCGCGCTGGGCGGGGCTTTAGGCGGTCGCGACGGCGCTTTCGTCGCCGGCGGCGACGCGGTCGATGATGCGGACGAGGTGTTCGGCGTCTTGCGCGCCGTTGACCAGGACCTTGCCGCCAATCAGGAACGTGGGCACGCCGTTGATCCCGATCTTGCGGGCCATCGTATCTTCGCGTTCGACCGATTCACGGTCGGCGTCGGAGTTCAAGAGTTCTTCGACGAGTTCGCCGTCGAGGCCCACTTCATCCGCGATGGCGGCCAAGACTTTGATCTGGCCGATGTCGGCGCCTTCGACGAAGTAGCGGTGGAACAGAAGCTCCACGAATTTGTTTTGCACGCCCAGCGAATGCGACCAGCGGATGACGCGGTGCGAGTTCAATGTGTTCGGCGTGCGCGCTATCTTTTCGAACGCGAAGGCGATGCCTTCGTCTTCACCCGCCTTGAGCAGCGCGGTGTGGATCGGTTTGATCTTCTCGGACGAGCCGAACTTGCGCTCCATATAGACTTTGCGGTCCACGCCTTCGACCGGCGTCGTGGGATCGAGTTGGAACGGGCGCCAGCGCACGTCGAACTCGATTTGGGGCCGCAGGCTTAGCGCGCGCTCCAGGCGGCGCTTGCCGATGTAACACCAGGGACAGATGGTGTCGGAGATGACGTCGATTTGCATGGGCATGAAGATAGGCATGGAAGTGCGCAACAGAAAAGCAGTTTTCGCACTTGGGAAAGATGCGCGTGCTCGTTTAAGGATAATTGTCCGCAACCTTTTTGAGATGTTCAATGACATCACAAGTGACGTTCGACCTTAGGGAACAAACCGCGTTCATCACGGGCGCAACCAGCGGATTCGGCGCGCGCTTTGCGGAAGTTTTGAGCGATGCGGGCGCGCGCGTGGTGATCACCGGGCGGCGCGTCGAGCGCTTGTATGCGTTAAGGGACAAGATCGCGGCGAAGGGCGGTCAGGCGACCGCGCTCGCGCTCGATGTCACGGATGTCGCAGGCATTCGCGCCTCAGTTTCCGCGGCGGAGAAGGCTGCGGGGCCTATCTCAATTCTCGTTAACAACGCCGGTTTGAACATTCAGTCCAGCGCTTCGGCCTTGAGCGAGGAAGATTACAACACGCTCATGAATACGAACGTGAAGGGTGCGTTCTTCGTCGCGCAAGCGGTAGGGACACGGATGGTCGAGCAGAAGATCCAGGGCCGGATTGTTAATATTGCCTCGATCGGCGCGTTCAAAGCACTGCCCGGACTTGCCGCTTACAGCATGTCGAAGGCGGCAGTGGCGATGATGACAAAGGGTCTCGCCCGCGAGTGGGCAAAGCATCACATTGCGGTGAATGCAATCTGTCCCGGCTTTATCGAGACCGAGCTCAACGATCAGTGGTTTCAGAGCGAAGGCGGGCAAAAGCAGATCGCGGGCTTCCCGCGCCGGCGGATCGGGCGCGCGGAGGACTTGGACGCGACGTTGCTGCTGCTGTGCTCAAAGCACGCGTCGTTCATCACCGGCTCGCTGTTCACGGTCGATGACGGGCAGTTGTTGGGTTAGCGGATGACCTTCAATGCCTTGTTCGTCTGGCTGACGACGCGGATCATTTTAACGTCGTCGGGCAGCGGGTTGATCTGAACCGCGGCGGCGGTGTTGGTCAGGACTTGCGTCGTGGGGCCGGACGGCGGTGTACCGACGAGTTCGAGCTCAAGCACGCCGCCCTTCGTTTCGACCGGGCGCAACGTCACGTTCGTCCATCCGCCGGTGGGTGCCACGCCCTTCACGACGACTTCGGCGAGCGGCGGCTGGCGTTCGAACAGCTTCACGTCGATCGAGATGACTGCGTGCAGACGTGCGAGCGCACCGTTCGACGTGGTCGGCGGCGGCGCAGTCGGTTGGATGGGCGCTGGAACGGGAGCCGTCGCGGTCGTTGTGGGTGGCGGTGTCGGCGTTGCGGGTTCGGGTGCCGCCGCAGGTGCCGGCGTGGGTGTAGGCGCGGGCTGTTGAACCGGGGCGGGCGCCGTTGCAGGTGTTTGCACGGGTGCCGGTGTCGGCGCTGCGGCCGGCGCAGGCGTTGTCGGCGCGACAACCGGGGCTGGCGTGGGTTTGGTCACCGGCTTCGCTGCAGGCTTTGTGTTCTTGATCGGCGGCGGTTGCACGACGCCCGGCGCCAGCACACCGGGTTTCGATGGAACCGGGTTGAAGCCCTCATCGTCCGGCATGCCGTCCGCCCATGCGGAAGCCAAACTCAACGACATGAGCATGCACAAGCACGTCGTTGCTGCGGCAACTGTGCGTAACGTCATCCCACCACTCCCGTACTCTTATTTGCGGGCCGGTTCGCGATGAACTAAACCCTGGTTCATACGCAATTACCTATTCAATCTCGGAGGCAATGTCATGGGTCCGCTCAAAGGTGTGAAGGTTATCGAGTTCGCCGGCATCGGGCCTGGTCCGTTCTGCGCGATGCTGCTCAGCGATATGGGCGCAGAAGTTGTACGCATCGATCGCAAGGGCGGGCGCGGCGCCAACAAATTCGACATTACGAGCCGCGGACGGCGCTCGATCGCGCTCGATCTGAAGAAGCCGGAAGCGGTGGAAGTCGCCTTGAAGTTGATCGCCCAGTCGGACGCATTGCTCGAAGGGTTTCGACCAGGGGTTATGGAGAAGCTGGGGCTCGGGCCCGATGTCGCGCTCCAGCGTAACCCGAAACTTGTGTACGGACGCATGACCGGATGGGGACAAACAGGTCCGCTTTCGCAGGCTGCGGGGCACGACATCAACTACATCGCGCTCACCGGCGCGTTGCATGCGATCGGGCGTAAGGGTGCAACGCCGGTACCGCCGCTCAATCTCGTCGGCGATTTCGGCGGCGGTGCGCTTTATCTCGCGTTCGGTATGGCGTGTGCGCTGTTCGAAGCGCGCGGCTCGGGCAAGGGACAGGTTGTCGACTGCGCGATGACGGAAGGTGCGGCATCGTTGATGTCGATGTT
>CAZXAQ010000065.1:0-22484 GCA_964638635.1 uncultured Flavobacteriaceae bacterium
TTTCCACGGCTTCGCGCTGGGCCTCGTTGAGGCCGCGCAAATAGGGGGGCTCGCCAACTGCGGGCGTGGTTGCGGGTGCAGGCTGGGTCATGATTCAGGCCGACACTAGCACGATCGCAAACGATCAATCCGCTATCGCGTTGAAGCCGTTTGCGCGGATTTCCGCACCTTTTTCGTCGAGCTTTTGCGCGGGCGGGCGCGTCGTGGCGTCGCTGAACGCGGAGAGTTTCATCGGGTTGCCGGCGAGTTTGAGTTCGCCGATGTCGGCGTCTTGTAGGGTCACGACCATGTTGCGCGAGCGGACGTGTGGGTCGGCCAGCACTTGGGCGACGTTGTTGATTGGGCCGCAGGGGACGCCGGCGGCTTCGATTTTGCCAAGCCAGTGTGCGGCGGTGTTCGTGCTGAGTGCGCGTTCAAGTTCTTGCGCGAGCGCCGCGTGGTTCGTGTTGCGCAGATCGTTCGTCGCGAAGCGTGGATCGGTGGCCAGAGCGGGTGCGTTGATCGCTTCGCAGAGTTTGGCGAACAAGACGTTGTTGCCGGCGGCGATGATGATCGGGTGGTCGGCGGTTTGGAATGCGGCGAACGGGGTGATCGACGGATGTCTGGAACCGAGCGGGCCGGGCGGCGCGCCTGTCGCGACGTAGCGGGCGATTGCGTTTTCGAGGAGAGCCACTTGGCAGTCGAGCATGGCGATGTCGATCATCTGCGCTTCGCCGGTGCGTTCGCGGTGATAGAGGGCGGCGCCGATGCTTCCGAGCGCGAAGAGGCCGGCCGCGATGTCGCCGATCGAAGTGCCGACGCGCGTGGGCGGGCCGCCGGGGTGGCCGGTCAGGCTCATCACGCCGCCCATGCCTTGGACAACCATGTCGTAGGCCGGCTTCGTCTTGTAGGGGCCGGTGTGGCCGAAGCCGGAGATTGCGGCGTAGATCAGCTTTGGGAAGCGGGCGTGGAGCGTTGGCCAGTCGTAGCTGAGTTTTTCCATCGTGCCGCCGCGGTAGTTTTCGACGAGGAGGTCTGCTTCGCCGAGCAGGCGCTCGAAGACGGCGCGGTCGGCGTCGGCCTTGAGGTCGAGGGCGATCGAGTGTTTCCCGCGATTCAGCGACATGAAGTAGGCGGACTTGCCTTTGATGAACGGGCCGACGTGGCGGGCGTCGTCGCCGGTTTTCGGCGGCTCGACCTTGATCACAGTGGCGCCGAGGTCGGCCAACATCATCGTGCAATAGGGGCCCGCGAGGACGCGTGTGAGGTCGACGACCTTCAGGCCGGCGTAAGGACCCTCACTCATTCGTTTCGTCGTCCAGGCGTTTGCCTTCGAGTTCGGCCTCGGTGCGGGTGCGTTCGGCGTCGCCCTTCTTGCGCAGGTGTTTCGGCGTGCCGTGTTTGACGCGGTTGTTCGCGGCGGTCTTTTCGGCTTCGGTTTTCGCGCGCGCCTTGCGTGCGCGGTTCAGGTTGACGACTTCGCCCATCACTGCTTCTTCCTGTAGTGCGCCAGTACGAAGACCCGCAGGGCGCTGGAGAGATTGTTACCGCGTCCGTCGCGTTTGTCGATCTCGTCGATCAGTTTGGCGAGGGGGCGCTTTATTTCGGCGGCGATTTCGGTCAGGGCCTGCCAGAATTCGGCCTCGAGCGACACGCTGGTGCGGTGGCCGCAGATGGTGACCGAGCGTTTGAGCTTCTTGACCGGCATCAGAGCACGAACGCGGCGAGCCAGTAGCTGACGGCGGCGATGGCGGCGGACGCGGGAATCGTGATGATCCAGGCGATCACGATGCCGCGGGCGACGCCCCAGCGCACTGCCGAGGCGCGGCGCGAGGCGCCGACGCCGATGATGGCGCCGGTGATCGTGTGGGTGGTGGAGACGGGAATGCCCAGCGAAGTTGCGCCGAAGAGCGTGATCGCGCCCGCGGTTTCGGCGCAGAAGCCCTGCATCGGCGTCAGCCGCGTGATCTTCGAGCCCATCGTGTGCACGATGCGCCAGCCGCCGAACAGCGTACCTAAGCCCATCGCGGCGTAGCAGCTGAGCGCGACCCAAAGCGGCACGTGGAATTGGTCACCGGTCATGCCGTGCGAGAACAGCAGGGCCGCGATGATGCCCATTGTCTTTTGCGCGTCGTTGCCGCCGTGGCCCAGCGAATAGAGCGCGGCCGAGACGAACTGCAACCGGCGGAACGTTCCATCGGCGAAGGCCGGCGTCGCGCGCACGAACAGCCACGTCACGATCAGCACCAGCAGCAGCGCGAGGAAGAGGCCGGTGAGCGGCGAGCCGGCGATCGCCATGACGGTCTTGTTCAGCCCGCTCCAGATGACCGCATCGAAGCCGCCTTTTGCGACGCCGGCGCCGACGATGCCGCCGATCAGCGCGTGCGAACTCGACGAGGGGATGCCGGCGAGCCAGGTCACCACGTTCCAGACGATCGCGCCGGTTAGGGCACCGAAGATGACGGCATCGTCGATCAGCGTCGGGGCGATGATACCGGAGCCCACGGTCTTGGCGACCGCGATGCCGAAGAAAAAGAAGGCGATAATGTTGAAGAACGAGGCCCAGGCCACGGCCCAGTGCGGCTTCAGCACGCGGGTCGATACGATCGTCGCGATCGAGTTCGCGGCATCGTGCAGGCCGTTCAGGAAGTCGAACGCCAGCGCCACGAAGACGAGGCAGATGAGGACGAGGTCGACCCCGGCGATTTCCATGACGTTACAGGTGCTCGATCACGAGGCCGCTGATGCGGTTCGCGACATCCTGGAAGCAGTCGGCGACCTTCTCGAGATGGTCGTAGATCTCCGAGCCCTTGATGTAGGCGAGCGCGTCGTTGCGCGCCGGGCCGTGCAGGAGAGCCTTCAGGCCTTCGAGGCACACTTGGTCGGTTTGTTCTTCCAGGCGCACGATCTCGCCGGTGATCACGTTGAGGCGCGGGGCGCTGACGCGGAGCGTGCGCAACAACGGCACGGCTTCGGCGGTGAGGGCGGCGGTCTTGATGACCAGGTCACCGATCTGACGCATTTGCGGTTCGAACTTGTCGACCTCGAAAAGCGAGACGGCTTTGCCGGTCTTGTTCATCTGGTCGATCGCGTCGTCCATCGAGGAGATCAGGCCGCGGATGTCGCCGCGGTCGAACGGCGTGATGAACGAGCGGCGGATCGCCTGCATGACTTCTTCGGTGATGAGGTCCGCCTGGTGTTCGTGCGCGGCGATCTTGCTGCAGAACTCAGCTGTCTTCGGGCCGCCGTCGAGCATGGCGCGCAGCGCGTCGGCGCCGTCTCTCAAGCACTGCGCGTGGCGCTCGAACATGTCGAAGAAGCGCTCTTCGCGCGGCATGATTTTCTGGAACCAGCCCAACATCGCTTTGACCCTAGATCGTGTGGGGCTTCTGTAGCGGATGGCGCGTGGCGCGTCATCCGCCCTTGGCGGCAGGGTTCCGGATAAGACGGGACGCCAAGGTTTCTTCCGCCAAAATGACTCGTCATGGCCGGGCTTGACCCGGCCACCCAGTGTCGCTGCCACGAGCCCGTGGCCCTGGGTGGCCGGGTCAAGCCCGGCCATGACGACCTATGTGAAATTAGGTGGGGCCCAATCTCCGTTACTTCGGGCCGATCATGTCTTCCGGGCGCACAATCCGGTCGAATTCCTCAGCCGTGATCAGGCCGGTCTTGACCGCTTCTTCGCGCAGGGTCGTGCCGTTCTTGTGGGCGGTTTTTGCGATCTTGGCGGCGTTGTCGTAGCCGACTTTCGGGGCGAGCGCGGTCACCAACATCAGCGAGCGGCGCATCAGTTCGTCGATGTGCTTCAGGTTCGGCTCGATGCCCGCGACGCAATGGTCGGTGAAGCTGACCGCCGCATCGCCGATAAGGCGGATCGAGTGCAGCACGTTGTGGATGATCACGGGCTTGAAGACGTTCAGTTCCATGTGGCCTTGGCTGCCGGCGATCGTGACGGTCACGTGATTGCCCATGACTTGGGTCGCGGCCATGGTCAGCGCTTCGGCCTGTGTCGGGTTCACTTTGCCCGGCATGATCGAGGAGCCGGGTTCGTTCTCCGGCAGGATCAGTTCGCCCAAGCCCGAACGGGGGCCGGAGCCCAGCAAGCGGATGTCGTTCGCGATCTTGAACAGCGAGGTGGCGAGCGTGTTCAAGACGCCGGAGAATTCGACCAGCGCGTCGTGCGCGGCGAGTGCTTCGAACTTGTTCTGGGCGGTCACGAACGGATAGCCGGTGATCTTCGACACTTCGTCGGCGAAGCGTTCGGCGAAGCCGGGCAGCGCGTTCAGGCCGGTGCCGACCGCCGTGCCGCCTTGGGCGAGCGGGTAGAGGCGGGGAAGCGCCGTCACCACGCGTTCGATGCCGAGTTCGACTTGGCGGGCGTAGCCGGAGAATTCTTGGCCCAGCGTGATCGGCGTCGCGTCCTGCAGATGCGTGCGGCCGATCTTGATGATCTTCGCGAAATCGTGCGCCTTCGTCAGCAGCGCGCCGTGCAGGCGGCGCAAGCCCGGCATCAAACGGCGGTGGATTTCAAGCACGGTCGCGATGTGCATCGCGGTTGGGAAGCAGTCGTTCGACGATTGGCCGCGGTTGACGTGGTCGTTCGGGTGCACCGGCTTCTTCGAGCCCATCTCGCCGCCGAGCATTTCGATGGCACGGTTCGAGATCACCTCGTTCGCGTTCATGTTCGTCTGCGTGCCGGAACCGGTTTGCCAGACGACGAGCGGGAAATGGTCGTCGAGTTTGCCGGCGATCACTTCGTCGGCGGCTTTCGCGATCGCATCGCCGAGTTTCGGGTCGAGATCTTTCAGCGCCACGTTCGCGATCGCGGCCGCTTTCTTCACGATCCCGAACGCGTGCACCAGCGCCGTCGGCATGCGCTCGCCGCTGATCTTGAAGTTCTCAAGCGAGCGCTGCGTCTGCGCGCCCCAGTAGCGGTCGGCGGCAACGGCGATGGGGCCGAACGTGTCGGTCTCGGAGCGGGTCTTCGTCATTGGCGATCACTTCTTGCGGAATTTGTCGAGGCTCACGACCTCGCCGGTTTCCGGTTTGGGGGCGGGGTCTGACTTCGGCGGCTCGGCCGGCGGCGGCTCTTTGGGTGCCGGGAGGCCGGGCTTCGGCGGCGGGATTTCCATCTGGAAGCCCAGCTGGAATTTCTGCGACGGGTCCTCGAACGCGAGCACGGCGGTGTAGGGCACGACGATCGTCGCCGGTATCTTGTTGAACGTCAGCGTCACCTCGAACGCGTCGGGGCCGACGGTCAGGTTCGCGTATTGATGCTGCAGGACGATTTTCATCGCCTCCGGGTACTTTTCGCGCAGGAAATCGGGCAGTTCGACGCCGTCCATCGCGGTCGCGAAGACGATGTTGAAATGATGCGCCCCCATGATGCCGCCCTTGGCGGCATGGGTCAGCGCGTCGCGCACTACGCCCCTCAGCGCTTTGTCCACAAGCGCCTGGTAGCCGATGAAATCCTTGGACATGGGGAAAGGGTGTAGCGCCGCCGCCTAGGGCTCCGCAAGGCGGCACAAATGCAGGGGTCTTGACTATATTCCTTGGAATGTTTATTTACATTCCTAGGAATATGGAGAGCGCGATGGACCGCCGGCATGAGTACGGAGTGACGTTTGGACTGACCGTAGTGCATGTCGCCCTTCTGTCGGCCGGGTTTTTGATCCTCGCGGATCAGTTTTCGTTCCCGGAAATTTTGCGCGTGAGTTCGGAGGAGCGGCTGGCGCTGTTCAACCGGAACCAGGGCTTGATCGTGCCCGCGTACTACATGATGGGGCTTTCGGGCCTGACCCAGATCGCGCTTGCGGTGATGTTCCATCAGAGCTTTTCGCGGAGCGGGAGCACCGTACTTGTGGCGGCGCTGATTGCGGGTGTTCTGGCCGGCGCGTTTCAAATGATGGGCTTCATGCGTTGGCCGATAGCGGTGCCTTACTTGGCCGAGCAGATGGCGGCCGCGCCGACGGCGGAGATGCGTGCCGTCGTGGGCATGTTGGAGGGTTTGCTCAACCGCTATGCCGGCATGGTCGTCGGCGAGCACTTGGGCTTTCTGGCGCAAGGGATTTGGACGCTCTTGATCGGCATCGCGATGTTGCGCGGCCCGCTGTTCGCCTGGCCGTACGGTTTGATCGGGATGGTCCTTGGGGTTGCGATCGGCGTCAGTTCGCTTGAGCAGCTCGGCGGTCCGTTCGAGGCGATCGGGATGCTGTCGGCGCCGGCGTCGGCGGCGTGGCTCGGCTGGCTCTTGATGTGCGGCATCTCGCTGTTGCGCACGCGCGCCGACGGCGTGGGCCCGAAGTTCTTTCTCTTCTCGGCCTTGGGCATGGTCATCATCATGGGGGCCCTCGTCGCGCCGGCCGTGCAATAACACGAGATCTGCAATGTTGAATTTCAAGGAGGATTAGATGACCACGCGCAGGACGTTTCTTCGTGTCGCCGGGACTTCGGCGGTGATTTTGGCGGCGGGCGGCTATGGTTTGACGCAATGCGACCCGATGCCGGAAGCGGCGATCGAGGCTTGGCGCGGGCCCGCGCCGAACGTGGGCGATCCGCGCGTGCGGGCGCTGTCCTATGCGCTGCTTGCGCCCAACCCGCACAACAAACAGCCGTGGATCGTCGATCTGAAAGAGCCGGGCGTGGCGACGTTCTTTTGTGACCGGTCGCGGTTGTTGCCGGAGACCGATCCATACTCGCGTCAGATCACGGTCGGATGCGGTGCGTTCTTGGAATTGCTGCGGATGGCGGCCGCGGAGCAGGGATTGCGCGCCGACGTCACCGCGTTTCCAGCAGGCGATTGGCCGGAGAACGCGGTGGGCGAGCAACCCGTCTGCCGCGTCGCGTTCGTGCCGGACGCGGCAGTCGTGCGCGATCCTCTGTTCGCGCAGGTGCTGAAGCGGCGCACGAATCGGAACGCGTTCGACGCGACCGCAGTGAACCCGGCAGAGGCGGCGGCGCTCGGTGGCGCACTCGACGGGCTGCCGGTGCGGTTCGCCTGGACGGCGGACGCGCGGCAAATCGTGCAGCTTGCCGGCATCGCGAAGCGCGCGTGGGATATCGAAGTGAAGAACGACGCGACGTTCAAGGAGAGCGTCGACGTCATGCGTATCACCGGCGACGAGATCGCCAAGCATCGCGACGGGATTTCGATGCACGGGCCGTTCTTCTGGTGGGCGAACAAGCTCGGTCTGTTCACGCACCAGAACGCGATGGAACCGGCGGGGCGTTCGCAAGCTCTATCGCTGATCGATCCGCAGCTTACCGTGCCTGCGCTCGGCTGGATCGTGACGGCGACGAACGACCGTCGGGCGCAGTTGGCGGCCGGTGCAGCCTATGTCCGCGCGAATTTGAAGGCGACAGAACTGGGTTTGGCCATGCATCCCTTGAGCCAAGCGCTGCAGGAGTTTCCTGAGATGCTGCCGCTGCTGGCCGAACACAAGCGCGCGCTGGGGCTGCCGGAGAGCGACACGGTGCAGATGTTTTTCCGTCTCGGGCACGCCGCGCCGGCGGAGCCCGCGCCGCGGCGGCCCCTTGACGCGATCATACGGAGCTGACGCATACATAGCGCATGGCGACACGACCCACAGAAGCTCAAGCGGCGCTCGGTTGGCGCATTTTCAACTGGATCGGCATCATCGATCAGTTGGCGCAGACGCGCGCGACGCGGGCGCTCAGCGAACTGAAGCTGCCGATGCCGCAGTTCATCATGCTCAATCACTTCAGCCATCGTCCGGCGGACACGAAGACGGTGACGGGCGTCGCGTCCGCGCTGCAACAACCGCAGCCTGGCGTGACGAAGACGGTGCAGAAGCTGGTCGCGCGCAAGCTGCTGAAGGCCGACCCCGCGCCCGGCGACGGACGCTCGAAGCTGCTCACGATCACGCCGAAGGGGCTCGAGATGCACGCGCGCGCTGTCGCCGCGTTCCTACCGCAGTTTGCGGAGGTGTTTTCAGGCTGGGACGATGCGGAGATGGAAACGCTTGCGCGGCAGTTGGACCGGCTGAAGGTGTGGATGGATACGAAGGGGCGGGAGTAGGGCTTCTCAGAGTCAGCAGGCCCTTCTCCCGCCCGCAGGGTGGGAGAAGGTGGCGCGCCGCACGTCAAGTGCGGCGTGACGGATGAGGGTTGCTGAGTCTATGCCACACCCATCGTTCTGCGTGTGACCCTGCAGCGCCAGATTGTGCGGCGATCTGTGCGCTTGGCGATCCGCTTGTGCTAAAGTTACGGCATGATCGACGATCTCACACGGCGCCGCATGGCGAAGCGCGGCTTCGCGGTCTTTGAAGATCGCTTGATCTACGAGGCGCAGGCGCCCATCGACGATGCGACGCTGGCGAAGATCGAAGCTCGTTGCGCGGGGCCGTTGCCCGATGGTTTGAGGGCGCTTTGGCGCACGGCGTTTGGCGGAAGCCTCGACTATGCGCTTGAGATCGAGCTTGGCGATCAGATCGTCGAATTCTCATTTGCCGAGTTGTTCTATCCGGAGAGCGGCGGCTATCGCGATCTTTGGGGGTGGATCGAACACGAGACCGACCTTGCGGAAGAAGCGGCCGAGGACAGCCGAAAGCCGTTCGACGGCAAGCTGCGTTATCTACCGTTCGGCGGATTCGAGTATGGCGACAGGCTCTATGTCTGTGTCGAGCCTGGACCGCGGCATGGCAGCGTGCACGCTTGGATGCAGGGTTTGCCGCCGGCTTGGGTGTTGCGGCTCAATGAGGACCGCGTTGGGAAGGTTGCCGACGACGTGCCTTCGTTGTTTCGCAAGCTCGACTTGGAAGAAGATCCGTTTGTTGCCGGCGATGACGATATCGGGACGGGCACGCAAGTGGCCGGCGTTGTTGCCGAGCTGGCAGTGGAGGACGCTGCGCTCGCAGAGGAATTGAAGCGGATCGTTCGCGGCAGCGTCGTGGATTGGCGCGGGGCTGCCGCGGCTGGTTCGATCGCGCGCTCGCCGCGCTTGTTGCGTATCGCCATGTTGGACGCATGCGCGCACGGCGATCGCGACGCACTGGCGCGGTTGGAGGCGGCCGGCTGCGATCTCAAGACGCGGTTGCGCGGCGGCGGCAACGCGCTCGACTTCGCCTTGGCGCAGGGGCAGTTCGAGCTTGCGGAGTGGTTGATCCCGAAGAAGCTCGACGTCACGAACGCGATCCGGAACGGGGCGAGCCAGGCGCCGGCAGCGCTGGCGGAGCGCCTGCTCAAAGCCGGGGCCAAGGCCGACCCGATCGCCGCGCGCTCGGCCGCGCTCGCAGGGCTGCACGACAGCGCGGTTCTGATCGCCGGCGCGCTCGGTCGGGCCGAGCGCCGCGCGCTGATCGACGACTTGGACCCGGAGAAGTTCGGCGAAAAGGGGCCTGCGATCAAGGCGTTACGCGACGCGTGCCGGAAGATGGGGTCAGGCTGGTTCGGCTGATGCCTCGTTCCCGGTGCATATTGCATTTGGCGTCTACATGTGTTACTTATATATCGTTCGTTTTCAGTGATGCCAAGCCCTGTGCGCAGGCATCGCTTTCCCGCGCCGTCGGCGGCGCGCGGCTGCGACTTGAAAATTGCATATGGGACGTGTCGTCTGTGGGGCTTTAAGCGCCTAGCGGATCGCACACGCGCGACGCGCGCGTTTCGTGCACGTTTCGTGCACGTCAAACGCGCCGCCTAACGCACGCATAACGGATATCTAACGCATATCTAACGGATGAAACCGCGTAAATCCGCCGATCTAACGGATCTAACGGATTCGATTTTGCATTCGTGCTGCGCGGCCGGGTTGCGTCAGTGCAGCACGGGCAGCGCTTCGAGCGAGAACGGCTTCAGATCTTCGAGGCGGCCGGCCTTCACCTTGTTCGCCCAATCGGGGTTCACGATGAGGGCGCGGCCGACGGCGACGAGGTCGAAGTCGCCGCGGTCGAAGAGCTCGATCAGGCGGTCGAGCGATGCGGGGCCCGCGGGCACGCCGCGGTAACCCGCGATGAAATCCTCGTTCAGGCCGACGGAGCCCACCGTGATCGTGGGCAGGCCCGTGATCTTCTTCGTCCAGGCGGCCACGTTCATGTCGGAGCCTTCGAATTCGGGCTCCCAGAATCTCCGGGTCGAGCAGTGGAAGCAGTCGACGCCCGCCTTCACCAGCGGGTCGAGGAACTTCTCGAGCGCCTGGGGTGTCTGGGCGAGTTTGATCGCGTAGTCCTGCTGCTTCCACTGCGACCAGCGCAGGATCACCGGGAAGTCTTTGCTCACTGCGCCACGGACGGCGCGAATGACTTCGGCCGCGAATTTCGTGCGTTTGACCATGTCGCCGCCGAACGCGTCGTTGCGCTCGTTCGTGCCGTCCCAGAAGAACTGGTCGATCAGGTAGCCGTGCGCGCCGTGGATCTCGACGCCGTCGAAGCCGAGTTCCTCCGCGTGGCGCGCGCTGGTCGCGTAGCCCGCGATCGCTTCATCAATGTCCTTCGCGGTCATCGGCTCGGCGACCTTCTTGCCCGGCTTGAAGAGACCGGAGGGGCCGACGCCCGGCAGATGGGGATTGGGGCCTGAGCCCGGCTTGCGCATCAAGCCGGTGTGCCAGAGCTGAGGCATGATGAAGCCGCCTGCGCTCTTCACGGCTTTCAGAACCTTCGCCCAGCCGTCAAGCGCATCGCCATGGAAGTTCGGACGTTGTGATCGTTGAGCGCAACGGGATGATCGGGTGCTACGCCCTCGGTGATGATGAGGCCGACGCCGCCTTCGGCGCGGCGCCTGTAGTAGGTGGCAACATCATCGCCGGGGATTTGGTTCGGACTCTTCGAGCGCGTCATCGGGGCCATGACGATGCGGTTGGGCAGCGTCAGATTTTTCAACTTGAAGGACGTGAACAGCGATTTCGGTGACAGGGACATGGCGCTCTACACCTGTGAGTGGCGACAGACGTTAACGACGGATTCAAATCGGAATGCCTCGTCGAATGCAATCGTGCGTGATAGTTTGCCGCGCGCCTCGCGTGCCGGTTCGGGCGAGAGGCGCACCCCGCGAGGCTACAAGGGACTTGAAGGCTATGCTGAAAGAATTTCAGGAATTCGCATTGAAGGGCAACGTCGTCGATTTGGCGATCGGCGTCATCATCGGTGGCGCGTTCGGGACGATCGTCAGTTCGCTCGTCGGCGACATGATTATGCCGCTCATCGGCGCGCTCGGCAGCGTCGACTTTTCGAACTACTTTTTGCCGCTGAACTCCGCCGTCACGGAGGCGACGCTTGAGGAGGCGAAGAAGCAAGGCGCCGTGCTGGCCTGGGGTAAGTTCGTAACGGCGTGTATCAACTTCGGTATTATCGCCTTTGTCTTGTTCTTGGCGGTGAAGGGCATCAACAGGCTGAAGCGGCAACCGCCACCCGCGCCGGCCGTTCCGCCGGAACCGCCCGCGGACGTGAAGCTGTTGACGGAAATCCGGGACCTGCTGGCGAAACGCTAGGCCACGGTTCGAACGCGTGACGCCGGGGCGCGATGCCCCGGCGTTTCCGCGCTGCCAACGCCCCCGCTAAAGTCTTGCTTCGGCTCTTTCGTCGGCGCGCAGGATCCAATGAAGCTTGTCGCGGAGCTGAAGCTTCTCCTTCTTCAGCTCCTTAATTTTGATCGCATCCGGCAGCGGCTTGGCCAGTTCCGTGTCGATCTCGTTCTCCAGAGCGGCGTGGTGTGCGCGCAGGCGCAGAACAAGGTAGTCCGTCATTTGCACCTCTATCGGCTGGTCGGCGACAGCCATGCCGGGCCCATCCCGGCACGGCTTGCCGCCGTTTGCGGTCCGACATCGCGACCGTCGCCGATCGCCAGAGGGGCCCGGCCCGCATCAATTTGACTTAAGAGCGTGCCTTGCCGTTTCAACGCCAAACGGAGTAGGGCTTTTCCGGAATGGACAATGCGGATCAAGCGGAGAGGGCGACGGCGCGCGGCCGCTTGTGGGACGTGTTCCGGCATCGGAACTACCGGCTCTTCTTTACCGGTCAGGCGATTTCACTGATCGGGTTTTGGATGCAAGCCATTGCACAGTCGTGGCTTGTGTATCGGTTGACGGACTCGCCGACGCTGCTTGGCCTCGTCGCGTTCGCGGGGCAGGTGCCGGTGCTGCTCGTGTCGCCGTTCGCGGGCGTGGTTGCCGACCGGCTCGACCGGCGGGGGATTCTCTTCCTGACGCAAGGCGTGATGATGGCGAGTGCCACGCTGTTCGCCGTGCTCGCGATCGCGGAGCTGATCCAGCCCTGGCAGATCATCGCGCTGGCGGCGTTTTCTGGCACGGCGAACGCGTTCGACGTGCCGACACGCCAGTCCTTCACGATCGAGATGGTGGGGCGCGAGGACTTGCCGCGGGCGATTGCGCTGAACTCGATCATGTTCAACGGCGCGCGGCTGATCGGGCCCGCGATCGCCGGGCTGCTGGTCGCGGCGGTCGGCGAGGGGTGGTGCATCGCGCTCAATGCCGTGTCCTATACTGCGGTGCTGACGGGGCTTTCGCTGATGCGGATCGAGCGGCAGCCGCCGCGCGCGGCGAGCCACCCGCTGACCGACCTCAGCGAAGGGTTCTTCTATGTCGCGAAGAACCGGCAGATGCGGACGATGCTGTTGCTGCTGGCAAGTTCGAGTTTGTTCGGGACGTCGTACTTGACGCTGATGCCGGTTTTTGCGCGCGATATCTTGCACGGGAGTTCGGACGCGCTCGGCTTCCTGATGGCGGCGGTTGGTGCGGGTGCTTTGGCGGGCGCACTCAGCATGTCGCGGGTGCCGGCGGCGTGGCTGCCGCGCGTACCGTTTGCGGCGGCGGCGTGTTTCGGGGCGGCGCTGATTGCGTTCTCGCAGTCGGCGTCGTTTGGGCTCTCGCTTTTGCTGCTCGTGCCCGCGGGGTTCGGGATGATGATGATGGGCATCTCGACGAACACTCTGGTGCAGGCGTCGGTCGACGACGCCATGCGCGGGCGGGTGATGGCCTATTACGTGATGGCGTTCATCGGGATGGTGCCGTTGAGCTCGCTCGCGGCCGGGTGGCTGTCCCATCAGATCGGCGCGCCGGATACGCTGAGCCTCGGCGGGGCGCTGACGATGGTGGCGGCGGCGGTCGCCTATTGGCGACGATAGGTGGAGGGGCTTCTGTTGCCCGGCGCCCCTCCGAGCCGCGCTTACCTATTAGGCAGCGAGGGCCATTTCATTGTCGTTGGCACCTATACAGACAGCCCGGTAACGGTGAGCCTTGCCGGGCGAAAGCAACGTCTTTACGCGTTCGTCGATCCTAGTTCGCCCCCACAGCTGAGTCGCTTGTTGGCGGCTCAGGTGGTGGAGGCGCCGGGTACCGCCCCCGGGTCCGATCCGTTTATTACACGCGCGTTTATCGCCATAGCCGGCGAACCGGCCCGACTAATATAGGGAGCGCAGGTAAAGAAATGAAGGCTTTCCGCCGCCGGGCTCGCTGGGGAAACGGCGGTTTTGCGCCTATGTGATTGGAAGCCACGCCCGGTACAATGTGGAGCGAACGACATGAGGGTTCGATGCGCCAGTATCACGATCTGATGGAGCATGTGCTGCGCCACGGCGTGAAGAAGCACGACCGGACGGGCACCGGTACGCTCTCGATCTTCGGCCATCAGATGCGGTTCGATCTCGACGACGGGTTTCCGTTGGTGACGACGAAGAAGCTGCATGTGAAGTCGATCGTGCATGAGCTTCTCTGGTTCCTGAAGGGCGACACGAACGTGCGCTATCTGCAGGAGAACGGGGTCCGCATCTGGGACGAGTGGGCGGACAAGAACGGCGACCTCGGGCCCGTCTATGGCGCGCAGTGGCGATCGTGGCCGGCGCGCGCTGGCGGCACTATCGATCAGATTGCGACCCTGATCGAGCAGATCAGAAAGAACCCGGATTCGCGCCGGCTGATCGTGACGGCGTGGAACCCGGCCGACGTCGACAAGATGGCGCTGCCGCCGTGTCACTGTCTGTTCCAGTTCTATGTCGCGAATGGGCGGATTTCGTGCCAGCTCTATCAGCGTTCGGCCGACATTTTTTTGGGCGTGCCGTTCAACATCGCGTCCTACGCGCTGCTGTTGATGATGGTGGCGCAAGTGACCGGATTGAAGCCGGGCGAGTTCGTCCATTCGTTCGGCGACGCGCATCTCTACCTGAACCATATCGAGCAGGCGGAGCTGCAGCTTTCGCGCGCGCCGCTCGGGTTGCCGACGATGCACATCAATCCGGCCGTCAAGGACATCTTCGGCTTCAAGTACGAGGACTTCCGGCTTGAAGGCTACGAGGCGCATCCGCATATCGCCGCGCCGGTGGCCGTGTGACGGACGGCGTTCGCATTCGCGCGGCCACGGCGGCTGACGGCGCTGTCGTCTATTCGTTCATTCGCGACCTTGCCGAGTATGAGCGGTTGCTCGACGATGTCGATGCGACGCAAGCCGGTATCGAGAAGGCATTGTTCGGGCCGAATCCTAGGGCCTTTTGCGACATCGCGGAGTGGAATGGTGCACCCGCAGGGTTCGCGCTTTGGTTCTACAATTTTTCGACATTTCGCGGACGGCATGGGATCTACCTTGAAGACCTGTTCGTGCGGCCCGCCTATCGGGGGCATGGGATCGGCAAGGAATTGGTCTTGAATTTGGCGCGGCGGGCTGTGCGTGAAAACTGCGCGCGGGTCGAGTGGTCGGTGCTCGATTGGAACGAGCCTTCGATCAAGTTCTATGAGTCGCTGGGCGCCATTCCGATGGAGGAGTGGACGATCTTCCGCCTGACCGGCGAGGCGCTGAAGAAACTTGGCTCATGAGAGAACCGGTCGTCGCGCTCATCGTTGCGGTTGCGGAGAACGGCGTGATCGGGCGCGACGGGAAGCTGCCGTGGCGTATTCCCGAAGACATGAAGTGGTTCCGCGAGCGCACGGCGGGGCGACCGCTGATCATGGGGCGCAAGACGTGGGAGAGCTTTCCCAAGCGGCCGCTGCCGGGGCGCACGAACATCGTGATTACGCGCGATGCGTCGTACAAGGCCGAGGGTGCCGTCGTGGTGACGTCGCTCAAAGCGGCGCTCGATGTGGCTTACCGCGAAGAACCCGAGGAGATCATGGTGATCGGCGGGGCGGAGATTTACCGGGCAGCATTGCCGGTTGTGCGGCGCGTCTATCTCACCAGCGTGCACGGCGAAATTGCGGGCGACACGCACTTCCCCCCGATCGATCGGAGCGAATGGCGCGAGACGATCGCGGGTGTTTATCCCTCGTCAGCGGCAAGGCCGATCGGCTACAGTTTCATCATCTTGGATAAGAAATAAGAGGAAGCGCCGTTATGTCCGTCCGTGAAATCGCCAGTGGTTTGAGGTTCCCCGAAGGTCCGATCGCGATGCCGGACGGCAGCATCGTGTTGGTCGAGATTGCCCGCGGAACGCTGACGCGGGTTTGGAACGGGAAAACGGAAGTCATCGCGACGCTCGGCGGCGGGCCGAACGGCGCGGCGTTGGGGCCCGATGGCGCGGTCTACGTTTGCAACAACGGCGGGTTCGAGTGGCATGACGCGGGACCCTGGCTGATCCCGGGCGACCGGCCCGCGAACTACTCCGGCGGGCGGATCGAACGTATCGATCTGAAGACGGGCAAGGTTGAGCGGCTTTACGACAAGTGCAACGGGCTCGGCTTCAACGGGCCGAACGATCTCGTGTTCGACAAGCAGGGTGGGTTCTATTTCACCGATCTCGGCAAGAGTTATGGGCGGCTGCATGACCGCGGCGCGGTCTACTACGCGACGCCGGACGGGAAAAAGGTCAAGGAGATCGTGTTTCCGATCATGAATCCGAACGGCTGCGGCCTGTCGCCGGACGAGAAGACGCTCTACGTCGCGCAGACGCAGGAAGGCCGGTTGATGAGCTTCAATCTCTCGGCGCCCGGCGAAGTGGTGCCGTCGCCGTTGATGCACAATTGCGTTTGCGGTTTGCCGGGGCAGCAGTTTTTCGACTCGCTGGCGGTCGAGGCCGGTGGGCGCATTTGTGTCGCGACGATCGCGATCCCGAGCGGCGCGATCACGTCGATTGCGCCCGACGGCAGTTTCGAGCAGACGCCGTTTGCCGATCCGCTGGTCACGAACATCTGCTTCGGCGGTAAGGATATGAAGACGGCGACGATCACGCTGTCGGCGACCGGCAAGCTCGTGCAGATGGAGTGGCCGCGGCCCGGGTTGAAGCTCAACTATTCGGGATGGTGAGCGACGTTCACAGCGGCGGGTGTCTCTGCGGTGCGGTGCGCTTCGAGGTGCGCGGGCCGGCGAAGTGGACCGCCTACTGTCACTGCCATTCCTGCCGCAAGCATACGGGGGCGCCGGTGTCGGCGTTTGCGGGCTTCGAACGCACGCAGGTTTCGTTCACGAAGGGACAGCTTGCGACGTTCGCGTCGTCGCCCGGCGTCAAGCGCGGCTTCTGTTCGGCGTGCGGATCGACGCTGACTTACGAAGGCGATCGCTGGCCCACCGAAATGCACTTCCACGTTGGTGCGTTCGATATGCCGCAGGATTTTCCACCCACGGGATACGCGTTCGCTGAGGAACGCTTGCCCTGGTTGCACATTACGGAAATTTAGTGCGTTGCAGCACGCGTAACGCGTGCGCGCGCTTGCTTGCGCGTCCTTGAGCCACTACATCGCCGCAGGTCCGCTTAGGACTTGTTCCAACTGGTAGGGAAGAGAACCCATGAAGCGCATTCTGATGGGCGTTGCCGCCCTTGCTCTGAGCACCACGCTCGCGATCGCGGCCGACGATCCGATGCAGACCCGTTACGACAACACCGTCACGTTGACGGATGCGAAGGGCGGCGTGACGAAGTTGCATTACAACAAAGACGGCACGCTGGGCGTGGTGCAGCCGGACGGCACGAAGGGCACCGGCAAGTGGGCGCTGAAGGATGGCAAGCTGTGCGTGACCCCGGATGCGGGTCCGATGGCGGGCAAAGAGCAGTGCAACCCGTTCGACCCGAGCAAGAAGGTCGGCGACAGCTGGGAAATCCCGGCGCCCGACGGCACGAAGTCGAAGGTTGCGATCGTCGCCGGCCGGCAATAGCGGTTTGATTTGATTGAGGGGCCGGTGCTCGCGCGCCGGCCCCCTTTCTTTGGTGAAACGCCAAGTACGCCAAGCTGCCTGTGTGTGTTCATCGGCCGTGGTGTTGTTCAGATGCCGTCCAGAAAGAGCATCACGAAGCTCTCGAAGGATTCACGAAGGGCCACGAAGACTCTGCGGTTGTGACGAGTCCTGCTGTCTAATCACGCAGGTTGGCGCGAAGCGCCATATTCACGAGGCGGTGCCTGCTTCAACGTTCGAATGGCGCGTTCCGCGCCGGACTCTATGATTGGGCAGCAAGACTCGACACGGACTGTGAGTCTTCGTGGCTCTTCGTGAATCCTTCGAGATCTTCGTGTTGCTCTTTTTCAATCTCGCCACAGTGCCGCGGCTGGTGAGGGAGCACGTGCAGCTTGGCGTACTTGGCGTTTCCAATTTCTATTCCATCGTGATGCGCGGGGCGGTGCGGGTGTTGCCGGCGTCGAGTTTGGCGGCGACGCGAGCGGCGAGGTCGACGAAGGCTTTGGCTTGCGGACTGTTCGGATCGCGCGCTGTGATCGGCGTGCCGCCGTCGGAGGTTTCGCGGATCGCGATGTGGAGCGGAATCTCGCCCAAGAAGTCGGTGCCGAGGTTGGCGGCTGTCTCGCGGGCGCCGCCGTGACCGAAGATGTGGCTTTCGTGGCCGCAGTTCGGGCAGACGAACGTCGACATGTTTTCGACAATGCCGAAGACGGGGACGTGCGTCTTCTTGAACATCGCGAGGCCTTTGCGCGCGTCGATCAGGGCCACGTCTTGCGGGGTCGAGACGATGATGGCGCCGGCGAGCGGCACGCGTTGGGCCAGCGTCAGCTGCGCGTCGCCGGTGCCGGGCGGCATGTCGACCACCAGCACGTCGAGCGGCGCCCATTCGACGTCGTAGATGAGCTGGGTCAGCGCGGTCATGACCATCGGTCCGCGCCAGATCATCGGTTGGTCGTCGTCGATGAGCGAGCCGATCGAGATCGCCTTGAGGCCCCAGGCCTGCATCGGTTGCAGGATTTTGCCGTCTTTCGACGTCGGTTTGCCTTTGAGGCCCAGCATGCGCGGGATCGAGGGGCCGTAGATGTCGGCGTCGAGCAGGCCGACCTTGCGGCCGAGCTGGCTGAGCGCGACCGCGAGGTTGACGGCGACCGTCGATTTGCCGACTCCGCCCTTGCCGCTGGCGACAGCGATGACGGCTTTAACGCCGGCCGGGCCTTGGCGCTCGGGCGCGCCTGCACGGCCTGCTTGTGGTGGCGCGGGCTTGTGGGCGGTTAGGACCGCAGTCACAGAGCGAGCGCCTTTGAGCGCCAACACCGCCTTTTCGCAAGCGAGACGCAGCGGTTCTTTGGTGCGGCCTTCGTCGGGTGCAACCTCGAGCGCAAAGGAGATGTGGCCGTCCTTGACCTGCAACCCCTGGATCAACCCAAGTGCAACAACGTCCTTATTTCGCGCGGGGTCGACGACCGATTTGAGCGCCGCCAGAACGTCGTCAGGCGTGAGGTTCGACATTCGAGAAACTCTGTTGTTTGGCGCCCTTGACGCTGTTTCGAGACGCTCCACATACCAGCCTTGATCGCGTTCTGCGATCCAATGCGGTGACGCGTTGCGCTGAGCGGTATTAAGAACTTATAAACCCGCCCTAACGGTACATCCAATGTGGTGTTTTTTGCGTGATTCGTAGGGATGTGTCCTTGTTTGCGTACGGTGAGTCTTGTTGCTCCGGCCGCCTTGGCACGGCCCGTTTCTTGGACGGGATGAGAGGACGGCATGCCTTGGAACGACAATAAGGGCGGCGGCGGACGCGGGCCGTGGGGGCAAGGACCCTCGAACGGCGGCGGCGGACGGGGCCAAGGCCCCAACATGCGGCCGCCCGATTTGGACGAAGTGTTCAAACGCGCGCGCGATTGGTTCAAGCGGATGTTCCCGAACCAACCGCCGGGCGGAATGCTGTTCGCCGGTCTCGGCGGGCTGCTGCTGATTCTGTGGCTCCTCACCGGCGTCTACGTGATCCAGCCCGCGGAACAAGGCGTCGTGCTTCGCTTCGGGGCGGCGGTCGATAGGCTCGGGCCGGGTTTACACTTTCGCTTACCCTATCCGATCGAGACCGTGCTCCGGCCGAACGTCGAGCAAGAGAACCAGACCAACGTCGGCTTTCGCATCGAGGACGACACGTCACGCGACGCCGAGTCCGACGTTCCGATCGAGAGCATGATGCTGACCGGCGACGAAAACGTCGTCGACATCGACTTCGTGGTGTTCTGGAAGGTCGCCGACGCGGAGAAGTATCTGTTCGAAGTGGCCGACGTCGAAGGCACGGTCAAGGCCGTCGCCGAAAGCGCGATGCGCGAAGCGGTGGGTCAAGCCAAGATCGATTCGATCCAAACCGAAGGCCGGGCCGAGGTGCAAGACAGCGTGCGCCGGGTGATGCAAGAGACGCTCGATTTCTACAAAGCGGGCGTCACGATCACGCGGGTCGCGTTGCGCAAGGTCGACCCGCCGAGCCAAGTCATCGACGCGTTCCGCGACGTGCAAGCGGCGCGCGCCGACCAAGACAAAAAGCGCAACGAGGCGCAACGCTACGCGAACACGATTATCCCGCAAGCGCGCGGCGAGGCGGCGAAGATCGAACAGGATGCGGAAGCCTACAAGCAGCGCGCGATCACGGAGGCGCAAGGTGAGGCGCAACGCTTCGTCTCGATCCTCGATCAGTACAAGAACGCGCGCGAGGTGACGCGCGAACGCATGTATCTCGAGACGATGCAGCAGGTCTTGGGCAACACGAACAAGATCATCATCGAGAGCAAGAGCGGCGTCGTGCAGTATCTGCCGTTGCCGGAGCTTCGCCGCTCGCAGACTCAAGGCGCGGGAGGGAACTGAACCATGAGGAACTCTCCAGGCGTCATCGTCGGCATTGTTCTGGCTCTTGCGTTCGTCGCGTTCAATACGTTCTTCGTCGTCGAGCAGCGCGAGCAGGCGCTGATCACGCAGTTCGGCGAGCCGCGTTTGCCGGTCGTTCAGGAGCCCGGCTTGGCATGGAAAATTCCGTTCGTTCAGACGGTGATTTTCTTCGACAAACGAATCCTGGAGCTGGATGCGCCGCCCGAAGAGGTGATCGCGTCCGACAGACGACGGATCGTCGTCGATGCTTTCGCGCGTTATCGAATTATCAATCCGCTGCGCTACTACCAGTCGGTGCGGACTGATGCCGTGGCGCGGCAACGCTTGTCCTCGATCCTGAGTTCGAGCTTGCGCGGCGTGTTGGGCAAGAAGTCCTTCGCCGCCCTGCTGTCGGCGGAGCGGCCGCAGCTGATGCGGGCGATCCGCGACCAGATCAAGGCGCAGTCTTTGGGGCTCGGTATTGAGATCGTCGACGTGCGGATCCGGCGCGCAGACCTACCGAAGGAAAACCTCGAGGCTGTGTTCGGACGCATGCAGACCGAACGTCAGCGGGAAGCGGCGGGTATCCGCGCCTCAGGCGACGAAGAGGCGACGCGCATCAAGAGTACGGCGGACAAGGACGTCACAATCATCAAAGCCAACGCAACGCGGAAGTCGGAGATTCTTCGCGGTGAGGGCGATGCGGAGAAGAACCGCGTGTTGGGTAACGCCTACGGCCAAGACCGGGAGTTCTTTGAGTTCTACCGGACGCTGAAGGCTTATGAGGCGTCGATGGGCGGAAGCAACACGACGATGGTGATTTCGCCCGACAGTCCGTTCTTCAAGTACTTCCAAAAGGGCCATACGGGCGCACGCTAAGCGGCCTCGTAAACCCATTCTTTACCACGCGGCGCCGATCACTAGATCGGCGCCGTTTGCGTTTGAGTCGAGGGGTCGTTTGGTCAGGATTTCGTTCGCCGTCGCGGTTGCGATCGGCTTGGTCTCGGCCGCTTCGGCGAAGCCCGTGCCCGATGGGTTCTCGGCGCTGGTCGAGAAGCTTTCGCCCGGGGTCGTCAATATCGCGACGGAGCGGAGCGGCGAGACGGCCGACGCAAAGGGCGCGGTCGCGCCGTCGGCGTGGGACGGGCAGATGACGCGCGAGGCCGGCGAGCGGAGCGGACGCTCGTTGGGCTCCGGCTTTGTGATCGATGCCGCGGGGCTGATCGTCACGAACAACCATGTCGTGGAAGGGGCGAAGGAAATCTACGTCGCGTTGCAGAATGGGCGGCGTCTGAAGGCGACGATTGCCGGGCGCGATGCGAAGACGGACATCGCGCTGTTGCGCGTGCAGCCGAAGAAACCGCTGACGGCGCTTAGCTTCGGCGATTCCGATGCGGCGAAGGCCGGCGATTGGGTGCTGGCGATCGGCAATCCGTTTGGGCTCGGCGGCAGCGTGTCGGCTGGCATTATTTCTGCTCGCAACCGGCAGCTCGACGCGGAGCTCTATGACGATTTCATTCAGACTGATGCCGCGATCAATCGCGGCAACTCCGGCGGGCCGCTGTTCGACATGGACGGCAAGGTCGTCGGCGTGAACTCCGCGATCCTGTCGCCGTCGGGCGGGTCGATCGGGATCGGGTTTGCGATTCCCTCCAATACGGTTGCGACGATCGTTGCGCAGCTGCGCCAATACGGGCGCGTGCAGCGCGGGTGGATCGGCGCCAATGTCGAAGACTTGGATGACGAGCGTGCGGGCGTACGCGTGGGGCATGTGGCGCCGGGCGGTCCGGCAGCGGCCGCGGGCCTGAAAGTCGGCGACGTCGTCGTGCGCATCAATGGCACGCCGGTTAAGGACTCGCGGATGATGCAGAAGCTGGTCGTGGAAGCGCAGGTCGGCCAAGCGCTGAGTCTCGATCTTGCGCGCGGCGGGCGGGCCGCGGCTGCAACCGTGCGGGTGGCGCGCCGCAAGGAATCAGCCCGCTGACCCTGGCGTTTTGGCTGCGACTTCGCAGGTGCAAAATCGCCCGGTAAACTGCCGGAAAGCTTAAATTTCTTTTCGTGTTTCAGGCGTTGATGGGGCGGGGGGCGCTCAATATAGTCCGCCGCACTTTGGCGCCCTGCGTCGCGGCCCAAGGAGGAACACATCGCATGGGCGTTGCACTACCCGTCGACTATCGGCCGTCGGACGATGAGCCGTTCATGAATGAACGTCAGCGCGAGTACTTCCGGCAGCGGTTGCTGAAGTGGAAGGACGACATTCTTCGCGAGTCGAAAGAGACGCTGCAGACGTTGGCGAGCGACTCTGTCCCACACGCTGATCTCGCTGACCGCGCGTCGAGCGAGGCGGAGCGCGCGAACGAGCTGCGCGCGCGCGACCGGCAGCGCAAGCTGATCTCCAAGATCGATGCCGCGCTTCGGCGCATCGAGGAAGGGACCTACGGGTTCTGCGAAGACACCGGCGATCCGATCAGCTTGCGCCGGTTGGAGGCGCGGCCGATCGCGACGTTGAGCATCGAAGCGCAAGAGCGGCACGAGCGGCGCGAGAAGGTTTACCGGGACGATTAGCGC
>CAZXAQ010000066.1:0-22300 GCA_964638635.1 uncultured Flavobacteriaceae bacterium
GCTTGCGACATCGAAAGCTACATCTACCTGCCGCTGCTCGAAGAAGTCGGCTACATGCCGGTCGAGAAGTACTCGCGCGCGCCCGAGATCCTGAAGCACAGCCGCGCGATCGGCGAAAAGTTCGGCCTCTACAAGGACGCCGTCTTCCAAACCGAAATCACGTCCATGCATTGGGACGAAAAGACCGCGCGCTGGACGGTAAAGACGAACCGCGGCGACGCCATGAAAGCGCGCTTCGTGTTCCTGGCCTCAGGCCCACTACACCGCCCGAAGCTGCCCGGCATCCCCGGCGTCGAGAGTTACAAAGGCCACTCGTTCCACACCAGCCGCTGGGACTACGACTACACCGGCGGCGATTCCACTGGCGGCCTGACGAAACTAAAGGACAAAGTCGTCGGCATCATCGGCACCGGCGCGACCGCCGTGCAATGCGTGCCGCATCTGGGCGAGGGCGCCAAACACCTCTACGTGTTCCAGCGCACCCCGTCCTCGATCGACGTGCGCAACAACCGCCCGACCGACCCGCAGTGGGCAACGTCGCTGCCGCATGGTTGGCAAAAGCAGCGGATGGACAACTTCAACATCCTCTTGACCGGCGGCTATCAGAAGGAAGATCTGGTCAGCGACGGCTGGACCGAAATCATCCGCAATCTGATCTTAGGGCAAGGCGCTGCGAAATACGCAGGGCGCGGTCCGCTCACGGTCGACGAACTCGTCGAGCTTGCCGACTTCGAAAAGATGGAACAAGTCCGCGCCCGCGTCGACAAGGTCATCAAGGATCGCGAGACGGCCGAAGCGCTGAAACCCTACTACCGCCAGTTCTGCAAACGCCCGTGCTTCCACGACGAATACCTGGACACGTTCAACCGTCCGAACGTGACACTCGTCGACACGAAGGGCCACGGCGTCGACCGCATCACCGAAACGAGCGTTGTCGCGAACGGTGTCGACTACCCGATCGACTGCCTCATCTACGCAACCGGCTTCGAGGTCGGCACCGAATACACCCGCCGCTCCGGCTTCGAACTCTACGGCAAAGGCGGCCAGACGCTCACCCAGAAATGGGCGAACGGCGTGCGCACGTTCCAAGGCTTTCACGTCCACGGCTTCCCGAACTGCTTCGTCATCTCAAACGTGCAGTCGGGCTTCACCGCGAACTTCCCGCACATGCTGGCCGAACAGGCGATCCACGTCGCCCACGTCGTCAAGCACTGCATGCAAAACCAAATCCGCGTCCTCGAAGCGACGCCGGAAGCGGAAGAGGAATGGGTGCAAACGATCGTGAAACTCGCGATCCTGCGCCGCAAGTTCCTCGAAGAGTGCACCCCCGGCTACTACAACAACGAAGGCAAACCGGCCGAACGCAGCGAACAAAACGGCTTCTACGGCGCCGGCCCCGTCGCCTTCGTCAAAGTGCTGGAAGAATGGCGCGCCGAAGGCAAGATGCAAGGCCTCGACCTACGCCAGAGTTAGTCAGACAGCGCCGCGCTCATCTCGAAGTCGCGGCGCCATCGGGTTAAGTTGCCTACCCGTCGATATCGAGACCTAGCGCAAGTCGACCGCTGTAGCGTAACTGCGGCTTTTCCTGCAGCGGATGATACCGCGCCGCTTGCACGTCGCGGAACGCACGCTCGAGGCCAAGGCCGCGGTAGAACGCGGCGCCGCCCGCAAGCTCGATCGCGCGCTCGACGGTCTTGATCGTATTCTGCGCGACCAACGTGCGGCGAACCATCTGCCGGCTGGTAACGTCAGGCCCGGGCTTCTCCACCTCTGCAATACGGATCATGTCGGCGAGCGCGATGTCGGCCGTTGCGTGCGCGTTCTCCATCTCGCCCGCGAGATAGGCTGCATTGCCGTCGTCCGGCTTCTTGCGCGCGACCTCGAGCGCCTGCGCTCGCGCGCCGTCGGCGACACCCATATATGCCGAATAGATGATCGGAAACGCGAGCATCGAAATCGTGTGGAACAAGTGATGCCACTTGCCCTGCGGCCGGCGACCGCTGATCGCGGCGTCCGGCACGAACACGTCGTTCAACTCGACGTCGTTCGATCCGGTCCCGCGCATCCCCATCACGCGCCACGTGTCGAGAATCTTCACACCTTCCGCTTTGAACGGCACGGCAAAGTGCAAAACGGTGGGTCCGGCTTGCGGGTCCTCGTACACCGAGCTTGTCACAAGCAGATCGCCCATCGGACAGCCGCTGGAAAAGATCTTGCGCGCCTTGATGCGGAACCCGCCGTCGACTTTCGTCGCGACGCCCGCGCTCTTCAGCCAATCCGAGCCGCCGCTAGAAATACAGATCAAGTTCTCTCCCGCGACGCGCTTCAGCAACCCGTCGGTCGGCGCCTTCTCGTTCCGCCAGCGCCATGCGGCCACGGCAACGATGTGGCTGTGCATCGAGAACGCGAGACCGGTCGAGCCGCAACCGGCGGCGAGACTGCGGATGGAACGGCACAGTTCGCCGTAGCTCGCACCATAACCGCCGAGTTCGACCGGCACATGCGCCTTGAAGAAGCCTTCCGCCTTCAGCCGCGCGAAGTTGTCGGCGACAAAGCGATCCTCGGCGTCGTGCGCGGCCGCGGTGACGGCGAACGCGCCGGCGAGGCGCGCGGCCATCGATGTCCAATCGTGTTGAGCCATCTCAAACCTCTTCGCTTCGATATTCATTGTACGCTCTCCTGTTCAGGTTGCTTAGGGGCGCGCGAGGGTTTCCCGCGCGCCTGCTTACTTCGAGAGTTTGGCTTTGATCTCGGCGAGGCCAGCTTCGTAAATGCCGCCAAGCGCGGCGTTTGCGTCAGCCCCCTTGCCGGCGTCGGGCCTGTAGGTGCCGCGCCACGTTACTGTAGAGATGCCCTTGGCTTTGGCCGTCACCTGGAACGTCGACACATAGTGTGTGACCGGCAGCGGGCTCGCCAAGAACGTGTACGAATAGCGATGCTTCGCGGCGCTGTGCGCTGTCTGGAGTTCGACGAACGTCGCCGCGCCGTCCTTCGTGACCAGCGTCCGCGTTGGTGGAACCTTGCCGTTCTCGGTGCATGATCCGATTGCCGGATGCCAGTCTCCGATGGCGCAGAATGCGCCGATCTTCGACCAAACCTCCGCCGGCGTCCCGCTCACGTCGACGCTGCGCGACAACGAGGCGCCGGACGCGGGCGAAGCCGTCGCGCCCAGAATGGCAAGCGCCGAAGCGGCGACAACCGCTGTGGCGAATCTCAGGAAGACGTGAGTCGTGGAGACGGAGGTCATTTTGGTATCCCTTTCAATGCGAACCGCCGTTCGGCAGCTGCGGGCTGAAACATCGTTGGGCGAGCGCGTCCGCTCCAGTTCAGGAACTGAAGCGACCCCGGTACAGAAACTGAACTCGCAGCGGCGCCGCACTGTGGCCTTATCAACTAAGCCCTTGCGCCCGTTGGTTGAATGATCCAAACGCCGGCGTTCTTGACCATCGCGCCAGCCATCGTGGTTCAGAAACTGAACTAGGCGCGGCCGGGCCTCCCCGGTAGATTTCGCGTGGGGGTCGCAAGAACCGCTGGGAAATGAGGTCCGGATGACGCAAGGCAGCTACAGGCAATTCTGCCCGGTCGCGATGGCGGCGGAGATATTGTGCACGCGCTGGACGGTTGTTCTGCTGCGCGAACTAATCGCGGGCTCAACGCGGTTCAACGACCTTCGCCGCGGCGTGCCGCGCATGTCGCCCGCGCTGCTCTCGCAGCGTTTGAAGGAGCTGGAAGAAGCGGGAATCGTGCGGCGCGTGCTATCGCGGGAGGAACCGGGCTTGCGCGAATACCACCTCACGCGCTCGGGCCGCGAGCTCCAACCGATCGTCGAAGCTTTCGGCGTCTGGGGGCAGCGCTGGATTCAAAGCGAACTCTCGCTCGAAAATCTCGATCCGCAGTTGTTGATGTGGGACATGCGCCGCGGCATCAATCCGACCCCCATGCCGAAACGGCGCTCGACGATTCAATTCCTCTATCCAGAATTGCCGGCGGCGCAGCGCGCTTGGTGGTTGATCGTCACGCCGGGCGAGGGCGCGGACCTCTGTTCGATCGATCCGGGCTACGATGTTGACCTTTACGTGTCTAGCGACCTCAAGACCATGACAGCGATCTGGATGGGCCTCGACACGGTGCGCGCCGCTTTGCGGGACGAGCGGGTCAAGCTCACTGGCGATCGCAAACTCGCCACCGATATGCAAACCTGGCTGGGCCTCAGCCCCTTTGCAAAGGAGAAGAAGCTCGTCGCCTGACGCTGCTCAAGTGGCTCGACCACGCGGGGCTCCCCAGCATGAACGGTTTTGAGAAATCGAGCGTCTTATCGCCGCCGATCAGGTCTTCGCCAAGCCGGTACAGACTCTGAAACGCCACGAAGAAAGCCGGTTACGTCGACGTGCTGGCGATCTCCGCTGCCATCCATCCCATCGTCACGATCTGAACGAAGAAGAACGAGAAGCGGGCCAAGACCGTCGCGTTCGTCTCGGCAAACGCCATGTGAACGATCGTTTGGCAAACGCGTGCGCCCATGAACACGAGCGTCAGCCAATCCATCGTCGGGCTCGCCACGTGCGCGGCAAAAGCGGTCAGCACGATAGCGCCGTAGACGGGCAGGTTCTCCACGCAGTTGGCATGCGCCCGCATCGCGCGGCGATACGCCGTACTCCCGTGCGCGACATCGGCCGGAAAGTCGGTCAGTTGCGCGCGGCCCGTGAGGATGAGCGTCCAACGGCGGATGCCGACGCCAATCATCAGCACGAGAAGCGTCCAACAGGCAAAGGCCAGCAGAACCCACAATGGAATGCTCATGTGATCCTCGATCATGTCGCGGAATACCTAGAGAATCGCGCTTGCCGCCGGAATGACCGGGCCGCCGGACCTCTTGACCGGAACGCCGCGCGAATGTGAGTTCGTCACATGGACGCGCTATCAGACATGCTCCGGGTCGTGGGCCTGACCGGCGGCATCTTTCTCGACGCCAAGTTCACGGCGCCCTGGTGCATCCTGGGCCAAGTCAGTCCGGACATGTGCGCGCCGTTCATGGCGCCGCCCGCCAATCTCGTTTGCTTTCACTTCATCGTGGAGGGGCGCTGCTTCATCGAAGTGAAGGGCGGCGAACCGGTCGCGGTCGAGCACGGCGAAGCGGTTCTTCTCTCGCGCAACGAGCTCCACAAACTCGGCAGCGATCTGCGCCTCAACCCCACGCCGGCAGGCGACATCATTCTTTCGCCCGAGGGCGCAGGCGTCGCCCGCGTCGTTCACGGCGGCGGCGGCGATTCCTGCACGATGGTGTGCGGCTTCTTAGGCGGTGACGCGCAGCTTGCGCCGTTGCTCACCACGCTGCCGCCGTTGCTCAAGCTTAAGGTGCGCGACACGCCCGGCGGCGAGTGGATTGCACAATCGTTTCGCTATGGCGCGCAGCAACTGGCGAACGGCGACGCCGGCGCCGCGACGATCATGTCGAAAATGTCGGAACTGCTGTTCGTCGAGGCCGTCCGACGCTACCTCACGACAATGCCCGATGCTGATACGGGATTCCTCGCCGGCCTGCGCGACCCTGCCGTGGGCAAGGCGCTCGCCCTCATGCACACGCAAATCGCGCGCGATTGGACGGCGGAGGATCTCGCGGATGCGGTCAATCTCTCCCGCTCGGCATTCGCGGACCGCTTCACCACGCTGATGGGCCAGCCGCCGATGCGCTATCTCACCGGCTGGCGCATGCAAACCGCCAGCCACAAATTGCGCGAAGGCCGTCAGACCATCGCCCAGATCGCCTTTGACATCGGCTACGAGTCCGAAGCGGCGTTCACCCGCGCCTTCAAACGCGAGGTCGGAATGCCACCCGCCGCGTGGCGGAAGGACCGCTTCAGGCTGGCCGAGGCCGACTAACGGCGGAAACGAGGGCGCAATTCCCTCTTCTGCGGGCGGACGGACTCGCGTATTCTCCCCTCAGTTGCGCTTTGAGGGAAAGCGGTCGTGAACAAGGTTTGGGTCTTGGTCGCGGCCGCCGCGTTAGCGGCGGCGCCGGGGGCATTGGCAGCAGGGAGCTGCGCGGGCGACGCGTGCGCCGCAATTGCGGCAGGCGCGGCCTGCACGATTACGAACAATGGCGACAAGTCGGTTCAGCTGACGACGGTCGCCGATCAAGCCTCGCTGATGATGACGGTGCTCGCGCCGGGCGAGACAATCAAACAAGACAAAGCGCTTTGCGAAAAATTCGCGCGCGGCGAGGCCAGCTACGATGCCCGCTTCGCCACATTGCGCACCATGCCCGAAGCGCCCGATTTTTCACTCAAGCCGAAGGGCGCAAAGCCCGCCGTCCCTGCGAAGCCGATAACGGTCGCCGCAGTCGCACCTGCGCCGTCAGTTGCCGCTCAACCAACCGCCGCCATTGCGCCGGCGGGTCCCGCGCTTCCGCGTGCGAAGCCCGCACCGCCGCCGGTCTATCCGCCGATCCCGCGCAGCAAACCGGAATTGCCCGCAGTGGCGGCCGCAGTGCCAGCACCGGCGCCAGTTGCATCTGTCACGCCGGTCGCCGCGGTCGCCCCAACCGCAGCCGTATCGCCCGCAAGCCCGCCAACCGAATGCGGCGAAGCATGCGCGACGATCTTGTTCAAGGTCGTCGACAGCTGTCTCTGGGTCGTGAACATGCACCCGCGCCCCATTGCGTTCGAGGCGGAGGCCGATGGCAAACGTCTGGCTTTGACGCTTGAAGCGGCGGACGGCGAGAAAGCCGACACACGCGCAAAGAGTCCGACACCGAAGGACGAGGCCGCAGTTCACATGCGCTTGCACGACCCGTTCCAGTCGGCGGGCTCAGGCATACCGATTTATCGCGCACGACTGGGTGCCGCGAACGCGTGCGTGAAAGAGCGCAGCAACGTCACGCGCTTCTCGGCGCGCTTCGTCAACTGAGGCCTAGGGCGCGAGATAGAGCGCCGCGTTGCCGTAATCGAGAATCACGCGCCGGCCGCCCATAAAGTCGTCGCCGATGAAAATCGTCGGCCCGTCGTCGAGCCCGACCTGCTCGAACACATGCATACGCGCGATCAGCACACGCCGGTCGAGCCACGTCGCCGGTCCGAGCGTCAGCCGCCGGAAGTTCACGGACTCTGCAGCACCGCGTTGCATGGCGGCGTCGAGCACTTTGCTTTCGATGTTGCGCACAATGATCTTGGGATGCCGGGACGTTTGGCGCACCAGTGATGCGTTCCCGACAGTCAGTACCGCGCCCGAGTCGTACACAAACGAAGTCGCGACATTGTCGATGCGCCCTGGCACGACGATGAAGCCGGCACTGTTCACAACGCCCGCAATACGCTGAAATCCTGCCGGGTGAACGATCGACCGGTCGGGGTAGAGCGTCAACGTTCGCCGCACGAGGTCCAGGTCGACCGTGAAGTTCGATAGAAAGTCGGCGCCGATAATGCCCGCGGCGCCTAACGAACTCGGCAAATCGATGACGACCGCGTTCACGCGCTCCACGATCACGCCGGCCGTCGCGATCTCGTTCACGAGGTGGAAATGCGATTGCACGCTGCCTGCCGCCGTCACGACGGAGAACGACGCACCGCCCGTCGCGGGAATCTTCAACCGTTCGCGCAGCGACGGCGTTAGAACGGTGTGGCTCGTCGCCGTGTCCACCAGAAAGGGAAACGGCCCATACCCGTTGATCGCCACCATCACGCCGGGCCGGCCGTTCGCGAGGCGGATCAGGGGTTGCGTCCCATAGGGTTGCGGCGCGCCCGCAGCGGCACCTGCAAGCATCATGCTGGCGAGCACGAACGCGGCGGAAAGAACGGTGAGGAATCGCGACAAGAAGAACTCGCTCGGTTCGCCAATGCGGCCAAGTCTAGTCGAACGAACACGGCCCGGATAGGCGCCAGCCTCACGTCTGCGTGAAGCGTCGGTCAAGAACGGCCGCTGCTCAAGCAGAATCGGACGATGCCGGCCGCGCGATCTTGACCACCCGCGCCTCGACGAACGCGTCGTGCGCGAGCGTCACCGTAGAACCCAAGCTCGCGTCATGGTCCGCGTCGGCCAATGCGAGGCTGAAGTCCATCACAGCCGAAAGCGAGCGCCCCGCACGAAGCCGCCGCTGCGCCGCTGTAAGGCGGCGCTCGAGGAGGCGGTAGGCGCGGGCAATCCTCTGCAACTCCGGATAATCCTCGCCGAGCTCGCGGGTCTCCCGGTCGCAGACATAGGACGTGGCGGTATGCCGGGCCTTCGGCTTCGCGGCTGTTGCCGAGGGAGCAGGGGAGGCGGTTGACACGGCCGGCGGCATGGAGGTCACCCTTCATCTGAAGCGGCATAATATAAGCAAAAATCATAGAAAAGTCAAATGCGATGTCGGCATTCGGATTGTAGAACAATAAGTGCGACTATTTGGCCGGTTGCTTCTTTCGGCGCTTTCGGCGATATTCGGCGCCAATTTTCCCTATAGGGGGAAATCCGCCCGGGCGCGAAAGCGACTCGGGTTTTTTCGTGCCCAAAGGTCCGCATGACCGACGAAACCGCGCAATTGCGCCAAGCCCTCTCCCGCAAACTCGTCGCTGTCCTCGCCGGCGATTTCGAAACGAACGGCGTCGAATCCGTGAAGCGCCTTCGCGAAAAAGATCCGTCTGCCTACCTGCGCGCGATCATGGCCGCGACGGCCGATGCACCCACCACCGAAACCCCATGGAGCCGGTTCACCGATGCAGAACTCGCCGCAACCTACGCTTTCGTCCGAGAAACTCTCAGCGCTCGAGAAAGCGCTGAAAGCGGAGCAGGAGCGGCGCCTGAACGCGAACAAGCTGACGCGCTATCGCCCTTATCCGAAGCAGAAGCAATTTCATGATGCCAGCCGGGCCGCTTCGGAGCGTCTGCTTCGCGCCGGCAACCAGCAGGGCAAGACGCACGCGGGCGCCATGGAAATGGCGATGCACCTCACCGGCCGATATCCGGACTGGTGGCAGGGCCGCCGCTTCGGTCACGCAGTCGACGCCTGGGCTGCGTGTGACACCGGCGAAACCACGCGCGACAACCCGCAGCGTGCGCTCTTGGGCTCGATCGGCCACTGGGGCACTGGCGCAATCCCCGCCGACGCGATCGGCGAAGTCAAGCGCGGTCGCGGCGTCGCCGATCTCGTCGATACCGTTATGGTGCGCCACGTCTCCGGCGCGTTCTCGCATCTGGGCTTCAAGCGCTACGACCAAGGCCGCGAGTCCTGGCAGGGCACGGCCAAGCATGTCATTTGGTGCGACGAGGAACCGCCTGCCGACATCTACGGCGAAGCGCTCGCCCGCCTGGTGGCAACGCGCGGCATCATCTACACGACCTTCACGCCGTTGAAGGGCATGAGCGACATCGTCGAACGCTTGATGCGTGGCGGCGACGGCATCGCCGACGTCAACATGACGATCGAAGACGCCGAACACATCGCGCCGGAAGAGCGTGCGCGCATCATCGACAAGTTCCCCGAGCACGAACGCGACGCCCGCGCACGCGGCATCCCGATTCTGGGTTCGGGCCGCGTCCTTCCCGTCGCCGAGAGCGAACTCCGCGTGGACCCATTCGAGGTGCCGCCCTACTGGGCGCTCATCGCCGCGATGGACTTTGGCTGGGATCACCCGTTTGCGGCGGTCAAGCTTGCCTGGGATCGCGACGCCGACTGCGTCTACATTACGAACGCCTACCGCGTGCGCGAGCAAACGCCGGTCGTTCACGCCGCGGCGCTCAGACCCTGGGGCCGCGACCTCAAATGGGCCTGGCCGCACGACGGCCTGCAGCACGACAAAGGTTCCGGCGACACGCTGGCCGCGCAGTACCGCGCCCAAGGCCTAAACATGCTGCGCACGCACGCCACGCACAACGACGGCGGCTACGGCCTTGAGGCCGGCATCATGGCGATGCTCGACCGCATGAAAACTGGCCGATTGAAAGTGTTCTCGCACCTCAGCGATTGGTTCGAAGAGTTCCGACTCTACCACCGCAAGGACGGCCTCATCGTGAAAGAGCGCGACGACCTCCTCTCTGCCACCCGCATTGCCCTGATGATGCTCCGTGTCGCCGCAAGCCCCAGTGACATCGCCACCGCCCCAACCACCGCCGACGGCGACTACGATCCGCTACGCGGCGCTCCGCCAAGCACCCACGGGCACGCCGCCTACGACCCGCTCCGCTGACCAAGTAACCAAGGACCCAACCGATGCCAAACGCGTTCTGGCAATACGATATCCTGAATCCCCACAAGCGCGGCAAGTCGATGAACCTCCGCGCGCCGGATGATCCGCTTGCCTACGAAGACGGCGGTCCGCCAGTCGTTCGTTCGCCCGCCGTGAACGATCGGATTGACGACTACTTCGCAGCGATACGCGAAGGAGATGAGATTGGCCGCGTACGCGCCATGAACGACATCATCGATACGAACCGCGCAGATCACGCTGCCTCAGGAGTTCCGGTTTATGCTCATACACCTTTGCCTGAGGACTTCATCGACCGGATTGTCGAGCCGATATTGAAGTTACCGGTTGCACAGCGGTTGCCGGTCCTGAAGAGCGTTCTAGAAGATGCTGGACCTGACAGACGGGCGGTGGTTGGCAATCAGCTAAACGAGAAGTTCGTCGCAGCCAACGCAACTCGAACAGTCACACCGGAGACGGATAATGACTCTGCCCGCGACATGAACGGAAGGGTGATGTCCTTCTCGGAAAAGGACGCCATGACCGCTGGCGTTAATTTCGGCGACGACGAAGTTCCAGGCGGCGGCGCAGATCCCCTTGTGCTAGCGGCTGACGTTCCCAAGGCTCCGACACAACCGCAACAACAGCCCAGACCGATCGTGAAACCTTATCGGCGTTACGCCCCGCCCGGCGGTGTCGGCACGGTCGATACCGAGTTGCAGGAAGCCGACGCGATTGCACGGGATGCTGATGTCACTGTCCGCAAAATCACCAGCAAGGTGTTGGGAAACCGCCAAATGGAGCAAAGTAGGGATCCGCTTGAGCGTGAATTCGCTCGTGCGGTCGGGCGCTACTTCGCCGAAAATGGTGATCGAGCGGTCGCCGCCGTCGCGCCACGTCTCAAAGACCTGTCTATCGATGCGGAGGCATATGCGAGCTACTCCCCGCTATACGACAGAATATATTTTACGCGCGCCAACAGAGGTCAGAGCAACGAAGAGAAGATCATAACCGTAATTCACGAGGTTTTGCACGCGACGCTCACGATGAAGAACCGGGAGGCCGCGGCGGGGTATGACAGAGCGCCCAAAGGGAGTATCGTGCGGGCCAAGCATGAGGCGTACGTTGACAATGTGGCGAAGCAACTTGCAAAGAAGCTGGGCTTGATTCCACAGGACTATCCGGCGACCGATTGGAGACGCTACCTTAAGCGCTGAGGTGACACGATGAGTCGGGTGTTTGCGGCCTTGCTGTTGGCGGGTGTTTTGGGGCCCTCGGCCCCTCCGCTACCCGACTTCACAGCAAGGTACGAGAATCCGATTTACGCCGGCAACGGCGAGCGGGGCGGCCGTTTCGACAATTATGGCTCGCGCTGGTTCGATTTCTGGAAGGACGGCACCGGCTTCGCGCACAGTCCCCAGCTGACGGAGGCGAAGAACTGCCTCAACAAAACCCTCTACTTCTGTATCCACCTGGCGGAGTTTGTGTTTGCGGTGCCGCCGCGGGGCATACGACCGGGCGCGACGTGGTGGGCCATGGAAGACGATGACACGCGCTTTAGGCTTCTGGCGATCGCAAAGGTGCGCTTCCGCGGAAAGGACATCGAGATCCATTCGATCAAGGCCGACATGCTTTATCAGCGCAAGGGGGCGACGTACCTGTCGAGCGTTTTCTCCTACAGCTACGATTGGGGTGTCATCGGGTACGCAGACATACTGAACGAGAGTTTCCTCATGAACGAGCCGCGGGTTCCGTACAATTTGGAAGCCGTCTCGGCCTTGGTGTCAGAGCATGGTCTTGGGGGGCGCGAGAATTGCAAATACTGGAAGTGCGGATCACCTGCACCGATCCGCGAGTGAAGAGCATCCCATGTGGCGCTGGCTGACCGGTATCCTGATTGTTCTGCTGCTCGCGAGCGCCGGCGTGTTGATTGCGGCACCGCCGATTGTCGAGGCGCGCATGAACAAGATCATGCCGCACGAGCCCTACCGCGTCGGCGCTGTCGCGAAGGCGCTCCACGCGCGGCTCGATCTTGCGGACCTGCATGCGGACACGCTGCTCTGGAACCGCGATGTTCTCGCCCGCGGCACGACCGGCCACGTCGATGTACCGCGCCTGCGTGAAGGGCGCTTTGCGTTGCAAGTCTTCTCCGCCGTCACGAAGTCGCCGGAAGGCCAAAACTACAACCGCACGAAGGGTGACACGGACCAAATCGCGTTGCTCGTGAAGGTGCAACTCTGGCCGCTGAAGACATGGAACAGCCTCCTCGAACGAGCGCTCTACCAAGCCGAAAAGCTGAACGCCGCGGCCAAGCGCGATCCGAGAGCTCTGACCGTAGTGCGCACGCGCGGCGACGTGCAGCGCCTCATGGCGCGCCGGGCAAAGGGTGAGGCCGTCGTCGGCGGCCTGCTCGCCATCGAAGGGGCGCACGCGCTTGAAGGCGATCTCGCGAACCTGAAGAGGTTGAGCGATGCCGGCTATCGCATGATCGGGTTGACCCACTTCTTCGACAATGACCTCGGCGGCTCGCTACACGGCGTCTCGAAGAGTGGCCTGACGCCGTTCGGCGTGCAGACGGTGCTGGCGATCGAGGAGGCCGGATTGATCGTCGACGTCGCTCACGCGAGTGAGAAGGTCGTCGACGACGTTCTGCAGCTGACGAAGCGCCCGATCATCGTCTCCCACACCGGCGTCCGCGGCGCTTGCAACTCGCCGCGCAATCTGAGCGACGCGCACATGCGTGCCATCGCGGCGAAAGGCGGTCTGATCGGCATCGGTTACTGGGACGGCGCCGTGTGCGACACGACGCCCGCCGGCGTCGTGAAGTCGCTGCGCTACGCAATCGATCTCGTCGGTGCCGATCACGTTGCGCTGGGTTCCGACTACGACGGCACGACCACCGTGCGCTTCGATGCGTCGGAATCTATCGCCCTGATCGACGCCATGCTGAAGGCGAAGTTCACGGAAGAAGATATCCGCAAAGTCGCGGGCGAAAACACTCTGCGCTTCCTTGCGCAGAATCTGCCCGACTAGTGGTGGATGAACAGCGGCACCGGGCTTGTCGCGAGCAAGTGCTCCGTCGTCGAGCCCAACAGCCATTCGCGCCACCCGCGTTGACCGTAGGCCCCCGCAACGATTAGGCCAGCACCGACCTCTTTTGCTGCCGTAATCAAGGCCGGCGCAGGATCACCGTCGCCGGCAATCGGCCGCGGCGTCGCCTTATAGCCGCGTTCATTCAGGTAACCCGCGCCGCTTTCCGCGTGCGTCAGCGCAACCCGGCCGTTGGGGTCAAGGCACACAACGACGACCTCGTTCTCGGTCCGAAGACCAAGCGCGCAAAAGAGTTGCAGCGCCCTGAGCGTCGGAATGCTGCCGTCGTAAGCAACAAGCGTCTTCGTGCCCGCGGCAAGTTCGCGCGGTGCCACAATCAACGGCCGTGGATTGTCGCGCAACAAGCCCCCGATCAGCGGCGTTGCGGAGTCCGCGCCAAACGTCGCGTCGGCGCCGATCAGCACGATATCGTGCGCCGCCGCGGCGGCGTTCAGCGTCGCAAGAGCGGCGCCTTGCACGACCTCGGCCTTACCGTCTATGCCTGCGGCCGCGCATGCCGCCGTCATCGCCTGTGCGATCTCGATGTCGGCCGCGCGAACGCGTTCGATAATGACGGCGTCCTTGTGCTGCTTGTAGGCGCCGCCGCCGGCAGGCATCGGCTCCGGCGGTGCGATCAGGTCCGGGTCCACGACCGCAAGTCCGCGAATGCGAGTGCCGTGCTTTCGCGCGAGGTCGAGCGCGATGGCCTGAGCGATTTGCGAACCGGGCGAGCGGTCAAGCGCGAGAAGCAGGCTTTTGAGCATCGGCGGTCCTCGGCGGATTCGCATAAACGTCGGTCTTTGGTAGGCCTTGGCCATGACGTAGATCAAGTCGAATACTGATATAGTCGTCCGCGAACAGGCAGGAACCTCGATGACGTTGGCACGCGCGGTCGCAGGCGTACTGGTGTTGCTCACGCTTTCGGCGAACGTTGTCGCCGCGCGTGACGTCGAGACGGTCGTCCGGCAAACCAAGGCGGCAGCCGGCGGTGCCGCGTTGGACGGCGTAACGGCGATCCGGCTCACGTACCGCTTGCGCCAATCGGGGCTTGAGGGCACGGGCGCCACGTTGACCGATGTCGTCACCGGACGCACGGTCACACGCTTCAAGCTCGGGCCAATGACGGGGGCTGAGGGCTTCGACGGCACCCGCGCCTGGTTTCAAGACAGCGCCGGCATCGTGACCGTGCCCGAAGGCGGCGACCGCCGCGCACGCACGATCTCTGCACAGTACCGCAACGCGCTGGCCTACTGGTATCCTGCCCGTTCGAATACCGCGCAGATCGGCTTCCGCATTCAGTTGTTCCGGTCGCGCATAAAGGAGGCGCTCGAAATCGCGCCGAAGGGCGGCTTGCCGTTCGAACTCTGGTTCGACGCGCAGACGAAGATGCTCGATCGCGCGATTGAAGTCGGCGCCTCTGAAACCCGTACCATAATTTACGAAGACTACCGGCCAGTCGGCGCAATCATGATCGCGCATCGCATTCGCTCGTCGAATGCCGCAGCCGCCTTCGGCGCGGAGCGCGTCGTCACGAAAGTGGAACTCAATCCCGCCTTCGCGGACGCCGATTTCGCGGTCCCGCCGCAGCCGAAGCCGGACTTCGCATTCCTCGGTCGCGAACGGCAGTCGGTACAGCCGTTCCGCTTCCTCAACAACCACATCTATGTCGATGTGAAGCTGAACGGCCGAATCTTCCCGATGCTATTGGACACGGGCGCGGCGAACGTGCTTACGCCCACGACGGCACGAAGACTGGGGCTCCGTCCGGTCGGCGACGCCCGCGTGTGGGGTTCCGGCGAGTTCAGCGAAGCCGCCGCCTTTGCCCGCGTGCGCGGCGTGACCATCGGCGCGGTGCACATGCGCGACCAGTTGTTCGCCGTCGTCCCGCTCGAGAGGCTGGGCGACATCGAGGGCGTGCCGTTCCACGGTATGATCGGCTACGAACTCTTCAAGCGCCTGATCGGGAAGATCGACTATCGCGCGCAGACGCTGACGCTGACCGACCCCGCGGCGTGGAGCGAGGCAGGGGCGGGCACCGCAATCCCATTCGTCTTCAATGGCACTGTGCCGGAGGTCGAAGGCGATATCGACGGCATTCCGGCGTCGTTCGATGTCGACACGGGCTCGCGCATGTCTGTCGGCTTGAACTCGCCGTTCGTGCAGCGCCACGCTCTGCGCGCACGCTTTCGCCCGTCGATCGAAACCGTGACCGGCTGGGGCCTCGGCGGACCGTCGCGCGGCACTGTCGCGCGCGTGAAACGGTTGCGCCTTGGCCCGATAGCCGTCAACGATGTCGTTGTCGATATGTCGCGCCAGACGCAAGGCGTTCTCTCCTACGCGGTGCCTGCCGGAAACATCGGCAGCGGTTTGCTCAAACGCTTCACTGTCACGTTCGACTATCGCAGACAGCGCATCCATCTTGCTCCCAATCCGGTCGCGCCGGCGCGTGACGCGTACGACCGCGCCGGTCTTTGGATCAACCAAGAGGGTCAGAGCTTCCGCGTCGCTGCGGTCGTCGAGCAGTCGCCGGCGGCGCTTGCGGGCATCCTTGACGGCGATCTGATCGTGGCCGTCGACGGCGTTCGAACTGGCATAATCGTCCTCGGCGAGCTTCGCGCGCGCTGGGCCGAGCTACCACCGGGAACCGAGGTGAAACTGACGATCCGGCGCGAAAATGGCGAACGCGTGATCGCCTTCCGGTTGCGCGACCTGATTTGAATGGCAAGTTTTCTCGCAGGCATCGTCGCTCGCCGTGCGCACCTCGTGCGCGAGTTGTTTATGAACGGCGTGCAGTTCGTCACGGTGCCGCGAAATATGCACAGAACTGTTACCCCACCGGAATTGTCAGGGTCCGTTCATCTTGCTTAAGTCATGACTGTGCTGCGCTGAAGTTTTGGGGACAGTAAGTGGCGCAGTTTGGGTGGGATATGAAGAATCCGGTAGACTTGCATATTGGTCAGCGCGTGCGTCATCGTCGCTGGCTCACAGGTATGACACAGCAGCAGCTGGCGGATGCGATCGGCATTCGCTTCCAGCAGATTCAGAAATACGAAAGCGGGGCGAACCGCATCTCCGCTGCCAGGCTTTGGTCGATCGCCCGCGCCATGGGCGTGCCGGTGTCGTTCTTCTACGGCGGCATGGACGGTGTCCGCGCCGAAGGTGTTGAAGACCCGATGGACGCAAAGGAAACGTTCGAACTCGTTCGCGCATTCTACGGCATCGCCGAAGGGCCGCGCCGCGAATTCCTGGGCTTGATCCAGGCGCTGGAGGCCTCGGCCGAAAGGCCTTCCGCGACCATGCAAGCCGCGGTCGCCGCTCCGATCGAATAGCTACCGCAGCGCCTCAAGCAACCGCTTCCGAAGCGCGCGATCGCGTTTCAGATACCACTCGCGGCTCATCGCGGCGCGGCGGCTCCTGCAACGCTCCGCATAGAGCAGAGTCCACGTGCGCCCGCGCGTGGACTTCGCGCCTTTGCCTGAGTTGTGCGCGGCCAGCCGCTTCTGCAGATCATTCGTCCAGCCGACATAGGTGCGAACGCCACCTTTGCCGGTGGAACCCAGGACGTAGACGAAGTACCGCGCGCGCTGCCGCATCAATCCCCGCGCCGGCGCGAGACCTTGATGGCGGTACGGATCTTCTTCTCCAAGAACCGCGGCTTCCAGACGTCGACAAGCACCTCGCCTTCGCCGCCGGCAGTCTCGCGTAGCTCCACGTTGCCGATGCCGATCATCGCCTGCCACCAGGTCTGGAACACATGCGTCGTCACGGTACGTTCGATGGACACGGTTTCCAGATCGTAGTCGAACACGCCGGAATGAATGAGCAAACGCGGATCGTGCGTCTTCGTATCGACGGCAAGCACGTACTGGTGGCTCGTCCATTCGCTCACATGCTCAAGCACGAAGGGCAGGGCGATCAGCAGCGGCAAATAACCGGCGCACGCATATTGGGCCAGCGTTAACCACGGCAACCCGAACTCCGGCGGCGCATTGAAAAACTCCTTGAACAGAAACCATTTGATCGCGCCTGTCGTGAAGATAGCAATCCAGACCGGAAACCAGATCGCATTGTAGGCGAGCGGGTCTTTGGCGATCTTGCGCATGAGCGCCAGCACGTGCCGGCCAACCTGATAGGTCACGCGCTCATGATCGTCGAGCGCCTGACGGATGCGTGCGCGGCCTTTCATGGCGCGCGCAACCTCCAAGAACAGGAAGAACAGCAGCACCGCCGCAAGCCCGCTCGTCATGAAACTGAGCGGCGTGAACGGATCCGAGACGTGGAAGATGTAAGCGTCGAGAGCAAGCGAAAACAAAAAGGCCAACCAGCGGAGCGCCCGCCAGGAGGCGAACAACCGGGACATTGCTCCTCCCCAAGAGATGTTGCGGAAATACGCGGGTACGGAATGCCGGCAGACTCGAATTGCCCCGTATGTATGAACGACCGTGACGATTGTCACGGGGGTGCGACAGGCTGTGTGCGTCAAATTCTTCGATTGAATCTTTCGGCGATTTCGGCGATATTCGGCGCTCAATTTCCCTAGTGGGGGAAAAGAGTCAACCGGGCGCGAAAGCGGCCGGTTTTTTGTTGCCTGAAACGAAAGCGGCCGCCGCACGGCGATTGTGCGGGCGGCCGTTTCGCTCTGGCGGGCGGCTTAGACTTCGCCGTAGACGCGCACGATCGCGCGGCCCAAGAACCAGCTGTCTTCTTCGTACTTGAACTTGATGCGGTTGATGTTGCGCATCCCGCCGTTCAGATCGATGTTGCGTGTGCACTCGCCGTTGTTGAGGCGCTGACGCAGCGTCACGTCCTGATGTCCGCCGTTCGCGAAGAAGATGTCCATGTCGTAGAAGTGGACCGGGTTGTGGTAGACGCAGACCTTCACGCGGCTGAACCGCACCGGGCCCGGCAGCACGATATTGTCGACATCGAAGCGGTCGGTAACGACGCGTTCGGCGATCTGAACCCACGCGGCCTGCGCGGGCGCGACGGTTGCAAGCGACATCGCGGCAAAGCCCGCGGCAATGGCAAGTTTCTTCAGCATTGTTTCTCTCCTGGTGTTTCTCTCTGTCCCCGTTTTGGGTGCGCGGAACCTGATCCTGATCGCCTGAACGGTGGATGAAGCAAGGAGCGTCGGCGAAAGCCGACTCCCCAAGCTGTGACCGGAGTTACACCGTCCTTGGCAAGAAATCGCAAGAATGCCGGACACGGGGACGCTGTAGCGGCGGTCACAGCCCGGGCGGAGTCTTCCGTAATCATTCGGAGAATCGCATGCTTTTGGCCGCCCGGGCGATCATGGGGCGCCTGCGCCCGCGCGACGCCGCGGAGCTCGTCGAATACGGTTTGGATCGTGAGGCGGCCGCGCTTGCGTTTGCGGCCCCGGCCGTCCTCGCACGTGCCTTTGTGCACGCGGGCGAGCCCACCGCGATCATCGCCTTCCACCGGTTGACGCCGAAGACAGTCGTGGCCTCGCTGATGGCGACGGACGCTTGGCCCCACGTTGCCCGCGCCGCGGTGCGCTGGGGCATTCGCGAAGCGCGGCCCGCGCTGCTGCGCGAAGGCTACGTCCGCGCCGAATGCCGGACGATGGAAGGCCATGCCGACGCGATCCGGTTGCTCGAACGTTTGGGTTTCATCCGCGAGTGCCGCGTGCCGAATTTCGGCGCGACCGGCGCCGCGTTTCTTCAATACGCATGGAGGTTAGACGATCATGTGCTTATTCAAGTCCCCGAAGGCGCCACCGCCGCCACCCCCGCCGCCGACGCCTGCCTCGAAACAAGAAGAAGAATTGAACGAGCGCAAGCGGCTCGCCAAACGCAAAGGCTTCAACACGCTGACGCCCTTCGCGGTCGGCGAGGGAATGCTGGCGAACCCGACGACGCAGAAGACGCTGCTTGGCGGATGAGTTCTAATTCAGTTTGAACTCGATCTCGACCGGCGTGACGATCGTGCGGTCCGAAGGCTGATAGCGCCAGCGTTTGACCGCGTCGATCGCAGCGTTCTCGAACCACCCTGCCGGCCGCGCGTCGGTGACGACGGCGTCGCTGACCGTCCCGTCGGGTTGAATTGTGATACGCAGACGAACGACGCCCTGACGCTCCGCTTCGAGCGCGCGCCGGGGATAGATCGGCTGCGGCTGCGAGACGGGCCGCGCCACGATTTGCGACGGTGTCGGCGGTGGGGCTTCGGCAACCGGCGGCGCAGGCGGCAGCGGCGGCGGAAGCCGCGGCACCTCCGGCGGCGCCAGCGTCGGTCCGGTGGCACCGTCCGGAAACGGGTACGGCCTGACCTCTTGCCGCGTCACCGTGGGCACGATGTCGACCTGACGCCCCTGCCACAGAAATTCGCTGTAGTAGACGGCTATCACGACGAGCAGCGGGATGCCGATCCACTTGCCGAGCCACGTCAGTGCGTCGCTATCTTCACGGCTTAGCTTCGGAACGCGCGGGCTGCTGGGTGCAGGCGCGGGAGTCAACTGGTCATCGGCCGACATCGGGCATCCCTAGGGATCGCCCGATCCTACGACGGCGTGCACTGCAGCAGCAACGGACTCGAATGTGTCCCCCGACAGCTAATTTCCCTTGCGGGCGGTAACCTCGATCTCGATCTTCATCCGGGGATCGGCGAGCCCGGCCGAGAACATGGTCGCGGCCGGCCGCACGTCGCCCAGATACGTGCGCATCGCCGGCCAACAGGCCGGAAAGTCGGCCGCATCCGGCAGGATGTAGTGCACCCGCACGATGTTTTTGAGCGACGCTCCGGCTTGGCCGAGCGCGTTGGCGATGTTCTTGAAGCACTGCGCTGCCTGTACGGCGACATCGTCGGCGATCGTCATCGTGCTATAGTCGAATCCGGTCGTGCCGGAGACGAAGATCCAGTCGCCGTCGACGACCGCGCGCGAATAGGCCATGTCGCGCTCGAACGTCGAGCCGGACGAAATGCGTTCCACCATCGTTGCCTCGCTTGGGTTTGTCCTCTTCTTTGCCGTGACGGCGTGCGCGACGCAACCCGACCGCCGGAGTGCAGCGGAAGCCGAGATCGCACAGTGCTTTGCGGCGATGGACGCAGACCCCGCGTTGCGGACGGTCAACGCCAAATATGCGCGCCGCAACCCCACGCCGGTACAATTGACGGACGCATCCTATGCGACCACGGCGGAAGCCGATAGACTCCGCCTGCGCGTGCAGAAGACCCGGCGCTGCCGCGAGCTGCGTCTCGCTGCAGTCGAAAAGCATCGCCCGCTCGAAACGCCGTCCTATCGCACGCTCGACTATCAAGCCGACCAGGTGACCGGCTATCTCGTTGATGGCTTGATCACGTTCGGCACGGCAAACCAACTGGTGCAGGAGTCGTTTCAGGCGTTCGAGCGGCGCAGCGAGGCGCTCGCGAAGACGGTGGATCATAGCGCGCTCTCAGAACAGTGGGACGAGGCGCTCCAACGCGCGCACTCGAACCCACCGCCGGACCGCCCCGTCGCCTCTTGCTGGTGGGAAGAGCTGAACCTCGCCTGCGCACGGTAAGCGCACTCTCAGAATCTCATTGAAGTCACGCCGCTCTCTCAGCGGCGAAAGAAGCTCGTCGTCAACGCCGCACACACGGGATCACCCATGACAGGTCGAACGCCGCAGGAGCTTGTCCTGCACTGGAACAAACTGAAGGGCGAGCGCGCCGAGTTCGAGCGCACGTGGCAGGAAATAGCGGACTTCGTGCGCCCCTTGCGCGCGGAGTTCACGTCGATCCGCGCGCCCGGCGAGAAGCGCCATCAGCGCATCTTCGACGCGACGCCGTTGATGGCCGCCGACAGTTTTGCGGGGGGCATCTACGGGATGATGACGAATCCGGCGAACCGCTGGTTCGCATTGCGTTTGGCCGACGACGAATTGAACGATTACGACCCCGTCCGCGATTGGCTCTACGATGTCGAGTCGCGCATCCTGCACTCGTTCGGGCCGCAGGTAAGCAGGTTCTATTCCGTCCTGCCGTCGATGTATGCGGACCTTGCCTGTTTCGGCACCGCGATCTTCTACTCCGAAGAAATCCCGGGGCAGGGCAGGATCAACGACAATGTCCGCCCGCTCTCCGAGTGCGTCATCGCGGAGAGCGCTTATGGCGAGGTCGACACCGTCTACCGCCGCTTTGCGCTGACCGGCAAGCAGGCGGTCGAGATGTTCGGCGAGGGCTTGAGCGAGCGCACCGCGCGCATCGCCGAGAAGGACCCGTTCTGCCTCATCCACTTCGTCCACTGTGTCTATCCGAACGGCGAGTACAAAGCCGAGAAGCTCGATACTGCCGCGCGCCCGTTCCTCTCGACCTACATCGAAGAAGATTCGCGCCACAAAGTGGCAGAGGGCGGCTACTACGAACTGCCGTATCACGTGCCGCGCTGGGCGCAAGCGGCAGGCGAGGTGTACGGTCGTGGCATCGGCGAGCAGGTTCTGCCCGACGTGAAGATGCTGAACCGCATGGACGAGACGGCGATCAAGGCCGCGCAGAAGGTCGCCGACCCGCCGCTCGCCGCCGCCGACGAAGGCGTGGTCAAAGCGGCCCGCACCTATCCGGGCGGCATCACCTACGGCGCGATCGACGCTAGCGGGCAACAACTGCTGCGCCCGCTGATGACCGGCGGCAATGTTGGCATCACACTCGAAATGATGGAACAGCGCCGCAACGCCATCAAAGAGGGTTTCTATTTCTCGCTCATGCAGATGATTGGCTCGCCGAACATGACGGCGACCGAATGGATGGGGCGGCAGGAAGAAAAGCTGCGGCTTCTTGGTCCGAACCTTGGTCGGATCCAAAGTGAATTCCTGTCGCCCCTCATTAAGCGCCGCTTCGGCCTGCTCAACCGCGCGAACCAGCTGCCGCCGCCGCCGGAAGAGATTCAGGGCTCGACGATGACGATCGAATACGTCTCGCCGCTCGCCCGTGCGCAGATGGCCGGCGAAGCGCAAGCGGTTCAACGGCTCTACCAGTCGCTGGGTATGATCGCCCAGGTCGACCCGTCCGTGCTCGACAACCTCGACCACGACGAAGCCGTCCAGGTGTTGGGCCGCGGTTGG
>CAZXAQ010000067.1:0-22163 GCA_964638635.1 uncultured Flavobacteriaceae bacterium
TGACGGAGATTCCGCGCACGGGTTCGGGGAAGATTCTGAAGCGCGACTTGCGCAAGCCGTTTTGGGAGGGGCGCAAGAGCCGGGTGTGAGGCGCTCCTGGGAGCGCCGGCTTACGGCGGCAGTTGCCCATCCATCGTACTCATCAGTGTGTAGAAATAGTCGGCAACCTGCCGGGCGCTGGCGACCGAGACGCGTTCGTTTGTTCCGTGGAAACGATCGAGGTCGCCTTCGCCCAGTTCGAACGGGATGATACGGAAGACGTTTTTCGTGAGCGGAAAGTAGTAGCGCGAGTCCGTGCCCGCGATCACCAGATTCGGCACGACGATCACGCCGGGCCGCACGACTTCAAGCGCGCGCTTGATTTGCGCGAATTGCGTACCGGCCATGTCGGAGATCGGCGACGGCTCGCGACCGCCCGGGACGGCGATCACATCGACTTGGTCGTCGCCGATAGCGCGCTTGACCTTTTCGAGGACGCCCTCGACCGTGTCGCGCGGATGAATGCGAAAGTTGACGCGTGCCTTGGCCTCGGGCGGCAGGACGTTGTCTTTGATGCCGCCGTTGATGATTGTGGGGGCGATGGTCGTGTGCAGTAGAGCGGCGCCGCTCGGTGTTGCGGCCATGGCGCGTTCGACGATCGGCTCGAACAGCCAAAGATTGGCAGCGGCCATGCGGCGCATAAACGGCATCCCCGGCATCATGCCGAGGACCGCGCCGCGCGTCGTCTCGTCAAGACCGCTTTCGAACGGCGAATTGTCACCGAGTCTTTCGATTGCGTGCGCAAGGCGGCCGATGGCGGTTTCCTTGACGGGCTCGGGACCCGAAGAGTGGCCGCCCGGGCTGTGTGCGGTGAGTTCGAGCGTGACGAAGCCCTTCTCCGCGATGCCGACGAGGGCGACAGGTGCGTCGATGCCGGCGAGCGCGCCGTTCGAGATCATGCCGCCTTCATCGTCGACGAATTCGAGTTCGATTTTGCGCTCGGCGAGCAAGGCCGCGATCTTTGCATTACCGTTCGTGCCGCCGATTTCTTCGTCGTGGCCGAAGGCGAACATGATCGTGCGTTTCGGTTGGAAGCCCTTGGCGATGAGCGCTTCGGCCGCTTCCAGCATGCCGATGATGCCGCCCTTCGTGTCCAGCGTGCCGCGGCCCCAGATGTGGCCGTCGGCGATATCGCCGGCGAACGGCTCGTGCGTCCAGTTCTTCTCCGTGCCGGGGACGACGGGCACGACATCCATATGCGACATCAGCAGGATGGGTTTGAGCGCAGGATCACTGCCCTTCCAGGTGTAGAGCAGGCTGTAGTCGCCGACGATTTCGCGGGTCAGCGCTTTCGAGACGTTCGGATAGGTCGCTTCGATCCAGTCGCGGAAGGCGACAAAGGCCGCTTGGCTTGCGGCAACGTCTTCGGCGGGCGCGCCGGCTTGCCAGGAGATCGTGCGGAATTTCACCGCTTCGGCGAGGTGGTTTGCGACCGTGTTCGCGTCGAACGCAGAAGCCTCACGCGCGGGCACGGGTTTGTAGGCGGGCACCATCAGCGTGCGGCCGATAACGACGGCTATCAGCAGGACGAAGACCGCGGCGAGGCCTAGCAAGATGCGGCGCATGTGTTTCCCCTTTGTGTTTTGGGACACAATAATCGCCCCGGCGTGGAAAAGTCACCCCTCCCAGGCGCCGCGGCGGCGGAGATGCTGTTAAGAGCACCACGAAGGATGCACGAAGGGCACCAAGACTCTGCAGCTCAGGCCATTGCTTTGGGCTGATTTCGATTGGCGCTTCGCGCCATGGAGTTGAGGATCATCCGGCGCGGAGCGCCAATAAATCGTAGCGGTAGAGTGCGGCGGCTGGCTTGGCCCGCCAACCTCTTGGAGCCCTTCGTGCATCCTTCGTGGCCTTCGTGGTGCTCTTTACAGCGTCGAAGCGCTACGACCTTGAAGGGAGACCTCCCAGGCCCTAATCCTTTGGGCCGAAGGCACCAAGCAAAGGACACGACCCATGAGCGTTTCTCTCTATGACTTGAGCGTCGCGAGTTACCTGCAAGTGCTCGGCGGCGTCGCGGGCTTCCTGGAGAAGGGGGCGAAGCATTGCGCTGAGCACAACATCGACCCGAACACGCTGGTCGAGACGCGCATTCATGCGGACATGTTTCCGTTGCAGTTTCAGATTCAGTCGGTGACGCATCATTCGCTGGGCGCGATCGAGGGGTGCAAGAAGGGCGTGTTCTCGCCGCCGCCGTCGATCCCGGCGCAGGACTACAAGGGCCTGCAGAAGATGGTGGCGGACACGCGCGAGGCGCTCGCGAAACTCACGCCCGCCGAGGTCAATGCGCTCAGCGGACGCGACGTGACGTTTCAGCTGCGCGACTTCAAGCTTCCGTTCACGGCGGAAGGGTTCTTGCTGTCGTTCTCACTGCCGAACTTCTACTTCCACGCGACAACGGCGTACGACATCCTGCGCATGAAGGGTGTGCCGCTCGGCAAGCGCGACTTCATGGGGCAGTTGAGGATGAAGAGCTGAGAGCGGATGCGCGCTGCGTTTCATGCGTTTGTGGCGGCAACCGCGCTCGCACTTTGCACGGGCACGCCCGGGGCGCAGGACTTGGGCGATTGCCCGGATCGTGGCGTCTCTTGGACAACCGAGAATCTGAAGCAGTGCGTCGACGACTTCTCGCGACAGATCGAGCAATCACCGCCGCAAAGCCAGAAGCGCGCTCAGTCGCTGGCCAAACGCGCACAGGCGAACCAAAATCTCGGCGCGCACCAGTCTGAGGGGCGCAAGTTCGCCGGGCCGCACTTCGAAGCGGCGCTGGCCGATTACGCGGCCGCTCTGGCGATTGCGCCCCGGGACGACGAGATCCGATTTAGGCGGGCCCGCTTGCTGTTGGATATGGAGCGTGGAGAAGAGGCGCTTGTGGAAGTCGAAGTCCTGATCAAGAACACGCCCGACAGTGTCAGGTTCCAATCTCTGAAAGGTTGGGCGTTGGCGGGCGAAAAGCGGCACAAGGAAGCCATTGAGATCTACACCCACGCCATAGGTCTTGCACAATCATGCGCCGAGGCGGCGCTCATTCAGCGCAAGATCAACGAGTACCGCCACGCGTTCGACCCACCGCCGACACGCGAGGAAGCAATGCGCCAAATCAAGTCGATGCCGCTCTACGACGTGCCAGAGCCCGGCGTGATCGCGCTCGGATTTCCTTGCAAACCGTCCAGCGTCAACGCGTTCAACGACCTTGTCACGCTCAAGCCGTCGCTGTTCGAAGGGCGTGCCGCCAGCCAACGTGCGCTGTCGAACCCTTGGCCCGCCTTTAAGGACCTAAAATACGCACTGTCGATTAGTTTCGTGCCGGAGTTCGCGAGCGTTCAGCTCTGCGATCTTGGGCTCGACCTCCAGCAAGGGGCGATGGCGCTCGAACACTGCCGCAACGCGTTCGACGGGAACACCTCGTCCATCCTCAGCGACCCAACGCTCGCTGCCAAGATCGGACAAGCGCTGCTCGAAGACGGCGACATCAAGGGTGCCTGCCGCATCGCGTTCCCGTTTGTTTTCGACGAGGGGATGCGCGACTATGTTGCCCACGCGGAGATGCGGGCGCTGCGAACGCGCGCTCACGCGGCGTCCAAAGCGGCAGGCTTTGCGTGCGAACGATCCTGGGAGTAGCGACTGGCGGCGGCGTTGTTTTACGGGTTTGATTCCAGCGACTTGAGGTAGGCGAGCAGGTCGTCGATCTCTTCGGGCGTCATCACGAATTCGGGCATCTGCTTTTCGCCTTTGTGGCCGACGAGGATGCCCTCGGCGAAGGCTTCGGCGAGGCCTTCGACGTCGTATCTCTCGTGCAAGGTGCGAAACGGCGGCGCCGGGGCGTAGGGACTGGTGCCGGTCGGCCCCACGGCGTGGCAGCCGCTGCAATGTGCTTCGACGAACGCGCGGCCTTTGGCGACGTCGCCGGGTTCAGGGAACGGTGCGGGCGCGCGCTGTCGTGCGGGGGCCGGTTCAGGCGCCGTGGCTTCGATGTCGGCCATGCAGCCGGTCAACATCACCGCTGCGAGCAGTGGTGCCAGACTTCTCACGAGCGACTCCCTTATGGCCGAAACGGAGCGTGCTTCGGCCATTCCGTCGTGGCCATGACTTGGATCAATCCTGCTCTAACCCAGGCTCAAGGCTTCGGCTTCACGAAGCGGAGCGCCATGCGGTCGCTTTCGCCGATGGCGTCGTAAGGCGCGCTGTCGAAGTTCGGATCGGCGGGTTGGCCAGGCGGCGCGGTGCGGCGCGTCGGCGGTAGCGTCCAGACGCCGAACGGGTGGTCGCGATCGTCCTTCGGGTTTGCGTAGAGGTCGGAGCGAGCTTCGAGTTTGAAGCCGGCGCGCTCGGCGGCCGCGATGACGTAGGCTTCGGTTACGTAGCCGGTGGGCGCTTTCGGGTCCTGCGTCGTGGTGGGGGCGTTGCGGTGCTCTTCGATGGCGAGGATGCCGCCGGGCTTCAGGACGGCAAAGCTTTCTGCCATGACCTTGTCGAGGATGCCGTTCGCCATCCAGTTGTGAATGTTGCGGCCGTTCAGGACGAAGTCGACAGAGTTCGGTTCGCCGAGGCCCACCGACTTCGCGCCGAAGTTCACGTACTGCACTTGGCCGTAGATCGCCTGATCCGAGAAGCGCTTTTCGAACGCCGCGCGCGCGTCGCGGGCGGCTTGCGGAAGTTCAGGGTTGGCGAGATCGGCCGCGGTTGTCATGTAGCGGCCCTTTGTCAGCCTCGCATAGGGCGCCAAGATCTCCGTCCACCAACCTGCGCCGGGCGAGAGCTCAAGCACGGTCATACCCGGTTTCAAGCCCCAGAAGGTCAACGCTTCGATCGGCTTCCTGAACTTGTCGCGTTCGACATTCGCGGGCGTGCGCCAGGTGCCGGACACGGTTTCAATCAGTACGCCGTCGCCGGCGTGGGCGGTGGCGGCCAGCGCGCCCAACGCGAGGGCGAACGCGGCGGCGGCGGATTTCAGACTGTTCATCGGTTCCCCCAGGGTGTGCGGGCAGAACCTAGTGGCCGGGGCGGCGCTGGCAAGGGGTTTTCCCGCGTCGTAGTATGCCAATCTGCCGAAACGCGGAGGGCTGGCGATGGCGTGGAAGAAAGGTCGTGGGGCGCTTGGGGCCTTGAAGCCGCTGATCGGGCGGTGGGTGAGCGAGCCGTCGGGCCGGGCCGACAAGGCCAGCGCGATGACCTGCACGCGCGAATTCGCCCTGTTCGGCGACAAGACCATCCAGCTCGATGCGCGCTGGGCGATGGGCAAGGGGCGCGCGTATCGCGAAGTGGCGTTCTATCGCGCGGGTGCGGACGGCAAGCTCGGCTTCTCCTCCTTCACGAACGACGGGAAGAGTTCGGCGGGGACGCAATGCGACGGGCGCGACATTCACCCTGAGGCGATCGCGTTCGAGGCGAAGATGCCGGCCGGCGTCGCGCGCATGGCGTATTGGCCCACTGAGGACGGCGACGGATTCCACTTTGCGGTGGAAAGCAAGACGAAGAAGGGGTGGAAGCGGTTCTTCTTGCACACCTACCGGCGGGCTTAGGGTTCGCGAGGGCTGCTCTGCCAAATTCCAACCGTTCGCGCATCGGCTCACCCCTGCCCCGCACCTCGCTGATGGCGAAAGCGCGGTCGATGTGGCAAAACAGAGCGTTCACAAGAACGCGGAGCATGAGCCATGTTTGCCGGCAAGGTTTGGTGGATTACGGGTGCGTCTTCGGGGATTGGGGCGGCGTTGGCGGAGACGCTATCGGGCGAAGGGGCGAAGCTGATTTTGTCGGGGCGCAATGTCGGGGCGCTCAAGGACGTCGCTGGTCGGTGCAAGGGCGGCGTTGAGATTCTTCCCTTCGAGGCGACGGACTTTGCGAACATCCCGTCTTACGTCGACAAGGCGTGGGATTGGCAAGGGCGCGTGGATGGGCTCGTCAACAATGCGGGTATCTCGCAGCGGTCGCTTGCGGTCGAGACGGTGTTCGACGTCTATCGCAAGATCGTGGACATCGATTTGATGGCGCCGATCGCGCTGACGCAGGCGTTGCTGCCCAAGATGGTGAAGGCGGGCGGCGGGTCGATCATCGCGATCTCGAGCGTCGCGGGCATCGTGGGCGCACCGTTGCGCAGCGCCTATAGCGCGGCGAAGCATGGGCTGATCGGGTATCACGACAGCGTGCGGGCCGAAACCGCTCATCAGGGGATGAAGGTGCTGGTCGTGGCGCCTGGATCCGTCAGAACAAACGTGTCGAAGAACGCGCTCGACGCGACCGCGCAGGCGCGCGGCGTGAGCGACAAGGCGATCGACCAGGGAATGGACCCGATGGTGGCGGCGCGGCGGATGCTGGATGCACTTGCGGGCGGCGAGCGGGAACTCATTCTCGCGGAAGGCATGGAAGCCGAGATCGTGAAGATGCGCCGCGCCAACCCGAATGCGCTGTTCGACCAGTTCGAACGGCTCATGGCCGCCGGCTATGCGCAGCAGATGGGCGCGGAGAAGAAGTCGTGAGGGGCTTTGCGTTTGTTGCGGCCGCATTTCTTCTTGTCGCTGCGTGCGATCAGAAACCGAAGGAGAAGGCGACCGAACCTGCGGCGACGACGCAACCTGGTGCGCCTGTCGTGCCGGCGGCCCCTGCCCCGGCTTTGCCTCGGCATTTGATCCGCGAGGGCGTGGGCGTTGCGGGCGTGACGCTCGGGATGACGGCGGCGGATGTCGAGCGCGTGCTGGGCAAGGCGGAGTCCACGAACAAGGCGGGCGCGGAAGTCGTGTTCATGGGATACGACGCGGGCGGGATTTTCGGCATCTACTTCACCGAGAACCGCGTGCGCATGATCATCGCGGCGCAGAAGGACAAGACGTGGTGCACGGACTTCGACGTGTGCCTCTACCGCGAGGGCGATCTTGCGAAGCTGAAGGCGCATCATGGGGCGAAGTTGCTGAGGTTCGTCGATCGCGACGGGTCGGTGACATACCGGCTGCTCGCGAACGGCGTGTTGACGGAGTATACGCCCGTCGAAGATCGCAACGGCGTCGTGCAGGTGACCGTCATGACGTGGAACGGGCCGATCGACAAATCGGGATTCGACTGAGGCGCATGACGAACGGTTGGGACGCATCCGCCGCGGCGTGGATCGCGGATATGGGCGAACATGGGGATTTCGGGCGGCGCTATGTGCTCGATCCGGTGATGGTGCCGCTTGCGCTTGAAGGGCGGCCGAAGACGGCGCTGGATGTCGGCTGCGGCGAGGGGCGGTTCTGCCGGATGCTTGCGAAACACGGCGTTCGCACGACGGGGATCGATCCGACGAAGGCGCTGATCGCCGAGGCCAAGGCGCGCGATCCAGCGGGGACCTATCTCGAGGCGGATGCGGCGAAGCTGCCGCTGGAGGACGCGACGTTCGATCTTGTCGTGAGTTGCTTGTCGCTTGTCGATATTCCCGATGCGCCGGCCGCGATCGCCGAGATGGCGCGCGTGATGCGGCCGGGCGGGCGGCTTTTGATCGCGAATTCGAACGGCTTCAACACTGCGGGCGACGGCGAAGGGTGCGGCTGGGCGCGCGATGCGGACGGGCGCAAAGCCCATTTCCGGATCGACCATTATCTGCAGGAACGCACGCAGTGGATCGAATGGCGCGGTATCCGCATCGCCAATCATCACCGGCCGCTGAGCACGTATATGAAACTGCTGTTGAGTCAAGGTTTGCGGCTGACGCATTTCGACGAGCCGCGGCCCGTCGCCGATGCGCCTCTGGAACGGGCCAAAGACTATGTGCGCGCGCCTTGGTTTCTCGTGATGGTTTGGGAGAAATAGCGCGCTGCGCTTTCACTGGCTGACCTTCTCCAGCACCCACTTGCGCACCGCTTCGTCGCTCCAGCTGCCGTCGTAGGGGATGTCGGCTTCGTAGGCTTCCATGGGGGCACGGGCGGCACCGCGTTCGACTTTTTGCGGGAAGGCGATTTCGGCTTCGCCGGACGGGAGATCGATGCCGCGGATTTCCATGTAGGCGCCGTCGGCGGAGGTGGCGCTGCCGATCACCGTGACGCCCGGCACCATCAGCACCGTGTCGGCGAAGTTCAGGCACGACGAGCCGCAGCTGCCGTTCGAGAGGAAATAGATGCGCGCTTTGAACGGGCTTGCGCCTTTGGGTCTTGCCTTTGTGATGCCGCCGGCACGGCCGGGCTTGCAGCTGCCGACGCGGATGATCGGCGGGTTTTGGCTGGCGGTGCGGCCGAGTTGCCAGCCGATCGCGAGCGCGCCGAAGCGGTTGAGCGAGAGGGGGCCGAACTCCTTGGCCATCTGGTTCGACCAATCTTTCCAGTAGGCGGCGTTCGCCTGAGAGCCGCGCCAATCGACGGCTTCTTCGCGATTGGGGGCGGCGTGACGGCTCAACACATCGCTGGTGAAGATCGCGGCGGCGAGCTTGTCGGCCCAGGACGAGTTGCCGCCGCCGTTGCCGCGCGTGTCGATCACGATGGCGCGGCCTTGGCGCATGGCTGCGCCCTTCGCTTCCACCGCTTTGATGAGTGCGTCGAGCTTTGGAAAATTCTCGTCGTCGGATGAGAATGTGGGGACGCCGATCCAGGTGACGCCGGGGACTGGCTCGGTGACGCCCCATTCGGCCTTCGGGCCGGTGCCGGCGGCTTGGTATTTGTCCCACCACGGGTCCTTGTCGGGCGGCGCGGCGCGCCAGGCGAGCGCCACGTCGCGCGCCGTGCCGTTCTGTTCGACGTGGCAGACCGAAGGCGCCGGGGCGAACGGGTTGCCGCGATCGAGGAACAGCCGCGTCATCCCGATACGGCGGTCGCTGGCGAGCTTCGGATTCATACGGAACGGATAGACACGCTCGTCCATGAGCTGCGTGAGCGGTTTGCCGTCGCACGCCACGATCTTTGCGCCGAGCGGCGGGGCGCTTGCGTCGGCCTCGTCGCGGTAGACGACCTCGGCCGCGTCGCCCGCGCGCGAGACGATGAAGCCCGGCCAGCGCGGCGACAGTTGATCGCCCTTAAGACCGATCTGAAAGTGTGGGTCGCCGAAGCCGTTCATGTAGGCGGCGAGCGTGTAGAAGTATCCGGCGCGATCTTTCGCCTGCCCGGCCCGCGCTTCCGCCTCGGCGAAGCCCTTGATCGCCCATTCGCGGTATTGCGGGTTCTCTGTGTCGTAGGGAACCGGCGTGTTCGCCCAGAGTTGCTCGCGAATGGCGGCGAGGTCGATCAACGCGCGCGCGGACCAGTTCGGCGAGCCGTCGGCGTTCGTGGGCGCGCCGGGTTGGACCGTGGGCGGCGGGAGCGGTTCAAGCTGACCCACCGGCGGCAGCGTACAGGTGTAACAGACGTAGAGGCCCACCACGCCTGCAACGGCGAGCGTTATGAGCAACAGCAATACGACAAGAAAAGTGCGCACGAAGCTATTCCCCCAAGTGGCCCCCTCTGGATTTTGCTGTTCTGCACAGGCGGCGCAAGGGTGCCGTTCGGCTTGCGGTGAGCTATTTCAGCTCAATTTGCAGCGCCAGCTGGGCGACAAACTGCTCTTGCTCGGGGTCGAGGCCTTGGTCGACGCGGGCAGGATGATCGCTGTCGATGTAGAGCACCTCGGCGGCGAGGCGGGCCCAATCGCAGACCGGCTTCTGCCAAGCGAGCGTGGCGGCCCAGCCTTCTTCGTTGTTGTCATCGATGAATTCGTAGTTGCGGTCGTTCACGGCGAACCAATCGAGACGCGCGGCCATGAGCCCGAAGTCGAACTGGTGCGAGACGAGCACGTAGGCCGACTCGTAACCGAGGTCGGCCATCCAGCCGTCGGGCGGCATATAGTGACCCATCACGGTTTCGCCGGTCATGTACTGCGCGAGGAGTTCGGTCTTGTCGTCGAGATCGGCGGCGAGGCCCACATTCGTGAAGCGCGTGCGCCAGCCGTATTGGCCCTCTTCCACAGAAGTCGGGTCGCCGTGATTGTCATAGTAGATCACGTTCAGCGTCACCGGGAACGGCGGCGACCAGTCGAGACGCACGTAGGAACCATAGCGCTCGTCGACCTCGCGTGTCGCTTCGGTCGTCGGTGCTTGGTTCATGTAGAATGCGTCCCAAGCAGGGCTGCGGTCGGGTAGCGCGAAGTCGCCGAAGGCGGTCGCGAGCACGTCGTGCATGGCCCAGCCGCGATAGGTGAGCAGCGTGCCGGCCGTGTCGTTGCCACGGAATATGGCGCCGGTCAGCTGGAGTTCGTGGTCTTCGATCAACGTGCGCACGGTGCCTTCGAGGCCCACGACCAAGACCTCTTCGCCGATCCAGCTGTTGATCGCGGAGGGGGTGAGCGTGCGCGTGGTCGTCCAGGCGAGGCCGTCGTGCTCGAGCGACACCGGTGGGAAGAACAGACCCGCGCGGGCGGAGAAGCGCGTTTCGCCGTCGGGCAACGGCTTCCACTTCAGAAACGCTTCGACGAGATCGATGCCGTTGTACTGGCCGGGGTTCGCTTGTGCGTGGACATGGGCGGAGAGATCCCAATCCATCACCTGCGGATGCCACACGAGCGCGGCATTCGCGAGAACAAGGCGGGCTTCGGTGTCTTCGCTGTTGCCGAAGCGGGTCTTTCCGAAGGCGTCTTTCAGCCAGGTGCGTTCGCCGTCGGCCAGGATCGCGCGCACATCGAGGCGGGCGGAGAAGTCGTCGAGGAATGCGGGGCGCTCGCCATCGGCGGCGGCCGGCGCGAGCGAGGCCAACAGTGCGAGCGGTAAGAGAGGTCTAATAGGAGCCATGGCGCGTACGGCGTTCGGGCCGGAGATCGAGCTCCGCCGTCACGGTTGAAGGTGTTGCGGACGTTGTGACCTGCTGCTCGATCTGCTGATCCGTGACGGCGGCGCGGGGATGCCAGATGCGCAGTTTCACTTCACCTTCGGGGACGTTGGCGATCGTGGCGTTGCCGTTCGCGTCGGTCTTGGCGGCGAGCGCGGTGTCGGTCACGTAGAGGAAGGCCGTCATCTTGTCGTGAATGTTGCAACCGATCGCCACGATACCGGGCGACGGGAAGACGACCGTGCGCGTCTCGTCCTGACCGTAGAGTTGAATCTCAAACTTCTTGGCGGGCGAGAACGAATAGACGTGGTGGCTCACCCTATCGAAATTCGGGAATGCGACCGTGGCGCCGACGGGCACGAGGAGCACGAATGGGTCGAATGTCAGGTCTTTCTGCGCGACACGAAGCGGTGCGGCCTTTGCGGCGGGTGCCGTGGGAGCGGCGACGGTCACAACGGCGTCCACGACGGGCTTGCCGTCGGCGGTGCGGACTTGAACGCTGAGCGTGGCCGCCTGGGCGAGGCCGCCCAAGACTAGGTACGATAAAATGATGGCCGCCGCGCGCATCGCCCAACCTTGCCCGGGGCATGTAAATGGAGGCTTAACGAGAGGCTTGAACGCGCTTCGCCAAGCCCGTTTCGAAGCCGTCAAGGGCAGCCTTGAGCGCGGCCACATCTTCGCTTGTGACGGCCTCGCGGTCGAGCGCGCGACGTTCGAGGTCGGCCGCAAGGCGGGAGAGGCGCATGGCGCCGACTTGAGCGCCGGAACTCTTCATCGCGTGCACTTCGATCGTGAGCTTTTCGTACTCCGTCAACAGCGCCGGCAGACGGTCGATGCGCGCGTTCGAGTCCTTCACGAACGAGGTCAACAGATCCTGCACCACATTCAGCGTCACCGCCTCAATCAACCCATCGACGCACGCGGCGTCGTACGCGGGAGCGTCATCGAGAGCCTCATCCGACGGTTGCCGGGCGGCCGTCGTGAACACGCCGGACAAGGCCTGGACAACGGCGGCTCTCAACGTTTCCTTCTGCACCGGCTTTGCCACGTGGCCGTTCATGCCCGCCTTCAGGCAGGCATCGACGTCGCTGGCGTATGCGTTCGCCGAGAAAGCGATGATCGGCAGCGCCGCGAGGCGGCTGCCGCCACGAGCGCGGATTTCGCGCGTTGCGGCAAGACCGTCCAGGACCGGCATCTGCACGTCCATAAACACGAGATCGTAAGGATGGCGCATGACGGCGTCGACAGCCTCACGGCCGTTACAGGCGACGTCTACGTGGACGCCGTCCATCTTCAGGACGTTGCGGGCGACAATCTGGTTCGTGATGTTGTCTTCGACGACAAGGATGCGCACGGTTCGCTTCAACTTGGCGACAGCCGCCCCCAAGTCGTAGTCGGCAGAGGGCGTTGGCGGCGCGAGCATGCTGCGATCGCCGGTCTTGAGCCGCAGGCGGAACGAGAACACCGAGCCCTGCCCTTCAACCGAGGCCGCGCGGATCGTGCCGCCCATGCACTCGATCAAGCGCTTGCAGATCGCAAGTCCCAGCCCCGTGCCGCCGAAACGGCGGGAGATCGAACTGTCGGCTTGCGAGAACTCCTTGAACAGGTTTCTCAGTTGATCGGGCGCCATGCCGATGCCGGTGTCGCTGACCGACCATTCCAGCGTCACCCAGTCACCGCCGGCTTCGACGGTCGCCACGCGAACGCTGACGTGCCCAGTGATGGTGAACTTGATGGCGTTGCCAGCCAAATTGAGCAGCACCTGACGGATGCGCGATGGATCGCCAACCACGACCGGTGGCAGATCAACCTTATCGAACGTCAGCGCCAGTCCCTTTTCGGCCGCGCGTTGGCGCAGAAGGTCGAGGCTAGAGGCGGTGAGCGCGGCCGCATCGAACGCGAAGTTCTCCAGCTCAATCTTACCGGCGTCGAGTTTCGAGAGATCGAGAATGTCGTTCAGGATCGAGAGCAAGTTGTCGCCGGATTGCTTGATTAGCGCGACGTGACGGCGCTGCTCGTCGGAGAGCGTGGTGTCCATCAAAACGCCAGCCAGACCCAGCACCGCATTCAGCGGCGTTCGGATCTCATGGCTCATATTGGCGAGGAATTCGGACTTCGCCGCGTTTGCGCGCCAGGCGGCGTCGCGCGATTTTTCGAGTTCAGCGCTACGCTCGCCGATGGCGCTGGCCATCGCGGCGAGTGCGTTTGAGAGTTGCGCTACCTCGTCCGTGCCCTGAACGGACGGCGGCGGAGTGTAGTCGCCCGCCTCAATCTTCTGGGCGCTCTTGGCCAAGGCCTCCAACGGACGCGCCATGCGCTGGGCGACCGCGATCGCGCCGATCACTGCGATGGCGAGTCCGACCAGAAATACGCCCAGAAGCGGTATCATCACCGCATCGTACGGACGCAAGGCGTCGGCCATCGGGTACTCGAACACGGCATACACCGGGGGACTGCCGGGCAGCGTGTCCAATTTGATCTTCGAGCTTAGGTGGTCCGGTTCGCCGGCATGTGGTTTGAGGGCCTGGGCCAGTGCCCTTCCGTCTTCGGTTATGAGCGAAATCGAAGTCGGCAGTGCCGACAGTTCGCTCAAGTCGCCGATCAAGCTCGCGTCGATCGGGACACTGGCAACGACATAACCGATCGGCAGCGGTGCTCTGACGGGTACGGCAATCAACCAGGCCAGCTGGCCGTCGGACACGGCCTTGCCGGCGGCTAGCCCGTCGACATCGGCGGCTTTGAGCAACCCTGCGAATGGGAAGGGGTGATTCAGATCGGTCTCGATCGCCGTATCGACGCGAATGTTGCCATCCAGGCCGACCAGAAACATACGCTTCGCGCCGATGCGGGCGCCATGATTGCTCAAGACCGAAGCGACTGTCTTTAGATCCTGATCGGCGACCGCTTTGCGCAGCGGGAAGTCGAGGGCCAGGACTTCGGCGCTGTCACCGACGCGTTGAGACACCAGGTCGAGCTGACGGCCAAAGAGGCGCGCGGCTTTGGCGAGTTCGATGTTGCCGTTTTCGACGAGTTGCTGGCGCGAGACGGCGTAGCCGACGGCGACGGTCAGAGCCTGAACGCCGATCAACGAAATTGCCAAGAAAACTGCGAGCCGCGTCCCGAAGCGCATGCGATGCGCCTTGCCCCACTTACCGGATACCCTGGGCATGCTAGGCCGCAGCGCCTTAATTCCGGGTGCATTTGCACCAATTGGGCCGCCGAATAAACCGGCCCTTAACCGGGAGAGCGCGAGAAATGGCGATGCGCAAGGCTGTTCACGCCGTCACCGCTTACCTATTGCTCACCATTCACGCCGGGGCGGCATTGGCAGACGCGCCGGTGTTTTCAGGTTATGGCGGCCTGCGCTTTGTCGTGCCTGGCGACGACGATGATACGTGGCTTGAAGGCGGCTTGGGCAAGACGCGGTTTGCAAACGAAGACGGCGGTGTCGAGCTTCGGTTCGGCGAGATCGTCGGCGAAGGGCGTTGGCAGATCGATCCCGCGTTCATGGTCATGGCGAGCGTTCGTTACGACGAGGATCAGCGCACGAAGCTCGACGTGTTGGAAGCATTCGTACGCTACCGGCCGGTGTCGACATCCGAATGGCGTTGGTCGGTGACGGCGGGCGCATTCCTTCCGCCGATTTCTCTCGAAAACGACGAGGTGGGGTGGACCAGCTATTGGACGCTGACGCCGTCGGCGATCAACACGTGGGTGGGCGAAGAGTTCCGCACGCTGGGCGCGGAAGCAAAGGTCGAGTTGCGCGGCCCCGTCGACAGCTTCGAAGCGAATGCGGCGCTGTTCGGATGGAACGATCCGGCCGGGATCCTGATCGACGTGCGCGGGTGGGCGTTGCATGACCGGCCGACGGGTCTTTTCGACAAGGTGCGGTTGCCGGATGTGTTCGCGGAAGATTTCGCGCTCGAGCATGCGACGACATCATTGTTCAAGGAGATCGACGGCCGCGCCGGCTATTACGCGCGTGCGGCCTGGATTCGCGAAGGGCTCGGGCGCATCGAGGTGCTGCGCTACGACAACCGGGCGGACCCCGAGACGTTCGATGTCTTCCCGGCGTGGCGCACGGAGTTTTGGAGCGCGGGCCTCGAAACGCAAATCGGCGAATTCGAGATTCTGGCGCAAGGCTTGACCGGCGAGACGGAGGTTGCGCCGTTCTCGCTGTTCGACCGCGAGGTGGAGATTTGGTCGGCCTATGTGCTCGCCGGGCGCGCATTCGGCGATTGGCGGGTCGCAGCGCGGGCGGAGCTCTTCGGAAGCGATGCGGTCGAGACCGATTTGCTCACCGGGATCGGTGTGGAAGACCCGGAATACAGCGAGCACGGCCACGCGTTCACGCTTGCCGTTACCTACACGCCCGAAGAGTGGGTGCGCCTGACGGCGGAGGTGCTGTACGTCGACAGCATCCGCGAACAGCGCGACGAGGCAGGTTTGTCGCCGCGCTCGCGCGAGACGCAGCTGCAAATCGCCGGACGTTTCTTCTTCTGAACGACGCCTAGGACCCGCGCGGCGTCAGCGCCGTCTTGATGCGGGCGGGTTTGGCGGTTGTGGCCGCAGGTTTTGCCGTCGTGGTCGACGCGCTGACTTCGTTGCTGCCGGCTTGGTCGGTCGCGTCTTGCGCGTTGCCGGTCTGCCCGGTTGCGAGTTCCTGCTCGAGCTTCTCGGCACGGCGGATCGAGCCCGTGCATTGGTTCATGTAGGTCGTCTTGGACATGCCGACTGGGATGGTGCCGCCGGCCTTCTCGGTGTTGTAGCGTTCGGTGCAGATCTTGCGCACGTCTTGTGCGGCGGCGTGGGCGGTTGCGCTGAAAGCAAAGACGAGGGCTGACGACAACAGCAACTGACGCATCGTGAACTCCGGTACACGGGGGATTCGGGGGTTACTTTCCGGGACGCGCAGATGACCCGCGCGGCGCCTCCAAATCAAGACGGAAATTTCGAGATAACCTTACGTTGGCCGAGCCTTACGCGGGCAACCTGCGAGCTTGGCGAGGCCCGCCCTAAGCAGAAAACCCCTCGGCCTTGTGCGGTCCGAGGGGTTCTCGCGTGGGTTTTACGGATTAGACGACTTCTTCCGGTTTCTTGCGGCCGCCCACGCCGATCAGCAGCGCGGCGAGCAAGACAACGCCGACGAGCGCAATCAGCCATACGGGGAAACCGCCGAGCTGGGCCTGCATGAACGTCGAGGGATCGGAGAACATCGACTTTGGCGTCGTGCCGTCGGCCGCCGGGGACGCGTCCGTCGTCGGCGTGGCGCTCGTGTCCGGGGCGGTGTCGGTGGGCGCGGGGCCGCTGTCGCTTGGCGTGGCGGGCGGCGGCGCGGAGGCGTCGGCGGTCGTTACCGGCGCGTCCGTCTTGTCCGGCTTGTTCGCGGTATCTGTCTTGCCAGGCTTTGCCGGCTTGTCGGGTTTCGAGACGGGGGCTGCGGGCTCCTCCGTGTCCACGGCTTCCGTCGTGGACGACGAGGCGCTCGGCGACGACCCGAGGCTTGCCGTGTGAACGCGCTTCTTCGGCGTCGAAACGGCGGCGACATCTTCATCGTCGGCGACGACCGGGCTACGCACGATGCGCGGCGCCGTGTCTTGGACCTGCGTTTCGACCGCCACGGGCTTTGCGGGCGACGTGTCGACGGCCTTCGTGGATTCGCAGGCCGCCAACCCGACGACCGCAACCATCAGCAATGCAATCCGCGCTGTCATGGCTCAAGAGACTCCAAGGAAAACTGTTGCAAGGCCCCCTCGCGCAGAAACTGTACCCTAGACCGGAGCGTTCGCTCCACGCACGAAGACCTGTAGAGTCAACGGGGCACAACCGTTCATGAAGTTTAAGGCGCAACGATTCCCGCGGGTTGCCGCGCGGTTCGGCCAGGGCGGCCCGCTGCGATTCGCAAATTTTCAGACCTGATGCAGAAGCGCCGCATGGGGTGCAAACGAAAACCGCCCCGGTTGGCCGGGGCGGTTTCGTCTACTGTTCTGTAAGAGCCGGACTACCACATCACCTTGAAGCCGGCAGTGCCGTTCCAGCCGCTGACGTCGTTGCTCAGGCCTTCGGTGATGCCGCCATCAACGTAGACGGCCATGTTGCGGTCCACCCTGACGGAAAGTCCGGCCTTCGCGTCGATGAGGCTCGATGCCGTGTCGGTGGTGAACGAGACGGCGCCGTTCTTCACGGTGTTCGTGTCGCCGTTGGAGATCGATACGGCTGCGTACGGCAGGACGTCGCCGCTGTTCATCTCTCCGTCTATACGCAGTGTGCCTTTGACGAACAGCTTCGTCGGGTCGGCTTCCGTGCCTGCCAGCAAGCATTGCACATCGCACTCCATGCCGTCGTAGTCGGCTTCGGCGATCATCCCCAAGTTCCAGCCGTCGCCGATCTGGAACATGGCACCCAGTTGCAGCGCGCCGACGAAGCCGTTCAACGTCGCGTCGATCGGCGCACTTCCGGGCCCGTCGAACGTCCACTCGGTCGTGCCATAGCCCAAGCCGATATTGGCGAAGAACACTCTCTTCTGCAGCCCGAAGTTCACCTGAATCATGCCGCCCGTGCCGGAAAGATCGGCCACGCCCGCCGGTGTCTGCACTTCGACGTCGGTCATGCCCCACCCGCCGGACAAGCCGACGCGATAAGCGCCGCCCGCCCAGGCGTCGATGCCGCCGGCGCCGCACGTATAGTCTTGTGCGGCGTCGTTACCGGTGTCGGCGCCGGTGTCGCGCGAGCCTTGAATGACCTTCGCCCAGGCGCGGCTTCTGCGGATACCGCCGTCCGTGGTGAGCGCGTCGTCGCTGCGGAAGCAGCTGTTGATCATCGTTTGGCTTGCGGCGAACATTGCGGCTTCGCCGTACATCACTTCGCTCGCCCGCGAGGTCAGGAACCAGCCGTCAAGCGCACCCGAGTAGTTCGGGCGGTAGGTCAGGAGGTACTCGTACGCGCCTTGAAGCACGGGGGCGGCGAGCTGGAACTGATTGCCTGCCACCGTTCCGGCAACACGGACGAGTTCGATGCCGTTGCCGACCGTAGCCGCCGCCGCGTCGGATGGCGAGATCGCAATGACATTGATCAATGTCGTGCCGGTTACCGTGCCGAGCGGATTCGTCATGGTCACAAAGTCATGCGTCACGCCGTTGTTCACCGGCAAGCTTGCCGTGGCCGCGTTGTTGAACTGCACCTCCATGTCGAAGATGGCGCCGGGACCGGCCGTGTAGTTGCCGAGCATCGTCACCGTTCCGGGCGAATTGCCCGGCGCGATGTGGCCGTTGTTCGTGACGTTGCCGGTGATTGTTGCGTTGCCGCCGAACGTGGCGCCTGAAGCAACGAGCAAGCTGTCTGCCATCGAACCGTTCAACAGCATCGAGCCGGCGCTCACCGTCGTGAGGCCGGTGTAGGTCAAATTGCCGTTGACGGTGAAAGCGCCGGTCCCCGTCTTCGTCAATCCGCGGCCGGGGCCGCCCTCGCCTATCGTGCCGGTGTAGGTCGTCGATAAGTTGTTGCCGCCGGTCGTCAGTACGCCATTGTTGATCGTCACCGTCGCGGCGCCCGTGCTCGCGAGGGAGCCGATCACTTCGCCGCCGGCGCCGTTGTTGACGAGCAACGTCGTTCCGGCCCCCAGCGACACGGCGCTGGTGTCGCCGACGCCGTTCGGGTTGGCAAACACGCTTGTGCCGGCGCCTGAGATGTTGAGCGCGCCGGTATGGGCGTTGTTGTTGCCCTGAAGATCCAGGTTTCCGCCGCCGGTGACGGTCAGCGCTCCGCTGCCCGTTATGTTGCCGGTATAGACTGAGAAGAATCCGGCGGTATCGATCGTGCCGGCGCCCGCCATGGTGGTGTTGCCGGTGCGTCCGACCAGGACGTTGTTCGCGCCAAACCGCAACGTGCCGCCGTTGAAGGACATCGCTGCCGTTGCCGCGCCGAGGTCCGCCAGCGCGTCGACCAACACCGTGCCGCCGTTAAAAGCCGTGCCACCGGTGTAGGTGTTGCCCGGGCCGCCGAGCGTCAGCGTGCCGGCGCCTGTCTTCACGATCCAACCCGCACCCGAAAGGATGCCGTTCCAGTTCGCGTTCAAGCCGTTCGTGTTGATTTGCGTTCCGGCGGTTGCCGAAGCGCCCAACAGGATGGCGTTGACCGTGGTCGTCAGATCGCTGTCGATGACGCGGATCTGGCCGCCGTTGAGGTTGAACTCGTAGGCGCCGCCGCCGCCACCGTAGTTCGCCTGCAAACGGCCATCGCCGATCTCGAGCACGCCGGTGCCGCTCAAATTGAAGACGCTGTCGATGGCGCCTGCGTTGTTGAAAGCGGAGAGCCAGAGATTGGCGCCGTTTCTCACGCTGAGGGTGCCGCCCGAGAGGTTGATCGTGCTTGAGGTCGTGGCCAAGTTGCCAGGCCCATCGCGATCGCCGTTGATCAGGTCGCCCGCGTTCACGTTCACCGTGCCGCCGGAGATGTTGAAGACGCCGACGCTGTTGTTGGCGTTCGTCGTGCTGCGGCCAATCGAGTAGAGACCCGCGCTATTCGCGTTGCCGAGGATACCCATGTTCAGCGTGCCGCTGGACATGTTGTAGGTGCCGTTGCCGCCTTCGTTGCCGATGTTGAGGCTGGCGGCGACGTTTAGCGCGCCGATGTTCACCGTGCCGCCGCTTTGATTGAAGACACCGATGCCGCCGAAGTCGCCGATGCGCAGCGACGGACAACCGCCCACGCAAGGCGGGCCGCCCGCGAAGTTGCCGGTGATGTTGAGCGTGCCGCCCGACATCGTCGCGGTGGCGTTGCTACCGCCGCCGCTGCCCAAGCCGATCGACTTGATGTTCGTGGTGCCGCCGGTGTTCGCCAGGGTGCCTTGCGCAATGCGCAAATCGCCTTCGGCCATCGTCATGCCGTCGACGGTCCAGGTGCCGGTTCCTATTTTGGCGATGAAGTTGCCCAATGTCGGCGCGACGACCGTGCCGGAGAACGCGGTGCTCGCGTTGTTGCCGCCGAAGATCATGCCGCCACCGGTCAAGGTCAGCGTGCCGCTGCCGGCGAGCGAGGCAAACGTATCGAAACCGAGGGTTCCCGACGCGTCGAGACCGTTAAGCGTCAGCGATCCGCCCGTTGCGATCGTGAGCGCGAGTCCCGTGCCCCACTGGCCGCCGGTATCGGTCAGCGCGCCGCCCGCGTTGACGTTCAGAATGCCGCCGGTCGTGTAGTTCAGATTGTGCGTGGCCGGGCCGGTCACGTTCACCGTGTCCCCGGCGAGGAACGCCGTGACACAGGTGTCGTAGGCGCCATCGTTGGCCGCGTTGCAGACCACCGCTGAGGCCGGCGTCGTCACCGACACCAACGCCGTCGAGGCCAAGAGCGCCGCGGTCAGAATTCCGAATTTCGTTGATTCAACAGGCCGCGCGCGCGCAGCCGTCCGCATCGCAGACATTAGTCCCCCACCCGAAGGTCCCCACGACCTCTTTGGCGGATATCAGGTGCTTTTTGGCGGTGCACAGTCAAGAAATTGCCCATTGCCGGCAGCCCGTCAGTTGCCGGGCGTTTCTCTTTTGCATCACCCGGGTTGAGGTTAGCGGGCTTCGCGTGTGCGTCCGGGGCACGGTATTAGACGTCTTGTGCCGCTCGCGCCCTAGGCGACGGCGCAACGGGCCATTTCTCTTGCGAGACGACATTCTCCGCCGGTCTCGGCTATGGTTGACGCGTTCGAGGGAGCCCGATCATGCGCTTCGCCGTTGTTTTGCTTACCGCCGCCGGGATCGCCGGGTGCGCCACCATGCTGGAGGCCCCGCCCGCCAATCCGCAGGCGGTGATCGATCAGCGGGTTTCGATCATGAAGGGGTTTGTGGGCGCGCTCAGTGCCTCGAACGCCTTCGTCGCCGGCAAGGAGACTGCGCCGGAGGCGCGCGCGAAGGTTACGGCGGCGCGAGGGAAGGTGGAACGGCTCGCCGATTTGTTTCCGCGCGGCACGGCCTTGGGCGACAAGGGGGTCGCGAAGTCGCGCGCGCTGACCACGATCTTTACGAACCGGTCGGATTTCGAGGCGAAGCTTTCCGCAGCGGGTCAGGCGCTCGGCGGGTTGGAGGGCGCTTTGGCGCGCGGGTCGAAGGCCGACGCGACCGCTGCGCTGAACGTCGCAAAGAACGCCTGCGGGGCGTGCCACAACAAGTATCGCGCGGCCGACGAGTAGCGGCGCGCCCATGGTTCGCAACGTTCTGCTCACGCTGATCGGCCTTGGCTTTGTCGCGCTTTCGATCCTGCCGATGGCGATGGGCAATATCCCGTGGACCTCGCCTGATCCGTGGACGCCGCTGTTGTTCTTTGCGGGCTGCGCGATCGTCGGGATCGCCGACATTGTGCAATTCTACCGGCCGGCAAAGGCCGAGGTGACGCCAACGCGCGTCGTACTGCGCTACGATCGCGTGCGGTTGCTTAGCCTCGGGCTGGCGAGCGCCGGTTGGTTGGCGGCGGGGATTGTCGGGCTTTCGGGTACGGTGTTTCCGGTGTGGCTTGCCTGGGTGCTGGTCGCGTTTGCCGGCTTTTGCACCGTTGTTCTGCTTGCGGTCGGCGTGGACGGGCGGGCGAAGGTGGTCGTCGATGCGGAGGGGATCGCGGACTATCGCGGGTTGGCGGAGAAAATTCCATGGCGCGACGTCGAAGCGATCTCGTTCTCATATCTACGCGCGATGCCGTCGCTCTCGCTACGGCTGCGCAATCCGGCGGCGTACGCAGCCAAGCAGCGGACGATCAGGCGCTGGCTCGGTCACAAAGTCGACCCGCTGCACATCATCGATTTCAATCTCGGCGGGTCGCTCGGTGATATCGCCGAAGCGATCGCGCGGTTTGCGCCGCCCGAACTTGTAGCGGCACCTTCGTTTGAGGATCCGCCGTTCGACGACGAGTAGCATTCGCACTGTAGCGCTGGTCACAACGTGAACGCGCGCCAGGTTGTGACAAGCGGCACTTCAATCTCTGCCTGCCCCGGCACACTTAACAGGTGTGATTAAGAGACGCCGCGCGGCCCCCGCTAAGGCCCGGGCAACCCAAAGGGGAGAGACGACAATGTTGATGCAGAGCTTTGAAGATTGGCTGATCGGCGCCGCGTCGGCGGCAGTGGTTGTCGGCACGTTCGCAGCGCACGCTTTGACGACGCCGATCGTGAGCGACGCGGTCGCGGCGGAGAAGATCGAAGCCGACTACACGATCACGGTGACGGCGAAGCGGTTGCCGGCGATTTGCAAGACGGATGCGAGCGCGCCGGTTTGCGCGACCGCGGGTGAGGCGCGGATGGAGTTGCGGGCGCGGTAACGAGCGCCCAACAAAAACGCCCATCATGACCGGGCTTGCGTGCCCGCCGTAGCCTTGGCGTAGGCGGGACCCGGCCACCCAGGG